>DASTCT010000167.1:0-16000 GCA_035710845.1 Candidatus Angelobacter sp.
ATGATCAACGTTATCGGCGGGTACTTGCTGACGGTAAAGCTCGCGCTCGCCTGAAGGGATGTTAAACATCCAGCGCTCTCGTTGCAGAATTAAATATGCGCCTTGCGAGAACAGCTATAGCGAGTTTCGTAACAGCCTCATCAGGCGCAAGAAAATTTTCAAAGCCGAGTATGCCGCTAAGCGGTTTGGAGCGAAGCGACATTATTGAAGATTGCAGCCGCACTTAGCCGGCTCGGCATATTTTTTCAGGAAGTCAGCCACGCGCGTATAAGCATCAATCTGGTTTTCCATTTTGGCAAAGCCGTGTCCCTCGTTCTCGTAGACCTTCAGCTCGGCCACTCCGTTGCGTTTCTTAATAGCGCTGGCCACCTGCTCGGCTTCCGTCTTGGGGCAGCGTGGATCATTGCCGCCGGCAAGCAGCAACAACGGCGCTTTGATCTGATCAACAAAATTAATTGGCGAGCGCTCCTGCAACCGGGCCTTGTCTTTCATAGGATCACCCATGGTCGCCAAATCATACTGGCGCAGCAGCGGATCTTCATTCTCAATCTCAGTAAACCAGTTGACGAAAGGGACAATGGGCACGCCAGCGGCCCAAAGATCGGGCGCCTTGGTAACGGCCATCATGGTGAGATAACCGCCGTAGCTTCCGCCCATTACCGCAACTTTTTTAGGATCGATGAAGCCAGTCTTTTTGATCCACTCCGCAGCGGAGATCACATCCTGAAGATCGCCGCCGCCCATGTCGTGAAGATTGGCGTCTTCAAACTCTTTCCCATAGCCGCTTGATCCGCGGTAGTTCGGCGCGATCACAAAATAACCCTGGTTCACCAGATACTGAATATTGCGGTTAAAGGTATTGATGGTCTGCGATGTTGGCCCGCCGTGAATGTACACAATGGCGGCATTTTGGCCGTTTTTTTCTGCGTTGTAAGGCACGTAAACAAATGCGGAAATCTGCCACTTGCCGTCCTTGCTGGCATAGTGCACCAAAAACGGCTCAACCATATCTTCACCGCGAACGCCGCCAACCAGAGAGTGCGTAACCTGCAGCGGCTTCTGCGCAGCAAAGTCGTAAATCCAGATGTCATTGGGTGCGTTCGGGCCATTGTGCGTATAGAGCAGCCGCTCGCCATCATGGCTAAAGGCAGTTTCTGATCCACCCAGTGAATTGATGCCTTTGGCTACGGGCAAAGCCTGTGTCCGCCGCGTTGCCATATCGTAGATGTAAATGTCCTGATTGCCATCAATATTGGCGGCCCAGGTGAGGCGCTTGCCGTCAGGAGAGAACTGCCCGGAGCTTACCTCCCACTTATCAATGGTAAGCCACGTAATCTTTTTGCTGGCAATATCCAGCAACCCGGCGTTCGCATAACCGTTTCCGGCATTTGAAGTGATCAGCACCGTCTTGCCATCAGGTGAAATTGCTGTCGCCAAAAAATTCTGCTCGCCCTTGTGCACCGTGAGATTCGTTGCGCGCCCACCAACCGAACTCACGATAAAAACGTTGCTGTCCTTGCCGGCGGCGTCCTGTTGTGTAAAGACGATCCACTTTCCGTTTTTTGACCAGATAGGATTCACATTGCTGAACTGCGCCGGAGTGTTGCTGGTAAGGTGCATGACTCTCTTGGTCAGGACCTCTATCACGTCGAGCTCGTAATTGGGCGCGCTCTTCGGCTTTACGCTATAAGCCAGCTTCTCGCCATCAGGAGACCACGCTGTTCCTTCTTCTGAAACTTCTGGCGTGTTGGTAAGGTTTACCACCTGGCCGTTGTTGATCGATACCAGAAACAGATCCCACTGCTCATTGCCGTCGTAATCAGAGTTGTAGGCGATCCAACGCCCCTTAGGCGACCACGCAATATTAGCCTGGCGCTGATTGCTTACCGTGAGCTGCGTGGGCCATCCGCTCTGCGACGAAACAACCCAAATGTTGTTGCGGCCGGTAATATTGGTCACAAACGCGACTTGCTTGTCGTCAGGCGACCATGAGCTCTCGCCGACGTTGCGCGTCATGTAGAGCTTTTCAATGGTAAAGGGCTGGATATCGAATTTCTGCTTTGCGGTAATCTGCGCAGGGTCGGTGATGGCGTTGGATTGGGCAGCAGTTCGGGGGATCGCGATAGCTGATGCGATCAAAGCGAAAGCAATCGTTCTGATTATTGGACTGCGATTCATTCTCCGTGTCTCCGTGCCTCAGTGGTGGATTTATATTACGGCTGCGCTGATTTATGTATCTCCACGGTTGACCAAGTCTTGTCGGCAGCGTGGCAGATATTTTCCAACGGACACTCCGCGCACTTGGGTCGCCGCGCAATGCACAAGGCGCGGCCGTGATGGATGATCTGGTGAGAGTATTCAATCCACTTTTCTTGCGGTATCACCTTCATCAGGTCTTGTTCAATGTTTTTAGGATCGTCAGCGCGGGTTAGCTCCAGCCTGCGCGAGATTCGATGCACGTGCGTATCAACTACTACGCCAACTGCTTTTTTGAACCAAGTACCCAGCACAACGTTTGCGGTCTTGCGCGCGACCCCCGGCAGTGTAAGGATCTTTTCCATCTCATCGGGGACCTGGCCGCCAAAGTTCTCGATAATCCCCTTGGACGCGCCGACCACAGACTTAGCTTTGTTGCGATAAAAGCCTGTGGGTCGCAAGATCGGTTCAAGCTCTTCAGGCGTCGCCGCAGCCATGGCTTGCGGCATTGGATATTTTTGAAACAAGATCGGCGTGACCTTGTTGACCATTACATCCGTGCATTGCGCTGAGAGGATGGTAGCAATCAGCAGCTCCCAGGCGCTCTTGTGGTGCAGAGCGCAGGTGACGTTGGGATAACGCTGGTCCAGCCGATTTAAAATATCCTGAACGCGCGCCGGAGCCACCGGGTCATAGCCGTTCTTGTTGGACTTGCTGAGAGCAGTTCTGGTCTGCGTAGGCTTTGCTTTGCCAGACGCAGCGCCTCTGCTTTTGGCAGCTCCGGCAGTTTTAGTGGCCGGTTTTACTCTGGCCTTGGTTTTAGCGACAGACATAGACACAAAATTTAAAGCAGCGGGCTTACAATCACAAGAGCACACCAGGGGGAAAATCAAAGATGGCATCCAGCACCAAGGCCGAAACCAAGCCTGAGATGAAAATCAGCAGCAGCGAATTGCATGCGGTACCGCTCACCCTGGAAGGCTCCAGTGTTCTGCATCAGATGTTCCGTTTCCGCTGGGCAGAGTGGCGCAAGCTGAGCGAGGCGCAGCAGCACCAGATGACTGCTGAGGCTTCCACAGCGCTCACCAAAGTAGAAAACAATGTGAATGGTCAGAGCGCGCTGTATTCACTGCTGGGACACAAAGGCGATTTGCTGGTGGTGCACTTCCGCAACTCGTTTGACCAGCTCAAGGCCGCTGAGCTGGAGATCTCGCGCCTGCGCCTGAGCGATTACCTGGAGCAGACCACATCGTATCTGTCAGTGGTGGAGCTTGGTTTGTATGAATCCTCAGTCAAGCTTTATCGTGACCTACGGGAGAAGGGAATTGAGCCGCATTCAGAGGAATGGAACGCCGCTATCGCAGACACCATCAAGCGGCAGACTGAGGCCATGCGTCCACGGCTTTTCCCTCAGATTCCCCCCAGCCGCTATATATGCTTTTATCCAATGGACCGCCGTCGTGGCGAGGACAAAAATTGGTACAGCCTGCCCATTGAAGAACGCCAGCGGCAGATGGAAGAGCACGGCTTGGTCGGCAGGCGCTACGCCGGCACAGTCAAGCAGATCATTACCGGATCAATTGGCTTTGACGATTGGGAGTGGGGCGTAGATCTTTTTGCCGATGATCCCCTGATCTTCAAAAAGCTGATCTACGAGATGCGCTTTGATGAGGTCAGCGCCGTGTATGCGCTCTTTGGCGCGTTTTATGTTGGCGTGCGCTGCCCGGCGGCAGGATTAGAAGGATTGTTCAGCGGGAAATTGCCGGATTAAGAAGGGCCGCGAATTTCGCGAATGAACGAATAAGAAATAAATTCGCGTTGGTCGCGTTGATTCGCGGCTAATCCCTTCGCTTTGGGTGACTGCTGAGTACTGACTGCTGATTGCTGACCGTGGTTCGCCGCCATTGACCTTTGTGCGCTTCACTCAGTACTCTCATCTCATGGTCAAGTCAGTTCAAGCGGGGCAGGTCTGGCGCAGTGATGAAAGCGGTGACAATTTTCTGGTTACCAAGGTTTACGGTGAACTATTCACGCAATACGCCATGCTGCGGCCGGCCAAGGTGAGCGCCCCGGAAGCAGAGACCATCCGGGTGAAAATCGCCAAAATGGATGCCGGTGTAACGCTGCCCGGCTATACCTTTACCCAGGAATCCACAGATTTTTGAACAGAAGCCTTTTGAACAGAAGATTTTTGAAACAGGACTTTTGAAAAGACCCGCCGGATGCTTGAAAAAATCATTGCAGCTTTAGCTGGATTCATCATTGCCGTGATCTCCAAGACCGGCTATCTGGGCGTGCTCTTGCTCATGACGATTGAGTCGGCCTGTATTCCCTTGCCTTCAGAAATCATCATGCCTTTTGCGGGTGCGCTTACAGTAACAAGCGTGGCTGCGCGTTACGGTCATGGGCCGCTCTGGCTGCTGGGAGTGGCCACTGTGGGCGCTTTGGGCTGCAACCTGGGTTCGGTGATCGCCTATGAAATTGGCTGTTATGGCGGGCGTCCTCTGGTGGAGCGATATGGCTCACATATTTTCCTGGGCAAGCATGAACTGGAACTGGCTGAACGTTTTTTCAAGCATTTTGGCGCGGTTGCGGTTTTCTTTGGGCGGCTGCTCCCCGTGATCAGGACTTTTATCGCGCTGCCCGCCGGCATTGCCCGGATGCCACGCCTGCGCTTCCATATCTATACATTCGCAGGTTCATGGCCGTGGTGCTTTGCGCTGGCTTGGATTGGAAGGAAATTAGGAGAGCGATGGGAGACAGATCCGCGCTTGAAACAGTGGTTCCACCGGATGGATGCGGTGATTGTTTTAATTCTGCTGGCGGGTATTATCTGGTTCGTGTGGTCGCACTGGAAGGGGAGAGTTCGAGTGACGGCATAGTACGCACCGTAAGAAATGCTCAAGAGGCCAAATGGGAAGTCAATTTCCTAAGCTTATGCGCGATTGGGGTGCTTTGCATCGATTGCCTGCTATTTGTTGGCAACCAGCATTGGACATGATCAAAGCTGCCGAATCGCACGCCCGTGAACTTGATACCGAACTTCATACACTGCTTCAAAGTTCAAATCAGACTCTTGCACCACTGTGCGATCCTTTGTGTGCCGAGGCCGGTGTGAATCGCTGGCTTAAGGGTGAACGAGAAGAGGCTTATTCGGATTGGCTTGCATGGATTCTCGAACAGATAAGAGAACCAGAACAGCTTTTACCATTGTTTCAGATCGATGATCCTATGTTTGCTAAGTGCTGCCAAAATCAAAAGATCAAAGTTGTACGCGAACAGGTTATTACTGGCGGGCGATTAGATGTGATGTTGGAATTTGGGAGTGCCGCGCTTGTTGTAATTGAAGTCAAAACGACCTCTGCGGATCAGGCCGATACAGCGAAACAGCGTGGATATCGAGAGTGGTGCGAACGCCGTGGAATTCCTTGTTGTTTGGTGCTGCTTTGCGCCGAAGCGGAAGCGGAACAGTATGAGGGATTTGCTGCGCTCAACTGGGCTGATTTTTGCTTACGAGTACGACGATTAATTCGCACCTTCATGAAAGAACTCGGTTTCGTCAAGACGGCAATGATTATTGGATTTATTGGAGCTGTTGAAAATAACGTGCTTCAGCTTGTTTCTCCAGAAACAATGGGAAAGGGCCGGGCCATATTCTATGGCCGCACAATAGACCATGTGCGGCAAGGGTTGTCACAAAGGGGAAAAGATGAGTGACAATCGACAGCAGAATGCCAATGAACTTTTGATTGAAGGTGCTAAGACGTATCCACAAGCGCTTGCGGCACTCAGTGAATTTAGGCGGCTCGTAGTTGCTGCCTGCGAAGAAGCTTTCACACCAAACTTGAGCGAGCTTTCAAAATATTTGGGATTGCCTCTTCCTAAAAATCAACTTAAGCAGTATACGAGACCAGATTCACTTGGAGCATCAAGAATTGATGGTGATTTTGGATCGCTCGGCGTGAAACTCGTGGAGGAAGCAGAACAGAGCGGACAATACTGCTATTTGCTCTGGCGAGGAGGCAAACTCTATGGGGTTGTCGATATCTGGGTTAACAATAAACCTGTTTCGCTTGCTATCTTTTCCGCGTTTCAGAAGCTGAACCCTATCTTTGAACTTAAAGAAGAAAGCGGCGATGTAATGCTAATGCGCGCCCTGCAACCTTCGGATATGCCGCGGCTTATTTAAATAATGCAGGAATTAGTTAATGAATGGATTAGGCTTTGGAAAAAAGCTGGTGGGCTGAATCGGTTTCGTGGAAAAGATAGATTGGCAGCTAATTAAACCAATCCGGGATTTTCGTCTCGCACACGTTGTCGTGAACAGAATTGTTTACAAACGCCTCTCAAATACGAGAAGATAACAGGTTTGCACTCACCTTAAGGACGGTTCCGTATTAATGGCATCTTCTGACAAGTCGAATTCAACCAAAATCGCTCCCGCTAAAGGCAAGCTGGGGATCATGATTCCCGGCATGGGCGCAGTAGCCACTACTTTTATGGCTGGCGTGGAGGCTGTGCGCAAGGGAATCGCCGAGCCCATCGGCTCACTGACGCAGATGGGAACCATCCGTCTGGGCAAGCGCACGGAAGGGCGATCGCCAAAGATCAAGAAGTTTGTCCCGCTGGCCGATCTGGATGATCTGGTATTTACGGGCTGGGACCTGTTTGAAGAGGATGCTTATGAGTCCGCCATGCACGCCGGCGTGCTGGAAAAAGAGCTGCTCAACCAGATCAAGCCTTTTCTGCGCTCCATTAAGCCACGCAAGGCCGTATTTGACCGCAATTACGTGAAAAAGCTCGACGGCAAGCACGTCAAGAAAGGGAAGAACAAACGCGATCTGGCAGAGCAGTTACGAGCTGATATTCGCGATTTCAAAAAGAAGTCTGGCGCTGACCGGCTGGCGATGATCTGGTGCGGCTCAACTGAGATTTTCCTGAAGCAGACCGCTGTGCATGAGTCGATTGCATCATTTGAGCGCGGCCTCGAAAAGAACGACGAGAACATTGCGCCTTCAATGATCTATGCCTATGCGGCGCTTTCTGAAGGCGTGCCCTTTGCCAACGGCGCTCCAAATCTCACCGTGGATATTCCGGTGATGCATGAACTCTCCAAGAAAAATGAAGCGCCAATCGCCGGAAAAGACTTTAAGACCGGGCAGACGCTGATCAAGACGATCCTGGCTCCGGGCTTCAAGGCCCGCATGATCGGCCTGCACGGCTGGTTTTCTACCAACATTCTTGGCAATCGCGATGGCGAGGTGCTGGACGATCCTGGCTCTTTCAAAACCAAGGAAGAATCCAAGCTTTCAGTGCTGGAGCATATTCTCCAGCCCAAGCTCTACCCAAAGCTTTACGGGAATATTCACCACAAGGTCCGCATCAACTACTATCCGCCGCGGGGTGACAACAAAGAAGGCTGGGACAATATCGATATTTTTGGCTGGCTGGGCTACCCCATGCAGATCAAGGTGGATTTCCTGTGCCGAGACTCAATTTTGGCTGCACCCATTGTGCTTGATCTGGTGCTCTTTCTTGATCTGGCCAAGCGCAGTGAGCAGTTGCGCGGCTTGGGCGTACAGGAGTGGCTGAGCTTCTATTTGAAGTCGCCTATGACTGTGCCGGGGCTTTACCCTGAGCATGATCTGTTCATTCAGTCGATGAAGCTCAAGAACACGTTGCGCCATCTGCGGGGCGAACCGCTCATCACCCACCTTGGCCTTGAGTACTACGACTAATGGGTTGGCTGGATGCCAGAGAGAAAGGCTGGCAATGGCGGCAGTAATTCGCTAGAATAAAATTATGTCGAATCACGATATATCTGTCCAAGTTAATCAGAAAGTTGATCTACTCAACAAAACCGCAGATTTCTATCGCCGTTCCATTGCAGATTACTGGGAATTTGCCAAGACAGAACGTAAACCCAGGACGAAGAAACAACTGGAGCAGCGCCTTCAGAGCATTCTCGAAGAGATCGAGTCCTTAAAGCACCCCATGGCGTAGCTGGTTAAACCGGCCCTGCCCATAGACAAAACTCGTATTGCTTCCCCATCCCTGGCCTGATTTGGCAAGGTCCAATGCGCCTTTTGCGGGACAACGATATGAGTCCCGCTCTCTGAGAACAGAGAAACGCCACGCGGCAGCTTGGCATCTGAGTGAGGATGAAGACGGGGTGGATGTGGTGTCTCATTTTCGTGCTCCTGATGAGCTGCATCCCACTTTCCGCCGCAGACGGCACCTTCAGCGGAAAGGTAATCGATCCGCCAGAAAACACCCCCCATGTTCCCGGCTGGATATTTGTACAAGGCAGGAACCGCATGTTACGCCGGGTGGAAGTGGCCCATGCGGTGGTTGTCTTTGGTGAAGAAATCCCTTCCAGCCAACGCCGCAAATGCAATTCTGAATGCCTCACTCCAGGGCAGGAAGTGAGAGTGACGGCCCAGCAGGACTCAGCAGGGGAATGGCGGGCCAAGCGGGTGGAAATACTGCATTTGGCCACAGAGGTAGCCGGTGCGAACCAGAAAACCGCTTCTTTACTAAACTTAACCCCGCCTCTCTCTCGCAGAGGGATAACCAACTCTGATAGTTGTGCATCGCACCCAATACGGGATAAATCCAAAGATACGTGTATATCACAGGGGTATAATGAGCGTGTCCTCAAGCGGGTCCCGTTCCTCGCCGGAGTGTGCTATGAAATTTAAGGCATTATTGCTTTCGTCCTTCCTGGTTGCCGGGCTAAGTCTGTCCGCCTCAGCATTTGCCCAGGATGATCAACAAAAGGTCCAGACTCCAAGCAGCCAGACGCAGCAGCCTGCAGCCAATCAGACACAGCCCCAGGCGCAGCCTAGCCAGACAACAGCGCCAGCGTCCTCCGATCAAACCCAGGCACAGCCCGCTGACCAGAGCCAGACAACGACTACTGATCAAAATCAGGATCAGGCCCAACCTGCGACTGATCAGGACAAGAACAAAAAGGACAAGGACAAAAAAGACAAGAAAAAAGAAGCCAAATCCAAGCACAGCGGCGGCAAGGACGATGTTGACGCCATCGGCAACCGCAAGGTGGCTGGCTGGGATTGGTACTCCATTGAGAGCGAAATCCGCATGGGCAAGGAATATGCCACTCAGATTGAATCCAGCCTGAAGATGGTGACCGATCCTGTGGTTAACGAGTATGTGAATCGCATTGGCCAGAACTTGGTGCGTAACTCTGATGCCAAAGTGCCATTCACGATCAAAGTGGTGGATTCTGACGTAATCAATGCCATGGCGCTCCCAGGCGGCTTTTTCTATGTGAATTCAGGCCTGATCCTTGCGGCCGATGATGAAGCTGAGCTGGCCGGCGTGATGGCCCATGAGATTGCTCACGTTGCTGCCCGCCATACCACGCGACAGATGACTCGTGCGCAGTTTGCCAATTTTGCCAGCTTGCCTTTGATCTTTGTAGGCGGCGGCATTGGCTTGGCGGCACGCGAAGCGGCCGGTATTGGCTTGCCAGTTACGTTCCTCAAGTTTTCACGTGGCTTTGAGGCCGAGGCTGATTACCTGGGCATTCAATACATGTACAAGGCCGGCTACGATCCAAACGAGTTTGTGAACTTCTTTGAAAAGATCCAGGCCCAGGAGAAGAAGAAGCCGGGTTCCATGGCCAAGGTTTTCTCAGACCATCCGCAGACGCCAGATCGCATCCAGAAATCGCAGGAAGAGATTGCCACGATCCTGCCTCCGCGCGACCAGTACATTGAGACGACGTCAGAATTCAACGATGTCAAAGCACGTCTGGCAGCCATTGAAAATCGCCACAAGGTTGATGATGCCAACAATCCTAATAAGCCTTCGTTACGGCGCTCACAAGCCTCTACCAAGGACGGCGACAAGAAGGACGATGATCGCCCAACCTTGAAACGTCGCGATCAGCAGTAAACAAAATTTAGGCCAAAAAGCCAACAGGCGGCCCATCACAAGGCCGCCTGTTTTATTGCGTCAGGGAACAGAATTTAGGCAGATGTAATAGGCTTCCCAGGAAAATGCTTCCCCAGGATACATAGGTGCAGTTTTTCCATAAAATCCAGCATTTCCGGCCGGATGCTGGCAGCGACAAAAGACCTGCACTTCCTGCAGGTGGATTCCGTCAGCCGCGCTTGTCTTAGACTCCGTCTAAAGAAACCATGGTCAGGGGACGGAGTGCGTCCGCTGGGGGGAGTTCTCATGGCTTTTCTCCAATTCTGGGTTGATCATGCCACAGAACAGTCGACTAGCGGGAGTAGTATTTTCGACTTTTGAGGTAAGAAAGGTTACGGACGGGACTGGCCAAAATCCAGCTCTGGTTAATTGGTAATAGAGGGGAGGTAGCAACTCTAAAATATCAATCTAAAAAGGCGAAGGAAATGAGAGCCTCCGCCCTTTGGATAAGAAGCACATAAGCGTTTGAAGCAGCAATCCAGCCGACCCTATTTGCTGGCAAATGACTCTGCTGCTTTAGCAGACAAACCCTTTACTTTGTTAGAATTGCCTTCAATAACCTTCATTTCATGCCAGTCGTAAGGGAATTCCTTGCCGCAATCCAGGCATGCCACGTAGGTTCCAGTGATAGAAGCTGCTTCAGAGAAGCGCTGGCCTGGTCTTTTCGTAATCGGAAAGCTGAAGTTTTTGTGGCTGCAACCAAACAATACATCAAGCAGACTCGCCATAAAAATCACCAACCCCAAACTGCGGGTTCCTAAGGAAGCGTTATCTTGCCGACTTGGCCTATTGTACTACAGGACATGTCCTAATGTACACATTAGTTCATTGTCCGCCGTACTGTTACATTAGATTCAGAGTAGCGGGAAAAGGTTCGCAACCGAATGGGCAGAATTTTGCACCACTGAAAATGGTGTAAATATTACACGTTGATGGCTTGCGTTGTTTTAGGATGTGAAGCCTGAGCTCACGAATCCTTAGAATTTTCAATCCACTGCACTTGACATCGGCAGCAATGAACCTTACCATCGGCGTGCATTCTTCAAAGCAAGGAGCGCTTCAGCATGAAAATCACAAAGATCGAAGACCGGATGATCGCGAGTGAAGTGGAACAGGTGCCGGGTGTTATATGCACCTTTCCTACGTGTTTTCCATGCCACCCACCGGAGTGTGTCCAATCGCAATTGAGCCGGCCGGAGCTACCCCAGGCGTGCGGCCCATGGGGCGCCGGGTTTGCATCATTAGGCCAATAACACTTTCAATTTATCGCCGGTCAAAGTGCAAGAGGCTGGCGCCAATCTTTGTGCGTAACCATCTTGAGGCGAGCTGTTTCTGAAGTTCGCCTTAAAATAATCTCGTCTTCGACCAAACATAATAGTGTGTGGACAACTGGTTTCAAGAGGCTTGGCTAAGTTGAAGAAACCACGATTGCCAGCGTACTTCCACGTGTTGACTGAACCTGCTGGCGAGTCAGGGGAAACGTTTCTCTACTTTGTTTCCCAGCGCCGCCGGATCAAAGTGCAAACTGCCCATGCGCTGGAGTTTCACGAATGGGTGATCCCGTTGCTGGATGGCAGACACACGGTGGAGGAGATCGAAGCTAACCTGGCGGGAGTGCTCACCTCCCAGGAACTCAAGCAGGGTCTGGAGCTGCTGAGCGCCCATCATATCCTGCAAGACCACGGGCAAACGCAGTTGCCGCTTGAGCTTTCCGGCAGGCTGGAGCCGCAGCTTAACTTCTTCCACGAACTAGGGCTGGATGCAGTCCGCGTGCAGCAAAAGCTCGCGGATTCTCAAGTGGCAGTGATAGGGATGGGAGGGCCGGGCGCTACC
Organism: Candidatus Angelobacter sp.; assembly: GCA_035710845.1. GTDB lineage: Bacteria > Acidobacteriota > Terriglobia > Terriglobales > Acidobacteriaceae > Angelobacter. Next base: position 11,992 of record DASTCT010000167.1, read on the forward strand.
GCGGCTCTTGCGCTGGCTGCAGCCCAGGTAGGAGCCATTCGCTGCTTTGACGCGCTTCCCATTGCCGCCACTGATCCTTACCTGAACTGTTTGTTTTCCGCTGAAGACGTTAGCGCTCCGCGAGTTGATGCCGTTTGCCGGCGAATCCAGGCTTTGTCAACGAAGACGAAGGTAAGCGCTCAGGCCGATGTACTGGAAACCGAAGCTTCCATTCTCCAGGCGATTACGGGGTGTGATTTTGTGATCTGCTGCGTCGATCCTGGGTTGAGCGCCGTAATTTACAGATTGAATCGCGTTTGCCTAGAGGCCGGAATTCCCTGGACTTCTTGCGCAGCCTCAGGCTTTGAGGGATTGTTAGGTCCGACCATTCGCCCCCATGAGACGGCCTGTTACATGTGTTACAGCATGCGCGCCGTCGCCTGCGCCGATAACCCTGACGAAGCATTCTCCTATCTGCGCTTTCTCGACCGTCGCAAGCAGGACGACAGCGGAACGCGTGAAAACCTGGCTTTTGGCTCCGGCATTATGGGAAACATGATTGGCCTGGAGGCATTGAAACAACTGACGGGTTTCGCGCCTCCTTCAGCTCTCGGACAACTGATCGTAGTTGACTTCCTGCAACTCACTTTGCAGAAGCACATGGTGTTGCGCAAGCCATGGTGCCCTGTCTGTTTCGGAAATAAGCGAACGTGAAGGCAAGCAAAGGCTGTACATCCCGCCCGAAGGCCAGCGTTGAGACTAGCAATCTCGAAGAGCTGCGCAAGCTGGTTAGTCCACGCACAGGCATTATTCGAAGTCTGTCCAAAATCTCTCGCGGCATGGAGCAGCCCAATCCGCCGGTCCTGTATCAGGCGGTGCTAGCCCATTTTGATTTCATTCGCAGCGGTCCGCTTGAACGCGGCGCTTCCGGGAAAGGAGAAACGGAAGAGGAAGCCATGGCAAGCGCTATGGGCGAAGCCATAGAGCATTACTGCGCCTATCATATCGACCCAGACTTGTTGCGCATGGCGCGGTGGAAGGACTTATCGGAAACGGCAATTTCTCCTTTCGAATTTGTGCTCTATTCGGACGCACAGTACAAGCGGGAGGGCTTCCCGCTGCAAAGTCCTGGCGACAAAGAACTGGGCTGGGTTTTAGGGCGAGAACTGCCTGGGGGAAAAAGCGTATGGGTCCCGGCATCGCTTGTCTATCTGAATTATTTTCCAAAATCACCGGAGCCGCAGCTATGCCTGGGCACCTCCAACGGGCTGGCGGCTGGCCCTAATCTGGAATCCGCCATGCTGAACGGCCTTTGCGAGCTGATTGAACGGGATGCTTTTTTGATCTCCTGGATGAACCGGCTACCTTCTCCGCTTGTTGATTTGTCTCCATTGCAAGGTATGCCCCGCGGAATTGTGCAGCATTACGCGCATTTCGGGATCGAAGTCCTGGTATTCAATGTTACGGTCGATATTCCCATTCACGTCATGATGGCAGTTGCGGTTGACCGCTCCGGACGCCGACCCGCCGCAGTGGTCGGGTTAGGATGCAGCCTTGATCCGGTGCGGGCAATCACGAAAGCGCTTACTGAGGTATGCCAGGTCTATTCCGGAGAAATGATCGGATTTGGCCGGCCCAAGGACCAGAAACCAGTGAAATCTTTTCCCGATGTTAAAACCCTGGAAGATCACAGCGCATTCTTCAGCAGGATTGAGGCGCTGGATGAGATGCGCTTCCTGCTGCAAGCTCCTCAAGTCCAGCCAATTGAAGTTTTGCCCGACTACTCCCGTGGAAGCGTTCAGGCTGACTTGCATTTCTGTGTGGATGCTCTGCGGTCTGCAGGGCTGCGCGTGGTATGTATAGACTTGACAACCCCGGACATAAAAGATTTCGGCCTGTGCGTGACTCGCATGTTGGTTACTCAGCTCCAGCCGATGCACTTTGGATATGGACTGGAGCGCTTGGGCGGAAAAAGACTGTTTGAAGTTCCACAATTGCTGGGACACTCCAGCGCCATCAGGAGCCAGGCCGATATCAATCCTTGCCCGCATCCTCTGGCCTAGACCGTTCGAGCTGCTCTGGAGAAGATGTGGCACAGACCGATCTCGAACCCCGGTCTAAATTCAGGAGAGCGTAATGCTGCCTATTGAAGACATGTTTTCCCTGTCCCTGCTTTATCATCTCAATTCCGAGCCCACGGCGCCCCCTGACCCCAATTCACTGATTTATGAGATCCCACGCGAGCAGTTTCCAGTCGGAGCGAGCGCCATAGCATTGCCGATTCCCGTGCAGGAATCCGCTCTGGTGCGAATCCTGAAATCTCGCCGCTCCTGCCGCCAGTACACTCGTGAAAAAATGATGTGCGCCGAACTCAGCACGCTCCTCGGCGGCGCTTGTGGCATAACGGGCTCAAACCAATCGGGGCCCGGAATGGAAACTCTCCTTCGTGCCGCGCCCTCCGCTGGAGCCCTGTACCCGCTGGAACTTTACCTTGCCACACAGGAAATAGAGGGGCTGGAACAGGGCCTGCATCGTTACAACCTCTTAGATCACTCTCTAGAAAAGCTGCAAATAAAGTCCGGCATGAATGAAGTTGCCGCATGCCTGCTGGACCCCAAACCTGTAGAAAACGCAAATGCTTTAATTTTGATTGCAGCGCGCTTTGAACGCACGCTCAAAAAATACGGGTCGCGAGGATATCGATACATTCTGCTGGAAGCCGGCCATGTTGCCCAGAACCTTTGCCTGCTCGCAATAGCGCAGGGATTGGGCTCTCTTTGCATAGGCGGGTTCATCGACTCCAAGCTGAACAATGTTTTAGGTTTCGATTGTGCAAAGCAAGGCGTGGTCTATTGCGTTGCGATCGGTCATCCAGCTTGATGATGTGAATTCCGTGATTTTCAATAGAGCCAATGAAAATTAGCTGCTGGATTTCTTGCTATGGTGGGCTTTGCGGCACTTGGTCATGATGGCTTGATGGAGGCGGGATCTCAGGTCTTCCGGAAGCTCGTAAACTTCATTATCTCGGTAAATCTCGATAGTCTTTTTGGTGGTGTTCATCACCACGTGGCATTCGTGGCACCAATGCAGATGCTCATCGAGTTCAGCCTTTAGGCTTTCGCTGATCTTGCCGTCAAGGTAATCGGTCAACTCTTCTAAAAACTGTTTGCACTTCACCGTTGGCCGTCTCCGCCATTCTTGGACTTGAAATATTTTGCCAGCCGCTCACGGAGTTGTAATCGAGCGCGCAATAGCCTTGATTTTACCGCAGGTACGCTCAAGCCCAGCATTTCCGCTGTTTCCTCCGTAGAAAGCCCTTCAACATCACGCAACACAAACACCGTGCGGAAGCCCGGCGAAAGCCCCTGAATCGTTTTCTTCAGGATGTCACCCAGCTCTGATGTTCCGTACAGTTGCTCCGGGTTCGGCGACCAATCCGCAACTTCGCGGGGAATAGCGCCATCCTCTGTCTCCACATCTTCGTCCAGTGAGACAGTCCGGTCATTGCGCCGCTTGCGCAGGCGCATCAACGCTTCATTTACGGCGATCCGAACCAGCCAGGTATAAAACTTTGAGTTCCCCTGGAACTGCTCAAGGTTCTGGTACGCCTTGAGGAACGCGTCCTGAACCACGTCCTGGGCGTCTTCCTCATTATGCGTGATGTGCTGCGCGATCCGGAAGATATTGCGGTCATACCGCTTCACCAGTTCGCTAAAAGCTTCCAGATCGCCTTTTTTGGCTGCCTGGACAAGCGCCAGTTCGCTGGTAATGCCTTCCTCGGCTCTTTTTTGGATGGTTTCCATGCCGCCCCGACTCAATTTAATTTACTATGTTCTGCAAACTTACAGGATAGAAATGTCCCAAAATAATTGTTATTGGTTTAGACGCGAGTCGTAACCTTTTGTTACGTGAGCGGCTCATTTCCATATATGAACAGACCTTTTTTGCTTATCCTCTTATGTTTCCTTATATCTGCGGCGGGATGCCACAAGCAGAACGACCAGGCAGCAGAGCGTATAAAAGTCGTAAT
>DASTCT010000168.1:0-33710 GCA_035710845.1 Candidatus Angelobacter sp.
AGCAGATCATCGTCCACCGCACTCTCTTCGTAAATCGGCACAAGCCTCTTGATCACCCCGCGCCGTATCTTTACACCCTCAACTTTAACGTCCACAATCGGGCCGCCGCTGATGTCGAAGGTGTAATCCACCCGATTGGTCTCTGGATGGTAGATGCGTTGCGTCAGCGTGACCTGGGCTTCCAGACGGTCCTGCTTCTGGTAACGTTTGCGCAGCCGTTCCAGCGCATTGGTAACTTTGGAAATATTGACCGTGCTGCCGGAACGAAGTTTGGTGATTTTCCGCACTTCATCCGCGCTGAATCCCGGCGATCCTGTCACGTTCACCTGCCCCACACGCGCGGGCTTGCCGCGATCGACCACGAAGAGCACCTTCACCTGCTGGGTGCGCGCATCCCATTCGTAAAAAGGCTTGATGCTGGATTGGTAATAGCCTCCTTCCTGCAGTGATCGTTGCATTCCTTCAATGCCGGTCTTGATTTTTTCGTCTGTAAACTGCTCTCCCAGATTCAGTTTGCTGGCGTTAATCAGTTGGCTATCGCTCGGCTTGCCCGGTGCGCCTTCCGCCAGAAGCGAGCCAAAGAAATAATTCTCGCGCACATCAAACACCAGCATCACCTCGCCCTGTGGCGTACGCTGCGCTTCCACCTGGATTTCCGCAAAACGCCCGGTATCGTACAGCTTCTGTACCGACTGCCGGATTTTGGATTTATCCAGCGGCTCATTCACTTTCTGCGGCAAAAGAGAAAGAAGGTTTTCAGGATTATCTATGGCGGAGCTATTGATCTGAATGGCGGCGACCTTGGTTCCCTGCAGGCTGTTAAGGTTCAAAGCTGGAGCAACTGGCAGCGCAGGCGAGAGTTGAGCAGGCTGAGGAGAGGCTTCTAGCTTATTGGGTGTCGGTGCAGGGCGATTTACCTGGTCTTGCGCCTGCGGGCTTTGGCCGGACGCGGCCTGACCTGTGGATGGCTGCTGCTGTGCCGCGCACACGCCCAGGCACAATACAATGGCCAGGCACACTGGTCGGAAGCGTGGCAATATTCGCCCCTTTTTTTGAAGTCGCTTTGTGTACTTCGATGGCAGCAGCTTGGACCTTAGTTGCACGTGCGCGGGCCCGGCAGGCTCTCGCTGGGAACCGCTTTAAATTGCCCCTTCTTTAATACACCTATAATAAATGTGTCATGAAGTTTGAAGATCGATACTCGCGCCAGGTGCTGTTTCCCGGAATTGCAGCCCAGGGTCAGGTACGGCTGGCGCAGGGGCGGGTGGCGATTGTTGGCTGCGGCGCAACCGGCGCATGCGTCTCCGGACTGCTGGCGCGCGCAGGCGTGGGCCAGCTGGTAATTATCGACCGCGATTATGTTGAGCCCAGCAACCTGCAACGGCAAACGCTCTTTGATGAAGCTGATGCAGCCGAGTCTTTGCCCAAGGCAGTTGCAGCGGCAAGAAAAATTGCCGCCTTTAACTCTGACGTGCAGGTAAAAGCTGAGGTCGCCGACCTGATGCCGGCAAATGCTGCCGCACTCCTGGGCGAAGCCGATTTGATTCTGGATGCCACTGACAATTTTGAGACCCGCTACCTGATCAACGATTTTGCCGTGAAGCATGGTAAACCGTGGATTTACGCAGCCGCAGTGGCTGCCTACGCGGTCACCATGAACATTATTCCCGGCGAAACTGCGTGCCTTGCGTGCATGTTTCCTGCCCCGCCCAGCGGAACGGTAGAGACCTGCGACACGGCAGGTATCCTGAACAGCGCGGTGAACGTCATTGGATCGATTCAGGCAACCGAGGCGATCAAATTCCTAGTTGGGGCCAGAGATAAGTTGCGGCGGACATTGCTTTCTTTCGATGTCTGGAGCAATGAGCAAGCGGAGATCGCCGCAGACAAGCCACGCAAGGACTGCCAAACCTGTGTCAGACATGAATTTCCGCATTTGACAGGCGAGCGCCGTCCGCAGATCACGCTCTGCGGAAGAAATTCTGTGCAAATTCACGAGCGCTCGCGGCCCGTAAACTTTGCAGAGATGTCCACCCGCCTGGAAGCGCACGGTACAGTCAAGCACAACGCGTTTGTGCTTAAGTTCTGGCGCGATCCCTATGAAATGACCCTTTTCCCCGACGGGCGGGCCATCATCAAAGGGACGAATGACACGGCTGTGGCACGCAGCCTGTATGCGCGCTTTGTTGGCAGTTGAACTGCCGCAAACTGTCTCTAGGTTGATTCCGACCGGTTCCGGTTTGGGCTGACGGCCAAATGCTGATTGCTGCTCCTCTGGCATCCCCTGTTTACTCTCCCGTAATCCTATGGATGTACGAGTGGCAGAGGTGAGCTATGTTTCGCAGGTCTTTAGCAGCAGCGGTCTTTGTGTGGGCGATAATCGCTCTTACCCAGCCTTCAAACGCGCAAACGGCGCCGGGAAGTGTGGCTTCTCCAACGCTAAGCGGAAACACAGTTTTGCTGGGCAATGGTCCGACTACTCCGAGCACTACGTTTGCTGCGCCTGCGCCCACGGCAGGAATAAGCGATGCAGGAAGAGCTGGGATCAGCAATTCTGCGCCTCTAACCAACAACATGGTGCCCCCGCCAAACGATACAGTGGTGTATTACAGCCAGCCGGGAATACAACCTGTGGTTACCACGCCAACTACAAATGAGTCAGTGGTGTCAGGCACTACGGCAGTGATTGCTCCAGAGAATACGACAAATGCGGCAGAAGAAAACGCAGCAAGCGAATCCAGCGGAAATGATCTGGGGCCCTCGTATTATGCAGGGGCCGTATCCAATCCAAACAGCGTAAGCCTGGGCCAGGTTGCAGCGCAGTACAAAGCAGCAAAATCCGCAACAAATGCGCGCACCCTCACCAATCAGGATGTTCAACAGATGCTCAGCAACAAGACTGGAGTGACCACGGCCAAGAATATGCCGCCCCTGGGCCCAGCAGGATCCATGCCAAGCGAAGCAACGCAGAGTTCTACTTCGCCAAGCACCACAGCGCCGAGCCAGCCGCAGAGTGAAACTGCACAGACCTCTTCACCAGCCGCGCAAAGCAGCTCGCAAACACAAAGCAGTGCATCCGGCCAGCAAACTGGGACTCCGCCTCCAGCGAATGCAACCCAGGGAAACTCCACTGGATCGGAAGCCACGGCGAACAGCTCAACAACGCCAAAGATCAATCCAAACCAGCAATCCAATGATGCACAAGGCAAAAGCAAGCTGCCGGCTACGGCGACGTTCCTGCCGTTGTTAGGTTTGTTAGGAATGGTGAGCGGTGGTATCGGACTGCTGGTGCGGAAGTTCCGTAAATAAATCTGTAGTATGCGCCGAACTTAGCCACGAAATGAGCGCTTAATCGCGCTCATTTTTTTGCTGTGGCTCACAAATTCCTATAACATCGGGCTTCATTTCCATGAAGCCTCCGCAGAAAAAGAGACCTACATTTGTTGGGAAGTCGCTCAACTTGAACGAGTCTCGCGAAGTTCTTGTCAAAGCGAATCAACGCAAGGCTTTCGTTGATTCTTATTTGGAATGGCTGCTTTCGCAAAGAGGAACTATCTCCGCTCATCTTGATCTTGAATTCTGAATTGACGTTCGTCGTAGCCGTGGCTACAAAACCGGCAGAGTAGAATGATCGCGATCGCAAATCTTTTAAATGCTCGGAAAGGGATGAATGGCTGAGGAGAACCTCACACCAAAATCGCAGTTGCGTCGCGCCATGGGCTTCTGGGACGTGCTGCTGTTCAACATCGCCGCCGTACTGGGACCGCGCTGGATCGCTGCCGCAGCCCACAATGGCACTTCGTCCATCAGCTTGTGGGTTTTGGCCGCTGTTCTCTTTTTTCTTCCTACCGCGCTGATCATCATTGAGCTTTCCACACGCTATCCGGCAGAGGGCGGGCTTTATGTGTGGAGCAAAGAGGCGTTTGGCGATTTCCACGGATTTGTCGCAGGATGGGCTTATTGGATTTACACGTTCTTCTACTTTCCCGGACTGTTGACGGCAAGCGTGGCCATGTCTGTGTACATCGGCGGGCCAAAGTGGGGACATCTGGCCAGCAGCCCTTCCTATTTGTTATGGGCATCAATCGGACTGCTTGCGGTCGCGGTGGTCCTCAATCTGGTAGGCCTGGATATTGGAAAATGGCTGCAAAATGCGGGCGGCGTTTCCACCTACGTTCCATTGCTCATGCTGGTCGGGATTGCCTGGTACATTGGCGCGCAACATGGCAGCATTACACATTTCTCGTGGAAATCTTCTTTCCCGGTGTGGAACTGGGACACGGTAAATTTCTGGTCGAATATTGCTTTCGCTTTCACGGGAATGGAATTGGTTTGCGCCATGAGTGAAGAGGTGCGCGAGCCGCGCAAAACATTCCCAAGGGCCATCTATGCTTCCACGGTGCTGATTGCCCTGATCTACGTAATTGCTACCGTAGCATTGCTCGCATTGCAGTCGCCGGATAAGACTGATGTGCGCAACGGAGTGTTTCAAGGCATCAGCGGCAGCTCAGCCGTGCTGGGGATCGCGTGGTTCGGTGTCATAGCAGCTATACTGGTTACAGTGGGAAATGCCGGAGGCGTCGGCGCGACCGTTGCCGGCGTGGCACGCGTGCCATTTGTTGCTGGAATTGACCATTATCTGCCTTCGTTCTTCGGTAAGATTCATCCCCGCTGGAAGACGCCTTATATATCCATACTGATTCAGGCTGGAATTTCGGCAGCAATTCTAGTGTTCTCACAAATCAATGCGACGGTGATCGGCGCGTATCAATTTCTGGTGGACATGTCAGTCATTCTCTACTTTATTCCTTTTCTTTACATGTATGCGGCTGCGATCAAACTGTCGTACCGGCCGGATCGCAAAGAGGGCGGCGCGGTATTGGTGCCGGGTGGAAGAGCTGGAATCTGGATCGCCGGATCGCTGGCTTTTCTGATTACGCTTGGCTCAATGGCGCTGGCAATGATCCCACCAGGCGGGGAAAACAAAATTGTTTTCGAGGGCAAGCTGATTGGATCCACTGTGGCTTTTATCGGAACCGGGCTGCTGCTTTACTGGCGGGGAGCACGAACCAAGGCAAAGGTGTAAGAATAGATCAATTCTGGCAAGATATTTACCACGTTGAGAGCACGATGGAAAAAGCCCAAATAGCAAAATTTGAAGCCATCCTCACCAAGAAGCGTGAGGAACTGCGCCGCAGCCAGGCAAATGAAGAACGGCATGAAGCCCACGACTTTGGCCGGGACGAAGGGGACCGCGCCAATTTCTCGCAGTCGAAGGAGATGGCCTTTCTGCAGCGAGCGCAGGAACGCGGTCTGTTGGCCCTGGTTGAAGCTGCTCTCGCCCGTATCAGGGATGGCTCGTTTGGCAGTTGTATGAACTGCGAGCAGGAAATCGGCCTCAACCGCCTGAACGCTGTCCCCTGGAGTCGCTACTGCATCACGTGCCAGGAGCTGATTGTGGAAAAACGCTGATCTAGCCGAAAGCTTTCCTGGCCCCACAAATCTTTTATCCCTGTGCCAGCCACAATCCAAAAACTAAATCGCCCACACTCGGAAAAACTTGCAACTTTTTCTAACTGGCTTTCGTAATGAAAGCCAGGGAGTCATACGTGTGTCTTGCCTGGGAAGCGCACCGGGCGGGGAGGGACGGAATCATGGGATATTTTTCAACACAATTGAGACAGGTTTTTCGGCGTCTGGGTCGCGCGCCAATGTTTACGGCCGTAACCCTGATCACACTTGCCGCAGGTGTAGGCGCTAATACCGTAGTCTTCAGCGTGCTGGAAGGAATCCTGTTAAAGCCTCTGCCGTATACGCATTCTGATCGACTGGTAGTCATCTCCCATTCAGCGGCAGCGATCAATTCAGCAGGAGATTTTCCCGGCGCACCCTCCAACTACTTCATTTATCGCGAACAGAACAAGACCTTCGATGACATAGCGATGATGACTAATGATTCCGTCAGCGTGACCGGCCGTGGAGAACCGGAACAAGTGCGGGTGCAGCGTATGACCGATGGAATGATCGGTGTCCTGGGCGCTGCTCCAGTGGTGGGCCGGGGCTTTTCTCGGCAGGACGACCTGCCCAACTCTCCACCAACGGCGGTCTTAATGTACGGCTACTGGCAGCGCAAGTTCGGCGGTGATCGTGGAATCGTGGGACAGGAAATCAAGGTGGATGGCAAGCCAACGCAAATCATTGGCGTGATGCCAAGGGACTTTCACATCCTTGATCAGGAAGATCCGGGCATGCTGCTGCTGTTCCAGTTTGATCGCGGCAAGATCTTTTTGGGCAATTTCAGTTTCATGATGATCGCCCGTATGAAAAAAGGAATCACGATTGAGCAAGCCCGCGCAGACGTGACCCGGTTGATTCCCGTAGTGCTATCGAGTTTCCCTGCCCCGCCCGGCTTCAGCCTGCAAATGTTTCAATCAGCGGGCATCGGCATCAACCTTACGCCGCTCAAGAGCAGAGTTATCGGGGATGTGGGCAAGGTGTTGTGGGTGCTGATGGGATCGATAGCGCTGGTGTTGCTGATCGCTTGCGCTAACGTCGCTAATCTTATGCTGGTGCGAGTGGACGGCCGGCGGCAAGAGCTTGCCATTCGTTCAGCGCTGGGCGCTGGCTGGAGCCGCATTGTCTCTGACCTGCTTGTTGAAAGTCTGGTTCTGGGAATTCTGGGCAGCCTGCTGGGATTGGGCCTTGCTTATGGCGCGCTGCGCGTGTTGGTGGCGATGGCCCCACACGGCCTGCCACGCGTAAATGAGATTGGCATTGATGGTTGGGTGCTTCTGTTTACGCTGGTGGTGGCGATCCTGGCCAGCCTGCTGTTCGGGTCTATCCCAATCTTTAAATACGCCGGAGCGCGTCTTGCCACCGGCTTGCGCGAGAGTGCGCGCGGAGCAAGCCAAAGCCGCGACCAGCATCGCGCACGCAGCACATTGGTAGTGGTGCAGGTTGCGTTGGCGCTGTTACTGCTGATCTGCTCCGGACTCATGACTCGCACTTTTGTCGCGCTCACAAAAGTGCAGCCCGGGTTTACTGGGCCGGATGAAGTCCAGCTCTTTACCATCGATATTCCCAAGACCGAAGTCCCGGACGACCAAAACGTGCCGCGCAAATTTGAAGAGATCATGCGCAAGATAGAGGTGGTGCCGAGCGTGGCGTCGATCGGCATCTCCAGCAGTGTCCCGCTGGATGGAAACGGCTCCTTCGATCCCGTCTTCGCTGAAGATCACACCTACCGCCCGGGAGAACTGCCGACGATTCGGCGTTTCAAGTGGATTTCACCCGGCTTCCTCAAGACGATGGGCACGCCGCTGGTAGTGGGACGCGACTTCACGTGGACTGATATCTACAATTTGAATCCTGTCGCGCTCGTGTCAGAAAATCTAGCGCGCGAGTTATGGCATGATCCTTCCGCAGCGCTGGGCAAGCGCATCCGCGTCGGTTCAACGGACGACTGGCGCGAGGTGATCGGCGTGGTAACCGATGTTTACGATGACGGCTTAAACAAGCCACCTTCCAGCGTGGCTTACTGGCCACTCATGATGCGCAACTTTGAGGGCCAGAGCATCGATACGCGCCGCGAATTGTCTTTCGCGTTGCGTACTCCACTCGCAGGCACAGAAAGCCTGATGAAAGAAGTGCGCCAGGCCGTGTGGTCGGTGGACCCCAACCTGCCCCTTGCCGCGGTGCGAACAGAAGACTATTACTATCGCAGTTCAATGGCCCGCACCTCTTTCACGCTGCTCATGCTGGGCGTTGCCGGCGTGATGGCATTGCTGCTGGGAACCGTAGGCATTTATGGCGTGATTGCTTACTCGGTCTCGCAACGCACGCGCGAGATCGGCATTCGCATGGCGCTAGGAGCGCAACGCCAGGAGTTGACTGGAATGTTTGTCCGCCACGGCCTGCTGCTCACCGTAATTGGTGTTGCTTTTGGGCTGCTGGGCGCATTTCTTTCCATGCGCTTCCTCTCGACCCTGCTTTTTGGCGTGAGGCCGGTCGATCTCATGACCTACGCTGCTGTTTCGATCGGTTTGCTGGTTACGGCCTTCCTGGCCAGCTATCTGCCTTCAAGAAGAGCAGCGACGGTGGATCCAGTGGAGGCGTTGCGAGGAGAGTAGAACACAATGCCATCGCCGGAATTGCCAATTGCCAATTTCGCTATCTGCAATTTGCCTTTGCTTAAAGACCGGCTTCCCTGGCCGAGATTTTGGCAATCGATGACCAATCCGATTCTGCAAGACCTTCCGCCATTGCGGCCAGAAAACGGTCGCGCACCAAACTGGCTACAGGCATGGGAACAGCCGCTTCTTCCGCAGCGGCAAGCAGCAGACGATTGTCCTTGAGACCCAGCGGCAGTTTGAAGCCGGCGGGATCGAATTTCTCAGCGGCAATGATGCCGCCGTATGTTTTATAAATCGGCGCATTGAACAGCGTGCTGGTGAGAATTCCCAGGAACTGATGAACATCAAGCTTTGACTTCCTCACTAGCGCAAAGCTTTCTGCCAGGCTTTCTATTACGGCAGTGATCAAAAAGTTTCCAGTGAGCTTGACCGTATTAGCTCCGGAAGCATCTTCACCGACAATAAAAGTTTTCTGGCCAACGGCATCAAAGATCGGTCGGCACTTCTCTACCTGGGCGCTCGGGCCTGCAGCTACGACGAACAATTTTGCTGCGGCAGCGGCTTCAGGACGTCCAAAGACCGGCGCGGAAACATAGTGCTGCTTGCGCTCCTCATGCACGGCAGCCAGTCGGCGCGAAAGCGCGACGCTGATCGTGCTCATGGAAATATGAATCGCATCGGCAGGAAGCGAATCGAGGATCGTTCCCTTCTGGAAGACCATCGATTCCAGCGCGTGATCGTCTGCCAGCATCGTGATTATAGCTTCCGCGTCCGCAGCGACCTCACCGGGATCCGCAACCACACGTACGCCCTTTAGTTGCTCGGCGCGGCTGCGCGTGCGGTTATAGACAGTGAGTGTATGTCCCGCCTTGGCCAGATTTTCCGCCATGGGCAAGCCCATGTTGCCTAAGCCGACGAATGCAATCTTCATACGTTCACCTTTTCAAATGAGATGCACGATTCTCAGCTTAATGCATTCGCCTCGCGCGATGGCAGAAGTAAACGCTGAAGAATCGTCACGGCGGAGCGAGTTATTGAATGATTGGCGTCCGTTTCGCTTTGAAAGAACAAAGGAAGACAGTGTACGCCATTGCACAGCATGAATCGCGCCCACACCGGAGCGCGATTCATTGCCGGCAATTACTTTTTGGGCAATTCAGCGCTGAACATCCAGTTGATGCCGAACTGGTCCGTGAGCATTCCGAAACGAGCGCCCCAGAACATATCCTGCAACGGCAGGATAACTTTGCCGTTTTCGCTGAACGCTGTGAACAGCTTCTCAGCTTCAGGAATACTGTCACACGCGATTACGATGTGGAAGTTGTTGCCCTGCTGGACTGGATCAGACATCATGCTGTCTGAGGCCATCAGGGTAACTGGGCCTTTTGTAAGCCGGGCATGCATGATCCTGTCCTTTGCTTCCGGCGGAGTATTGCATGGCGCTTGCGAGAAGAGCATGATTTCCAACTCAGCGCCGAGACATTTCTTATAGAACTCAACGGCCTGGCGGCAATTTCCGTTAAAGCTCAAATATGTGTTGCTACCTTGCATGGTGACTCCTTTTTTTGATTTCTGATTTTTGTGATTCTGAGTTATGAATTGACTGCTTTAGGCAGGCTTGCCCGCACTCGCTCTTCCTGCTCCTTAACTTCAGGAGTGAGCGACGGACCAAAATCTTCCGCTTCAAATACCTGGCGGATCTCAATTTCACCTTCGGTGAAAGGAATACGCTTCGCCCATTCGATAGCTTCTTCTTTCGATTTCACTTGAAAGATCCAGAAACCGGCAATCAGATCTTTTGATAGATCGAATGGCCCGTTGATGACAGCACGGTCTGATCCGGAGAACCTGACCCGCGCTCCTTTTGAGCTGGCCTGGAGCCCTTCACCGGCGAGCATTACGCCGGCTTTGGCAAGTTCTTCATTGTACTTTCCCATCTCAGTGAGCAGTTTGGGACTGGGAAGCACACCTGCTTCAGAATCTTTGCTGGCTTTCACTATCACCATGAATCGCATGTCTAAATCTCCTTTTTATTTAGTCGGTTAAGTTTTCGAATATTTAAATGAAAACGGGTTACTGCTGATTACTCCGCCGCAGCGGAACAAGCGCGCGAAGCCTGTCATCGCGCAGGTAGAGTCCGCCCCAGACCAGAAAAGCAAAATAGACCGGAAAGAGAACATGAGAGAACAGAGGGTTGCCGGCCCGCACCTGGCTGGCAACCGCGCCGCCAAGATAGCCGGTGAGAAGCACAGCGCCCAAAATCGCCGTGCGCGGAATGACATAGAGAATGGCGCAAACCAGCAGCACTATGCCGATTGGGACAACCACGCCCGGCTGAAATCCCAAACCAACCGTGCCCTGGACGGCGGGCGCAAGATTTAAGATCTTGATGCCGCTATCAAAGAGAAGAAAAAGCAGGGCGAGAGCTGTCAAGATTCGTCCTGTCCAGATGCGCGCGCGGGAAGCAGTCACAGTTTGCGTTGATGATTGCATTGAAGTTTTCCTCCGTTTGATCTTGCCTGTCCTGCTTGTTTTTTTCGACGGAATGATCAGCGATTTTTTGTTTACAAACCAACCAGTCGGTATCTATTTACGCAAAAAAAATTACGGTTTCAGGCTGTCCAGATATCCACAGACGGCTTCTCCGGCCTGCACCATCAACTCACGGTTGCGCGAGCTCTTTCCTGTTCCCCAGATCCCCATCTGTGAAGCAACCACCAACGCAGCAGCTTCGGCGGGCGTTACGTTCTTGCGGACCTTGCCCGCCTTTACTCCCTGCGTCAGCGCGTCGGCATAGCACTTGCGCCAGGCCGTATAGAGCTTATCGATACGCTTGCGAAAACCTTCATCCAATGGCGACATCTCCTGGGCCAAATTGTTCAGCGGACATCCCTGGGTAAAGTGGCCGCTCTCAAGGTCCTCACACACGTATTGCCGGAAGGAGCGTTTCATATAGGCAATGGGATCAGTGGAATTCACCAGCGGATCAAGCCAGCGCTGCCTGAGCAACGGGCCAATAATTTCGTCAACCACGGCGTAACCCAACTCCTGCTTGCCGGCAAAATGGTGAAACAGCGCACCCTTGGTGGTCCCAGCCATTTCAACAATGTGATTCAAACTGCCACCCTGGAAGCCGTGCTTGTAAAACTCAGTAAAGGCCGCCATCAGGATCTTGCGACGGGTGGCTTCCGGGTCTTTGGCTGTGGTTGCGTGCGCCATAACAGTAAAATACAGACCAGTCGGTATGCTTGTCAAGAGCCAAATTAATTTTTTTTCTTCCCTTCAATCCAGGGACTGGGCGCAGCAAGGACTGGTGCACAGCAAAAAAGCAATATAGAAAACCCCGGCCTTTATGACCGGGGAAAGGTTTTTTAATAACGGTGTTGTTAGGCTGCTTCCTCGTCAGGGTAACGGTCCACTGCGAGGTGTCCGAGATTGGTGAGTTGCTCGGTAAAGAGGATCGGGGTTGAATAGCCGCCGCGCACTTCTGTCATTTCCGCTTGTGTAAGAATACGCGCGCCAGTGCGGGCAAGAACTCTATTATTTTGTTCGGTCATAAGGTACGCCTTTCAAAAAGATTCAGCCGCTCCAAATGACCCAGGCTAGAAAATTATAGCTCGTAGAATTGGCGTGAAGAGTGCCGGGATGTTAATTGAGCTGCAGTAATGCCAGTTTGGAACGGTCTTTCAAACAAATGTTCATCGCGCGGCGATGACTCAGTAACCAACTGCCACACTGCCGACACTTCCTGACCAGACTTCCACCCAAAAGCTCTCTCTGTTAATTCTGCTATTCTGATTCATCCCATAATGGGCCCCATTACTACAAGCATTCTGTTGGGAATCACCGCCGCCCTGGCCAATGGCCTGGGCGGAGCCGTCATTGTCCAGAAAGATTGGGAGCGCCGCTACCTGCGCTACTTTGTTGCCCTGGGTGCAGGCTTTATGCTGGGGACGGCGTTTCTGGAAATGCTGCCGGAGAGCATTGAACTGGCCGGCTCTAAAGCGCCGCTGCTCCTACTGGTGGGATATTTCATCGTCCATTTTTTTGAGCACACGATCACCGGCCATTTTCACTTTGGTGAAGAGACGCATTCAGAGCAATTTTCCGGCCGGCGCAAAAGCTACTCTGTGCTTTTTGGATTGGTCATCCACACGTTCTTTGACGGCATCGCAATCGCGTCTGGCTTCCTGATCTCCGGCTGGCTGGGATGGATCATTTTTCTGGCCGTCATACTGCACAAAGTTCCAGAGGGATTTACCGCGTCTTCTGTAATGCTGGCCGGCGGCAGCAGCCGCAGAGCAGCCTGGCTGGCCTCTGCTGTCCTTGGCTTGGCGACCGTGGCCGGCGTGCTTACCATTACCGTCTTTACGCGTTCCATTGCGTCGGCACTGCCGCTCTCAGCCGGCGTCACGCTTTACGTTGCGGCTTCTGACCTGATTCCGGAAGTAAACAAAGAGCCAGGCGTGCGGATTGCTCTAGTGGTTTTTCTTGGCGTGGGATTGTTAGCTTTCTTGCAGCATTACTTCCACTAGTTTTTTCTACAATCCCGAGCGCAGCGAGGGAGCCCTATCAAATAACTAGCCGCGAATGCACGCGAAATACGCGAATCTGGAATTCATATTTGATCAGATTCGTATTCGTTCGCGTAAATTCGCGGCTGCAACTCTTGTAATAGCGATCCCTCGCTCCGCTTCGGGATGAAGAGTTTCATTCCACTTGCTGCTTTGCTTTATAACCATCCCGGGCAACAATCTGGTATTTAATGTCTTTGCCCTTTTCATCTTTCATCTTCAACGGATGTCCGCTTGAATCTACCAGTTCTACCTTGATCTTGCGGAACGTTCCATCCATGGCAGAGTTGGTGGGATGGTAAGCGATGGCATATTGGTTCCTGATGGTCTGAGAGATATCGGCATAAATCTCTTTTAGCTGCCCATCAAACATTGGCTCGTAGAATTTTCCGCCGGTCATCTTGGCGATCGCCTTCATCTGGTTGTCGCCCTGCAGGAAGGTCATCTCACAGTTAAATTCCGTGATCTGGCAGAGATAGCGCATCATGCCGTGCGTTTGGGCATACTCCAGCAGAGCTTTGCCGGTCGCCACCACATAAATGGCAACGTCTCTGGTGGACTGCACCTTCTTGAGCGTCTGGTCAAGGGTGTGCTTGCTGAAGCTATCACGCCCACTGGTGATCAGAATAATGTACTTGCGGCCTTCCACTCCTTCCAGGCGGTCAAGAGTGTCATACAAAGCGTCAAAAACATTGGTCTCCTGGCTCATGGCAAATCCCGGCTCCAGGCCAGCCACAGCGCCCTGAATCGCCCGCTTGTCCTGCGTGAAATCTTGCAGGATGTGCGACTTCAGATCATAGGAGATCATGGCAACCCAATCATCTTTTTTCAGGGTTTGGGAAAAGACCCATGCCGACTTAATGGAATCAATCTGAAAACTATAAAAGTATTGGTTGTTGGAAAATTCCACCAGCATCACCGCGGTGATGGGCGCCTGGATCTGGGTGAAAGAAGAAATGGTCTGGGGAACATTGTCTTCCAGTACGCGGAAGTAATCTTTCTTGAGGCCTGGGATAAACACGCCATCTTTAGTCATCACGCCTACGTCCAGCGTGACTAACTGCGAGTTGACGTGCATGGAAAAGTTATCCAGCCCGTCCACTTTCTTGGGATGCGGCGTAGCTTCTTCCTTCTTGGGCGGTTCGTCCGGTTTCTTGGGCACCGCAATTGGGCCAATATCGCCCTCAGGGCCGCCCGCCTCGGCAGGTGCATTAGAAGGCTGTTGTTGCTGATTGCCGGCTGCAGGCGTTGGCGAAGGCTGCGGTTGCTGCTGGCTTTGGGCGTGAACGGCAGGCCCGGCCAACCACAAAATGCCCGCTAATATCGCCACTAAGTGCAAGCGGCAGCAGGCGTTTACCCTAAAAATGAATTTCAGTGAAGCTGAATGTATTAAGAGCATTTCTGACTGCCTTTTTATGAATTTGTACATTAGTATAGATGCACGAACTCAGCTTTTCCGTGGCTTTTTCATCCGCCTCTAAAAAGCGGGTTTGTGCCATTGTATTTGTTAACCTGGTCAACGCAGTATGAAAAAAGCCACTGTTTCGTTGTTCGCTCTCTTCGTCTTTGTCTTTCTGGGCTTTGCCCAAGCGCAGGCTCCTCAACAAGCTCGCACAGCGCCCAATGAGGCAGAAGTCCAAGCCTCTCAACAAGCAAGCGTTGCGCCGAGTGGGGTAGAGGCTTCCAGCACCAGCCAAACCAAGCCCCCTCTCCAGACATCGATCATGAAAGTGGATGACGTGCATCCGGGCATGAAGGGCATCAGCTATACCGTGTTCCAGGGTACCCAGCCAGAGCCCATGGGAGTTGAAGTCCTGGGCGTGCTGAAGAACATGAATGGCCCCAAGAGTGACGTGGTGCTGGTGCGCTTGAAGGGCGAAAAAGCCGAGTTCAGCGGCGTGGTAGCCGGAATGAGCGGCAGCCCGGTTTATATCGATGGCAAGTTGCTGGGCGCCATCGCCTATCGCATTGGGCAGTTTTCTAAAGAGCCGATTGCCGGCGTGACTCCTATTGAGCAGATGCTGGAGATCAACGAGTTTGACCATAGTATTCCGGCGACAGCCACCGATGCTTCAGCCAAGCCATTTACAGCTACAAAGACCAGCACTCCCGGAGAGCAAGACGCAATTTCAACTCAGGGCTTCGCGCAATATCTCCAGCCGATTGATGCGCCTTTCGTTTTTGACGGATTCAATGCGTCTGCCCTCAAGCAATTTGCTCCGGACTTCGCCAAGGCCGGAATTACGCCGGTGATGGGCGTAGGCTCAGCCAGCAATGAAAAGCAGCCAGAGCCTTTGGTTCCCGGCTCTGCGGTGAGCGCCGTTCTGGTTCGTGGTGACATGGACGTGGCAGCAACCTGCACCGTCACTTACATGGATAAAGACCATCTGCTTGCCTGCGGCCATCCACTTACGCAGTACGGCATGGTGGATATGCCCATGACCAAAGCCAACGTGGTAGCCACGCTGGCCTCACCGCTGAATTCTTTCAAGATCATCAACACCACTGAAGCTGTGGGCGCTTTCGTGCAAGATCGCCACACCGGGATTCTTGGCCGCTTTGATCGCGAACCACAGATGATTCCGGTCACGCTCAGCATTCACGGCCCCAGCGGCCCGCGAGAATATCACTACGAAGTTCTGAACAACGCCAAGCTGACACCGCTGATGATGATGGCCACGGTTTACAACGCGTTGATGGGCATGAACCAGTACGGCGAAGAAACTACCTATCGCATGAGTGGCCGGATTCACGTGGATGGATTTTCTGACGTGCGCATGACCAACATGTTTTCTCCGGTTGATGCCACACCAACTGCTTACGCGGTCGCCACGGCCCTGGGCGACCATTTTGGCCGCATCTACGATAATCCATTTGAAGCTCCAACCATCAGCGGTGTAACGCTGGAGTTCGATCTGGAGCGTGAACGCCACTCCGCGGTGCTGGAGAGCGCCCGCACTGACGTGACAGAAGCGCGTCCCGGCGATGAGATCACGATCGAAGCCGTGCTTCGGCCCTATCGCGGTGAGCGCATTGTGCGCCGCATTCCTGTGCGCGTTCCCACTTCCGTTCCCAAAGGCACGCTGCGCATCCTGGTAAGCGACGCGGAAACGCTGGACCATTCGCGCCGGGGCAGCCCTGCCATGTCGCGGCATCTGGACCTGAATTCCACGATCGAGCTGCTCAACAAAGAACATCTGAATGACCATCTTTATGTCTCCCTGCTGGAAGCGAACCCGCAGGCAACAGTGGAAGACAAGGTGATGCCTGCAGTGCCGCTCTCCGTGATGAACGTGATGGAAGGCATGCGGGCTACGCAGGAGATGGTGGTGTTCAATGAGTCGGCGGTGAATGAATCTTCAACGCCTGTCGGCTATGTGGTGAGCGGCTCGCAGATCATCAGCCTGAGCATTAAGTAAGAGTTTTTTCCGAAGTCCCGACCCTGAACGCTCTTTGCGAGGGAGGGAGCCCTATCGCGACCAAGCCTTTGAAGGGCCGGCAAAAAACTTGAAACCCGAGTATTGATAAATGTCTTTTGTTTTTAATTATCTTGTGACGATGAGGTATCTCTTGTTTGGATACCTTCGCCGCTGTATTTGTCTTGCCGACCGAATCGCGTTTCAGGACTCGGCGCAGCTTATCCTTCTTGGCATAAGCGAAGGGGTTCGGACGGAAAGTTAAGAAGAACCGAAATCATGCATTTGAAAATTTTGCCAGCCGATCGCGGTCCCGCACTACGCTTGCGATTTCAGAAACTGCTAACCTTGAATGTGATGAGAAAAATTCTTTTTGCGCTACTACTTCTTACTCTTGTAAATCTGGCCTTCGCGGAAGGCACCCGCCAATGGAGAGAGACCGGCTACGACGACTTTGAGCGCGGCACCGCTCGCGGCATTGCCATCCGTAGCACTGGAGAGCTCGAACTGGCGCCTGCATTTAAAGCCATTTATACAAGCCCCTCCACTTTTATCTGGGGAATCACGTCTGACAAAGATGGCGTAGTCTATGCCGCCACCGGCGCGCCGGCGCGAGTTTATCGCATTACGCCTGACGGCAAGTCATCCATTATTTTTGAGCCGAAGGAATTGCAGGTGCAGTCAATTGCGCTGGGACAGGATGGCGCTGTATATGCAGCCACATCGCCCGATGGCAAGGTGTACCGCATCACGCGCAAGGCCGGCAGCGCGGCTGCTGCGCCGGAGTTTACCGCAGATACTTTCTTCGATCCAAAAACCAAATACATCTGGGACATGGCATTTGACGCCCAGGGCCGTCTCTACATCGCCACCGGCGACAACGGCGAGATTTACCGCGTAGAGAAGAATGGCCAGGGATCGGTCTTCTTTAAGTCCGATGAGGCGCATATTCGCGTCCTTACCTTTGATCCTCGTGGAAACCTGATTGCCGGTTCCGATGGCAGCGGGTTGATATACAGAATCTCTCCTGCTGGCGAAGGCTTTGTGCTTTACAGCGCCGCAAAGAAAGAAATTACTGCACTGGCGGTGGATGTAGCAGGCAATATCTATGCTGCTGGCACGGGTGAAAAGCATACAGCTCTATCCGTTGCCCAGCCGGTGCAAGGCGCGCCGGCGCAACCAGCGCCCGCTGCCAGTGTCCCCTTTGCTGGGAATGTGAACCTGGCCGGGTCAGATGTTTATATGATCGCACCCGATGGCTCGCCGAAGAGGATCTGGTCATCGCATGAAGACATTGTTTATGCGCTGGCTTTTGACGCTGCAGGCCGCTTGATTGCTGGGACCGGCAACAAAGGGCGCATCTATGCCATTGAGAAGAACGGCGACTATGTCGATCTGCTAAAGGCCAGCGCCAACCAGGTAAGCGCCTTCAGCAAGGCTCCCGGCGGCGGTCTTTATTGTTCCAGCAGCAATCTTGGCAAAATATTTCTCATGGGCAATAACACGGAGCCGGAAGGCACGTTTGAGAGCGACGTTCAGGATGCGCGTATCTTCTCCCGCTGGGGGCGAGCTGAGGTCCGCGGGCGCGGCAATTTTGAACTGTTTGCGCGCAGCGGCAACGTTGATAATCCCGATCGAAATTGGAGTTCGTGGTCGCGTATTGATCTGAGCAAAGATGCGCGTACCGATGTGCCTCCCGCACGTTTTATCCAGTGGCGCGCCGTGCTCAAGCCGGCCAATCCGCCAACCCAGATTGATGAAGTTGCAATTAACTATCTTTCCAAAAATGTTGCGCCCGTGATCGACGAGATTGCGGTGCAGGTTGGAGCCCGCTTCCAGCCGCAGGTGCATTCACAAGGCCCGGAAAGCATTGTGATCAACCTTGGGCCGCCGCCACAGCTATTTCCTGGCGCACACGTTGAATCTCCTCCCAGCGCGGTTAAAGACCGCGACTATGTGGCCGTGCGCTGGGCCGCCCATGATGACAACGACGATGATCTGGTGTACTCGGTCTTCTATCGCGGCGATAACGAACGCGACTGGAAGCTGCTTAAATCCGGCCTGACCGACAAGTTCTATTCTTTTGAAGCGGGATTGCTGCCGGATGGCGGCTATACCATCAAGGTCGCCGCCAGCGATGCGCCGTCACACAGCCCAGAAGATGTGCTTACCGATGAAAAAGTGAGCCAGCGCTTTGAGATCGATAACACTGCGCCCCGCATTGAGAATCTGGCAGCCCGTGTTGAGGGCGAGGAATTGCATGTGACTTTCCACGCCGGCGACGATAGCTCACCGATCAAGCGGGCTGAATACTCGATTGACGCAGGCGATTGGCAATATGTTGAACCTGTGGGTGCACTCTCCGACGCCAAGTCGGAGAACTACGACTTTAGCGTGCTGCTCAGCAACGTGCCACCCGCTCCGGAAGAGCCCGCAGGGCAGAAGCGCAAACGTGGCAAACAGCCCACCGCTCCTGCAGCCACCGTCCCAACAGCGGAACACGTGGTTGTGGTGCGGGTCTATGATCGCGCTGACAACGAGGCTACAGCAAAGACGGTAGTGAGGTAGCTAAACAAATTGTTGGCGGTAAAAACCGATGGTAAAATCATGCCCCATGTCCGGGCTGCCACTACCATCTAGATATAGAGCATTTCAACTACTGCTGCTTCGATGTGTAATTAAGTGGCGTTATCTTCGCAATTTGATAAGTAAAAAATTGCATACCATGCTTAATCCCATTCTCGTCTGGATTAATACGAAGTCACTTGGCTTGCGATCTTGGATCAAAAAACCAAAGGCGAAGAAAAAAAGCTGGGATTATTGGGGCTTCTGTCTTGGTTTGATTTCTCTCGGACTCTTCGAAGTTACCGATAAGCAGCCTTTTGCCGCATTCGCCTGCCTTGCCGCGGCCTTCGTAATGTTGCTTGGGGGACTATACTCGTTGTCCTGGCGATCTGGCGTCAAGCATAGTTTTGCAATGGCTATGTTATTAAGCTTTTCAGCTGGGACTTATATATGGATCAATTCGATGAATAAAGAAAGAATCGAGCAGTCCTCCGTTCATCTTCCCAAACCAGCTCCCGCAATTCCCAAAATCGCCATTATCCAAGGAGAAGGAGGATTCGGTGAGCTTCACCGGCAAGCTGTGAAATATGCTTTACAGCAAGTTGTTCCTACGGAAGCATTATCCCTTGATTGCGCGCAATCGTTGGCGGATATAAAGGCAGGAAAGTCAGATAAATGCATGGATCAATTACGGCAATGGCTTGACAATCAGGATGTTGTTGCTGCAGTTGGCCCCAGCGCCACAGAAGCCACCCGCTCTACCATTGATACTATTAACCATAGCGGCTACAAGATACCGGTATTTGCTACAAGTGCCGCGCCTCGTTCCGAACTGCAGTGGCCAGGAATGGGTATCCCTGTTTTTCGAATCAGCACCGGAATCGATGAAAGGGCCGACGAACTGGCGAAGTTGACCCACTATCTGGTGGACCACAAAGTCCATGTTCTATTTCTTGTGGAACATAACTGGCAAACTAATGTAGCCACTTATGGCGAACGCCTAGAAAGCGCTATACGCTTGCTTGACAACCAATACTGGGCTGATCATTTGAATGATGGCACCGTCTCACGCCTTGAGTATCAGACCGGCCAAATTGATCAAAAGTGCGACTCTCTCAACAATGAGGTACAGAAGAAACAAGTAATTTTCCTTCTTGGTATCGGAAGCGATTTTCGTACTGTGATAGACCGTTGCTACGGATCCAAAGCGAGCCAAGCAAAGCTCATGGGATTTATGAATGCTTACACTATTGCTTCAATCAGCCACGAATCTTTAACCAATATTTTTGAGATTACTGATTTGGATATCAATAGCATTGCAAGCAGTGCAAAGCCCGATGCACTAAATCATTTTGAAGCAAAATTCGGACCTTTAAGTCCGGCAGTGCGCGATCAGGCGTTCAGTTATGACGTTGGAACAATACTATCGAAAGCGCTAGAGGAGCTACACAACGCTGTGAGCGCAAATCCTGCTTTGAAATATAGTGATGCTCTCGCCATAATGACAAATGCAATTCAGAAAACTGACTTTGATGGCATCACTGGGCACATTCGGTTTGCCACGAACAAACAAGGGACACATTTGCAGAACGCACAAACAAAGCTAACCCTTACACAATATGACAGCCGGAAACACAAATGGGTGATAGCGACGAGAGACGAGCTTCTTGCATTCCGTTAATCAGCTAATGGGTTGATCCTAACTTATATTTAAACTCCGCGCTTATTCCCCCACAATGCGACATGCAGCCGGTAACCTAGCCGAAATTGATGTTTAATGCATTGCTGTACCAGCCAATCAGACTTTTTCTCAAGCTCAACCGGATCTGTAGCTTCAGGCATGAGCAGGATCCGCGTGTTTGGAATATGAAACTCTCTGACCAAATCCAGCACTTCCTGAATATCGCTCTCGGCTTGAATCACAAACTTGAAGAAGGCATTCTCCATTTGGGCAAAGCGCGTCAGCGGCTCGGTTCTATGCCTTGCTTTGAACGGATTGTTGGAATTAGCCAGCTTGGGTGAGACATTCCAAATTTGTATCAGCTTGGCCAAATCGCTTGAAGGCATAATTGTTCCGGCAGTTTCTACCTCAAACGTATGATCGGTGGCCAGGTCTCTAATCACGGGAAGCAGTTGCCGCTGCTGCAGCAGCGGCTCGCCGCCGGTAATCACAATGTTTTTCGATTGCTGGGAACGCAGAAGGCTGGTAACTGCCTGAGGAGACATGGTTTCAATCTCGTCTTCGCGACGATACGTTTGCCAGTCCCACGTGTACTTGGTGTCACACCATGAGCAGCGAAGGTTACAGAAAGCCAGCCTCAGGAACGTTGAAGGCGTTCCTATGTTGACGCCTTCGCCTTGCACGCTTTCAAAAATTTCAGACACACTCAGAACAGCGCTTTCGGGGGAAACTCCTGCTTGGGATGCTTCTTCCGCAAAATGCTCGTCAACCGGTGTTTTTATCAAATCTGCTGATTCAGACATCATTTCTTTATAAGTATAAATGAGTGGTAAATGCAGGTTCTTTCTCTTACCGCAGCGACCGGCGACCGTGCCCGGAGCGGAGCACGTAATGGTAGTGCGAGTGTACGATCGCAGCGATAACGTCGCGACGGCGAAGGTCGTGACCAAGTAGAGAGAAAAGCCGCGAATCATCGACCGATCTCCAGAGGCTCAGGGTCCGCGGCACTTTGCTTCTCTCTTGATCTGCAAAAACACTGCCTAAAATTCACCTAGATCAGCCAACCAGCTCCGTTTTCCCACGTTCTTAACCAGCAGCAACCTACCTTTCCCTGGTGGAGATTACTTGATGAATAAAACCTTCTCTGCGTGGAGTGTGCTCGTTCTGGGCCTATTGATGATCGCATTCCTTGCCGGATGCGGAGGTGTAAGCGCGAACACGCCAAGTCCAACGCCGACTCCAACTCCGAACCCGAGCCCAACGCCACCAGGCGCGACTCCCACTCCGACTCCTGCGGCGCACGGTACATTCGTTTTCGTTAATGGCGTAAATGCGCCTGGCCAGCCGACAGACACGTACCGTCTCAATCCAGACGGCACGCTCACCCTTGCTACAGGCTCGCCTTTCCCGGTCTCGGGAATGCTGGCATCCAGCGGTAGCTTTCTCGCGGTTGCAAGCGGCAACAGTATTACCAGCTACCGGGTTGATGCAACCACCGGCGTACCCACGGCTGCGGGCAATGCGCAGGTGAATGCAAGTGCGGCGGTGGCAGCCGACGCTCACGACATCTACGTGGCCGGAAAATCTGCTGACAATGCAAACTGGGTGATCTACGGCTTCAGCATCGGCGGCATTGGCTTGCTCACGCCGCTACCGGGCTCTCCTTTCCAGTTGATTGGGGCCTGCGATCTTTGCAACCAGCCGGTCAGCATGGCGATAAATAACAGCTTCGTTGTTGTCGGCACCTCCGGCTTTCAGGGTGCGGGCGCGATCGCGGTGCTTCCGCGCGCTGCAAATGGCACCCTGGGAGCGCCGCAGCTAGGTGGCTCTTCAGAGCAAGGCGCAGTAGCCGTTCAGCCCAACGGCAACTCGGCCTTTTCAATCGATGAGTCGCTTGGCGCCATTGATTCCTGGGCGCTCGATGCTGCAGGTCATCCTACCGCCGGGCCCGGTGTGCCGCCCAGCGCGACGCTTGACTTTATTGACCAGGTGGTCGATCCCACCGGGAAATTCCTGCTCGCGTTGGATACTACAGGTGTGGTGCATATCTTCACGATTGGCGCCAACGCCGCATTAAGCCAGATCGGCACGTCGGAATCGGTGGGCAGCGGGGCGGACCGGATCGCAATTGATCCCAGCGGCCGTTTTGTCATCGTTGTTCAGGAAAACCCCGATCAGCTTACTGTCTTCACTTTTGATCCCTCAAGCGCGGCCATGAAAAAGCTTCCGGGGACATTTCCGGTAGGCAAGTTGTCTGTGCACATTGCTATACTCTCGGAATAGACTCGAGTGCTATCTAAAAGGGACCGCTTCCCATGGTCCCTTTATTTTTTCTCCACAGCGTCTGCTCCCCAGAGGAATGGCAGCTTGCTGAGTTCCGCGATATCTGCGATCACAAAATCCGGTTCTTCCTCTGGCCCGGCCGGCTTCTGCGATTTGAACTCACCGCGATGGATGCGCACAGTGTGCATGCCCAGCTCCTTGCCGGCGCGGATCTCGCGTGCAGGCCGGTCGCCGACGATCAGAATCTGCTCCGGCTCAATACCAAGTTGTTTCTGGATTTTCTGAAACGCGGCTTCCTTGGTGAGAATGTTGTCGCGGTCTGCGTAATAAATCTTTTCCACTGAGGGCTCGCGATCCAACCCAAGCGCTCTCACTTTTTGCCGCTGGATGGACGGTTCGCCAAAACTGACGATGAAGTTCTTCACGCCGCGCTGGGCAAGAAAGCGCAGCAGCGGCAACGATCCGCGAAACAGCGTGAGCTTGCCAACAGGACAAGTGAAGTAAGCTTCGCGAGCGGCGTGGCAGATGGCCTGAGGATCATCAACGTTAAAATGCCGTGCTACTTCAGGATCGATATAGCGCAACATCGGGTCGCACCGGAAAGCTCTCATGCGCGCCCGATAAACCGCTTCCACACCAGCTTTTAGTCCGGCCTCCACCATAGCTTTAGCGGCATGGCGATGCGCCACACGCAGGCGCTGGCCCAGGTAGTCATAAAGCGTGTCATCCAGGTCAAAGATCACGCAGCGGATGATGGGCCAATGAGTGGTGCGCTCGCTTTTGGTTCTGGCGTTTCGTGATGAATCGGGCATCAGGTGAGTTCTAATTCTCTATTGTATCTGGGGCGATTGCCTTCTCAGCTACTCCGAGGGGGCGAATCTATGGCCATGACGCTATACGGTTTTGTGATGACCGTGTTACTCTCAAAAAATTCAGGAGCGCACATGGAGAAGAGGTTAGGTATCGGCACAGGCATGGTTGTAGGTTTGTGTATGGCCCTCAGCCTTGCTGTAGTCATCTTTGTCCACGCCCAAGCCCCGGCAACCAGTTCAGCACAGAAAGGACCAGCCATGGCAAGTCACGCCACTGGATCGTTCGATGTCAGGATGACTCCGCAGAAGCCTGATAATCCAACAGAGGAAACTGCCAACATCGCGAGAATGACAGGCGATAAACAGTGGCACGGCGATCTTGAAGCCACCAGCAAGGTCGAGATGCTGTCTGCCGGCGATCCTAGGAGCTCAGCCGTGTACGTCGCCTTGGAACGGATAACAGGAACACTCAAAGGCCGCAGCGGCAGTTTTGTCCTGCGTCATATCGGAATCATGAATCGCGGCGTACCGCAACTGACCATCGAGGTGGCGCCCGACTTAGGCACCGGCCAGCTTGCAGGCATCACCGGCAAGATGAACGTCATCATCGCGAAAGACGGAAAGCACTCTTACGACTTTGAGTACACGCTGCCGGACGCGCAGTAGACTTTCGACAAGAGTCGCTGCCAGAAATACAGAGAGCAAGACCGTGGCGCTGCGCTGATACAATCAATTCATGGAGGCAAAGCTGCTGCTCATCCCCTGGATGGCGAGTGTGCTTTACTCGAGCATTCCCTTTTTCTGGTTCGCGATCCATCCCTTTGCCCGCGCTTGGCAAAGAAAGCATCGCTCACCTTATCGTCTCCTGCTTCCCATCTGGGCCATCATCATCTTTCTACTTGGGTGGATCACTTGGCCATGGCATTCCGTGCGGATCTATTCTTCACTCTGGATGTGGATACCTGCGGCTCTATTTCTGCTGTTTGGGTTCAGGATCTATTCGCGCATCCGTTCTGAGTTCGGAACGCATAAGCTTTCAGGTGAAGCGGAAGTGCGGCCAAACGAGCACGCCCAGGAATTGATTATTAATGGGCTGCATGCACGCTTGCGCCATCCAATCTATGCGGCACATCTCTTGAATCTTGTTGGCTGGGCGATTGGTAGCGGCTTGCTGGTGGGGTATGCCTTGTTTGCCATTAACCTCTTCATTACCTTTCCGCTGATGATCATTCTGGAAGAGCGGGAACTGGCAGCGCGATTTGGGAATAGTTATCGTGAGTACCAACGCACGGTACCGCTTTTACCATTTTTCAGAACAGGCAGAAAAGGCAACGGCGTGAAGCACTCGTCCACAGGAACGGAGCCAGCGTGAAATTTGAGCTCTTTGTCGCTGCGCGATATCTGCGGGCCAAGCGCCGCCAGGCAGTGATTGGCGTCATCACTGTGATCTCTGTGATAGGCGTGGTGGCGGGAGTGGCTTCGCTCGTAATCGCGCTTTCAATCAATGCCGGGTTTCAAAAAGATCTGCAAGATCAACTTTTAGGCTCTCAGTCACACATCAATCTGCTGCGCGCTGCGGACGATGGCATCACTGACTGGCCTTCCGTTTTGGATCGCCTGAAAAAGCAGCCGCACGTGGTTGCGGCCGCCCCAGTGCTTTATGGCGAGGTGCTGGCATCGCAAGGAGCGCGGGGCAGCGGAGCGCTATTAAAGGGCGTAATTCCAAAATATGAAAATCAGGTAAGCGAACTACTGAAATCTGTAAAAATCGGCTCGGCGGCCCAGCTTGCGCCCTGCGCGGAGAACGATGAAGAGTGCAAAAAAGGGCAGGCCCTGCCTCCTATAGTCCTGGGCCAGGATTTGGCGGAGAACATTGGCGCGACGGTTGGGACAGTCATTAAGGTTACCAGCCCGCAAGGGGAAATTTCCCCTTTTGGTATTTTGCCAAAGTATCAAAGCTTTAAAGTTGTAGGAATTTTCCACTCAGGGTTTTACAACTATGACAGTGCCTGGGGCTTTGTCCGGCTTTCAGACGCTCAAAGGCTCTTTAGCCTCACAGGCGACGTGGTCTCAGTAATTGAGTTCAAGATTGACGATCTGTACAAAGCGCAACAGGTTGGCGAAGAGCTGGAAAAGGCCGCCGGTCCGGGATTTGTTGCCCGGAACTGGATGGATGATGACAGGGCGCTGTTTCGCGCCCTGCAATTGGAACGGATTGTGACATTTTTGACCATTGGATTGATCGTATTTGTCGCAGCTTTGAACATCCTAATCTCGCTGATCATGATGGTCATGGAGAAAACCAAAGACGTTGCGGTCTTGATCTCCATGGGCGCAAGGCGCGGGCAGGTGAGAAAAATTTTCATGTTCCAGGGAGTTTTGATCGGTGTAATTGGAACGGCGATTGGTCTCATTTTGGGATATGGGATTGCCATTGCCGGGGCCAGGTACCACTTTATTCATCTGGATCCCGGCGTCTATTCCATTGACTACCTCCCTTTTGCGCCCAGAGCGATAGACGGTGTACTGGTGGCCGTGGTGGCGCTGTTTATTTCGTTTGTTGCCACTCTGTATCCCTCCTGGTCTGCGGCGCGCGTTTTACCGGCAGAGGCGTTACGCTATGAGTGAAAAACCCCATTGCACCAGCAAAGCAATGGATAGAAGATTGATACAGGCTGCGCAGCTATGTTGTGAAAGATTAAGAAGTTTAATCAAATCTTCAGGTAATTCTCTGGAGAAATTTTGGAGATTAACTCCAGCCTTACGGGTTCTAGATAGTGTGCAGGGCCTGTGATGGAAAGGCAATGAAAATGCAGGGAACAATGGGTGTCTGCACCGTAGAGGCGGGCAAGTGCATCCAATAGATCAAGCAGCCCTGCCGCCCGAAATGCTTCGAGTGAATGGACTTAAGAAGGTTTATAAGTCGGGCCAGACGGATTTAGTGCTCTTTGAAAACTTGACCTTCCAGGTAAGGAAGGGGGAAATGCTCGCCATTGTGGGCGAATCTGGCGCGGGAAAGAGCAGCCTTTTGCATATTTTAGGCGCTCTTGATCGTGCTTCTGCGGGTGACGTATACTGCGCCAATATTCCCGTAGCGAAGCTTACAGACGATGCCGCGGCTGATTTTCGCAATCGTGCCATCGGTTTTGTCTGGCAGTTTCACTACCTGTTGCCGGAATTTACGGCGCAGGAAAACGTGGCAATGCCGCTGCTGATGCGAGGCGCGGCAAACCGGCAGGCGATGGAAAAAGCTGCTGGGTGGTTACGCGAAGTTGGATTGGAAAACCGCAGCCATCATCGCGCGGGAGAGTTGTCCGGAGGCGAGCAGCAGCGGGTAGCTCTGGCCAGAGCATTAGTGACTGGCCCTGAGGTCCTGATGGCAGACGAGCCAACCGGCGATTTGGACAACCGGACCGCGGAAATGGTGTTTGACTTGGTACAGAGACTGCATCGAGAGTACCGGCTCACTTCCCTCATCGTTACCCATAACCTTGAGTTTGCGCGACGTTGTGACCGCGTGTTGCGGTTGCATCGTGGCCAGGCTGAAGAGGTGGCTCCCGCAGCGCTGAATTAGCGTCTTATGAGAGAGTGAAGTTTCAGGTTTTTATGTCTGCTAAGTTCGGCAGACGGTAGGTTTGTCCGGCGCAGCATTGCTGAACCTTTGTGACGAAAGGCGCTGACTGGACTAGAAAGGCTTCTTCCCGGGGAGGTCGCGTGTTTGCAACCGGGGAGGGAGAGAGATGTTTCCGGCAGAGGTGACTGGAAGCATCTGGGTGAGGGGCTTATGTTCGAGCGGTATACAGAGAAAGCAAGGCGCGTAATCTTTTTTGCCAGATACGAGGCCAGCCAGTTCGGCTCTCCTTATATAGAGACCGAACATCTGCTGCTGGGCTTGCTGCGCGAAGACAAAGCGTTGACCAATCGCTTTCTGCGCAATCATGCGTCGGTCGAGTCCATCCGCAAGCAGATTGAAGGACACACCACAATTCGGGAGAAAGTTTCTACCTCAGTCGATCTGCCTTTGAGCAATGAATGCAAGCGGGTACTGGCCTATGCCGCTGAAGAGGCAGAGCGCCTCAGCCATAAGCATATTGGCACTGAACATCTTTTGTTGGGATTGCTGCGCGAAGAAAAATGCTTTGCCGCGGAAATCCTGCACGAGCGTGGACTGCGCCTGAGCGCCATTCGTGAAGAGCTGGCGCGCAGCACGCAGGAAAAAGCCCAGCCCCAGCGTGGCAGCTCCAATCGTGAATCTTCTCTGCTGGCTGAGTTCTCACGCGACCTGACACAGGCCGCCATGGATAGCCAGCTTGATCCGCTCGTTGGCCGTGAAGGCGAAGTTGAGCGCGTGATCCAAATTCTGTGCCGCCGCACCAAAAACAATCCTGTGTTGATCGGCGAACCGGGCGTAGGCAAGACAGCGATCGTGGAAGGCCTAGCCCAGCGCATCGCGGATGGCGATGTTCCGTCATTCCTGGCGGACAAGCGCATTCTGGGACTCGATCTTTCATTGATCGTAGCCGGCACCAAATATCGCGGACAGTTTGAAGAGCGCCTGAAGACCATCATGAAAGAGCTGATGGAGAACCAGAACTGCATCATCTTTATCGATGAGCTGCACACTCTGGTCGGCGCAGGCTCAGCGGAAGGTTCGCTCGATGCCGCTAACATCCTGAAGCCTGCGCTTTCTCGCGGCGAAATCCAGTGCATCGGCGCAACCACGCCGGGCGAGTATCGCAAATCAATTGAAAAAGATCGCTCACTGGAGCGCCGCTTCCAGGCTGTAAAAGTTCCTCCGCCAACGGAAGAGCAGGCGGTCAAGATCATCTATGGAATTAAAGAGCGTTACGAGAAGTTCCACGCAGTAAGCTACGTGGATGAGGCAATTCAGTTTGCCGTCTATCACTCGAACCGCTACATTCCAGATCGCTTCCTGCCGGATAAGGCAATCGATCTTCTGGACGAAGCGGGCGCGCGCGTAAAGTTGCGCCAGACCTCGCTGCCGGATGAGATCACCGAAGTCCAGAAGCGGATCAAGTTCATTGTTCACCGGATGGAGAACGCGATTGCGAACCACGAGTTCGAGAAGGCGCGTTTCTACTCTGAGGAAGAGCGCAAGGAGCGCGAGAACCTGCGCGCCCTGCGCGAGAAATATCATCTTGACGAGTCTTCCGCTGGCGTCGTCGCCCGCGAAGACATTGAAGAAGTGGTCAGCCGCTGGACCGGCGTGCCAGTAACCTCCATCAAGGAAGAAGAGACGCAGAAGCTGCTCCGGGTGGAAGAAGAGCTGCACAAGCGCGTGATCTCGCAGGACAAGGCGATCAGCGCCCTGGCCCGCTCGATCCGCCGCTCGCGTGCGGGCTTGAAGTCGCCCAACCGGCCCATTGGTTCGTTCCTGTTCCTGGGACCGACCGGCGTCGGCAAAACGGAAGTTGCGCGCACCTTGGCGCAGTTCCTCTTCGGTAGTGAGAAGTCGCTGATCCGCTTTGATATGTCAGAGTTCATGGAGAAGCACTCGGTCAGCAAGCTGATCGGGTCGCCTCCGGGATACGTTGGATATGAAGAGGGCGGACAGCTCACCGAGCGCGTAAAGCGGTCACCGTACTCAGTCGTGCTGCTTGACGAAATTGAGAAAGCGCATCCTGACGTTTTCAATATTCTCTTGCAGGTATTGGAAGACGGCCAACTTACGGATGGTCTCGGCAACACGGTTGATTTCAAGAACGTGATCATCGTAATGACCTCGAACATCGGCGCCCGTCACCTGATGAAGCGCAAAGGGCTCGGCTTCCAGGTGGATAAGGAAGATTCGGTCAGCGATAAGGTCGAGGAGATGGTTCGGCAGGAAGTGAAGAAAACATTTAATCCAGAATTCCTGAACCGTCTGGATGAAGTAATTATCTTCAACGCACTGGTTGATTCTGACCTGATCCAGATTCTGGAACTGCTGGTACAGCAGCTCAATGGAAACCTGGCACAGCGCCATATCACCATCACCGTGAACGAGGAAGCCAAGAAGTGGATCCTGGACAAGACGCTGGGCGATCGCAGCTATGGCGCGCGTCCGTTGCGCAGAGCTTTGCAGCGGTATATCGAAGACCCGCTGTCAGAGGCACTGATCCAGGGCACCATCACAACGCGGCCCGCCTTTATTGAGGTTTACCTTGAAGGCGACCAACTATTCTATCGCCAGGTGGGCGACGGAGCAGAGAAGAGTGACGGCGTGTTGCTGTACAGCAATTAGCCCTTAGCCATTAGCCAAATCCCGCGGCGCGCGTCGCGGGATTTGTTTTTATACTTCAATGTCGCTTTACACAAAAAACTGCATTACCACTGATCTGCACTGATAAATATTGATCAACAAATGCTTCGCGGATGTATTTACTGAAAAACTCATCTTTCTTATCAGTGTCATCAGTGTTAATCAGTGGTGAGATTGCTTTTGTGCAAAGTTACTCAAGGTTCTTAACTTGCAGTAACCAGCAGGTTCTTAAAGCTTCACTGTTCTGGTCTTACCAGGGCGATTGCTGCCGTGCCATGAGGAAGTGGGTACGTAGCCGACGGCAAGAGCGTTGAGAGTTTTCCATTCTCCGCCGGGAAAACCTCAAGCTCCGCTCTGCTGGCATCAGCCACGTACATAAATCTTCCGCTTGCATCCAAAACGGCCGAGGGTGGAGGCTGGGCTTTTATGGATGCAACTTCTGAAACTGCCACCGCTCCTGGCATAGCTTTCAATTCACCGTCAGATATGCAGAAAGCGACCAAACCTTTCTCGGTCGCCGCAACAACCATATTTGCAGGAAGGTCTGCCATCAACTGCGAAATCTTGCCGGTTCTGACCGCGTCAGTTTGCTGAATTGATCCAGTCTCGGCGTCCACGCGGAATACAGTGATCGTATTCTCACTTGCCACGATCAATGCACCCTGCACCGATGCAATGAAGTGCGATGGCTGATTGCTTACAAAAGGTGATCCTGGAACTGGCATAAGCGAACCGTTCTCGCCAATCTTGAAACCACTCATCAACGGGGAGTCAGCCGAGATCGCGAAAAGAAATTGCTGGGCCGAATTCTTGGAAACAGTCGCAGCCATGGGAGTAGGTGTAGGTGTCGGGGATGGAGTCGTACCGGGGGTTGGAGTGCCAGTAGGTGTGGGCGTAGGAGAAGGCCCGTTCACGACAACCCTGCGCGGCGAAATGACACATCCAGCCAGAACGGCCAGCAACGTACATACGCCTGCCATGGCCCAAAACAGCTTTGCCGGTTCTTGGCTGAAATAGCGCATGTTGACTGGATGCCCGCCTGTTTGGGGCTGTTGCCGCCAGGATTTGCGCTGTTTGTACGCCAATGTGACAATATACGGATGAGAAAATCCTTCTTCGCCTTAACAATACTGATGGCCGGGGCCGTGCTTTTTGGCAGCGCCATGGCACAACAGTCCACGACCAAAAACCCGGCAGCGCCGGCAAAAACGCAATCCACTACGCCCGCTCAAACCAAGACGCCTGACGCTCCCGCGCCCAAGACTGACTCTCCTGCGCCCTTCGCCAGCCAGAAGGACAAAGTCAGTTACGCCATCGGCATGAACATTGCTTCTTCACTCCAGCGGCAGCCGCTCGACCTGAATCCTGACGTGCTGACCCAGGGTTTGAAAGATGGCATGGCCGGCAAGACCAAAATTACTGAGGAAGAGGCCCGCGCGGCGATCATCCAGTTCCAGTCTGAAATGCGTGCCAAGCAGGAGGCAAAGATGAAAGAGGAAACAGAAACCAACAAAAAAGAAGGCGACGCATTTCTAGCGGCCAACAAATCGAAGCCGGGCGTGGTAACGCTCCCCAGCGGCCTGCAGTACAAGATTTTGACCGAGGGCAAAGGCCCTAAGCCCACAGCAGCCGACACGGTTGTTTGCAACTATCGTGGGACGCTCATTGATGGAAAAGAGTTTGACAGTTCGTACAAGCGCGGTGAACCCGCCACATTCCCGGTGAGCGGTGTTATCAAAGGCTGGACTGAGGCTCTGCAATTGATGCCAGTGGGATCCAAGTGGCAGTTGTTTATTCCACCCGATCTGGCTTATGGAGCACGCGGCGCCGGCGCTGACATTGGTCCCAATGCCACGCTTATTTTTGAAGTTGAGTTGCTCTCCATCAAGCCCAAGGACGAGACACCGGAGAAAAAATAATCGGCTTTACCAAATGCCGCCGGCGATAAGCTGGCGGCTTTGTTTTTAGAAGGATGCAAATTCCGTGACGACAGAAATGAAAGCGCCTGCGATCGTGCTCATCGATCCGAAGTATCCGCACAATGTGGGCGCGGCTATTCGCGCTTGTTCTTGCTTCGCGGTCGATTCGCTTTTGTGGACCGGAGAGCGTGTGAACCCTTCAAAATATGAGCGCCTTCCGCGCGAGGAGCGAATGAAGGGCTACAGACACGTTGATTTTCGCAATCATTCCCGGCCGTTTGACCTGCTGCCGAAGGATTGCATTCCAGTTTGCGTCGAAGTCTATGACAACTCTGAACCGCTCACCACGTTTGACCATCCCGAACGCGCGGTTTACGTTTTTGGGCCTGAGGACGGCTATGTCCCGCAGGCAATCCGAAAGCTATGCCACCGCTTCGTGCACATTCCAGCTCATTTCTGCCTTAACCTGAGCGCCGCGGTCAATGTTGTGCTGGCACATCGTCTCATGTCGCGCCAGATCGCCGGCAAAGCGCCCCTTCTGCCGCTGCGCGAGATGTTGCGGGAAGTACGCGGCGCGGTTCCTAGTCCCACCATGGACAAGGTGGGATGGGATGGGAATCAATAAAAGCCGGCATTACCGCTTCGCTTTCAGAATTGCCTCAATTTGCAGCAGGTGGTTGATGTCGTGTCCGGCGACCATTCGCACAACGTGGCTGATGCTCTCATTGCCGCGCTCCTGATGAACGCCGTAGTTGTCCCATAATTTGCGCGGCACAGACTTGAGCAGCGCCAGGTTGGCTTCACGCAGTGAAGTGAAGTTGGCCAGCGACTGCCGTGGGTCGCGGCGTGCATAGTCAAATGTCCTGGCCCACGAGTCCTGGTCATAGGCCTGAATGGGAATGGCATTGCTGCTGAGGATCTGCCGCAGACGCCACGCGATGGCAATTTCTCCATCGGCCAAGTGGGCCACAATCTCTGCAATTGACCACTTGTCGGGCGCGGGCTTGCGCGTCAGTTGCTTTTTATTCTTGCCCTTCAGCAGCTTGGCCAATTTCTTGGGCGCGGCCTGCTGCAAGCGCAAAGGATCTTTGCCTTCACCATAGCTCAGCAGCCGTTGCGTATACTGCTCTCCTGTCTCCTGCACGGTTTTCTCCTGTATTGGCTTCAATAGCCATCATCGCAGAACCGGTTCTATTGAGCAAAATCTGTCTGGCCCGTTCGCGCTTCTAAACCAGTCCGCAATTGCGTGATTTGTTTTCAGTCAGTTGATTTGCTGTTGACCTACAGTTGACTTTCATTTTACCGGCAATGAATTGTTTGCTTCTCCGATTCGAGGCAAGGTGGCGTGCGGGAGGAAGCTACTGTGAAAACTGTGATCGCACTTGGGCTGATATTTGCTCTGGCAAGCCAATCGCTCTGGGCCGGCGCTCCAGATCAGAAACACGTGGAAAAGATCCATAAGAAGGTAAGCCAATACCTTGAAGACGGACGCCATGTTTCCGTTGAAACCTACGACAACCACAAAATGGGCGGATTTATCTCGCAAGCTTCGCTGGAGGACTTTGTCCTGATCAATGCGGGCCAGCCGGTAACGCTACGCTATAGCGAGGTGAAAAAGGTCAAGGCGCCGATGGACCCACAAAAACGGAGCATCATCGTTTCCCTGGTAGTGCTGGGCGGCTTGTTTGGGACCCTGATTGCCGCGGCAAGCCATGACCGGTAACCGCAATATGGGAGATGAACCTGAGAAAATTCCAGAAATCGCTTGTAGCGGTTGTTAAGACGAGAATAAAATGAGAACGCTTCCGGAGTGAATGGCGGGGAGTCTCTGCGACTTATGTTTTGCCGCTGTCATCTAATATTCGTACAAATCAATATGAAACTGATCGTCTATACCGCTCCGTGGTGTGGCGACTGCCGCGTGGCTAAAGCGGAACTAAGATTTCTGTATCCCATAGCCACAGTGCCGGAACCAAGCGGCAGCATTGCCAGCGGTGATGGTTTGAAGAGCTTCGGTGACAGCCTGATCCAAAGCTTCAGCCGTGCGCGATTTGGCAGTACGCAAA
>DASTCT010000169.1:0-1750 GCA_035710845.1 Candidatus Angelobacter sp.
TTGCCTCCTTGAGGGCAAGATCATCGCGCTCAAACGGAATCTTTCCCTCAAGGTAAAGTGCCATGCTTCAGTTGCTTTGCCTATTGGCTTCAGTTCTGCGTTGCCCCATTGCCCTTTCAGGCCGCTCGCTCATAATGCATCATCCTTCAAAAAGGCGAAGGAAAAGCGCACACTTGTGAAATGGCCTGTTCTATAAAAGGGGAATGTCAAGAAAAATACTTGTCCATCGACTGAAAGTGGAGAAGAGTTGCGTGCCTTCCCGCCCCTGCTGTGACGATGCGTGCTTGTGCGGTGCCCGTGTGGGTTTTGTTTTTCCATAGCGGTTGCTCTTGGTTCTGTCTGTGACAACGCCTCGTGATCGTGAAACTTGGCAAGCCGATGCGGTTGCTTCGCATGAGGGCAACCATGGTTCTATCTGAGACTCGTGGTCTACGGCTTTGTTGGGTTATCCGAGGGGGCATAGGGTTAACACGGAGACTTAGTGCCAACAGGCACATGCCTACAGGCCATTGGGATGCTCACCCTCGAACCCGAGCGTCTCACGCTTATGAGGCCACAGCCAGAATGGAAGATCGTCGGCGATGGACCGGGCGTTACTTCGAGACGCTCAAGCGGCTTGCAATTTCAGTTTTTCTGGATCGAAGTTTTCTCCTTTTTTCCAAACGGTTAAGGTAATGGCCGCGATCTTGCGCGCCAGCGTCAGTCGGGCCATGGTTGGCTTGATGCCTTTGGTCAGCGCGGCTTGATACAAATCCTGCAACGGTCCGGGCCGCGCACTCGCAGTCGTGGCAACCGCCTTGAACAGACCTTTCAGATCATGGTTATGGTCTTTATTAAGACCGCGAATGGAAACAAGTTTCTTAGAGCGACACAGCTGGCCTTTCACATAGCAGTATTCCGCGCTGATCCGGGTCTCCAGAGCCAGTCCGCTATACGCCCACAACTGGCGCTTAGTACGAAAACGATTGGGGGTTTGAATCAGAGCCACCAAAAGCGCAGCGCGAATCGGTCCTACGTAGGGAATCTGCCGCAGCTGACCGGTGACCTGGTACTTGCGACTCTCGGCCAGCAGTTCGCGCCGCACTTGCTGGCGCAGCTGCTTCAGGATGTCCAAATGTTCGTAGAGATGTTCGGCTCGCCGCCGCACTCCGGCGTGCTGGATTTTCCCCAACCACTGGTTTCGATGACGCTTATAGTAGACGTCTCTCCCTGCACAAGGGATGGCCCAGCTGCGATACAACGCTTTCAGACGACTCATCACCCGGGTCAGATCCTTGGTCGTTGTCAGATAGCTGCGCGCCAGTTCGCGCAAGGTACGAACTCCGCTCTCGCCGTGGTAGACCGATTGGAGATAGTTGCCACGGAGCAGTTCCGCCAACTTGTGAGCATCGATGCGATCACTCTTGTTGCCTTGCTTGAGCAGAGCATTCTTCCTTGGATTGCACACCACCAGTCGAGCCACATGGGGGCGAAGCAGATCGTATAACCAGGCAGCTGATGTACCTTCTTCGAAGGTCACGGACAACGTTCCACGCAATCCTGCAAAGAACTCAAGGATAGTTGCCGCTTTCGTTTCCAGAATGCATTCCATTACCAACTTGCCGGTGTCATCCAACACGGCAACTGAGATCGTTGCTTGGTGAACATCGAGGCCAATATACTTTTCACCGTTCACAAGGGTGCTCCTTTTTGTAGGTAATCATTCCGACGATGACAACCTACTCTAAGGGGTGCCCTTTTATAATGCGTT
>DASTCT010000170.1:0-12727 GCA_035710845.1 Candidatus Angelobacter sp.
CCAGGCCTCAAGCTGCTGCCCGGAGCGCCCATGCGAGCCCAGAACATCCTCCAGCTGACTGAGCTGCCGCAACGTCAGGTCGGTCTGGCCCTCCACCGTACGCTCCAGTGGCCGCTCCGGAATCGGAGGATCGTAGTTCGGGGCGAGGAACGCGCTTACATCGTTATAGATGTCCACGACGCCGTAGCGGCTGAAATCCACCGGGTCAGGATAGAAGGTCCACGTCCCGCCAAAAAACTCCGGATGAAAGACCTGCAGAGCCAGCGATTCCCATCCACCGGTTGAGCCGCCGCTGAGCACGCGCGCATACGGCTGGCGAATGATGCGGAAATGCTCCTCTATATAAGGAATCAGCTCGTTCATGATGGCATCGCCGTACGGGCCATCATTGGCGGAGTTCACGGCGTACGAATCGTCAAAGAATGGCGTGGGATGTTGAAACGTGACCACGATCATCCGCGGAAAGCCGTTTGCAATCCAGCGCTTGAACAACTCCGGGCCGGAGATAAGTCCAGGCCGCGTCTGCAGGGCCGCAGCCGATGGCTCCGTAGAAAATCCAAGCGGCGCTTGCAGGCTGAAGTGCCCTTGCTCATACAGCACTGGATAATGCGCGTTCTGGTGTGAGCTATAACCTTCTGGCAGAAGCACCGTCGCGCCAAGATAAATGGGCTGCCCCCAGAAATTGCTGAGCAGCTTGCTCTGGATCTTGATGTGCTTCACATAAGCCGTATCGCCGGGCGGCAGCGGCGTAGGGATCTTGTGATTCAAGCTGAGCCGGATTTCATATCCCGTGAGCGGATCAAGATGAAAATGCCCAACGTCAGAATATAAATTTCCCGGCGACTTATTAAATTGCTGGCCTTCCCACTGATCGTTGTGGGCGAAGATCGTATGTCCGTCAGCTCTTTGGAACTGCGTATAAATGTTGAACAAGGCCTGAACGTAATAATCACCAGCGGGCAGTTCGCGTATCGATTTCAGCGGAAAGCCCAACGTCAGCGCGTCCATGCTGGCAGTTTGGCCTGGCCCCAGACCGGGCACATCCATCCCCAGCAGCTCCGTGCGCGACCGGAACGATCCCACCTGCAAACGCGGTTCCGGATCGTCTGCCCGCGCAATGATGATGAAAACGCGCCCAGTTATGGGCTCCGGCTGGTTTGCCGGCAACGTAACCTTGAACGTGATGCTGGAAGCAACGGCGGGCTGAATGGCAAAGCAGAAAATTACACAGGCAAGCGCAAGCTTGATCCAACGCTGGGGATGAGTCATGGTTTCTCCGGAACTTCTGAGTATATACGGCGCGCAAAGAATTTCCGGGAGAGCGAGAACCCTCTTGTGCACTCGGGTGCACACGCCGTCTTGGACATGGCCAATTTCTTACCGAACTTTAGCAATCCGCCTCAACGCTGACTATATAATTGTCTTCAACGGGGTGCCTCCATTCGCAAACTTTTTCACTTCGACTCTCCACGCGAACGCTATAAGTGTGACGCTGCCATCGTCTGGTGCTTCGATAACCGCTTTGAGATGGCGATGCGCAAGCTCATCAAGCGTTTAAATGTCAGCCATTTCGATCCCATCCGCGTGGCTGGCGGCGCCAAGTGCCTGGCCGGTGATGAGAGTGAAGCCGATCGCCAGTTTGTTCTTGACCAGATCCGCAAATCGGTTGATCTGCACCAGACGGATACCGTGCTCCTGATGCTCCACTCCGATTGCGGCGCTTACGGCGGATTGGCTGCCTTTGATAATGACGCCGCTCGCGAAGCAGAGAATCATCGCCAGGACCTGCATCGCGCGGTCGATTTCCTGCAGGCAAATCTGCCGCAGCTCAACGTCATGGGTTATTTCGTCGATTTTGAAGGTGTATGGGAGGCGCTCAACAGCCGTGCTCGCGAACTGACGGCCTGAGGTCCAAAAGAAGATTATGTTTCACGGTGTTCAAGGCGACTATCGTTGGCTGGAAACCCCAGCGCATGAAATTTATGACGTGCTTCATGTTTGTCCTGCCGTCGCTGCCAAAAAAAATATTGTCATCACCTCGTTTGACTCTGGTCCGCTGCAACCCACGCCGGAAGAATTCCAACGCGGCTGGCGCATCAATGGGCGCTCTGTGCACATCCCAGTTGGTGAAAACGTCTCCGCCATCCCGTTTGAAATTTTTGACGAGTGGTACATTTTCTCCTCTGACTCTCCGCAGAGGGACTACAAGGTTTTTGTGAAATATGAATGGTTTACTCTGGGACCGGCGCAGGCTGTCTATACGCGCAACGGCAGCGCCTTTGACCTCAAGCGGATGCAGCGCCTCTTCTGGCAGGAACTTGAAAACCTGCAGCCGGAAACCTATCTGTCCCGCGGCAAACGCCTCAAGTTTGTCACTCGTGAGCCGGAGCTGTTCCACCGCGTGCTGCGCGGCCTGAGCGCACTAGCCAAATTCCGTACGAAATCAGCGCAAGCTCCAGCCTGAAAATCTATCCCCAATGCTACCTGCAACTAATTTGTGTTTTATAGTTATCTCTTGCACAGGAGGGGCTTGGGATGAGTACAGAACTTGTTCTCACACTCGTTCATGCTATAAGTGTGCCGATTGATCTCCTACACAAGGGACTGAAAAGCGTTAGCCCGTTCAAGAGCACAACATTGTGCATCGATCACCGATCACACACCAGAAAACAATACTTTGAGAGAGCATTTGGAAGTGGGAAAGACGTTCTGCTGCTCACGATTATGTCTCAGCACACAGTAAAGGAAATCAAACATCTCCTTCAGCTCGCACAAAAGACGAAGACACATATTCGCTGTTTAACCTGGTATCCAGATCCTGCTCCCGAGACCGTAGAAAGCTTTCGCAAACATCTTGGGGAGTATGATGCAGAACCGCAACGAACGCTCCGGCAAGTGCAGGAGGCCAGGGCAGAATGGCAACGGTTGGAAAAAGAGTACCCCGATGTGCTTCAAGTACTATGCTATTCATCTTCACCTACAATGGGTGCTGTCATAGTGCGGGACAAATTCGCATTAGTGGAACTAATGCCCTATCACGCCCAACCAATGCAACGCCCGGCTCTCGTGCTTGGCCACTTCAAGGATCGCAAGGCATTTCGCTTCTTTGCAGAGCGGTTTGAGGAGCTGTGGTCAGAAAGCCAGAAGAAAAATACTTCAAGTAGTATCCAACGGGTGGTTTAGAACTAACCATGGCCAACATTCTTTACGGCGTGAACGGTGAGGGTTCAGGCCACTCCACGCGCGCCAAGGAAGTCATTACACATTTACTGCGGCAGGGCCACAGCGTGCACGTGGTTTCGTTCGATCGCGGTCTGCGCAATCTGAGCGAAAGTTTTTTGGTCACGGAAATTTTTGGGCTGCGGCTTACCTACATCAATAACCGGGTACGCTATAAGCGCACTCTGGCCAAAAATCTAATTAAGGCGCCCCGGGCTGCCCGCAGCGTGAAACAGTTGGTGCGGCTGATTGAAGAGAAGAAGATTGATCTGGTCATCACGGACTTTGAGCCGCTTACCTGCCACGCCGCCCATCGCAAGCGCTTGCCGGTGATCGCCATAGACAATCAGCACGCCATCACCAACACGCGCATTTCGCTCCCACGCGGATACCGACGCGATGTCGCCACCGTGAAGCTGGTCACGCACATGATGACTCCGAGAGCCAATGCTAATCTGGTGCTCTCTTTTTTCCCCGCCGCAGCCAAAAAACGCAATACATTCGTCTTTCCGCCCATTGTCCGCCAGGAAGTGCTTTCCACCACTCCGCGCAACGGCGACTATGCTTTGGTTTACGTGACCTCGCCCGCTAAAGACCTGGCTGCGCTGCTCAAGCAGGTGCGATATAAGTTCATCGCTTATGGTTTTGGTGCAGAGGGCCAGGATGGCAGCATCTTGTTTAAGAAGCCAACCATGGATGGCTTCCTTCGTGATCTGGCCGGCGCAGGAGCGGTGATCGCGAACGCCGGATTTTCTTTGGTCAGCGAAGCGTTGCACCTGGGCAAGCCGTATCTTGCCATTCCCGTGAGCCATCAGTTTGAGCAGACCTTCAATGCTTATTATGTCGACAAGATGGGCTACGGCGCGTTCTGGGAAAAGCTGGACAAAGAGAAAGTAGAGTCTTTTCTCTTTAACCTGCCGGTCTACGCGGAAAAGCTACAGTCATATCCACGAAGCGGTAATCAAGCCTTGCTGGCCAAACTGGATGACTTGATCGCTGGCTTCACATCTCGCAAGGCCAGGGCAGCCGATGTCTGAAGCGCAAGAGCCGATCGTCAGGACGGAAACCAGGCTCGAGCCGATCGCATTTTTTGAAGTGGCCATCGTCATCAGCCTGGCGGTGGCCGTTTTTTGTTTGTTTGTCTTTGTCTGGCTGGGGCGTGAGATGCGCGCCGGAGACACGCTCCGCTTTGATCAAGCCATCCGCAACTGGGTCCACCAATTTGCTTCGCCCGGCCTCACCGTTCTCATGAAGGTCTTTTCCATGATGGGGGCGCAAATCCTGGCGGTTGCGCTGGTGGTCGCCTTCGTCATTTTTGCCTGGCTGCGCTGGAAACGCGCTGCGTTGTGGCTGGCCATCGCCATGGCCGGGGCGCTGATTCTTGAGGCATCATTGAAGTACGCTTACCATCGCATCCGGCCGCAGGCTTAC
This sequence comes from Candidatus Angelobacter sp., assembly GCA_035710845.1. GTDB lineage: Bacteria > Acidobacteriota > Terriglobia > Terriglobales > Acidobacteriaceae > Angelobacter. Next base: position 4,651 of record DASTCT010000170.1, read on the forward strand.
TTCATCCCTGAACCTGATTCTTATAGCTTCCCCAGCGGCCATGCGCTGACCTCGTTTTGTTTTTACGGTGTGCTGGCCGGCCTGGTCACGGACCGCATCAAATCGCTTTTATGGCGAATCATCGTGTGGGCCGCGGCCACGCTCCTCGTAATTGCAATCGGTCTTTCGCGCATCTATCTCGGCGTTCACTATCCCAGCGATGTTCTTGCCGGATACCTGGCTGCCACCGTCTGGGTGGGCACAATCATTGTGCTCGATCATGTGCGCAAGGTGCGGCGAAGCTCAAAATCGAGAACAGCAGAATAAATCGAAGTTGGTTATGGCCGTTCCAATCCGTGCACTACTTTCCAGTCATGTAAACGTTTTTGGCCTTCTTGAATTTCGGCGTCACTGTAGTGGTGGCGCAGATGGACCCAATCCATGGTTTCTCGTGCATTCTTTGGAAATTTTGTTCCCGGCGCGCCGCCTTCCACGGCCAGCATGTACCACATATATGCGCTGGTTACGTCCTTCTGCACTCCGTCGCCGTCTTCATACATGAAGGCCAGCCTCAGTTGCGCTTCCGGCTCCTGATCGTCTCCCGCCTTCAGGAGCCATTTCACGCCCTCCGGCTGGTTCTTGGGGACATCTTTTCCAGCAAAGTTGTAAACTCCGGCAAAATACTCTGCTCTGGGCATTCCTTGTTCTGCCGCCTTGGTAAACCAACTCAATGCTGTTGAATAATTATGAGGAACATCAAACCAGCCTTCCTGGTAAATAAGTCCCATTGCGAATTCAGCGCCAGGCTTTTCCTGGGCCGCCAACTTCTGGAAGAGAGCAAGCCCTTGCCGGCGATTTTCCTTCTTATCTTGCCCGGAGATTGCTTTTCCATTTTTAAAAAGCATCAGGAGATCTCCGGCCCCGATCCAGGAGCCGCTCTGGACCGCCTTAACATACCAATCCTTTGCTTCCGGCTCCCGATGTAGTTGCACCAGCAGTGCTCCAACGTTAAATTGCCCCACAGCATCATTGTGCTCGGCGGCCATGCGATACCATTTCAGCGCTTCATCAGGATCATGTCCTTTCTCGTGAGCAAAATGTTCAAATGGATCGTAATAAACGCCTATCTGGTTGGCTGCGATGGAACTTCCCTGATCAAATGCGCGGTGATACCACTTGAGCGCCTCAGTCGCATTCATCGGTACGCCGCTCCCCAGCTGATAAGCCATGCCTAAAACAATCTGCGCATGTATGTCTCCGGATTGCCCTGCCGTAAGCAGTTGCTGGACCTTATCAGGGGCTAACTGCATTGCTTCATTTCGCAATAAAAAATAGTCCCTGCTCTGGATCGTTTTTGTGGGTGCTGGAACTCTATCCGCCTCAGCCGGTTTTGTTTGTGTCCAGGCTGGCATTGCCACAAGGACAATCAAAAGAAAATGCATCCGTAAAAAATTCATCTGCGTTCCCGCTTTCCTACAAGCAAGCGGGAGCGTAACTCTTTTTGGGAATGCCCTGAAAGCGGCAAACTACGGCAGCGGCCTGTGTACATTGAATGTCGTTTCTAGCCTCTGGTCACCCTAAAATTTCCTTCGGGCCGCTCCGCCGCCAATCTCACCATGCGGCGCGACTCGCGTGCCGGGCGGGAAGCCTCATAATCCAGATACTGCTGAATTACGCGGCCAGCATCGCGATAGCCCTGCACGATGATTGGCGCGACAATTTCGCTCTCGAAATCCAGCGCTCCCGCCGGCAAAGGCTCTTCCGGCGCGATGTTAAAGAACTTCACAAAACGGTAACGCTGTTTGCCTACTTCCAACTCCAGTTGTTCCGGCTTTACGCCCATCTCATTGGCATAAATGGAGCACAGCCGGTTGATGTTGCTCAGCAGGGCAATATCTGATTTGAAGTTCTTTGAAACCAGAATGTCCACGGCATGAACGCCGACATCGAGAAATGTTTTGATCTTGCCTGTCTGGTCATCGCCCGTCAGTGGCGCAATCAGCACCAGGAAAAGGACGTCCGCGCCCAGGCGAAGCGCAGGCAAGACCGGTTGGTTGGTCATGATGCCGCCGTCAGTCCAAAGCCGGCCGTCCATGGTGACCGCTTCATAGGCGAAGGTATAAGACGAAGAAGCCACGGCCGCCAAAACCAGGTCTTGCGGCTGCTCCACCTCTCTGCGGACAAACTCTTCTTGCGCGCCCGGATCGGTCAAAAGCGTTTCGACCGGAGCGTTGGAAAAGAAACGCGCTGTACCGCGCTGGATGTCAGTGGCGGTCATAATCACGCGGATCGCCGAATTGCGCAGCTTGTCCGCCGGAATGCGCGCGCGCAGAAATTTGATGCGATCAAAGTTAGGGAACAGGCCGGTGCGCAACGGCATCCGCAAAAAACGATGGCTCAGCTTGCTCAGCGGGTCCTGCAGTAACCGGTAAATGCCCAGCGCTACCAGCAGCGCCGCCAGCATCGGTATATGTGTGGCTATATCAAAGTGCAGCCCGCCTTCAAGCGGCAGATGGATGTAGGTGAAGCCCAAAAACAGAACAAGAAATCCCCACACCAGCACATTAGCGCCCACTGATACCCAGGTCTTGCGCCAGTCCGGCTCCCAGTTTCGCTTGCGCACAAACTTCATCGCAACGTAAGCGACGTAGGAGAGCTTGTCCGCAAAAAGCAGAATTGAAACTCCGGCCACCCCCAGCGCAAACCAAGTGAACTTGGGATGATGAGCGTGCAGGAAGATGCCGTGCTGCTGCAGCCATAGCCAGAGAAAATTTCCAATTCCAGCCGATGCCGCCACCAATCCAGCGAGCAGAAAGATATAGCGCGACCAATCAATACCCAGCGTTGCCGGCGTAAGCTCCATCCAGGCCTTTACCAGCGGCTCAGCCTTGCCGATGTAACCCTCCGCATGGGCCGCGTAAGATGCCGCATTAATGCTGCCGACTGACGTTGCGGTAATAATGTGCGTGGGGACCTGCGCGTCCTGGAAGGCCATGAGCACGCCGGCTTCATAGGCTCCGCGAGCGCCGCCACCGGAGAGCACTACACCGGTGCGCGATGAGAACACCTGCGGCCGTCTGGCAGTGCTCATGCGTGCGCGAAATTCATCGCGCAAGGCATCTAGCTCCGCCAGGGCCGCCGCGCTATGCGGTTTAGCTGGGCTGAAAGGCATCGAACAAGGCAAAGCATACCCCACCTTTCGGCAAAAGCCTATCCGCAATGGTGATGCGCCAATCGGACAAAAAGAGCATTGAGGAACCTGAATATCGCTTGTTTCAGGCACTTTCTAGCACGCAACAAATCGCTGTGACCGTACGACTTCAGTGCCCTACTCAGCGCAATTTCCTGCGTTCGGCAATCGCCAACACGCAAATATTTTGGCCATGTACTTGTGACGAAATGCGACAGCAACGACCGGGGATAGTAGAGTGTGGATCGCAAAATAATGGAAGTCTGCGAGCGTTCATTGTTTCTTAACAGTCAGGATTGCAGGTGTTATAGAAGCTTTTATTTTTGGAAGGAACTCAGCTTGAAATACATATTATGGAAATAGAAACTGTGTAGCTTATTTCACAAGTTGAGCATAGCTCCAAAGAGAAATTTTTAAGCTAAAACAAGGTGACGATCTATTTTGCTGTCCGTCTAATCCATCAGCAACAAAGACTAATCCAGGTGCCTTTGTATGAGTACAGCAGAAGTAGTAATTGCAGGCGGAAGGTTACCCCTCAAAGAAAACGGGCGTACGGTTTTTGTCCCGCTCGATGAAGTTGAATTCTTTGAAGCGTCAGGAAATTACGTGCAGGTGCATGCAGGCAACGGGCAATATCGCGTGCGTGAAACTCTCAGCACGTTTGCCGGCCGGCTTCCAGGCCGCGACTTTGTCCGTATTCATCGTTCCGTGATTGTGAACAGGAACCGTATTCAGGAACTGCGGCGTTCGTTTAGTGGCAAATATCTGGTGACGCTGATCTCCGGCAAACAGGTAACGCTGAGCCGCAGCCATCGCCAGCAGCTTTCCGCGCTCAAAGATCCTTTTTAAACGCGGGGTGATACGGTGGCGATGGGCCAGTGTCTGGCGTTGCCGTGTCTTGATGCGGAAAAAGCGCACCTGCTGTGACCCAGGTGCGCTTTTGTTTAGCCCCGAAACTCTACAGGCTTTAATCGCCAGATGCTGCCCTGGCTTCGTGGAAAGCCTGCCTTACATCAGCGAGGAACATCTTGGAATTATCGTTCTTCGGCCCTTGCCCGCTAAGTATCTCCTGAAAGCTTAGCTCCTTGCCATAGTAGCTGTGGGTAGAGTCATCATCCGGCTTCACTGAAGCGCCGCTCAGGTCGATCCCCGCAAACAATCCTTTAGTGCGTGAATAAACCAGGATCTTGTTTTTCATCTTCCAATCTGTGCTGGCCTGGGCTTCGCGTCCAACCGGCCCGCCGGCTACGCCCGCATCAGCGCCCAGCTTGAACTGTGATTGCAGCAGCTCCTGCATTCCGGCATCGCCCAGAAAGACCATTACCAGATCAACCGACTCCACGCCAATCTGCGCACCCCAACTTCCGCCGGTAATGGCAAAGAATGCCGGCTGGCTCCAGCCGTTGCCGGTGCGGCACGTTGCTACGCCGCGTCCGTGATTTGCGCCTATGACAAAGCCGCCTTTTACCATGTCTGGCACCACGGCAATGCACTTGGCGTCTTTCAGGACGTCTTGAGGAATCGCGTTATCAGGCGCGTTCATCAGTTGCTTCAAATCGGTTCCCGCGTTGTTCAGGCGTTCGATAATCTGGGCTTGTTCTCCATAAACTGTTTTTCCGTTTGCCGTAGTGGCAACGTGGTGGTGTGAGCATCCGGCCATCAAAAACACGAATGGCGCGGTCAATAGCAAGGCAAGAATTTTTTTCATGGTGCTCCCTCCTGGGACGACTCGGGACTGGGGTTGTGATCGCCAATAACAAGGGCTTCAGGGGAGGGCCGCCTGTGGCTCGCGATCAGAGACATTCCATTTGGAAACGTCGGGGAAAACCGCTGGCTTTCAAGATGGGTGTTTCAGTCCCGCTTATCTATATCTATGAGACGATTCCCGTTAGACTTGAGTTGCATCGCGCCCGATGCAGCGCTTTGCGGGCCTCGTTTCGCCGTTTTTACTCTCGATTTTTTGCGCAAACCTGAGAGTAGCGTGCTTTCAAAGGCAACTTTATACTGCGAGAGAGAATCCGAAGGCCACTGAGGTGACTGGAATGAAATTAAAATTCACATTTGCCGCTCTGCTCGCCCTAATCCTCTCTCTGGGCGCGTGGGCACAAAATGCGCCACAAGACCCACAAGACAATGGGGGCATCAAGCAGGACACAAAGGACGCTGCGCACTCCACCGGAAAAGCGGCCAAGAAAGTTGGCCATAAAATTAAGAAGGGGACTAAGAAAGTGGTCCACACAGGAGCCAAGGGCACGCGCAAGGGAGCAAGCAAAGTAGAAGAGAAGACCGAACCCACGCCCACTCCTCAGCCAACTCCTCCGCCGCAGAAATAAAAGGCGCAGAACTGCTCTTTAAATGTTGTTTTCTGTTGACGAGGTGCGTTATCGGACTTAATATCCGCTCTAGCCGCCTCGTCTCTGGATTTCCGGATGCATAAGTTTGCAAAGAGTGTTGTGAAGAAACCCGCTTCCGGCGAGGTCATCATCCCCGACAAGCTCTATTTCAGGATCGGAGAGGTGAGCCGTCTTTGCGGTCTGCCCAGTTACGTGCTGCGTTTCTGGGAGACTGAGTTCCCGCAGCTCAAACCAACCAAGAGCGGGACCGGCCAGCGCATGTATCGCCGCATGGATGTAGAAGGGGTACTCCGCATCAAGAATCTCCTGTATGATCAAGGGTTTACGATAGCTGGTGCGCGCCAGCAATTGCGTTCAGAGCTTAAAAAGAAGCAATCGCCCCTGCCATTCGTCACGCCACCGGCTAACCGTACAGAGCTAAAGCAGGTTCGCCAGGGTTTAAGGGAGATTCTGGGCATTCTGAACGCCCACCGATAGCGTCCCGCTGGGGTTCATTTGGCCCCGAGACTGAAGATTTACTGCCTCTTCAGAAACCTAAGCTGCATCCAAAAAAGTGGCTATAATGGATGAGTAGCTCACCCTCATAGGTGTTCTTTCGTCTTTAAATGGATAGGTTTTTAAAGGAATTTTTCTGATGTCCAAAAAGATCCAAGTATTTCTTCTCGCCAGCTCCATGTTAGTCGTCGCTTTTGTTCTCATCGGCAGCCTTGGCGTACATGCCTCAGGCACCAACAGCGGTGACGTCACGCTGAAGCACATTGGCGTTTACAGTGAAGTGCTCTATCGCGTTCGCACGGAATACGTGGAAGAGCCGAATATGAGCGTAGTTACCAATGGCGCGCTGCATGGCCTTCTTGAATCACTGGATGCTGACTCCAGCTATCTCTCGCCTGAAGAATACAAAACTTTTAAGCAAAAGAAGACTGACGGCAAGGCGGACATCGGCGCTACGGTCTCAAAACGCTTTGGTTATGCCGCTATCGTTTCCGTGATTCCTGGCGGCCCAGCGGACAAAGCCGGATTGACTGCCGGAGACATTATTGAAACAGTGGAAGGCCTCAGCACCCATGATCTTTCCCTGGCGGCGATCAAGAACCATCTCTCTGGTAATTCCGGTTCGCGCCTGGACATGACCATCATTCGCACGCGCAAAATTGAGCCGCAGAAGATCACCGTGGTTCGCGATGTGGTTCCGCTTCCCGCTGTGCAGGAACAAATGCAGGGCGACGTGGGCATAGTTAAAGCGCAGGTCCTCACCAAGGGCAAGGCGCAGGAAATTGCCGACAAGATCAAATCAGTGCAGAAGAAAGGCGCCAAAAAGCTGGTGCTCGATCTGCGCTATAACTCTGACGGCGATGAAGAAGAAGGCGTTGCCGTAGCCAATCTCTTCCTGGGCAAAGGCACCATCGCTACTTTGCAGGGCCAGAAGTATGACAAGGTGACCTACACCGCCGACGCACAAAAGAAGATCACTGACCTGCCGCTGGTTGTGCTGGTCAATCGCGGGACCGCTGGCGCTGCGGAGCTTGTGGCTTCGGCCATTCAGGATAATCAACGTGGCGATGTTGTGGGCGATAAGACGTTCGGCGAAGGCTCAATCCAGAAGTTGATTGAGGTGCCGGATGGCTCCGCCCTGATCCTTTCCGTGGCCAAGTACTACACGCCCAACGGCAAAATCATTCAGGATACCGGCGTAACGCCAAACGTCCTGGTGGCTTCATCGGATGACGTAGTCACGATTTCCGACGATGATGACAACACCACAACTGAAGAAGTACCCAAGACGCAGCCCAAAGAGGACGATCAGCTTCGCAAAGCCATTGATGTACTGAAAGCCAAGACGCAAAAAACCTAGCTCATAGCTCCTCCTCCAGAAAAAGCGCGCCTGAGGGCGCGCTTTTTAGTTGCTGGGGATGTACCACCATACCCTCTTGTAATGGGTCAGGTGGTCGGTAACCATGCTATGCTGGCCCTGACTAACACTCCTCCCATGAAGTCCTTGTCTGAGCATCCGGCATTTAAGGTGGCCGCAAAAATCCTGGCTGGCCGGGTTGTGTTTGTCGCATTGATTCTGATTACGGCATTTCTGGGGACCATGACCGGCCTGCTGATGGTTTACTCCACTGACCTTCCCCAGATCAGCGAGCTGGAGCGCTACCGGCCCAGCACCATTACGGAACTTTATGACGATCATGGCCGGCAGATTGGCTCTTTTGCCCTGCAGCGCCGCGTGCTGGCCAACTACGATGATTTTCCCAAGGTGCTGCGGGACGCCATCATCTCCACAGAAGATAAGAATTTTGAGAAGCATTGGGGCATCAACTTCTGGCGCGTGATGGGCGCAACTTATCGTGACATTACTTCGGGAGCCAGGGCGCAAGGCGCTTCCACGCTCACCATGCAGCTTTCGCGCAACCTGTTCCTTTCACCGGAGCGCCATTTCAGCCGCAAAATACAGGAATCCATGCTGGCGCTGCAGATTGAGCGCCACTTCACCAAGCAGCAAATTTTTACCATGTACTGCAACCAGATTTTTCTGGGCCACGGTGTTTAT
>DASTCT010000171.1:0-4127 GCA_035710845.1 Candidatus Angelobacter sp.
AGGAACCGGTTGGGGTCAGGGACTGCGAAAGCAGTGATCGCATCAAAGGCTGTGACGGTACATGCGTCCGGGCTGTTGGCTCCCTCGCAGGAGTTGATGGTTGGAGCATAACCAATGTCACAGCCTTTACTATTTTTAGCCATCAGCCGTTAGCCTTCAGCTCTCATCAGAGCACAGTCAGCCATTAGCACTTAGCAGCTCCCATTCTCAGAGCACATCTGGCTTTTGGTCTTCCTTTATTTACAGCGATTTACTGCTTTAGTTCCTCTACTTGCATTTTTCTGTTCCGCGCCATCACTCCAGTTTGTCTCATCTAAGTGCAGCAGAAAGTTCGCTGGGCTTGATCGCTACAGAATTGGTTTACCCGCACGTAGCGTTCACGTCTTCCGATTTCCATGCTGCGCTCCTTAAGGGGTTCCGGATGGCTACCGGAACCCCATTTTTTTGCCGATGACGCGTGTCCCACCGGCCACACTGTCTCTGGCCAGCCACAAAATAATGGCTGATTTCACGCCTAAGCTGTTTATTATCAGCAGATTAGATTTTGGCGATCATCCTGCATTTTCTCCTGGCGTAACACGGAGTTTAAAGGAGAAACACCATGCGGCGGCTGGTTGCGATCTCAGGCAGGACTTCCAAAATAATGATGGCCCTTGCGGCCTTACCCATTGCGCTCACCAGCATCCATGTTGCGGCGTCGGCGAGAAGTGCGGCGCTGCGCCGCCAGCAGGAGCAACTGGAAAAAGCAGCAAGCGCCCAGGAATCTGCAATCAGCGTGCAACAATCTGCGCTCATCCAGGGCCATGGATTAGAGTTCGCGCTAGCCGCTGCATCGCCCAGCGCAGTAGCAGTGGCGCATAAGCGCCAGATCGTCATCAGCATCGCCGATCGCAAGCTGGCGCTTCTGGAAGACGGCCATTTGCTGAAGGTCTATTCCATCGCCGTTGGCACGCGCGGCACGCCCAGCCCGGATGGCGAGTTCGTGATCATCAATCACGCCAAGGACCCGGTCTATCGCCATGGCAAAAAGGAGATTGCTCCGGGAAAAGACAATCCGCTCGGCTCGCGCTGGATGGGCCTGAGCCTGAAGGGATACGGAATTCATGGAACCAATGTGCAAAGCTCCGTGGGCAAAGCGGCGTCGCATGGCTGCTTCCGCATGCGCAAGCAGGACATAGAAGAGCTTTACACGCTGGTGCGGGTTGGTGACACGGTGACGGTGAGGCGCGAGCGTGACGCCATGATCGCGCAGGTATTTGCTGAACCGGCAGCGCCTGCTGAAACGCTAGCGAGCCAAAGTGGCAACAGCACTGAAGCACAAATGGCTGCCGCCAACGTGGCGACAGTTGAAACCACGCAGCAGTGAAGAATTTTGCTGGGAGGATCGAAAGGATTTGAAAAGTTTTCATCAGGTTGTCCAGAGCCACCGCCAGTTGCGACCTATAGCTCCGGCTTCTTCCGGTACTTCATCGGGGCTGGAAGAAGCTCTCCGCGAGGCTGCCATCAACCCAATGGCACCGTGGAACCGCAATTGAACTGGACACTGCCACAGGGCGTTTCTTGTGGTCTGGCTGCTGCTCACTTTCGCTGCCTGGCACGTGGTGGCGCACAGCGAGGGCGAGCAGCACAGAGTGAGCCAGACCACAGGAACGCGCTCCGGCAGGCTCAAAGGTTTCCGCCGGAAAAACTGGATTGCGAGTCGCCGCCGCGGCCGCAGTCCAGCCCGGCGGAAAAAATCTTTATCACTGATTGGCAGTGCTGACTGATAACGAAAGGACAGGGTTCCGCAATGAAAACAGGCATCGCTTTACGCTCATGCAAGCAATGGTTCAGAAGCTTTTCCCCGATTGCACTTTACTGGAATTTCCAGTCAAATTAGGCCATAGCCACAGAAATGCTAAAAACTGCCATCCATCCATGGTTTTGCAATTTACGGTTGTGCAATTTATGGTTGTGCGCGATTCTGCTGTTCATTGTTCCGGCCTCGCTTGCGGCGCAGCAGGAGGCGCAGCCGCTGCCCAGTGCGGCCAATGAATTTGTTCAGCAAATTCTCTCCCGCATCGGCCCTTCGGCTTCTGTCTCCATTGGCTTTCAAAATGTTTCTTCTCTTTCTTCTGACAGCCAGCAGTCTTTGCAGAACACAATCCTGAACGCATTTCACGGCGCCAATGTCCGGCTGGTGAAACCGGAACAGGCGCAGATGGAAATACAGATTGCCTTTTCTGAAGATTGGCAGGGCTATGTCTGGCTCGCCACGGTGAAGCAGGGACCAAATAGCCAGATGGTGATCAAGACAATCGCGCGCACGCAGACGGCTTCGTCATCGCGCATGCCCACGCTTACCATCCGCAAAATTCCGGTGTGGCAACAGGAAGCGCAAATCCTGGACTTTTACCAGGACAATCAAAACCTGTTGGTCCTGGAATTGGGCCAGCTTTCCATCTACGCGAACGATTCAGGGCAGTGGCGTCCGCGGCAGACGCTGGGAATTCCGCACCAGACCCCGTGGCCGCGAGACCTGCGCGGAAGGCTGGAAGTACACGGCAGCCACATTGACGCATTCCTGCCCGGCACACGCTGCAGCGGGACCATCTCTCCTCCGTCGCTTGATTGCCGTGAGAGCGATGATCCCTGGCCGGTAGATGCGAGCCTGGTGGCATTCTTCAGTCCACGGCGCAATTTTTTCAGCGGCCTGCTGGCGGGACAAAACGCTGGAGCCTCTGTAGCTCCCTTCTTCTCTGGTGCGGCATGGCAAAATGGCGATCAGCGCATGTGGCTCTTTACCGGCACTGACGGCCATGCGCGGCTTTTTCAGAATGATCTTGCTGCGCCCATCACCACGTACAACGGCTGGGGCAGTACAGTGGCCGCAGTGCACTCAAACTGCGGATCAGGCTGGCAGCTTCTGTCCAGCGCCCCCACGGACACGATTCGCCCAGACAGCGTACAGGCCATTGAGATCACCGGCCATGAAGCGTTGCCCGTGAGCGCGCCGGTTGATCTTTCCGGCGACGTGGAAGCTTTATGGACGGCGGGCAATTACAACCAGGTTGTGAACGGAGTGATGCACTCGCAAGCCAACGGCAAATATGAAGCGTTTACTCTCACGGTTATCTGCAATCAGTAGCCTGCTCCTGCTGGCCGCCGGCGCTTATGCCAGCTCGCGCCCGCGCTATGGCGGAGTTGTGCACATATTGTTGCTGCATGACCGGGTTATGTCGATTGACCCGCTCAGCGAGGACGATCATCCTGCCGCGCGCGACCGCATGGCTGCGCTGGCTTTTGAGACCCTGACTGCAATCGACAGTGAAGGACGCGTGCAGCCCAAGCTGGCATCGTCCTGGCGCTCTGATCAGCTCAAGCGATCATGGCAATACCGGCTGCGCCTGGCGAGCTTTTTTGATGGCACAGTGCTGACCGCCGCAGACGTTGCAGCCAGCCTGGCCAAAAGCAATCCTGCATGGAAATATTCAGCACCCGATCGCCAGACCGTGGTGATTGACACACCTACGTCCGTTCAACACATGCCGGAAATGCTGGCGCTGATGCGGTATGCAATCATCAAGCGTCAGACGGACAGCAGCGGAACAGTAACTTTGCTCGGCACCGGCCCATACAAACTCAACCAGTGGCAGGCGGGAGATCGAGCACAGTTCAGTGTGAACGACGATTACTGGGGCGGCCGCGCCTTTCCGGACTCAATTGAATTTCAAATGGGAATGTCATTGCGGGAGCAGCTTTTGGACCGCCAGTTGAGCTCGAATTCAGCGGCAGAGATCGGCATTGACCAGATTCGCGCGCTGGAGCAGACCAATCAATATGTGGCGCTTTCCAAACCCAGTGACCTGCTGACTGTTGCTTTCCTGCAGGGCGATTCTCCATCGCGGACGGGACGCAGCCCAGTCGATCCTCGAGTGCGCGAAGCACTGAGTCTCACCATCAATCGCACGGCCATCAACAACGTGCTATTACAGCGAAGAGGAATACCGGCTTCCGGTTTGCTGCCGCAGTGGCTCACCGGATATGAATTCATGTTTCCTGCCACCACTGATCTCCAGCGCGCCCGCGATATTCGCTCTGATGCTGCGGCTTACGTCGTAATCACGCCAATTATGCTGGCCTATGAC
>DASTCT010000172.1:0-26809 GCA_035710845.1 Candidatus Angelobacter sp.
GTGGACATCACCGGGTATTAGGTCATTGACCTGGTCATAGGTGAGATATCCTTTTTCCTTGCCTGCATCGATCAGTTTTTTTATGTCGTCAAATTTATCGTCTAGAGCCAAACCGCTGACCTCATTCATTCGAGCTTCTAATTAGGCAAAACAGGGCTGTGCGCCGTATCCACTAAAGAATAATCGACGGGTCTTAGGTTGGAATGCGCGCACGTATCGAGAGTACTTAGCTTAACACAGCTCACCCAAGAAGAAAAGCGCCTTACTGTCCCACCTGCCGCAAAATAAAGAAGATACCTTCGGCCCGTCCTGTGAATTCCCTCATTCATATAGATGCGATTCGCCCCTCTGGGTTTCGTATGTGTTTCGGGGCCGGATCGATGAATTTTATTGCCTAGAACCAACGAGTTAAGTGGTTTTCTCGCCAAATTACCCCTAACGAGCATTTTTCTTGGCCGATCATGGCCGCTTCGTCGCAAAAAACGATCTCCTGGGCCAGAGATCCGTTTTGGAACTCGGCGACGAACGACTCGCCTCAGCAAACGGCCCGATTCGCGATTCCGACATATCCTGTCATCTCACCCTTCCCGCCCAGCGCTTCCGCAGAATTCTAGCGATATCAGCGTAACCAGCAGTCCAGTCGGAAACGTCTCCTTCCCGTCTGCCCCATCGGAAACTTTTTTGTCAAGCCTTTTGGACTCCGCCTGCCGATTGCCGCTAGGTTTGCTCAATCCAGCTCTGGCGCTTAACACCCTGATCCTCTAAAGTATCCCTGACTAAGAATGCGCCGCCTACATTTACTCCTGATCGTCTGGTGCGTGCTGTTGCTCGCGCCCGGCTTGTTTGAGGCCGCTGGGCACTCTACTCTCAACGGTACTCTGGCCGCTATCTGGGTTGTCGGCTACCTTGTGCAGTTCGGCGTATTCATGTGGATCATGAATCTGGTCGCAGAGCAGAAGGTCCTCTGGTGGTTTATTGCATCTATGCTCCCCTGGGTCATCGATTGGTCAGTGCCGTCCTCATCCTGGCTTCTTCTACCCTGGGCAGCCGTCGCGATTGCTGCAGCCACCTGGATCGGTCGCGTCACCCAGCGCGCAACATCTCTTCAGGAACACGGCGTCCGCGCCACTGGCACAGTGCTTGAAGTGTTCAAGCCGTGGATGAACGTCGTCGTCAACAACGTCTACATTCGGCGCAGGGTGCGCCTCCGTATCCAGCGTGAAGATGGAACACCCGCCTACGAAGGCATTTTGAAAGGGCTGTTCATGCTCGGCGAAATACCATCTGTCGGCGACCGGCTTCATCTTCGCGTCGATCCTGCCAATCCTCAACACTTCGATTACGATCAGGCATCCACTTCAGCCGCTGCCGCTACCGCACCACATTCCTCCGCAGAGCCATTCCACTCCAGACAGGGCGATCACTCTGAACAGAGAGATCACAGACAGGGAGACTACTCCGTAGAGGGAGATCACTCAGGACAAGAAGATCACTCCGGCCAGGGAGACCTTGTCGCCAAATTGGCCCGGCTTGCCGATCTCCGCGACCGCGGCGCCCTTACCGACGCCGAATTCGCCGCCGCTAAAAAGAAACTCCTCCGCTGATTTCTTTCCGAAGTTCAAACAGTGCCAGCCCCATTTCTGGAGTCGATCCGGATAGCTATTTTTGTATTTGTGGCACAGGCACTCTTGCCTGTGCATGATAGCCCCGCACACAATAGACAAACCGTGGATCGCAGGCGGGAGCCCGACACGGGCGGTTTCATGTTGGGTGAAGACGCCCTCGCCTGCGAATGGAAATCGTATGGCATAGCCACCCTCCGCTGCGCTTAGTTGTTCCTCGCCAACTTTTCGAAACAGAAAGCCTCAGACCGTTCACTCCCGAGCGCCGAAGGCTCGAAACAGTGGTAGCCCAGGGTGAGGCGATCCCGCGAAAGCGGGAGAGCCGGAACCCTGGGTAAGCGAAATAGAACCAGAGCCCCGGAGGGGGCGACACAGGAGCAATCAAGGATTCACCAAAATTCGATCAATTCCTATCCAACTCCAGTTTCTCCTGCTTACCACAGTAGCACCGCTACGTAATTCCTGCGCTCAGTTTCTATTCCGAAGTCTCGAGCGAAGCGAGAGATCCCTATTCTCACCAGAGAGGTGTCAGGGAACAATGCGGACCTTTACCCGTAGCGTAAGCGAGCGTGGGCTGCGAAGCCGACTGTCAAAATCTTTAGCAAAACCTTGCTGCCGCCGGCCAGAGCGATCAAAAATAGTTCCCTTATGCAACATCACCATATTTGTTTCCTGGATAGGCTGCGGCTAATTTTTTCTGAATTTCCAGTTTTTCCTTAACCAATCGCAATAATGTGCTGGTATCTCCTTTCCTCTCGGCTTCGACGATTTCTCTCTGGAGTTGCTGTGCTCTATTTAGCAATTCGGACTGGTGTTGAAGGCCCTCTAAAACACCAGCGACTAACTCACGTGTGAGAACCAGTTGGTCCTCTCTGAATTCTGGTGTAGCTACGATTCGTGCCCAAAGCGATTGGTTTTGAGGATCTTGAATCAGACTTAAAGGATCGGAAATATCTGGATCTCCATTTATTAATTCATTAATCAAATCCGCGGAGTATATCCCTTCGTGAATTGGGTTGTGGCTAAGGGTCTCTATCACAATCTCACGAGGATTAAAACCTAACTTCTGATTGCGATCTGTAGTAGAGCTGAGGGCGCGAACCACAATAAAATCAGCCTTGGATAATTGGCTTTGCAAATTTCCATTTCCTAAATTCATCGTCGCTCTGCTCGCCGCTGCCGATTTGAACTCCTGCCGCAGTACCGCTGAATCAATCCCCAACTTTTGCGCAATATCACCGGCCAAGCTGTCGCGCACAATCCGGCTGGGTACCTTATGGATATGCGGCAGCAGGAAATTGACCGCGTTCTTCTTCCCTTCCGGCGTTCGTACCGGAAACAGCCCCAGCGCCCGCTCTACGAGATAATCAAAATATTTCTGTGAACTCTTCAGCGCTTTTGCGTATGCCTCTGCGCCGTTCTTCCGGATAAACAGGTCCGGGTCAAACCCCGCTTCCAGCCGCAGCACACGGATGTTGAACTCTTCTTCCAGCAACATGCCCAGCGACTTGTCCGTCGCCGCCGCGCCGGCAGTATCAGGATCAAAGTTCACTACAATATCTTTGCTGAACCTGCCCAGCAACCGCACCTGCGTCTCAGTAAATGCCGTACCTGAGCTTGCCACCACGTTGTGAAAGCCCGCAGAATAGACAGCAATGCAGTCCATCTGGCCTTCCACAATAATCACGTAGCCCAGCTTGCGGATCGCTTCTTTCGCGCGGTCAAGGTTGTACAGCACCCGCGACTTTGAATAGATCGGTGTCTCCGGCGAGTTAAGGTACTTCGGCCCGGACTTCTCATCTTTCGCCAGCGTGCGCCCGGTGAAGGCGATAACTTTCCCATTCTCATTGGCAATCGGGAACATCACCCGGTTGCGAAACTTGGAATACATTCCGCCCGACTCAGCGCCTTCTTTCCATGAGAACAGCCCAGAAGCGCGCATCATCTCGTCGCTGAAATCCGCCTTCAGCCGGTCTTTCAGCACAAATCCTGAATCCGGCGCAAAGCCAATCCCAAACGTCTTGATCGTCTCTTCTTTCAACCCGCGCCCAGCCAGATACTCGCGCGCATGTGCCGCTTCTGGCCGTCGCAACTCATTTTCAAAGAACCGGCAGGCCCGCTCCTGCATCTCCATCAACTGGCCGCGCTGCTTCGCATCTTCCGCTTCATGCTCGGAGCTGTACTGCGTCTTGGGCAGCGGCATGCCCAGCTTTTGCGCCAGCAGTCGCACCGCCTCGCCAAAGCTGACCTTCTCAATCTCCTGGATAAACTTGAACACGTCGCCCGACTTCCCGCAGCCAAAACAATGAAAGAATTGCCGCGTGGCATGAACGCTGAACGATGGCGTCTTCTCGCTATGGAACGGGCACAGGCCGCTGTAGTTCTGCGCTCCGGCTTTGCGGAGCTGAACGTAATCGCCAACAATGCGGACAATGTCCGCCTGCTGCCGCACCGTTTCTTTAAAGTCGTTGGCCGTGGTCATGGGAGATGCCCCTATTGTGCGCGACGAAGGCGAGCCGTGGCTATGTGGAAAACGTGGCGCTATGGTTGAAATCTCACTGAATCTTCCCGCCCGGCATTGCTTCCAGCTTCGCCTTCACCATTTTGTAAAACGACCACAAATTGTCGCTTTCACCGGCAGTGAGGCGGCGGTGGACTTTCATGGAAGGAAAGAGCTTGGTCCCCGCTACGGTGAGTGTCAGCGTGGCGAATTGCTTTCCGGGATAAGTTTCAATGCTCCAGTCGCCGCCAAAGCGCCGGCGCACGACTTCACCAAAGTAGCTGCCCCACAGCTTGCACATCTCGGTCAATTCGTCGCCGGGCGCGCCATTCGGCGGCAGATCCAGGGCAAGCTGGCCCACAATGGTCTCCAGTTCCATCAGGGAATTCTCGCTGTAATCAAGCGTGGCCTTGAACTCATGCGCAAGTGTAACCGCCTGGTCCGCGTAAGCGCCTGCCATGGCGTTGACTGAATCGTGGGCTTCCATCGCAATCAGTCTAGCAGGAGCGCGGCTTCTCATTGATTCGCGGAAGAGGGATTCGCGGAAGAGCGCCACACAGGATAAAATTTTCTTTTGGCCACCAATCCCAAACCCGCCCAGAAGGGCCGAGTCTTCCTGATGGACTCGATGTCCTTCATCTTCCGCGCCTATCATGCCATGGCGCGGCAACGGCCCATGTCCACCAAGAAGGGCGTGCCCACAGCGGCCACTTATGTTTTTGTGAACATGCTGCGCAAGCTGCGGGCGGACTTCAATCCGGAATACCTGGCAGCCGTCTTTGACGTGGCCGGGCCGACCTTCCGCGATGAGCAGGCCAAAACCGTAACGTCAGTCCGCAAGTTCGATATCAAGACCCAGACGTTTAAAGAGGTTGAGTACCACGGTTACAAGGCGCAGCGCAAGGAAATGCCGCCGGACCTGGCGCAGCAGGTGCCTTACATACGGCGCGCGCTGGAGGCGTATCGAATCCCGATTCTGGAGCAAAAGGGCTTTGAGGCCGACGATGTGATTGGCACGCTGGCGCGTAAAGCAGCCGCAGAGTCTTTTGAAGTGTTTGTGGTTTCTAGTGACAAGGACATGCTGCAACTGGTGAATGACAAGGTCTGCGTGCTCAATCCGCCCAAGGACAACCTGGTTTGCGATGCCGCCAAGGTGGAAGAGATTCTGGGCGTGCGCCCGGAGCAGGTGATTGACGTAATGGCGCTGCGCGGCGACTCTATCGACAATATTCCCGGCGCTCCCGGCATTGGCGATAAAGGGTCGGTGGAGATCATCAAGGAGTTCAGAACGCTGGAAAATGCATTGGATCGCGCGGAAGAAGTTAAGAAAAAAACCTATCGCGAATCATTGCTCAACAACAAAGACACGATCCTGTGGAGCAAGCAACTGGTCACCATCGACCAAAACGTAGAGATTGAGCTTGATCTTGAAAAGATGGTGGCCGGCCAGCCTGACACTGACGCGCTGCGCAGCCTCTTCAGCGAACTGGAATTCACTACGCTGCTGAAAGAGCTGGTGCCTGAAGTTGAGGTCAAAGAGACTGATTATCGCGAGTTGAAGACGGTTGAGCAGATCAAAGAGCTAAGAAAATCCAAAGCACCTCTGGCGATTGCTTTTGAATTTACGGACATCAGCAAGCCTGAAGAAGAAGAGGAGCCGGAGGAAGAAGCCGCGCCAACATCCGGCGATCTGCTTTTTGATGCGCCGCCGCACGCAGAGCCGAGCGGAGCGCCGCTCAAACTCGCCATCTCAATCGAGCCGGGAAAGGCATTATGCGCGGTGCTCAACGGCGATGAAATCTCGCATGAATTGAAGCTACTGCTGAGCGATCCCAAGGTTACCAAAACGATCCACGATTACAAAGCAGCTCTGCGCCAACTGGAGCCGCACGGAGTGGAACTGGCGGGTGTGGGCGATGAGCCAATGCTGTACTCATACCTGATTAACCCTACATACGCCAAGCACTCGCTGGCGGAGATTGCGGTACGCAGTTTCAACCTGAAGCTTTCGGCTTCCATGGCGGAGGCGGCAGATGTGACCGGACGAATTACACCCACGCTGCGCAAAGAAGTGGAGAGCGCCGGGCAACTGCCACTTTATGAAGAGATCGACTTGCCCTTGGTCCCGGTATTGGCGCGCATGGAGCAGGCCGGAGTAAAGATTGATCACGGGATGTTGGGCACGCTCTCAGTTGACCTGGAGCGCCAGTGCAGCGATAAGGCGCGCGAGATCCACTCGAAAGCGGGCGTGACGTTCAATATCAATTCTCCGAAGCAGCTGGGCAAAGTGTTGTTTGAGGACCTGAACCTGCCTCGTCCGGTCAAGTACGGTAAGGGCAAAACGATTTCAACGGCTGTAGACGTTCTGGAAGAGCTAGCTGAGTCCCATGAGGTGCCGCGACTGGTGCTGGATTATCGCCAGCTCTCCAAGCTTAAGAGCACTTACGTGGACGCGCTGCCGGTGCTGATCGATGCGAAGACGCAACGGGTGCATACCACGTTTAACCAGACCGGCACCACGACGGGCAGGCTTTCTTCCACCAACCCAAACCTGCAGAACATTCCTATCCGCACGGAGTTAGGTCGGGAGATCCGCGCGGCGTTCATTGCTGAAGCCGGCCACGTGCTGCTTTCTGCGGATTACTCGCAGATCGAGCTGCGTCTGCTGGCGCATTTCTCTGAAGATCCGCTGCTGGTGGAGGCATTCCGCCGCGGCGATGACATTCATACGCTTACGGCAGCGCAGGTGTTTGGTGTGCCTCCGCTGATGATTGATGCCGAGCACCGCCGCCGTGCCAAGGCTGTGAATTTTGGCATTGTGTATGGGCTTTCGCCGTTCGGGCTGTCACAGCAGTTGGGAATCGAGCAGCGCGAAGCGAAGAGATTTATTGACGCTTACTTTGAGAAGTACAGCGGCGTGCGTAAGTTCATCGATCGCGTGCTGGAAGAGACGCGGCGTGAGCAGAGCGTGAAGACTTTGTTCGGCCGCACGCGCCCGATCCCCGACATCAACAGTAAAAATGCCAATATGCGCGGCTTTGCCGAGCGCACGGCGGTGAACACGCCGCTACAGGGTACGGCGGCTGACTTGATTAAGCTGGCGATGATCCACATTGATGACGAGCTGCGAAAGCGCAGGCTGAAGTCGCGAATGCTATTGCAAGTGCACGACGAGCTGTTGTTTGAGGTCCCGCAGGCAGAGATCGAAACCATGCGCGAGCTGGTGTGCGAGAAGATGGAGAAAGTCCACACATTGTTGGTACCGCTGCTGGTGGAGATAGGCGTTGGGCCGAACTGGCGTGACGTGGAGTAACTATTGCACTAGCGCCCGCGTTTCATGGCTTCCCTGAGATATTTATTGTTGCGGTAACGCCGCATTCGGAAGAGCCGCAGATAAGGCCGGGCAAAAACCGAATAGACAAATTTAAGCAGCGCGAAGAGCATGAGCGGCAGGGCGATAAGCGCAAAGAGATACGCCAACAGATAAATGGGAACGAGCGCCAGCCCGAGATTAGAAGCAAAAATTCCATAGATACGGGGAACAAAAAGAACCAGCGCAACAATGATGAGGATCAGAAGTGCAATGCGCTGTCCTCTGGTTTGAGCGCGCCACCACATAGGTTAGTTACCCGCGGACGTGCCAGTTCCAAGCGCGCTTTCAAGCGCGGCGGCAATACTCTCGGCGAGGCGGTGCACTGTTTCCTTTGATTCAGCTTCCACCATCACGCGGGCAAGCGACTCTGTTCCTGAGTAGCGCACGTTCACGCGTCCATTACCATTGAGCTGGCGTTCCGCGTTCTGGATTGCCTCAACGACTTGCGGAATCTGATCCAAAGGCTTTTTCTCTCGTACGCGTACATTCTTGATGGTCTGGGGAAAGACTTTGAGTCCTGAAACCAGTTGAGCCAGTGGCTGGCCGCTGACGGCAACTATCTCAAGCACGCGCATGGCAGTAAGCAGGCCGTCGCCGGTGGTGGCTTCACGCGAGAGAATGATGTGCCCGGATTGCTCGCCGCCAAGAACCGCGCCGGACTTGATCATCTCTTCCAGCACGTATTTATCGCCGACGGGAGCGCGCAACAGCTTGATTCCGGCCTGGCGTAGCGCAATCTCAAGACCCATATTCGACATGGTGGTGGCCACAACTGTGTCATTGGCCAGCTCGCCGCGACGTTTGAGTTCCTGCGCGAGCAGAAGCATGACAGCATCACCATCCACAACTTTTCCATTGCTGTCAGCGAACAGAGCACGGTCGGCGTCACCATCAAAGCAGATACCCAGATCAGCTTTGCGGGAGACCACTTCCTTGCCAACGACGTCAGGATGCAGAGCGCCGCAATTTTCATTGATGTTGCGGCCATTCGGATTGGAGTGCGTGAACTCGGCTTGTGCGCCGGAGCGGCCGAACAATTCCTGAGCGATGGAACTTGCTGCGCCGTTAGCGCAATCCACCACAATGCGCAAACGTTCAGCGCCGGAAATGGTGCGGGCCATCCAATTGACGTAAGCTGCGCGCAAACGAGAATCGCCAGGCAGAGATGGGCTGGGCGAAGCGCTTTGATTCCCAGGCGCATTGGCGCTGAGCACCGAAAAAATTTCTTCTTCGATCTCAAGCTCCACCGCGTCCGGCAGCTTGTATCCATTGCCGCCAAAAACCTTGATGCCGTTATCTTGCCAGGGATTGTGCGAAGCGGAGATGACAACGCCAGCGGAGAAGCCCTGCGAGTGCGCCAGATAAGCGATTGCTGGCGTGGGCACAACTCCGGCGCTTTCGGTCTGAACACCGGATTCGCGCAGCCCTGAGGCCAGCGTGTCGGCAATCCAGCCGCTCGATTCGCGCGTGTCCTGGCCCACAACTACGCGATGAGATCCATCCGGAAGGTGATGGCCCAGAGCTCGTCCCACGGCGTACACGGTTTTTTGATCGAGCGGATATTCGCCGGCAACCCCGCGAATTCCGTCAGTACCGAAAAGTTTGCGCATGATTTAGTAATGAATACTTGGTACTTAGTATTTAGTAATCTGTCGTGCGTTGCAAATCGTCTACAAAGAGGCTGGGCAATTGCTCAATCTTTGCGGGTTTCCTTTACTTCTGCCGTGAAGGTGCCGCGCGCTACGCGCGCAGAAATCTTGACGCCCGGCATAAGCTGACCAGCGTCTTTCACCAATGCGCCGGTTGAATCAAAGACCAATGCATAGCCGCGCTCCAGGATTTGGACCGGCGAAAGCGCATTCAGCTGCGCGGCAAGCCGTTCCAGCTGTGAGCGATGGCCGGCCAGATGCGCGCGGAAGGCGCGGACCACGGATTCAGTTCCGGAATCAAGCTGGCTGCGCGTGATGGCCAGAGAACGGCGGAAATCAAAATGGCGGACGCGGGCTGCAGCAATATCGAGCCGACGATGAGAGTCGTGCAGCAACGTGCGATAGGTGGAAGCCAGTCGATGGGTCAGATCATCCAGGCGTTGCGCGCGTTGCACCATCAGATCGCGAATGCGGGCAAAAGCGCCGTGCTGGGCAAGTTCCTGAAGCTGGTTGCGCGCGACGAGTACGCGGTAACGCGTGGCGCGGTCAAGGCGTTGATGCAGATGCGCCAGGTGCTCGGCAAGGCGATGCTTGGATTCAATCACCAGCTCTGCCGCGGCGGAAGGCGTGGGCGCGCGCAGGTCGGCAACAAAGTCGGCGATGCTGAAATCGGTTTCATGGCCAACGGCGGAGATAACAGGGATTGCCGATGTAGCAATCGTTCGGGCAAGCCCTTCATCGTTGAACGCGGCCAGGTCTTCTATGGAGCCGCCGCCGCGCGCGACGATAATCACATCAACGTTCTTAGCGCGGTTAAAATACCGGATACCGGAAGCGACCTCAGACGGAGCAGTCTCGCCCTGTACCTGCGCTGGATAGATCAGGATGCCAACGCTTTCATGCCGGCGGCCAAGAATGTTCAACATGTCTTGAAGGGCCGCGCCGCGCTGCGAAGTAACAATCCCGATTCGCCGTGGCAATGGTGGAATGGGCTTGCGCCGTGAAGGGTCAAACAGGCCTTCCTGCGCCAGCCGGGACTTAAGCTGCTCAAAGGCTAGTTGCAACGCGCCCGCGCCAACAGGCTCCAGAAACTCAGCAGAAAGTTGCAGTTCACCGCGCGCGTCATAGATGGTGATGCGCCCGCGGGCGATGATCTGCATACCGCTCTCTGGACGAAATCGAAGAAGCCGTGCCTGGCTGCGGAACATGACAATGCGCAACTGAGCATCGCCATCTTTCAGCGTGAAGTAAAGGTGGCCGGATTCAGAAGGACGGAAGTTGGAAATTTCGCCTTCTACCCAGACATCGGTATAGCCGCGTTCCACGGTGGTGCGCACGGCGCTCACCAGATCGGCCACGCGCCAGATGCGGCGTCCCGGAGCCTGATCAAAAGTAAAGCCGAGCTGACCTTCAAAAGACATGACTTGAAGTTTATCAAGGGACACAAGGTGCCAAAATGATTTGAAATAGAAATTGAGCTGGTCTTACTGAGTCGAGGCTCTGGTCCGCCTAAATATCGATATAGCCGCGTTCCACCGCTTTCTAGGGGCTGCTTGGGACGAGAGGTATTGCCAGCGAAGCAGCAAGCCTATTTATCGTGATAAGATGCTGGCCGTTTCTGGGAGCGGACACCTTTCCTTCCCAGCCCTGGTTTCAGGAGGTTCTTATGTTGCGCAGCATCCTTCTTGGTTTTGCGACATTCCTTACATTCGCGATTTCAGCCCAGGCACAGACGGTAAAAGATTGTCTAAGCCCACCATCCCAAATACATCCCCGGCCAGTTTGAAGTGAGCTATACTCCGGGCTGCACCGGCCATGATGAGCCGGAGTTATTCCCGGTCTCCAGCGTGCCGGGCTCGGCCCGCGATCTCACATGGACCGCGGTACTCCCAACCGGTGGGACTTCGAATGTCTCTGATGTCGGCCCCACTTTCTGGTTCGGCGGCACTGTAACCGATCCCAAGAGCCTCTTTGGCCAGGCTTTTGTCGAACTGCAGTTCTATCCTGACTCCACGGTCACCAAGTGCTTTTCCGACGGAGCTTTCGCGGTGAACTTTACTCCTAACACATATACAGCGTGCTCTCCCATCTTTGGCCTTACGCCGAACCGAATTACGGCCTCGCACTTCAATGAGCCTACGGAGTTCAACGCCATGCTGGAGGACTCCGCCACGCCGGGCAGCGCGCTGCAAATGCATGCCGGAGACACCATTACGGTGCACTATTTTGTTACTCCGGCGGCGGATGGCTTTCACATCACGGTGACGGACCTTACAACCGGGCATTCCGGCACTATCATTCTCAATTCATCTTCCACGGGCCCATTCATGCCGTTCTATGACACGCAGCAAATCGGCAATTCCCTGGGATGGGGCATTGTGAATGACGCGCCCAATTCTTTTGTGTGGGAAATTGGCCATGAGTCCGTCTTCCTTGGCGGCGCACTCTGCGTTCCCGGCCAGACTGTCTGCGATTCATACAACTCAGATTCATGGCTTGGTTTCTCGCCGATCCAGATCAAGAGCGTGACTTTTGGTGATGGATCAAGCGCCCAAACCTTTGCGGCGGTGAGCGACCAGGGCGGCAAAGCGGAGGTAGCCTTGACCTGCGCAACCTACGGCGGAGCGTTCTGTATTTATCCGTGGTACACGCTGGGCAAGACGGGCTTCCACTATGGCGTGGATTATCCTGACACGCAGAAGGACTTTGGCCAGGCAAATCAATTTACGCAGACTGAACAGTGTGGCAGTCCTTTTGGGGCGAATACCAGTTTTTGCTCCACGATTTTGAAGTGAGCGCAGAGGGCGAAATCACGGAGCAGAGTAGCGGCTTAGCGGTGCCCTCGGCCAAAGAGCCAGAAAATAAGCGAGAGCACCACGCTGATGAGGATGCACGTGACGATGGGAAAATAGAAAACTGAGTTCTTGCCGCGATAAACAATATCGCCGGGGAGGCGACCCAGAGGCAAATTGAGTTTGCCTGCAAGCAGCAGGGCTGCGCCCACAACAATAATGACGCCGCCAAGAAGCAGCAGAACTTTTCCCAGATCAGCCATTGTGTTCAAAAGTCAGCGGTGCCGCCTGCAAGCTTAAGCAGCTTTTCCTACGTTCCCTTCAGCCAGCTTGGCCGCCAGCACGTCTGCTTTTTCAATGGAAGGAGGCTGGACAAGCAGGTCTCCGGCCTTGGCCATGAGCGCGGCGGCGATCTGTCCATTGAGGTGCGCCTGTCTCCCAGCGTCATCAGGGAAGGCGTCAAAGATGGCAAAAGTTGAAGGCCCCAGGCGGACTGCAAACCACGCAATCGTGGCAGGCTCCTGTTGCGCCAGAGGCAAACCGCTCTTCAGGAAGCTGGCGACTTCTTCTTCTTTGCCTGGCTTCGCTTCCAGACGGACAAAAAGTGCAGTCTTAACCATGAATTTCTCCTTTGGTTGGTCTTGCCGGACAGCATCACTGGACCCGATAAGACATCCTTTCAATGTTACGCCCAGACTGCGCAGGTTGGAAAATGCTTGTGGATGGTAGATATGTGCCTCAACGGTGAGAGTATTCACTGGGCAAATACAAAAACGCGCGGCTGAACGCCGCGCGCTTTTTACGAATACAGATCGATAGAATTAATTCGACTGCCTGGGGACCCAGAGCGGTTTACTTAACCTCTACCGCTTGCTTCAGCTTGAAGCTGAGCGCGCTCTCTGATGACAGCGTAATTTCCTTGTTGCCGGTGAAAGCAGCGCCTGCTGTGCCTGCGCCTGCGCCAGAAATCGCACCAATCGCGGCTCCCTTGCCGCCGCCGGCCAGTGCACCAATCAGCGCTCCAGCACCTGCGCCGCCGCCAATGAATCCGGCGGAACGCTTGCCTTTTCCTGCAACCGAGCGCGCAACCATGCCGGTCTGGATGGGCGTTTCTTTGCCGTCAATCGTCACAGAGTCGAGCTTAACCTCCAGCAAGGCCCCGCCTTTGAAGTGTCCCATGGATTTGGCATCAACCACGCTGCCGCGCGCGGCCGCACCTTGTTCGATTACAGTCTTGCCATCCACGGAGACCGGCTGTGCTACAGTTGCGGCAAAGCCATCGCCAGCGTTGCTGGTCTTGGAACTTAAAGTTTCACCCAGCCGAACGGTGATGACTGTGCCTGCAGGAATGGTGATGGACTGCCGGACAGGCCTCTCCTTGGCTTCACGCGACGCACTGCTGCCTTGGGCCGCGTTTCCACCATTGCTGCCACCGCCAGCCGAGTTGCCGCCGTTGGCTGCACTGGAATTATCAGTAGAAGTTGCCGGGGTGCTTGGAGAATGATTGCATCCCAGCACAAAACAAAGCGCAAAGAGCGCCACTACAAACAACAAACGATAAGCTTTCACAGAAAACCCCCTCATCGGCACGCAAAGTGCCAGCAATTATAGAAAATTGAAAACTACTTTTCCTCGCCCGCAGCCGCAGCGCCAGCGCTTTCCTGCTGAGCATTTTCCCCTTGTCCTGAGTCCGGCACTGGCTCGGCGACATGGCCGTTTACAGATTTCATTTTCTCCAAAAACCTTTTTGAATTCAGCAGCGGACGCTCCATGCTGGAGTTATAAGTGGTCCATTCAGCATTTGGCTCCCGCTGAAAGTGGGCGCGCATGGCCTCCATCTTGGAATCAAGGTCATCAAGATAGTGGAGCATCAGCGCCTCTGGAAACATAGGCATCTTGGGGCTGCCGAACTCATACTTGCCATGATGGCTGATGATGAGGTGTTCAATCAGCGTTTTGTATTCACTAGGAAAGCCGGGCACCTGCGCAATCTTCTCATGCAGCATTTCCAACTCAATGATCATGTGCCCCAGAAGCTGGCCGCGCGTGGTGTAAGCGAATGAGCGCGCAAACGTAAGCTCATGGATCTTGCCGATGTCGTGCAGAAAAGCGCCGGTCAGCAACAGATCGCGATTGATGGTTTCAGGATAGTTTCGGCAGGCAAGATCGCACAGCCGGAACAGCGAGACAACGTGATCCAGTAATCCGCCGATATACGCATGGTGCAGCGTCTTGGCCGCGGGCGCATTCCTGTATGCCTGCTCAATCTGGGGATCAGCCATAAAGGCACACAGCAGCGCCTGCAAATGCGGATCGCTGAACGTTTCTACAAAATCTTTGATCGTCTGCCAGAGCTGGCCAATATCTTTGGTGGTGCGGGGCAGATAGTCATCAAAATCGACTTCTTTATCCTCCAGGGACCTGACCTTGTGCAGCGTAAGCTGAAAGCGGCCGTTAAAGCGATTGAGCAGCCCGCGCACTTTGACAAAATCATCCTGCTCAAAGCAGTTGATGTGGTCAGCCACGTTGTCCCACATCTTGGCGTCAAGATGGCCGGTGCGGTCAGCCAGCGTCAGCGCCAGATAAAGTTCGCCGCTCTTCTTGGGCTTGGCCTGTTTTGAAACCACCACAAATGAAGTGGTAATCACCTGGTTTTCAAAACGCGACGCGTCGGAAATGTAAAATTCTTTCATGGGCTGCTGGTGAGTATCTTACTGCAATTTGGGGCAAGCGCCATCAGGGAAAGTCAGTAGGCGCGCGGCTCGACTTTCCAGCGATCGAAAATCTTGGCAGATATAAACAATTCATACAAGCCGGAGTCAATTTCGCCATCCTTCACGGAAAGCTCCAGGATATCCAGCGCGTGCTCAACGGAGACGGCTTTCTTGTATGGCCGGTCGGCGGCGGCCAGCGCGTCAAAAATATCAGAGATGGTCATCATGCGCGTCTGCACAGGAATTTCCGGCGCAGAGAGCTTGTAAGGATATCCGGTACCGTTCAGCTTTTCATGGTGGCCGCGCGCAATCTCCGGAATGCCGCGCAGTTCGGTGGTCCACGGTATTTGCTGCAGAAAGCTGACGGTGTGCAGCACGTGCGATTCAATCTGCAGGCGCTCTTCTTCATCCAGCGATCCTTTGCGGATGGAGAGCATCTGTACCTCGTCCGGCGTCAGCAGCGGCTGCTTTTTGCCCTCCATATCTTCATAGTGCAGTTTGGCAATCTGCTCCAGCAGATCAAAATTTCCTTCCGGCAGCACTGTCGGCTCATTGGCCCAGATAATGGCTTCAGCGTACTCTTCAATTTCGCGAAGCCGCTCAGCCAGAGCACTGTCAAACTTGCTCTGCTCGGCCAAAAATTGCTCGCGGCCTTTTTCCATCAGGTATTGCATCTTGGCTCGCAGCGTTTCATTTTCCAGCGTGCTCCGCATCAGGCCGAACCGTTGCCGGATGACCTCTAATTGCGCTGGATACAGCTTCTTGGCTTTCACCAGCACTTCTTCACGCACGCCGACCTTTCCAAAATCATGCAGCAGGCTGGCATAGCGAATCTCGCGCATCTGGTCGCGGGAGAAATGGATGTTCTTATACAAGCCGCTGTCAGCGCGATCCACCGCCTCTGCCAATGCAACGGTTAAGTTGGCTACGCGGAAGGAATGGCCTGAAGTTGCGGGATCGCGAGTTTCAATCGCAGTGACGGCCGCGCGCACAAAGCCTTCAAACAGGCGCTGGATGGAATCGTAGAGCTGGCTGTTTTCCAGGGCCACAGCGGCCTGGCCAGCCAGTGAGAGAACGATTTCCTGCTGTCGCGCCGTGTATGCAATCACCTGCTCGTCCATCGCAGCAGCAGAGTCTAGCTTGGCCTGGCCATCACGCTTGGCATTGATGAGCTGTAACACAGCAATGATCTTTTCTTTCTGGTTGCGAATAGGTACAGCCAGAACGGACTTGGTGCGATAGCCGGAATCTTCATCAAACTTGCGATTGATGGAATAAGGAACGTCAGCCGGAAGGTGGTAAGCATCTTCAATATTGACGATCTCTCCGGTCAGCGCGACATAGCCGGCAACCGAGCGCTCATTGATCTCCATGGTGGCTTCACGGAATGGAACAGCCACGGTGTCATTCTGCGCCAGCTTAAAACGCAGTTGCTCGCGCGGAGCTTCTTCATGCTGGGGCGCGCCATCAGCGCCGGGAGCAAAAAGCAATGACCGGCGCTCGCTCTCAGCCAGGCTTTCCACCAGGTAAACCGATCCTGCGTCACTGCTGGTGAACTCGCGCGACTTGGTCAGGATCAGCTCCAGAAGCTTTTTAGGATCGTGCTCAGCGGAGAGTGCCATGCCGATCTGGTTCAGTTCATGGATTTCCTGGCTGGCGCCGGCCAGACGCTGATTCACCTCATGCCGCGTATGAACCAGATGAATGTGGTCGAGCGCATTGTCTACCATTCGCTCCAGCAGAATCTCTGAGACGTCCGGCGGAAAGTAAGCATAGATCGCGCCGTCATTACGCGGATCTTTGAAACGGGAATGCGTCAGCGCCAGCACGCGCGTATTGGGAGCGCGCAACTGGTTGTAATACTCCTCCACCAGATCTTCTTTTGAGACCAGTACCACGCGCTCTGTTTCCGGATGCTCCAGGTGAAGGTCTTCAAAGTGAACGTGGCGAAAACGCTGGACGTGAGCAAAAAACCGGGCCGCAACCGTATCAGTGGCGAAGTATGCGACGATGGGCAGGGCCCGCATACCGGTCATTTCGCGTCGTTTTGGAAAAATTGCGGTGCTCATGGATGAAACGGGGCTGGAGGAGAATTTATGCCCCTTTCTTTGTTCCTGCCGAACAAAATTGCACAGATATTATCAAATACCGGCCATTTGCAATAGGTAACGATTGCAGTACTCATAGTGTCATCCCGTAGGTGCGTAAGGCCAGGATTCGGATGAACGCCTTACTGTGTTTGGGCAGTTAAATGCCATCTCAGACCAGGAAAACAGCGCTTTCGCACGGGCTGCGTTGCGACCTCACCCAGCTTGGCGAAACTGCGACCGCATAGGCTGATCCCACGTCTGGTCTTGTACAATATCTTTATGCCGCGAATGGTGAAATGCGTGAAGCTTGGCCGTGAATTACCCGGCCTGGATGAACCCCCGTTTGACACCGAACTGGGACAGAAAATCTATGAAAACGTGAGCGCCGAAGCCTGGCGCATGTGGGCTGAACACTCCAAGATGCTGTTGAACGAGTATCGCTTACAGCCGTGGAAGCCAGAAGCACAACAGTTCCTGGTGGAACAGATGCAGCAATATTTCTTTGGCGCCGGGGCGCAACTGCCTAAAGAGTACGTGCCTCCGCCGAAATAGCACGATCTTAGATTCTCGATTTTCGTTAAAGAGCTTTCCTGCCGTCCTGCTGCCATCAGAACAAGCTGCAGCTGACTTGTAACGAATCTGCTTTTGCAAGCGCTACCCAATGGCAGCAGCATCTCATTTCTCGTTTGGGCGCTGCTTAAGGACAGGCGCAGATGGCTGCGGAGGCGGAGCAATAGGCTCAAAGCTGGACTTGATGTAATCGTCTGCATTGGTTTCGTAGCAAGGCAGCGGGAGACGTTTGCGGGTCAAGTCCTTTTTGTCCTCTCCAGGCACGTTCTGAGAATAGATTAACGGCTCATGGCGATCAGGCATGCTCCGCGCTGTTAACTGGTCAACGGTCTGGTCGCAATCTGGATGCCGCCAGGCTGAAATCTCATGGACCACGGAGTAATCAAAGCCGGATTCTGAGAGCCGCGGTTGATATGGAAGGAAGGTGAAGACGAGCTTGATGAGACTCCACTCCTCGTTCCCAATTTCCGTTTCAGCAACAAAGACCTCATGGCTGGAGAAGTACGAAGAGCGCGGGTGGTCAGATAAAGCGATGGCAACCAGACGCACCCGTATGGGCGCTTTCTTGGGGGGATAGGAGGGCCAATTGAGCTGTCCTACAGCCTGCCTCCCTGAACCCCCAATACAAGTCGCGGCCAGGAAAAGCAGGACTCGAGTCCAGTTCTTCATTCGGATGCTAATTACGCTCTGCTCACTTGGGCTTGCCACATTAGCACTGAAGCCATGCGCAACCAGAAATCGTTTCCAAACGATCGGCCTTACCTAGTTTACTCCTCTAAAAGAGACTCCGGAAACTTGCAAACGGTTGCCCAATAAACCCAGCCATTAGCAATTAGCCCTTAGTCATTAGCTCTTGTAACGTGAATGGAAGGCTTTTCTTTTGTGCGCCTTCGCTTGTGCAGGGGATTGGTACTCGTGGATCGTCAGCACTCAAGCTAATTGCTAACGGCTAATTACTAATAGCTGGGATTAATGGTCGGGACGGGCAGATTTGAACTGCCGACCCCTCGCACCCCAAGCGAGTGCTCTACCAGGCTGAGCCACGTCCCGACGATAGGAAATCCGCTGCCAAAAACTGGGATCGCAGCGGAAGGGTCTCATGGAATTATAGCTCAGGTAAGGCATTCCGGCTGGGCATCAACCGGCCTGTGCAATGTTTGAGTTGATGTGAGGGCGTTAGGTGCCGAGTTCTCCTCTCGCAACATGAGAAATACGGTGCATTTATGGGCGAACAAATATAGAATATAGCCCAATGGCAGAAATCAATACAACCGAATGGTTGGCAGTGCTTGAGGCGGTAGCGCGGCGTCCGCCGGACGAGGCCAATGCGGAATGGGAATGGCTGATGGACCAGCTTGGTTTGGGACCGGAGTATTTTCTGGCGATCTACGCAGCAATTCGGCAAGGAAGATGGCGCACAGCGAACAATCCGAAAGCTTATTTGAAGACGGTGGCCAAGCGAGAGGCGAGCAAGATTGATGCGTCAGAGGAGGGAAACGCTGAGCTGGTATTTCCGGGTGAGATTGAGCGCGATGGTGAAGAGATCTCGCAAGAGGAGAGGCTGGATTCTATGCAGCATGAACTGGACAGCGCCACGGCCATGCAAGCAGCCGATGGAGTATGGCGGCCGGGAGGAAAGCGGCGCGACCAGGGAAATTATCGGGATTTGTTGCTGACCGGCGTTCCGGGCGAGCTTAGGGTGATTGAGCAGCCAAGCCAGGAACTGCGTGAGGTGATAGAGCAGATCAACGCGAGCACAGATGAAATCCATATTCATCTGCGCCCGTTTATTAAAGCCAACTGGAAGGAGTGGGCACGGGCAGCCGGCCTGGATCAGTGGGAGCAACAGGTGCTGCGGTGCAAATTAGACGGGGTAAGCCGGGAACGGGCGTTGGCAGGGCAGCGAGATGAGACTTCACGACGCGCGTTGCAGGCGGCGTGGAGGCGGTTTGATCGGAATGGGGCAAGGCGGCTGTTGGAGGCGGCAAAAAAAATTTCTGAGAAAAACGTCCCGGAATGAGCAAAAGAGGACACTAGGGTAGTAGAAGGACGATTGCCAAAATCGCCGAAATTGCCAAAATTTCAAATTTAGACCTGCCGATCCTCGGCGGCGGGCCCTCAACCAAAAAATGGGCACACCAAGGGACCAGTTGTCCGTGTGTGTCGGAGCAAAGACAGCCACTATGTCGGTGGCTTTTTTATTGGAGAAAACATGTCAAAAGAAGAGATTATTGCTGCCATCCAAGAGTGCGCCAGGAAGCTGGGGCGCGCGCCAAAGTTTCAGGAGTTTGAGAATGCCTATCCGGCGATCAAGATGGGGACGATCCGAAAGTACGTCGGGACGTACACGCTGGCGCTGCGGGAGAGCGGGCTGGATTGCCTGGGGGCGGGGTTCGAAGTCGGGATGAATGATCTGTTTCGCGATTGGGCGCTCATTGTCCGCCAGATGAAGAAGCTGCCGACCATGACTGAATATGAGCACCAGAGCAGATACAGCGTGAGGCCGCTGGTGGGACGATTCAAGAGATGGGCGCAGATGCCACGAGGTATGCATGAATATGCGCGGCAGCAGAAACTGGATGTCGAGTATGGCGACGTGATGAACCTGATTCGAGAGCATTACAAGGGCGAACCGGAGTCAGCATGGATGTTGGAGCGGGCGGTGGATCTGAAGGCCTGCGGCGCATACGAACTGCCGGACCGTCCAGTGTTGGGGCCTCCGCTGACAACGATGCACATGTCCTGCGGGCCGACAAACGAGATGGGCGTGATGTTTTTGTTTGCCCTGATGGCCAAAGACCTGGGGTTTGTGGTGGAGCTGATCAGGACGGAGTTTCCGGATTGCCAGGCGCTGCGGCAGGTTGGCCCGGAGCGGTGGCAGAGAATGTGGATTGAATTTGAGTACGAGAGCCGGAATTTTCTGAAGCATTTTCACGATGCGAGCAAAGCCGACATCATCGTGTGCTGGACACACAATTGGCCGGAGTGTCCGTTGCCGGTGATTGAGCTGAAGGGGTTGGTGAAGATGTTGGGGTGAGAGGGAAAGGGCGCATAGAAGACTAGTAGAACTTTATTTTTTAATAGCTCAAAAATATAGATCGTAACACGACATTTCTGCGGTAGAATGAAGCCTACCTCTCTTCTAACCTGGAGCAGTAATTTATGCCTGCCAATAGCGCGCCAGAAACTAATGCAGCTTTAGTAGAAACGGAATCTGCGAGACGAGCTGTGGATGGCACATCTATGTGGTCGGAGTTCATCCCATGGTTCATGACAGCAGTTAGTGTATTGGTTCTAGTCTGCCTCGCCTGGTTTCTCTTGGAAAATGTTTTTTGGTTTAGGGCGACGGCTACATCGCCCAGCGCACCCACTGATGAAGCTTACAGAATTACGTTTACCAGCTCCACCTCAGCATGATCAAAAGATCAGTAGGACTGTTTGCGGGGTTTGCCTTGATATTTGTGGGCACGAGCGTGGCATTTTACACGCTGAAGCAAAATATCGGGCTGGGTGGAAGCACAAAGGCATTTTCGGCACAGCTGAATACAGCATCACCGGGTATTGTAGCGATGGTATTAGGAGTAGTGCTCATTATGTTCACGATACATTCGAAAGATTCATTCCCAGCGCCTCCCGGATCGCAAACACCTCACGTAAACCTACCATCTGAAACACCTCAATAGCACGAAAAGGATCTAATGAAAACAATATCTAAGTTAGCGACCACCGCGGTCGCAAGCCTCTTCGCGGTTATGCTGATCGGGCAAACAACCTCCAAAACACCGACCAGCCAGGAAGCAAAAACAACTTGCATCACACTGCGAAACCTGCTTGAGATAGCGGCGCGAGAAGATCACGCGGCTGATGCAGCTGCTTTAAGCCGCGCTTACAAACTGGCAGTGCAATATGTTTCGGATAGCTCATCAGTACAGGCACAGACCAAATGGGTGCAACGGTTTGATGGGGCTAATCCAGATTTGGCAGAGGTTTATGTCCCGACCAAGGGCGGGTTTAACAACCGTACGATTGATGATGTCGCCAAGCTGGGTAACGATGATGAGCACAAGGCTGCTGTGATAATTGTCGACAAGGATCATGCATATGAAGTAATGCACTCAGACCTTGATGCCCACGCGCTGAACCAACTGATGATGACGCAGGGCAGAGGAGTGGGAATTGCAACCGGAAATGGAAGATGAGAAATCCTTCCTTTTTCCGAAAGGAAGAATTCTGTGATGAGCCATGGACGGCACGATTTCGCACTTTCCCCTCGTCTTGTACAACAATTGTCCATTTCATTTGTGTCGCCCCGCTGGGGCTCACATCCCTCTTTACGCTTACCCACCCCTCCGCCTTCGCATGCGCTCGGCTCTAGGGTGGGCTAACTTCTCGACGCGCCTCCGGCGCTGAGCTGATGTCAGCGCGCAGGTTGTCGTCTTCCGAAGATTCGATTAAAGAAGATCGAGCACATCCCGAGGGCGGCTGTGCCACAAGATTCTCGATTGGCTAAAGAGCAGCGGGGCAGATCCCTCGCCCGCGCCTGATTCGCATGTAAGCGGAAAACGGCAATATGGGCGCGGCTCGGGATAGCGAGGGAGAGTGTGTGGCATTTATTCTTGTTGCGCCATGCCAATTGTCGCTGTTGCAATCCTGCTGCTCTCGAGCTTGCCATGCAAGATCGCGGCACAAAGTACGCCGACGCCGAGGGACAGCACGACCAAACCCAAACGTGTTCGGGTGAGTTCCGGAATCATGGAAGGGTTGATGATTCGAAAAGTTGCGCCAGTTTATCCGCGGGAAGCGAAGCAGAAGAATATTCGCGAGGATGTCATGGTGCGAGCGGTGATCGATAAACGAGGACATGTGGTGGATGCAATGGTCGTGAAGGGAGATCCACTCTTCGGCAAGGCCGCCGTTGATGCCGTAAAACAGTGGCGTTATGAGCCTTTCGCGCTGAATGGCGAATATATTGAAGTGGAAACAACTGTGACCGTGACCTTTGGAAAACAGTAGAAGGTTTGTTCCAAGCGGCGAGGCAGATCCCTCGCCCGCACCTGCCGGATTTCGTGTATCTTTGCTTCGTGAAAAATGCGCCCGCAATTGCCTTGCTCCTGCTGCTTTCGGGCTTCTCGTTTCGCGCTTGGAATGCAGAGTTCCTCCCCAAATCCGAGCCCTACACCAACGCCGGCAAACGAGGATCCGAAGCAGATGCAGGAGTGTCTGGTCATCTCAGGAGAAGCACAACAAGGGTTGGTTCTCTACTCAGTGATCCCGCAATATCCTAAAAAAGCGCAGAAGAAACACATACAGGGCGACGTGGTGCTTCAGGTCTCGATCGATAAATCAGGCAATGTAACAGCAGTAAAAACTGTACAGGGTGAGCCCATCCTGGCCGATGCGGCTGTCAAAGCGGTGAAGCAATGGAAATACAAGCCCTACCTGTTGAACGGCGAACCGGCCAAATTGGAAAAGACTGTCAATATTCAGTTTCATATGTGAGACGGTGCCGCCCGCTGGGGCTCACGTCCTTTCTTACTCTTACCCACCCTTCCGCCTTCGCATGCGCTCGGCTCTAGGGTGGGGCTAACTTCGCAACGCGCCTCCGGCGCTGAGCTGATGTCAGCGCGCAGATTGTCGTCTTCCGAAGATTCGATTAAAGAAGATCGAGCACAGCCGAGGGCGGCTGTGCCACAAGATTCTCGTTCGCAGGCGAGAGCGTCTCCACCGCAGCGCGAGCAAAACCGGCTCGCTCTGGGGACCCCGGCGCCTGCGCTCCACAATTCTGTTTGCTTGCTAGTGTTTGATGGATCCACCAGCACAGGCAAGAGTACCTCCTCCCCAGACGCGCAAACCCGGCGCTCTGGGGACCCCAGGGCCTGTGCCACAAAACTCCAGCGCTAAAGCGCTCTGGAATGCCAAACCTACGCGGCCCTAAAGGGCCGCTCTTCCACGCTGCGTGGAAACCTTGTGGATGTGTGTCAGAGCCGTTATGCACGAAAGTTCCGTTTGGACGTTGCATCATCCACGTTTCTTGTGGCGCTTTTCGGCGCGTTTGGGCTTCTCTTCCAGCACGGCAAACTGGATCTTGCGCTGCAAGTGGTCAATGCGATCCACCAGCACGCGCACTTTATCGCCGATGGAGTAGGTCTTCTTTGAGCGGGCGCCGATGATCTGGCGGGTGTTGTCGTGGTAGGCGTAATTGTCGTCGGTGAGCGAGTTGATGGGCACCAGGCCTTCAATGAACAGCTCGGTCAACTCCACGAAGAAGCCGAACTTGGTGACGCTAACGATCAGAGAATCAAAGTCCTCGCCTACGCGCTGCTCCATGAATTTGAGCTTCTTCCATTCCATCAGCTCGCGCTCAGCTTCGTCGGCAGCGCGCTCGGTCTGGCTGGAGCTTTCTGCAATCTCATGCAGTTCGGGTTCCGAGATTGGGCCGGCCATGGAAGGGGTGGAGGCGCGACGGCGGGCAGAGGAGCCTTTTTCAGCGCGTTTGGACCAGGGAGAGTGTTCTGAGCTGGACGCTGAGCGGAAGCGGAGGCTTGAGTTGTAGGTGGAAGCCTCCCGGTTGATCGGGACATCGGGGAATCGGGACATCGGAACATCGGACACCGCCGAGGGCGGCGGTGCCACATGTGCATGGTGTTCGCCGGCATGCTTGTCTTCCCACGAACCCCCTTCAAGGGAATCATGATGCAGGGCCCATTTGAGCAGACGATGGATGATTAGATCGGGATAGCGGCGGATGGGCGAGGTGAAGTGCGTATAAGTTGGCGAGGCCAGAGCGAAGTGGCCTTCGTTGATCTCTGAATAGCGGGCCTGCTTGAGCGAGCGGAGCATCAGGAATGAGAGCACCCGCTCTTCGGGCTTGCCGGTGATCTTCTGCACCAGTTTCTGGTACATGCGCGGCGTGATATGGACTTCCTCAGGAAGCTCGATGGTTGGAGCGCGACGGCCTGAATCGCGGAAATGGCGTTTATCAGCCCCACCACGCGAACCCCGCGCGTGTTGGGGGTCCCGGATATTGAATCGCTTCACCGGAAACGCGCCAACGCCCAGCGAATAGCCAAAGCCGGCGGCGATAGTCTCAAACTCATAGACGCGCTTGGCGTCAGGCTTCTCATGGATGCGGTAGAGGCTGGGGATGCCGAGCTGCTCCAGATGCGCGGCCACGGTTTCATTGGCGGCGAGCATAAATTCTTCAATCAGACGGTGCGCCCAGTTGCGCTCTGAAGGCGTAACGCTCTTCATGAGGCCGTGCTCGTCAAATTCGATGACTGGCTCGGGCAGGTCGAAATCGATGGAGCCGCGCTTGACGCGCTTGCGGTTGAGGATCTGGGCCAGTTCGTACATGAGGTCGAAATTCTCAGAGAGCGCGCCGTAGCGGCTGCGGATGTTGTCTATCGGGTGATCGGGAGATCCGGTGATCGGGTGATCGGACACCGGGGAACCACGATGTCTTTTTCCCCGATGCTCTTCGTAGTGACTCTCCTGCACAGGCAAGAGTGCCTGTGCCACAGAACCCTTTTGATCTTCGTGCGCAGCCGGGGGCACCTCCACCCCAGAACGCGCAAAACCGGCGCGTTCTGGGGACCCCGGCGACTGCGGTCCATGGTCTTTCTTTCCCGGCGGCTGCGGTCCACGATGATCTTTGTGCGCAGAACCCGCTTCAATGATGGCGTTCACGTCGGTATAGGTCATGCGCTGGGCGGAGTGGATGACACCTTCTGCCAGTTCGTAAAAAAGAATTTCGCCCTGCTGGTTAATTTCCATGACGCAGGAAAGGACGAGACGGTCAAGATCGGGGCGCAGGCTGCAGATGTCAGTGGATAGCTCAAGCGGAAGCATGGGTACGGCTCGATCTGGGAAATAGACTGAGGTGCCGCGCTTGCGGGCTTCTTCATCGATGGCCGAGCCGTCTTCCACGTAATGCGCCACGTCAGCAATGTGGACGTGAAGCTCGTAGTTGCCGTTATCGAGACGGCGAACGAGGACTGCGTCGTCAAAGTCGCGGGCGGTTTCGCCGTCGATGGTGACGATGGGCAGGTGGCGAAAATCCCGCCGCTGGGCAATTTCTTTTTGCGGGATGACCGGGCTGATCTCCTGCGCTTCCTCCAGCACGTCGGCGGGGAAGACGTGCGGAATATGGTGCTTGCGGATAATCATTTCCACGTCAACGCCGAAATCGTCTTCATAGCCGAGGATTTCTTTTACGCGGCCACGCGGGTTCTGCGTGGCGGAAGGCCATTGGGTGATTTCCACTTCGACCACGACGTTTTCAAGGTCGTCCCAGGATTGATGGCGGCGGGCTTCCGAACCGAGGACGCGGTGGGGAGATTCACGGTCTGGGTGTTTGGGGGTAGGAGCTTTTTCTTTTCCCACCCTTTGCGGCCGGTGGATATTCGTGGTGCTCGCGGAATCGTGGGCCGCAAAGGATGGGGCACCCGCGGATGGGGCACCCGGTTTTTCGTGCGCAGGCGAGGGCGCCTGCGGTCCACGATCCTTGTAATGGGTCACCGCTGAGGGCGGCGGGGCCAGACGGGTATGGGCACTGCCACCGGTACGAATATCGCGGTCTTCTTCTGCCGGGGCGACCTCCTCGTCTTCTGCTTGGGGATACTCCATGCCGCGAGGGATGATGATCTCCATGCCGACTTTTTCATCGATGGGAGTCACATAGTTATTGCGATCGCCGTAATGGAAAATGCCGACTACGGTTTCCTGCTCGCGCTCCATGACGCGAACGATCCGGCCTTCAGCCCGGCCATCGTGGCGGATTCGGCCCATCTCCACCAGCACCTGATCACCGTGCATGGCGTTGCCGACTTCCGGCGGAGGAATAAAGATATCGCCCTGAAGCTTGCCCTGAGCGCGGGCGGGCAGCGACCCCGGCTCTGGGATGACGAAGCCGTAGCCATCGCGGTGCATCCGCAGGCGGCCAACGACCAGGTCTTGATTGGAGGCGGTGGTCGGCAGGCCCCAACGCTCTTTGCCAATGGCGATGAGCTTGCGGCGGTGGGTCATCTCGCGGAGAAGCTGCTGGAGATGGCGGCGGTCGCGGCCTTTGATGCCGAGATCGTGGACGAACTGCTTGAAACCAGCGATGTGCTTGGGCTGGCGGGAGACGTAATGGAGGATCTGTTGTTCGGTCAGCATGGAGTCTAGAGCGTTTAGGCTGAAGCGATCTCGCCAATTTGGTAATTGGGTAAGTTGGTAATTTGGTAATTGAGGATGCCCTAAATTTCCGGGGGCCGCAATTCCACTAAGCTGTCCGCAATCGGCCCCAGATTACCCAATGACTAAATTACGCAATTACCAAATCTGCCTTAACCCTATCCTAGCGCGAAAGGGTTTTCTAATCTAAGGCTGATGCCCGATATAAGAAATGCCAATATCGAGGGAATAATTACATTCAGTATGCAGTGTAGGGGCGCCGGTATGGGGTCGCGTCACTGCGAAAAGCAGCGCCAATCCAGCAGTTCTGGAATCTGGTGCGGCC
>DASTCT010000173.1:0-20746 GCA_035710845.1 Candidatus Angelobacter sp.
ACGGGGGTACTCTCAGGCCAATGGTATTACCTCCGCGTTTCGGTGGGCCAGCTATCCTGCTTTTCCATGCACAAAGCAATCTTATGTTCTCTGTGCCTGTAGCACGGCGCGGCACACTTGCGCGGCCAGAAAAGAAGAAGATGGGGGACCGGCTCGTAGCCAGATGAAGAAAAATATTGAAATTGTACCCAAGATAGAAAAGCTCTTCGGCATCCGCGATGAAAATCTGCAGGTCATGGAGAGCGGGCTGAATGTTGCCATTGATCTGAAGTCGGACTCAGTCCAGATTGAAGGCGCCGCCCGTGATGTGGCTCGCGCCGAGCAGATCTTTACTGACTTTGATCAGTTGGGTCGCACCGGCCACGAATTTTCTGACGCTGATCTTAGTTCCATGCTGCGCGTAGTCGCGGCCGATCAGACAGCGACCCTGCGCGGGTTGGCTGAAGCGGGAAAGCAACGCTCGTTTGGCAAGCGCCAGGTCCAGCCCAAGAGCATGAACCAGCGCAGGTACATCGATGCGATTGAAAAATATGACATGGTGTTTGGCATTGGGCCGGCGGGTACGGGCAAGACGTATCTGGCAGTGGCGATGGCGGTCTCTGCACTGAATGCCAAGCGCGTGAACCGCATCATACTCGCGCGTCCGGCGGTTGAAGCCGGTGAGCGCCTGGGCTTTCTGCCCGGAACTCTGCAGGAGAAAGTAGATCCCTACTTGCGTCCGCTTTATGACGCGCTTTATGACCTTATGGACCAGGAGCGCGTGGACCGCTATCTGGAGAAAAACGTGATTGAGATTGCGCCTATTGCTTTTATGCGCGGCCGCACGCTCAATGATTCATTCATCATTCTGGATGAAGCGCAGAACACAACGCCGGAACAGATGAAGATGGCAACCACCAGAATGGGCTTTAACGCCAAGATGGTGATCACCGGTGACATCACGCAAATTGATCTTCCCAACGCGCGCCGCAGCGGCCTGCTGGAAGCCATGGACGTGCTCAAGCCGGTTGAAGGCATCTCCTTTAACTTTTTCACCGAGGAGGATGTGGTGCGCCATCACCTGGTGCAGCGCATCATCCGCGCTTATGATGAAAAATCGCGCAACCAGCAAATGTCGCTGGAGCTGCCGCGTGAGGTGCAGCAGGAGCAGGAGCCGCATGAGCCCCCACTGCAACAATAGAATTTAGTAGAATCTAGCGCGGGAGGGCGGTGATTGGGCCCTCCCGATTTGTTTTCAGCCTGAATGTCTTTCAGGGAAGTTTGGGACAGTCTATTTTAAAAGAAGATAGGTTTTGATTTGGTTGTTTTTTTGGCGATGATCATTTTGGAAAAGCGCGTGAACGGGGTGACCGCAACGGAGCTGAATCGCTTCGTACGGCGGGCGCAGACGCTTACCAAAATTACAGGAGAAGTTGGCGTCCTGATCGCCGGCAACGCCCGCGTGCAGGAACTTAATCGCCGCTTTCGTCGCAAGAACAAGCCGACAGACGTGCTCTCTTTTCCACGTCCTGAAGGCGGTGACATCGCCATCTCCATTGATATAGCCCGCCAAAATGCCCGTCTTTACGGCCATCATGCTGCTGACGAATTAAAGATCCTGATTCTCCACGGCATGTTACATCTAGCCGGTTATGACCATGAGCGCGACAATGGTCACATGGCCGCCAGAGAAGCCCGGTTGCGCGCCCAGCTCAAGCTGCCTTCTTCGCTGATTGATCGCACCAACTCCCGCGTTGCCCAAGGCGCAGAGTCACCCGTCGGCACAAAGCCGCAATCCGCCCAATCTACAAAGCAGAAGTCCCTGGCCAACAAATCGCGTGTCCACCAAGCCTCAACCCGCAAGCGCAGGAGCAGGCCATGACGCTCCTTGTTTTATATGTCGTGGTGCTGGTGCTGTGCGGGCTGCTGGTGCTGGTTTCTTACACGGGCCGGCTTTATACCGAAAGCGGCAAATTCCTGAGCCGCGAGTTTCAGGAAAATATTGAGGCCTTTGAAAAGCTGGTTGAGCCGCGGTTGCTCCGCACCAGCCGTCGCGCGGGATTGGCAATTGCCGTATTGGAACAATTATGTACTGCAATTGTTGCCTTCCTTGTCGGCTACTTTGTCTTTCGTGACCTGCGTTGGACGTGGCCGGAGAGCGTGCAGGCCGTCATCGGGATCATTCTTGTCATTATTGTCTGCAACCGGCTTCTGCCCTATGTGCTCTTTACCCGTACGCGCGGCGAATGGCTGGTTCATTTCATTCCGTTGCTGCAGTCCCTGATCTACCTCATGCTGCCCATCACCGTCACTTTGGGCTTCGGCCTTTCTGTGGCGGCCTTGGCGGAGCCGCATGAACCGGAAGAACCGGAGCATCCTTCAGAAGCCGTCGATGCCCTGATTGAAGCCGCCGAAGAGGAAGGCATTCTGCAGGAAAGCGACCGCCAGCTCATCCAGTCAGTGGTCGAGTTCGGCGATAAAACGGTGCGCGAGGTGATGACTCCGCGGCCTGATATTTTTGCCGTCCCGGCCACCACCACCATTGAAACTTTTACCGCAATGCTGCGCGACAAGCCGCACTCGCGCATTCCTGTCTATTCCACCGGCGTTGACCAAATCCAGGGCATGGTGCTGGCGCACGATCTCATCCAGATCCCCGATGAACAGGCCCGGACCACTACCGTCGCCAAGCTTGAGCGCCCTGTGCTGTTCGTGCCGGAAACCAAGATGACCTCGCAGCTTCTGCGCGAAATGCAGAAAGACAACATCCACATGGCCATTGTGATTGACGAGTATGGCTCGGTTGCCGGCCTGGTCACGCTTGAAGATTTAGTGGAAGAAATCGTCGGCGAAATTCGAGATGAGCACGAGCAGGCCCAGGACATTATTCGTGAAGACGAAGGCGCTTACGTGATGCAGGGCAGCGTTGACGTGGGCCGTCTGCAGGACCTTTTTGACCTGCGTCTGGATTGGCACGACACCGCAACCGTCGGCGGCCTGGTTAGCGCCATCGCTGGCCGCATCCCGCAATCTGGCGAGGTCGTTGAAGAAGATGGCTTGCGATTTGAGATTCTGGAGTCCACCGATCGCAAAGTGGAAAAAGTTCGTGTCTGCCGATCTCAGCAAGAAAAAGCCCGCTCTTCACCCAAACAGGTGCAGGCCGAATAATGGCACACCGCGCGGGTTTCGTTTCCATTGTTGGCCGTCCTAACGCCGGCAAGAGCACGCTGCTTAACGCGCTGGTAGGCGAAAAGATCGCCATCGTCACCGAGAAGCCCCAGACCACCCGCATGAATATCCAGGGAATTCTCAACGTCAAGGCGCAGCGCGGACGCCCGGCAGCGCAAATTGTCTTTATTGATACGCCCGGCGTGCACAAGCCGGATAGCCGTCTCAATCGCAAAATGATGCAGGAGATTCATGCTGCTCTGGAAAGCCGCGACCTCATTTTGCTGCTGGTGGATGCCACGGAAAGATTCGGCCCTGCCGATGAGCAGGTTTTGGAATTGGTAAAGCGCTCCGGCGGGCCGGTGTTTCTGCTGCTCAACAAAGTTGACAAGCTGCACAAAGAAAAGCTGCTCCCGATCATCGAGCATTACTGCAAGATGCACGCTTTTCAGGAGGTCATCCCCATCTCTGCCATCAAGCGCGACGGCCTCGATGCCCTCATCAATAAAGTTGCCGGTGCACTCCCCGCCGCGCCACCCTATTTTCCTGAAGACCAGCTTACCGATCAGCCAGAGCGTTTCCTGGCCTCAGAAATCATCCGCGAGAAAGTTCTTCTTAAGACCGGAAAAGAAGTTCCTTACGCGACAGCCGTGATCGTCGAACGATACGAAGAGTTGCCTAAGCTCACACGCATCTCCGCCGCAATCTACTGCGAGCGCGACGGCCAGAAGGCCATCCTGATCGGCAAAGGCGGCGAAAAGCTCAGACAGATGGGCACCGCTGCCCGCCAGGAGTTGGAACGGCGCTTGGATAAAAAAGTCTTTCTGGAATTGTTCGTCAAGGTCAAGCCGGGCTGGCGACAATCAGCGGCGTTTGTGGAAGAACTGGATTGGAGAAGGCAGTTGGAGAACCTCAGCAGCCCTCCTGCTGATACTGATCAAACATAAGCCGCGAATCAACGCGAACACACGAATTCAAAAGAACCGGTTTTGATTCGTTATCCATTTGCGTTCATTCGTGGCTAGACCTGTTTCACTCAGCCCTCAACGCCTCCATCGGCGAAACCCGTGACGCACGCCGGGCGGGCGCATAGGCTGCCAGCAGCGCCACAGCTACCAGGATCGCAGGTGCTGCGATGAACGTGAGCGGATCACGCGCTCCCACTCCATACAGCAAGCTCTTCAGCAAGCCTGAGAGGAGCAACGCCGCTGCCAAACCGGTCAAGGCCCCGGCAATCACCATGCGCGCTCCGCTGGCAACGATGAGCCGGATAATGCTGCGCGGCTCCGCGCCCAAAGCTACGCGCACGCCGATCTCTCGGGTGCGCTGCGTAACCGAGTAGGCAAGCACTCCATAAATTCCGATTGCCGCCAGCAACAGTGAAGCAATGGAGAAGCCGCCAAGCAGCACCGCGCTGAACTGCTGCCGGGCAAAGGTCTGGCGCACTACGGTTGTCATCGGACGCACTTCAGAGATCGGGAGTTCGTGGTCAAGCCCCTGAATGACTTTTCTTGCAGGCTCGGCCAAGCTGAACGGGTCTTGCTCCGTCCGGATCACTAACACCATCTCGCCATACCTCAGGTGCGCATGAACGTAATAGACAGTTGGTTCCGGGTCTTGATCGAGCGTGTCTTCTTTCACATCCCCCACCACGCCAATAATTTCTCCGAAGGGATTCTTGTCGTCCATCTCAACGCTGATTTGCTTGCCCAGCGGGTCTTCGCCGGGAAAATATTTTTTGACGAAGGTTTCGTTGACGATGAAGCGATACGGTGACGAGATCACATTGTCCGCGGCGGTGAAATCGCGGCCCGCCTTGAATGGAATTCCGAGCGTGTGAAAATACCCGGGAAGGACAGTGCGAACTGTGGCCCCAAGCGCTTCGCCCGGCTGTGCGGGAGGACGCCCAGCAATCGCCAGGTCAGTGCCGGCGGCAAGGCCGTTAAACGGCAGAAAGCTGGTGGCGCTGGCAGAGCGAACACCCGGGAGGTGTGATAGCCGATCAACCGCCTGAGAGTAGAACTCCACCGAACTTGGCCCAGCGGGGTATCTCAGGAGCGGCAGCGAGACGCTGAAGGTTAGAACATTTTTCGGATTGAGCCCCGGATCAACTGCCTGCAGACCGATCACGGTGCGGAACAAAAGTCCGGCTCCGGCCAGCAAGATGACTGAGCATGCCACCTCTCCGGCAACCAGCCAGCTGCGGAGGCGATTGCCGCCGCCTGTGCCCTGATGGCTCTCTTCATGCAGCGCGCGATTGACGTTTCTGCGTGAAGCGATCAGCGCAGGTGCCAGTCCAAAAATCACGCTAGTGAGGACAGAGAGTGCGACAGAGATGGTAAGGATTCTCACATCGAATGAAACCTGGACCGACCGCGTCAGCTCTTTTGGAGCAAGCGCTACAAGTCCGGAAACGGCGAGACTGGCTAAGCCAATGCCAAGCGCGCCTCCCACAAGGCCAAGCACAAGGCTTTCTGTGAGCAGTTGGCGCAGCAGGCGAAACCGCGCTGCGCCGAGCGCGCCGCGCACGGCAAATTCGCGGCGGCGGGCCGTATAGCGGGCGAGCAGAAGGTTTGCGATGTTGGCGCAGGCCACAGCCAGCAGCAACGTTACTGCGCCAAGCAATGCCAGCAGAGAAGGCTTGACCTGCCCAACCAGCGAATCGCGCAAGAGCTCAACGTTAATC
The DNA here is from genome assembly GCA_035710845.1 of Candidatus Angelobacter sp. GTDB lineage: Bacteria > Acidobacteriota > Terriglobia > Terriglobales > Acidobacteriaceae > Angelobacter. The sequence goes on from DASTCT010000173.1 coordinate 5,834, forward strand.
TCCCAGTTTTTGTTGTACGCGGGATAGGCGATCTCCAGACGCCGGGCAATGCCTGCCATCTCAGTCTTGGCCTGCCGGAATGAAACGCCGGGCTTGAGCCGCGCAACAGACATCATCCAGCGGCCCTGGCGCTTGCGCAGGTCCGGCGAGGGATTCAGGCCCAATGTGAACCAGACATCGATGGAGCGGCTATGGAAGTAAAAGTCCGGCGGCATAACGCCGATCACAGTAAACGGTCGCAAGTTGATCTGGATCTGCCGGCCAAGAACGCTTTCATCGCCGCCGAACCAGCTCTGCCATATGCGATAGCTGATGATGGCGACATGCGCGTCTTTTGCATCTTCTTCATAGGTGAAGACGCGTCCGCGCACCGGCAGCACGCGCAACAGCGGAAGCACCTCGCTGCTTACGGCCTGGGCATCGACTTCCTCGCTGTGGCGGCCATCACTCAGAAGCTCGCGCAGCTCAAAGAAGCCACCGATGTTTTCAAAGACTTGATTTTGTTTTTTCCAGTCAAAATAATTTCCCGGCGCTACCGAATTATGCGGGTTGCCGACGCGCGGGTTGTACTCCCAAAGCATTGCGAGCTCTGAAGAGCCGGGATAAGGCAGCGGGCGGAGAAGAAGATTGTCGCCCACCGTGTAAATCGCAACGCTGGCACCGATTCCCAGCGCGAGCGAGAGGATGGCGGTAACGGCAAAGCCCGGATTCAACCATAGACCGCGCACCGCGTAGCGCAAGTCCTGCCATGTGGTCTCGATCCAGAGAGTGCGGGAGGTTTCACGCACAGACTCTTTCGCGCTTTCCATGCCGCCGAACTTAACCAGCGCTTCACGCCGCGCCTGCTCCGGCGACATGCCTGCGCGAATGTTGTCATCAATATGCATCTGCAGGTGCGATTCAAATTCCTGCGCCATCTCCTGCTCACGGCTGCTCTTGGTGAAAAGCCCCATCACGCGTGCCCAAAATCTCCAGAGAGCTTTCATAGTGACTCCTTCACTGCCAGAAACCGCGCCACGATGCTTGAGGCTTCCTGCCACTCCGCTGTCTCCTGCTTTAGCCGCTTGCGGCCCGCCGCCGTTAGCCGGTAATACTTGGCCTTGCGATTGTTTTCTGAGACGCCCCATTCAGAACTGATCGCCCGCTCCTGCTCCAGCCGCAGCAGCGCCGGATAGATGCTGCCGTAGTTGAGTGACAGGCGGTCGCCGCTGATCTGCTCAATGCGCCGGGCGATGCCATACCCATGCAGCGGCCCCATCGATTCCAGTGTTTTCAGCACCATTAAGGCCATGGTGCCCTGCCAGACGTCAGATTTGCGGTTTTGTTCGGTCATATAGGTAAACTATAGGTCTATTAGACTCCTATAACCTGGCAATAGGAAGCAGGAAAATTTGCGAAAAGTAACAGGTGAGTTGCCGCAAGTGACACTGAGAACCGGCAAATAGAAAGAACTTACCCTGGAATATCTACTTCCGTATAAGTTCCTGGCTGGGCCACATTCACTGCCGCCGCTACGGTTGCGATCAAGGGACGGATAAGCCTCCACCTGCCCTTGCCTAAGACGACAATGGCAAGTCTTCGGCCCTTAAGATTTTGCTGATGGATGAGGTTTTTGTCAGTAGTAACCAACACATCAAACCCGTTTTCTTCTGCTGCCTTCAGTAGTTCGCCATTAGTCAGCGTATCCCAGCCTTGCTCTCTGGCTTCTTTGACAATGTAGCCCACAAGCCAACGAGCAATACCTCTTGGCGTACCTTGATCAAAAAGAATGAGCATTAATGGTGGGCTGGAGCGTCGAGGCTGCGCGCGGCAAATTCCAATACAGCATGGATTTGTTCCCTTGAGACATCAAATTGTTCCATGACTTCCTCAATCGTCATTCCATCATCAAGGTTTTCAAAGACGGTGGCTACGGGAAGGCGTGTACCGCGGAATACCCACGCGCCACTAACTTTCCCAGGGATGCTCTCCACTGCCGGGCATTGCGACCAGTCCAATGCAGCCATACCATCTCCTTACTGGCCTATTGTAATTCGGTTCAGTTCTATGCGGACTAGGAAAAAGCTGGTTTAGTCGAAGCTAAGTGCCCTCCCGAGCAAGCGGTATCCCGAACCTTAAACTTGTTTCTGCCTCTCCATCTCTTTGCACAGATAAATCATCTGCCCGGTGTGGTGCGATATATGTCCGGCGCAGTGTAGAAATGCATAGAAACGATTGCCCGCAGATTCCAGTCCTTTGCCTGCAAAAGGTGCGTCCCAATCGCTCTCTGATTGCTTTTGCAGGGTCGCAATAACGGTCGCAATCGCCGCATCAAAGTTCTTGAGCAGCGTTGCTTTCGGATGCCGTGTAGTATCGCTGAATTCCAGCGGCCGGTTGCGGACATATCCACTGCCGCCAATCTCCGCCCCAATGTAATAGCTCAGGTTCCCTGTCAGATGAAGTAATAAATGCCCAATGCTGTTGCCGTAAGGATATGGCCGCAACCAGATCTGCTCATCGGAAAGCGGCTCAATCAAGGTATGTATCTTTTCAGCACACTGCTGATAGTAGCGTGTGAAATCGCGGACAGTGACGGATTGAAGGTAGCTCATAAGAGAGAGATTCTAACAATCTTTTACCGCGGATTTCGCGGATGACGCGGATCAGAAATCAGAAGAGCAGTTTCTTTTGTAATTCCTCCCAGTATCTCATTGCGCCACTCTTTTGCTTGCTTCCTATCCGAGCTAATCCGTATTCATCTGGGGTAAAGTTTTTGATTCTTGGCCCTCCCACGCGTTCCCGCCAAACAGGGTAAAATAGAAGGTTCTCTTACATCTCCCGCTCACTCCTGAGCGGCCCAAGGATTCATTATGGCAACTGTCCTCGAAACCGCTAAGCCCACCCTGCGCATGCCCAACACTCCTTTTAAAAATGAGCCCGCTACTGACTTTACCAACCCGGAAAATGCGCGCCGCATGCGTGAAGCTCTGGCCAAGGTACGGGCGGAGCTGGGCCGTGAATATGACATGGTGATCGGTGATCAGCTGATCAAGACCACCGAGAAGATTAAGAGCCTGAATCCGGCGCGGCCGTCTGAGGTTGTGGGCGTATTCCAAAGCGCCGGTCGCGAACACGTGGAACCGGCGATCCAGGCAGCCGCTAAAGCGTTTGAAACCTGGAAGCGCACCACGGTAGAAGAGCGGGCGGCTCTGGTGCATACGGTGGCCTGCATTCTGCGCGAACGCAAGTTTGAATTCAGCGCCTGGATGGTTTATGAGGTCGGCAAGAACTGGGCTGAGGCTGATGCTGATATCGCCGAGACCATCGATTTTGCTGAGTTTTACTGCCGCGAAGCCCTGCGTCTGGCTAAATCTGAGACGCCAGTTCAGTTGCCCGGCGAGCGTGACACGCTCATCTATATTCCATTAGGCGTGGCTGCGGTGATCCCGCCTTGGAACTTCCCTTGCGCCATCATGGCGGGCATGACCATGGCCGCCATCGTCTGCGGCAATACGGTTGTGCTCAAACCGTCGCATGATTCTCCGGCCATCGCCGCCAAGTTTTTTGAGGTCCTGCAGGAAGCGGGTATGCCGGATGGCGTAGTGAATTTCTGCCCTGGCTCAGGTTCCAGCTTCGGCGCTGGACTGGTAGAGCATCCGCAGACGCGCTTTGTCGCCTTCACCGGATCGAAGGAAGTCGGCCTCGATATTAACCAGCGCGCGGCCACCCACCGTCCCGGACAGAAATGGATCAAGCGCACCATCCTTGAGATGGGCGGAAAAGATTCCATCATTGTTGATGCTGATGCCAACCTTGACGCAGCGGTTGAAGGCGTGGCGGTCTCTGCCTTCGGCTTTCAGGGACAAAAGTGCTCTGCCTGCTCGCGAGCCATCATCGATGAAAAAATTTACGACGTGTTCCTGGAGCGTCTGAAAGAGCGCGTCAGCAAAATTGCTGTTGGCGATCCCACGGAGAACAAAGCCATGGGGCCGGTGATCAATGAAAAAGCCATGCAGAATATTTTGAATTACATTGAGATCGGCAAAAAGGAAGGCCGGCTGATTCATGGCGGCGGCCGCGCAACGGAAGCCGGCGAAGGCTATTACATTCAGCCCACCGTCATCGCCGATATTCCGCCGGACGCCCGTTTGTCGCAGGAAGAAATTTTTGGGCCGGTGCTGTCGGTCATCAAGGCGCGCAATTTTGATGACGCGCTCAATATCGCCAACAACACTGAGTTCGGTCTTACCGGCGCTGTTTACTCCAGCTCGCGAGACAAGCTGGAGCGTGCGCGCACAGATTTCCATGCAGGCAATCTGTATCTCAACCGCAAGTGCACCGGCGCCATGGTAGGTGGGCATCCGTTTGGCGGGTTCAACATGTCTGGCACAGATTCAAAAGCTGGCGGCCCGGATTACCTGCTGCTGTTTACCCAGGCAAAGTCCGTGGCAGAAAAATTGGGCGCTGCTCCACCGGCAGATAAGAAGTAACGCAAACGGAAATTGGATCGCTGTTGGGGCGGGATAGATCAGGCTTTTGGCTTTGCCTTCAGCTTTGCCTGTCCGCCCTGCAACTCCACCGTGTACTCCACAGCCTTGCAGTTGTATTCCTTCCGCAGCTGTGAGGTCTTCTGCTTGACGAATTTTTTGAACGAATCCAGGTTGGCCGCGCTCTTTTCCCCGGTTTTTTTGCGGGCTTGAGTGAGCGCTTCAAACAATGATTCAACTTGCTTCTGGTCGGACTCATCAGAGAACAACATGCTGAATGGGCGGTCTTCCGTTGCCGTTCCGTGGTGCTTCAGTTCTTTCGCTGCTTCATGCTCTTCGTCTGTACGAATGCCCTGGATGCCAAGCACAGCATCTTGCGGACGCCGGTAGCCTTCTTCTTTGATCAGCAGCTTTTGCTGCCATAGCGCGTTATAAAGCGCGTACCGTTGCTGGATGGTGTTGTAGCGGAAGCGCTGGGCATAATTCATGCGCGCTCCGTCAGAGTAGCGCTTGAGCAGCGTTTTTACCTTCCACTCAAGTTCTACCGGAGGCTTTTTTGATCCGCCGCCAAAGTACATGTCATACTCCACCTTCAACCGGCGAAGGTGGTCTTCCAACATGTTGAGTTCGTCGTCAATTGCCAACTGGCGGCTCCATTTCTCTGGTCAAACTAAGTAGATTAGCTTACGCGGAGCATTTCAGCGGAATATACCATAGCCTTCATTCCTGCACACGTCCTCAAGGTACAGGGACTTGAAAACATGGTTACCCTGGCAGGCTAAGCATTCGGTAGGCCACAGTGGTTGCGATAAAGGCATAGCGCTTGAGCGTGCGCTCGTCTGGCAACTCGAAAGCCAGCGCGTCAGCCAGCCGATCCATGGTGGAAAAGATGAAACAGACGTAAATCACCTGCCGCAGGGCCGAATCGCCCACTCCGGCAGCGCGTGCAGCCTTTACATCCTCAGGACCAATCTCGTCCGGCCTTAGCGTAAGCTTTTCCAGAAAGGCCAGTGCAGCGCGAAGCTGAGGGCTGATTGCCGCAGTTTGCCAGCCCGCTAGCACAGCTTTGACCTCGGTGTCGTTACCTTCCGCCTTGGCCGCGACCGCGGCATGGCTCATCTCTCAAAACCGGCACTGGTTCAGCCGGGAGACAAACGCGGCAAATATCTCCAGCTCGCCTGCCGACCATTCTCCGGTTGTGCGCAGCGCCTCTTGCACACAGCGGGCAAAGTGCTTGCCAAAAAAATTTCTGCGATAAGAAACCACGCTTACCGAACCCGGCACGTGTCCGCCCAGGAACGCGCGGACAACTGCGTACTGCAATCTCTGCAGCAGTCCGCTTCCGCAATCCAGGATTTTCAGCCGCATCAACCAGCCTCTTCCATGGCCCGCAAGCCCGCGTCAACACGACGCATACCCGCGCCGGTAGCGGCAGCCAGGAGCAATTCATAGACCTGGTCTTCAGAAAAGCCGGCTGCAAAAAGTTGCGTGAAATCTTCATCGTTCACGCTCCATGGCCACTCCGCAATTTTTTCCACAAGCGCCACCCATGCTTCTGGCACCTGCCCTGTGCCAAGGCGCACGCGGTCAAATACTGATTGCCGCAACGATTGCGCGGTATGTCCCGGCTCGCCAAGCAACGCAGCAATGGTTTTTTCCAGCAGTAACGGTCGTTGCATGGCGCGATTCTACACAATTCCTGTTTATTCGCCCAAAGCACGTGTTTTTAATTTTTTCAGCCAACCCAAACTTAAGGCAGTTCATCGGTTTGAGAATTGCATCTAAGGATTAAGTATGGTGCCAAAAGTTACGCCGAAAAATCGCACACGCATTGCAATTGCTGACGATCATACCGTCCTGCGCGAGTCGCTGGCTGCACTACTCTCGACGCAACCTGACTTTATTGTTGAAGGGCGCGCGGCAAACGGTCAGGAAGCGCTGGCAATTGTGAAAGAACAAACTCCTGACGTTCTGGTGCTGGACCTGTTCATGCCGGATGGCGATGGGTTTGAAGTCCTGCGCACGCTTGACCGCGCCGGAAGCCGGGTTGCAGCAGTAGTGCTTACAGGGTCAGATAGTGAACTTGACTACGCGCAGGTGGTCAAGCTGGGCGCTCGTGGCCTGGTCCTGAAAAGCGATGGCCCAGAAAAGCTTTTTACTGCCATTCGCACCGTAGCCAACGGCGAACTTGCGTTTTCTGATGAGCTTGCCCAGCAGGTGCTTTCCACCATGACAGCAGAATCAAAAAACTCCGCCAACACCATGGGCCGGCTCTCCACGCGGGAACGGCAAATTGCTTATCACGTTGCCCGCGGCATGAAAAACAAGGACATTGGCGAGGCGCTCTCCATCAGCGAAAATACGGTCAAGCGCCACCTGCAAAGCATCTTTACCAAGACCGGCGCGCGCGATCGCCTGGAACTGGCTGTGTTGGCGCTGAGCGAGGCGAGCAAAGCAGCCTAATTTTTTCTGAAATCCCGAACCCGCGACTAGATACCGAGAACAGCTTCGCAAAATCTTAGCTGAGCGGGTGAGGGAACCCTATAGCTACGATTTTTGCTTGGGAACATTGAAGCAATCCTTTGTGCTTCAAGTTCTTGTCATGAATTGAGTGCGTCGAAGATCATATGGATCCCTCGCTACGCTCGAGATTCAGAAAAAAGCGCGTCCTATGCGGTAAATCCGGTTTAGCTGATGGCTGAGTGCTGACCGTTATTTCCCTGCCCCAGTCGCCATCTTTTTCACCATGGCCAGCACCAGCTTGCGATCGCTGTCATTCAGGTTCATGGAATAGCGGCGTATCTGGGTCAGGAAACGCACTTCATCTTCGGTAAGAGGAGGAAGGCTCTTGGTGTTGCCGTTGGCAAAATGGTCGGTAAAGAATTGCCCCAGCGGCAGGTCCATGGCTGTGGCGATCTTTGAAAGTGTATCCAGTGATGGAATGGTGTGGCCGTTTTCTACCCGCGACAGGTAGCAGCGCAATAGGCCCGTGCGCTTTTCAATGTCACCTTGTGACATCCCTTTTTGCAGCCGATAATTTCTAATTGTCTCGCCAATATTCATTCGTGGAGCCAGTCTTTAAAATGCTCCCTGGGGGTTGTTGCTTGGATAGTAACCAGAGCCATGTCTTTCTGCAAGCACAATTTTTGTCAATTAAACCTGTAATTTTTTCTAGAGCGTTTTACCGTGATTTCTATTGATCAATCTACTAACCTGGATTGTACCCTTATGAAAAGAGGATATTTACCATTTAGATATATGGCGCATCTTGACACAAGGTTCATTTCCTAGTGTTATCACCACGATTCAGCGCAGCTTTCGCTTGCACACGTGAATCCAATGCCAATTCCATGAATAAGGTCTGGTTTACAGGCGTCTTGTAATATGGCTGGGTTTCGGTAAACCCCAATTCGCGATACATGGCGATGGCGCTGTCCATCTTTCCCGGCATCGTATCCAGTCGCATGCGCTTGTACCCGATTCCCTCCGCTTCCGCGATTACGCGCTCCGCCAGAATGCGGCCAATCCCGTGTCCGCGAAACTCCGGTCGCACAAACAGCCTCTTCATCTCGCAAAGACCTTCCCTTTTCTCACCTATCGGCCGCAGAGCAATCACACCAGCGGGCTTTTCATCCAATAGGGCCAGCAAAAGGCGTCCTGACGGCGCAGCATATTTTCCCGGAAGCACGCGTATCTCTTCTTCAAAGCCCTGAAAGCAGAGATCGACTCCCAGCCGGGTCGAGTATTCCACCATCAGTTCGCGCGCGGTTGCAATCTGCTCCGGAGTTTCAGCCTGGAGGATAGTTAACATGGCAAATCCCGTCAGGTATTAGATTTTGCCGACGGACAAAAGAATTATTTTTTGTAGGGGAAATCGCTCGGCGGAGAGCCGCACAGCTCAACTCTCTATCCCATCAACATTCCGCCGTTCACCTTAAGCACGTGGCCGGTAATGTATCCCGCCTCTTCTGAAGCCAAAAAGCGGACTGCATTGGCCACTTCCACATCAGTGCCGGCGCGTCCCAGCGGGATCATCTCATTTACTTTGGCTTTCAAATCGGCAGAAAGTCCTTCTGTCATGGCGGTTTCAATGTATCCCGGAGCCACAGCATTGACCGTGATGCTGCGCGAAGCGACTTCACGCGCCATTGCCATAGTAAAACCGATCAGCCCGGCCTTTGACGCCGAGTAGTTCGCCTGCCCAACCTGCCCGGTCTGCCCAAACACGCTGGTGATGTTCACAATCCGGCCCCAGCGCTGCTTCAGCATGGAGCTGATCACGGCCTGGGTGGTAAAAAATGCTCCACTTAGGTTGGTCAGGATCACACTCTCCCAGTCTGCGCGCTTCATCCGCATCAGCAGCGTATCTTTGGTCACGCCGGCGTTGTTGACTAGGATTTCAATCTTGCCAAAGCGCTCGATCGCGGCCTTCACCGTGGTTTTGACCTCATCTTCATTGCTTACGTCCATGCGAAACGTGGCCGCCTGCCCGCCTTTGGACTCAATCTCCTTGGCCACCGCGGCCAGCTTCTCTTCATTGCGAGCCGCCAGCGCTACTAGCGCGCCACCTTCTGCCAGCGCCAACGCACAAGCCCGGCCTATCCCCTGCGATGCACCCGTCACCAGCGCGACTCGGCCTGTTACTCCTGCCATTGAGTTTTTCTCCTTCACAAGATCACAGCGAGATTATACCGACACCTGTAGTAGCAGCGTTGGAAGCAGGAATCCCCGCCTCAAGCTATCATCTGATTAATCGCCGCAAGAGGGCGTACAAGCCGAGCGGCGTGCATCAGGAGCGGAAAGAATTTGTGCAAGATCCAGGCCTCATAAGCGGTTTGGAGCGAAGCGACACAAATGTTGGACCTAAACACACCTATTAAATTCGTGAAAGGCGTCGGCCCGCGCATTGCTGAATGGCTGGAGCAGAAGAGCATTTCGACCGTTGAAGACCTGCTCTACTATCTGCCCTTCCGTTATGAAGACCGGCTCAACCCGCGCGGCATTGGCGAACTGCGCCCCGGCGAGATGGCCACTGTAGTCGCTGAGGTACGCAACTCTGCCGTCTTCCGCACGCGCAAAGGCATGCCGATCTTTGAGTTGGTCGCCGGACAGGGCCGCTCCACGCTCAAATGCATCTGGTTTCACGGTGAATATCTGCGTGATCGTTTCAAGCCCGGCCAGCTTGTGGCGCTTTACGGCAAGGTGGAAGAGAGCTGGAAGGGCCATGGTTTGCAGATCAATCAGCCTCAGTTCGAAGTGCTGGACGGATCCGGCGAGGGTGAGCAGCTCGATTTGGAAAACGTAAAGGATGCGGGGTCGCTCGAAGTCGGCCGCATTGTGCCCATCTACGAATCTGCCGCCAACACCCGGCTCAACTCGCGCTGGTTTCGCCGCATTGTTCATGGCGCGCTGGAGAACCTTGCCGCGGAAATCCCAGATGGCGTTCCGCCTGCGCTCTGCCGCCGCCTTGGGTTAATCGATCGCCGTACCGCCTTCCAGCAGGCACACTTTCCGCCTGAAGGCGAGGCCTTTGCTGCGCTGCAAAGCTTCTCCACTCCGGCGCATCGGCGGCTCATCTTTGAAGAACTGTTTTTTCTCGAAGTCGGACTGGAATTGAAGCGCCGCAGGATGCGTGCGCGCCCGGGGATTTCTTTTGCGCTGACCGATAAAGTCCGGGACGCCGTGAAAAAAATCCTGCCCTTCCACCCAACCGCCGCGCAGAAGCGCGTTCTTAAAGAGATCGCAGAAGACATGCAGCAACCCACGCCCATGCGTCGACTGCTCCAGGGTGACGTAGGTTCAGGCAAAACCATTGTTGCCTTGCAAGCCGCGGTCATCGCCATTGAAAACGGCTATCAGGTGGCCTTCATGGCGCCCACAGAAATCCTGGCTACGCAGCACTATTTTTCTGCGCGGCGCGTGCTGGAAGACGCCGGCTATCGCGTCATCCTGCTCACTGGGTCCATGGATGATTCGCTTAAACGCAGCGTGCGGCGCCACACTGCCCAGGGCAACATTCATCTGGTGATCGGGACGCATGCGCTGATTCAGGAAAAAGTTGAGTTCCACAATCTTGGCCTCGTCATTGTGGATGAGCAGCACCGCTTTGGCGTGATGCAGCGCTTCAAGCTGATGAAAAAAGGCGAAGCCGAGCCTGACACGCTGGTGATGACCGCAACGCCCATCCCGCGCACGCTCGCGCTCACCTTATACGGCGATCTCGACACCAGCGTGCTCGACGAGCTCCCGCCGGGACGCACACCTATCACCACGCGCAAAATTTCTGACCAGCGCGCCAATGAAGTTTGGGACTTCGTCCGCAAGCAGGTGAAGGCAGGACGCCAGGCTTATGTGGTTTATCCGGTGATTGAAGGCGCTCCAGCCGAACAACAAGAAATGGAGTTCAGCGCCGAACCCGCCGGCTCACGATCAAAAACAGGTCTTAAAGCCGCGCTCCATATGTATGACGAGCTGCACAAAAAGATCTTTCCTGATCTGCGCGTCGGGCTGCTCCATGGCCGCCTGGACTCCGAAGAAAAAGAAGAGACCATGCGCCGCTTCAAGGCCGGCGAAATTGACGTTCTTGTCTCAACCACAGTGATCGAGGTCGGCGTGGACGTGCCCAACGCCACGGTGATGGTGGTGGAACATGCTGAGCGCTTCGGCCTCTCACAGCTTCACCAGCTTCGCGGACGCATTGGCCGTGGAGCGGCCAAATCTTTCTGTGTGCTCATGACTGGCGGCAAAGTTTCCGATGAAGCCGAGCGCCGACTTAATGAAATGGTGCGCACGCAGGACGGCTTCGCTATCGCCGAGCTTGACCTCGAATTACGCGGCCCCGGCGAATTCTTTGGCACCAAACAAGCGGGTATGCCGGGCCTACGCGTGGCAAACATTCTTCGCGATCGCAAGCTGCTTGAGTTAGCCAAAGCCGAAGCTACGCGGCTGGTCCAGGAGAGCGATCCTGAAATCACCGCAGAAGATCGCCAGCGCGTGATGCAACATTTGCGCCAGCACTGGCAGAGAAGGTATGGGTTGGTGGAGGTGGGCTAGGTGTAGACCCAGGCACCAAGTCTTTTCGTCGTCACGCGAGGTTCCTTTTTCTGAAACCCCGAAGCTAGCGAGGGGCCCCTATCATCTTGCATACCGCTTCCGGAGCACATATTAATATCGACGGAAAATAACTCCGTTACTATAGAGATCTCTCGCTTCGCTCGAGACTTCGGAAAAAAGCGAATCGTGGAATAATAAGCATGGTGTCCACCGCCTCCAAATCCGACCTTTTCCGCCTGCTTCCCTCGGTGGACGAGCTGCTGAAGAGCGCTGATCTGTCTTCTTTGCTTGCCCAGGAAGGCCAGCCTGCGGTAACGGAGTCAATTCGTGCTGTGGTCGCCGAGCTTCGCGATGAGATCAACACCGGAACGCTCGCCGCACAAGATTCAGTACAGCTTGCCGTAGTAAGCTTGCCGCAAGCTGTAGCACGCCATCTGCATCGCGCCTTGGAGTTTTCACTCAAGCCGGTCATCAATGCCACCGGAGTGATCTTGCATACCAATCTTGGGCGTGCACCGCTCGCTGAATCCGCTATCAAACACATTGCTGAAATCGCAGGTCGCTACTCCAATCTTGAATTTGACATCGCCGCAGGCGAACGCGGAAAGCGGGACGTCCATGTTGAACGTTTGTTCTCGCGGCTGCTTAACCAGGAAAACGTGAGCGGCATTCGCACGGTGGTTGTTAACAACTGCGCTGCCGCAGTCATGCTGGCGCTGAATACCCTGGCCGAAGGCGGAGAGGTGATTGTTTCTCGCGGTGAGCTGGTGGAAATTGGCGGTTCGTTCCGCGTGCCTGACGTAATGGCCAAGTCCGGAGCCGTGCTGCGCGAGATTGGGACCACCAATCGCACTCGCCTTGCCGACTATGAACGCGCCATTAACGAAAAAACGCGGCTATTGTTACGCGTACATCGTTCCAACTTCGCCATTATTGGTTTCACCGAGCAACCGTCATTGGAAGAATTGGCTGCGCTCGGCAGCAAACACAACATTCCTGTCATGGAAGACCTGGGCGGCGGCGCCATGGTTCCGCTGCGCGGGCTGGGCGTGAACGAGAGCGGCGTCATGGATAGCTTGCGCGCCGGCGTTGACCTGGTGACCTACAGCGGTGACAAGATGCTGGGCGGCCCGCAAGCCGGTTTGCTCAGCGGACAAGATGCTCTGATCAGCCGCGTGCGCTCCAATCCTCTTTTCCGTGCACTGCGCGTCGATAAGCTCACCTACGCCGCGCTGGAAGCCACGCTCATGGAATACATCCGCCAGAGCCATGATGCCATTCCCTTCCTGCGCATGTTGCGTATGACAGCGGAAGAAGTTCGCGCTCGCGCAGAAGCACTGCAGAAACAGCTCTCATCCGCAGCGCATCTCAAGACAGAGATCGTCTCCGGCGAATCCCTGGTTGGCGGCGGCTCCGCTCCTACTTCCACTCTGCCTACTTTTATATTGGCCATGACGGCCGATTCGCTTAGTGCCGATGAACTAGCTACTCGCTTGCGCCGCCATAATCCGCCGATCGTTGCCCGCGTGGAAGAAGGCCGCGTGCTGTTCGACTTGAGGACTGTTCTATCCGCCGCCGCCGAAGACGCGGAGATCGCCCGCGCACTGATTGAAGCTGCTGCCTGATTGGCCCGCAGGATGTATCCTTTCTCACATGCCCACTTACATTGATTGGGCCCGTGAAGTTTGCCTTGCGCTGCCGCACGCCACAGAAGACGTGAAGTGGGGGCACAACCTGCTCTTCCGCATTGGCGGCAAGATGTTCTGCGTGGCCAATCTGGAGCCTGCAATCAGCCCAACCCGCATAGCGTTTAAGTGCACGCCTGAACGCTTTGCCGAACTCGTGGAAATCGAAGGCATTATCCCTGCGCCGTATATGGCCCACAACAAGTGGGTCGCAGTGCAGGAGCTTGGTGCTCTTCGCCAGGCAGAATTAAAGGAGCTGATTCATGCTTCTTATCAACTGGTATTGCAGAAATTGCCTAAGAAGGCGCAAGCCTCGCTGGCAGAAAAGCCAACCCGCAAAACGCGCAACGGCTAAACGATCGCCGGCTGGGAAGCGTAAGAAGTAATCTTCTCCACAGCCCGCCGCGCCGACTTAATGCAATCCGGCACGCCGATGCCATGGAACGAATTGCCGATAACATGAAAGCCCGGCATTTCGTCCATGATCTTCTCCATCGCGACTACTCGCTCCAGGTGGCCGGTTTCATACTGCGCCATCGCGCGGTCCCAGCGGAAAATCCGAGCAAAAATTGGCTGGCTGCTGATGCCCAGAATGTCCTTCAGCTCCTGCTGCGCCATCATTGCAAAATCATCATCGCTGTAGCTAAGCAAATCAGGCAATCGCGAACTGGAGAAAAAGCAGCGTAATAGTTGTTTTCCATCCGGTGCGCGATAAGGAAATTTCTTGTGAACAAACGTGCAAGCCATGAGCTTGCGCCCTTCTGACCTGGGAACAAGAAATCCGTGGCCGGCAGGCAGTTTGATGTTTTCATAAGCCAACGCGACTGCAACCGATGATGTGTATTCGATTTTCCGCAGCCCTTCAATCAAACCCGGATGGAACTGGCGCAGCATCTCCACCGCAGCAAGCGCAGGGACGGCCAATAGCACCGCCTGAAATTTCTCCTGGATTCCACCGTTCTCCACCTGCCAATCTTCATTCGCAGGCCGCAGCAGCAAATTCTTCTGGCCAAGGCGCAGCGACGATTTTGGCAGCCCGCTCACCAAAGCATCCACCATCTGCTGCATGCCGTTCTTCAGCGACGTGAAGAGTGGCTGCGGTTTTCCGCCATGCCTTTTAGCTTTAGCTTCCAATGTGGCCCGCACCAGGCTGCCGCTCTCACGCTCCATCTCGGCAAAACGCGGCAGCACGGCGCGCACGCTCAGCCGTTCTGAGTCTCCGCCATAGACACCAGCCAGCAATGGTTCGGCCACTCGGTCCACCATCTCCTGGCCAAAGTGGCGGCGGACAAATTCACCCACTGATTCATCGCCAGTTTCATTTCTGCGCGCAGAAAACAATTCGCGCGCCATGCGCAACTTCGTGCCCAAAGAGAACAGCGGCGTCGTCACCATGGGCCAGACGCGCGTTGGCACCATGAACTCGAGCCCTTGTGGAATCGGAACGAGTTGGCCCTTTACCAAAATGTAAGTCTTGCGATCTCTGTCATTCGAACTGATCAGTTGATCTGCCAATCCCAACTCAGCACAGAGCCGCGCCGCATCAGGCTTGGCTGTCAAAAAGGAATCCGGGCCAGCCTCCAACACAAATCCGTTGCGCTGCTCTGTTTCAATCACGCCGCCCAGGTGATCAGATTTTTCAAACAGCACCCAATCCAGGCGCGCGCCATTCTGTTTTGCTTTTTCCAGGTAATAAGCCGCGCTGAGCC
>DASTCT010000174.1:0-39946 GCA_035710845.1 Candidatus Angelobacter sp.
TCATTCAAGATCACGCCAGCCACAGCCACCGCGACCTATAGTTCGCAGGATCCAAAGTCAGGCATGGTTCCGCGCAAAGCCAAGCCGGGTGACGTCGTGTGGCTGAAGCCCGGCAAGTACACCGTAAAGATTGAGGCCCAGGGCTACGCCAGTGACCAGGCCGATCTTGAAGTCAAAGCCGGCGCCTCGCCTCTTGAATTAAAGCGGAATTTGAAATCTCTGGTTGCCGATACGCCAGCAACTCCACCAACGCCTGCGCCTCCCGCAACTAGCACCAGCGTCTTTGAGGAAACCAAACAATGGAAACACGAGGGCGATTGGTGGATATGGAAAGGCTCAAGCTACGCCTGGCTTCACGCGAATCAAGGTTCATTTGACGTGACCATACAGCGTCCCAAGAAAGGGCTGTTCAGGGGGCCAAAGAGAATTGAGTGGGTCATTGACAGCACCGGCAATGACAAAGTGGTCTATACCATTGCTGAGAATAATTTCCATCGCACCGTGTACGTGAACGGCTCTCCGGTTTCAGACCGGGCCAAAGACCTTACCAATCACACGGGAGATTTCCACTTCACTTTTGATGTCTCAACCAAACACTTCTCTATCACTGATGCCAGCGGTGAAAAAATAGACGACTACGACCGTCCCAACGCCTCAACGCCATTGGGCAAGATCGGGTTCAAGGGTGAGATAGCGGTTTCCATACAGCAGAAATAGATTCTCGCAACTCTGATCGCTTGCAGAGACAATGGCTGCCCCGGAAAAAGCCGCCGCGGCTGAAGGTTGAGTTTCGCATTCTGCCGATAGCGTGTATCCTCGTACGCCAGCGCTCAAGGAAAGAACTTCCCATGACTCCGCAAAAGAAGGTGCCTGCCGCAAGCGACGATAAAGTTGAGCAGTATGAAAAGCTGCTCAAGACCATTCCTGAAATCCAGCGCAAGGGCGCGGCCAATCCTTATACGGCTTTAAACGGCAACATGTTCACGCTGTTGTTGCAATCCAAATCACTGGCCATCAGGCTTCCCAAAGCTGAGCGTGAAGAATTTCTCAAGAAATACAAAACCAAAATCTTTGAAGCCTACGGCGCTGTTATGCCGGAGTATGTTGCCGTCCCTGATTCCCTGCTGCAAGACACCAAAGCGCTGCAAAAATATCTCAAGCTGAGTTATGAGTACGCCAAAACGTTAAAAACCAAACCAACAAAAAAAGCATGACGACCAACTGCTCTGGAGCAGTTCCTGTGTTGCTGTATCCTTGGCCGAAAATCTCTGAGCATTTCTTTCCGTTTTTTCACGACGCGCCATCCCGAGGTCGAACCTGCATTACTTCATCCACTTTCCACACCATTTCCGTGAGACTCGAGGGATCGACTCCGTTGCAGCATGAGTCCAAAAGACCATCCCTTTTATCGATCGTGATCCTAAAGAGCAGCGGCGCAGATCCTTCGCCTTCGCTGTTCTGAGCATGGCTGGAGGTAAGAGCATGGCGTGCTAGACTCAGGATGGTGCGTTCATAGATAGAGATTGGGTAAAAAGGGATACAGCAAATCTAAAACTGCTCCGCCTGCCAAATCAAAAATTAGCTCGCGCAAGCGATGGCAGGCCATGTTACGTTCGTTCATCGCCGTCCGGCGGCTCTTCTTTTCTATTGAGCAACTTCCCTCTCCGTTCCGTGTTTCATCCACCAGAACCAAACTCAAAAACTTGCATCATGGTCACAAACGCTTCATCATGAGCGCGGTTCTGTACCCATAATCCCGTATCTATCTTGAATAAGGCAGTTTGAGAGGAGAGCACTACCAAAATGAAGAAGGTTCTTGTTTCCCTTTTTGCTTTAGCCCTGGTGCTGTACGTAGCCCCGTCAGCCAAGGCGGCCAACTGGACTTTCCTTGGCCAGTCGCACGTTGACGGCCAGCACGATCATGACAATATTGATGTCGGCAAGTATGCCGGCCGTTACCGCTTTCTACAGATTCGGGTCAACAACGCCCCAATCGAGTTTGACCACATCGTAGTCCATTACGGCAATGGTGAACCGGAAACGCTGCAAGTGCGCGATGTCATCCGGGCCGGCGGCCATAGCCGCGCCATTCCTCTGCAGGGCGACCGCTTTGTGAAGAGCTTTGAGCTGTGGTATGGCAAGGCTCGTCCAGACTCCCGCAGACCAGAATTGTCACTCTTCGGCCAGCGCTAGTCGCTCTAAAGCCGCGCTTCACGTCCGCAAGATTTAAACACCACAGGCCCTTGATCTTCGAGGGCCTGTTTTTATAGAAGTTCCGCCGTTGTGTCCCGCTGCGGGGTGGCGCAGGCATTTATGCCTGCGATAGCAATCGTGGATGATCCGGCTTGAGCCGCTGCGGTAATGAGATACAGCAACTCAGAATTACTTTAGCTTAGTCCTCTCTGTGTAATCCGTGAAATCTGTATCATTCGTGGTAAGAATTACGCCGCTTTGCGATCGTCTTCCTGCCGCTCGTCTTCAGGCTTGTTCGCCTCCTGCATGGTCAAGCTCATGGTGGTAGACCCAATCTCAATGTCTTTGCGTTCGCGTATTTGCCGGAAAATTTCGTTGAACATATAGCTGCTGGCCGCACGCCGCTTTTTCGGATCCACTAGATACCTGAGCGTCAGTTCCACCCAGTTGTCCGTAACCTTCATAAAGACCATTGGCTCCTCTTCAAACCGGGGCGTCATAAAAACGCGCTGCATCTTTTCGATCTGCGGCTCGGCATTTTTCATGAATTCGCGCGTGTATTCGCCGCCCACTGTCCTGAGCATCTCCGTGGCGGCCTTCACGTTGCTGGCGTATGTGATGGGCAGCTTGATCTCGTCCCAGATATAGGCGAAGTTGCGCGTGTAGTTGAAGACCGAAGCGCCGAAGATCTGCGCATTGGCAAATTGGATGATGCGTCCGCTGTACTGGTCGCCGCCAATCCAGTTTCCGATCTCCATCATGCGGGTGTAGAAAAAGCCCACGTCGATCACATCACCGCTCATCTTATTGATCTCAATGCGGTCGCCCGCCGTGTATATGTGGCCGAAGAAGATCGCTATTCGCCCGGCAATGCTCAAAAGCGGCTCGCGTAGAGCCACCGCCAGTCCTGCCCCAATCAGCCCCAGAAAAGTGCTGGCATGCGGCACCAGTCTGGCCCACAAGGCCACAATATGGCTCCGCCAATCACTACCACAAGAGTCGAGAGCAGCCTCTGCCGCCGGTATTGCTCCTTAGGATTGGCCGAGTGCGCGTCGATCCATCGGTGTCCCAGCATGAGCACAAGCCAGCCCACAACCAGAACGCCAACCGTCCCAAACACCGAGATGGGATGCGCCAGAAACGACATCTATCTTGTTGAGATGCTATAAACGCGCCTCAGGCGACGTGAGCAGGAGCTGCTATGGAATAGCTGTAACACAGTGCAGGGTTCCGACTCATAGCCATAAATATGGTAAGCTCAGGACATGAGAACGACGGTTGATATTCCCAACACCATGTATCGGCGTCTAAAGTCGGCAGCTGCGCTCCGCGGGTGCTCGATCAAAGAACTGGTCTTACGTGGTGTCAGGGCGGAACTTCAGGCGCAAGCCGGTAAACGTAAGCACAAAACAATTAAGCTTCCCATCATTGCTTCCAGACGTCCGGGCTGGCTCAAGCTGAACAATCGCAAAATCAATGAAATCCTATTTCCCTGATATCAATGTTTGGTTGGCTTTAACTTACCGAGGGCATCAGCACCATACTGTGGCGGCTCAATGGTTCGATCAGCTCCAGAATGATACAGCGTGCTTCTGCCGCTTTACGCAATTGGGATTTCTGCGTTTACTTACATACCCTCAAATCATGGCGGATGAGGCTCGAACCCAGGCGGAAGCTTGGAAGGTATACGATGATCTTAATTCCGATATGCGTGTCATTTTTTGCCCAGAGTTTGATCCAGATGCTATAGAAACAGAGCTGCGCGATTTGACTACCAAGGCGCGCTCCGCGCCGCAGCAGTGGCCCGATGCATACCTGGCGGCATTTGCTTATGCTGAGAATCTGATTTTGGTCACCTTTGACCATGCACTCAGTAAACTGGCTCGGTCTCAAGTTCTGCTTCTGAAGTAATTCCCTACTCTCCTTCGTCCATCACCCCAATCTTCCCCAACCGATACCGCAACGCATTTCTTGATAGTCCCAGCAATCGCGCTGCCTGGCTTTTATTCCCATTGGCGCGGCGCAGGGCTTCACGAATCATGTTGTCTTCCCACTGCTCCAGCGTCATGCCTTCAGGAAGGAAATTGTCTTGCGCCGCAGCAGGCGCTTTGCCTGGCGTCCCATCAAGATGAATATCGCCCACATCAATCACCCGTCCTGAGGAGAGCGCCACGGCGCGCTCCACCATGTTTTCCAGTTGGCGGATGTTGCCGGGCCAGTGATAGTCGGCCAACACGTTGAGCGCAGCCGGGGTTATGCCTTCAATCTCTTTCTCACTATCTGCGGCAAAGCGGGCAAGAAAATGCTTTACCAGATCAGGAATGTCTTCTTTATGCTCACGCAGCGGCGGGATATCAATGGGTACCACGTTCAGCCGATAGTAAAGATCTTCACGAAAAGTTTTCTCCTCCAGCGCCGCCCGCAAATCGCGGTTGGTAGCGGCAATCATGCGCACATCCACTTTCAGCGTCTTGGTTCCGCCCAGCCGCTCAAACTCGCGCTCCTGCAGCACGCGCAGCAGCTTCACCTGCGTAGGCGCTGGCACATCGCCGATCTCGTCCAAGAAAAGCGTGCCTTTATCCGCCAATTCAAATTTCCCCGGCTTGCTGGCCAACGCTCCGGTAAAAGCTCCACGTTCAAAACCGAAAAGCTCGCTCTCAAAGAGTGTGTCCGGGATCGCCGTGCTGTTGATCTTGATAAACGGCCCTGACGCTCTCCGCGAATTCTGGTGAATCGCGCGCGCAATCAGATCCTTGCCCACGCCGCTCTCACCGCCGATAAGCACCGTGGAGTTCGTCGGCGCCACACGCTCCACCAGCGCCAGCACCTCCTGCATCTTCTTGCTGCGGCCCACAATGTTCTGGAAGTGGTAGCGCTTGCCCAGAGCTTCTCTCAGCCGCCGGTTTTCATCGCGCACCTGCTGGACATCAAGCTCCTTGTTAATGACCAACTTCATCTCAGCCATGGTGAAAGGCTTCAGCACGTAATCGCTGGCGCCGGCTTTCATGGCATCCACGGCGGTCTCAACTGAGCCGTATGCGGTCATCACGATAAACGGCAGCGTCGCGTTCAACCGCTTCCCTTCCTGCAAAAACTCCAGGCCGTTCATGCCCGGCAGCTTCAGGTCGGTCACAACCAGGTCCACCGCCTCTTTGCGCAGATGGATCAATCCCTTCTCCGCATCTTCCAGCGCGGAGACACTGTGGCCGTCTTCGCCCAGGCTGATCTCCAGCAGCCGGCGCATGCGCGGTTCGTCTTCTATGATGAGAATGTTTGCCATATTCTTTCTGCAATCTCTCGATTCAGAAAGCTACCCCACAGGAAATGTAACCCTGAAACACGCTCCTTGACGCGGCGGGCTGCTCAGCTTTACCGATCCGCCATGCGCATCCACAATTTTCGAGACAATCGCCAGCCCCAATCCCACGCCGGTCTTTTTGGTAGTCACAAATGGATTGAATATCTGTTCTTTCAGTTCCGGCGGCACTCCCGGCCCGCTGTCTTCAATCTCCACCATCACGCCGCTTTTTTCTGGCGCCCGCTGAATTCGGATTTTGAGCTCTCCGCCCTGTTCGCCCATCGCTTCACAAGCGTTCATTAATAAATTGGTGAACACCTGCTCACAAAGGTCCTGGTCCAGCATCACCCGCGGCAAACCTTGCGCAAAGTCTCGATGCACTTTGACTGCCTTGCAAGCTCCCTGCTCGGAAACCGTCGCTATACATCGTTCTACCAAACCAGCCAGATCAGTTGGCGCAAGCGCAAGCTGTGATGGACGGGCAAAATCCAAAAAGCGGCTCACCAGCGCGCTTACCCGATTCACCTCAGTGTAAATGTATCCGCCCAACTCTTTTGCCAGCGGATCAGCGCCTTCAAGCTTTTGCGTAAGTATCTCCGCCGAACCTTTAATCACGCCCAGCGGATTGCGGATCTCATGTGCCAATCCGGCAGAAAGCTGTCCCAGCGCTGCCAGCCGTTCCGCGCGACGTGCCTCCTCCTGCGCCAGCTTCAGGCTGCGATTCGCCTCTGCCAAATTCTCTGACAGCTCCTGAAATCGCCGCACCTGCAACCGATACTGCATCACAAACCGGTTCACCGTCATGGCCACAAAAAAGAAAAATAGGATGCGCATGGCCAATTCAGAAATACTGTCTGCCGTAATCGTAAAGTGCTGGCTCGCCTGGAAAAGATAAGAACTGTAAGCCGCCGATGCCGCCAGCGTCCACAGCAGCGTGCCCACCGGCCCGTAATACATGGCCGCCGTCATCACCGGCAGGTAATAGATGGGGTAATAATCGCTGTTGATGGCCGCGTTTTCGCCCGTATGGTTGATGAGCACAGTGGCCAGAACGATTTTGATGATCACTGCCAGGGGCGGCCCGGTTTTACCCGTCAGCAGAACAAACCGGTTCTCCAGCAGTTGAAATATCCCGATGATAAGCAGGATGAGCTGCTTGTGCAGCTCGCCAATCGGAGGAATAAGCGCAAGTCCAACGAGAAAGAGCAGCCAAAGAACGTCGAGCCAGCGCGGAGTAGCGCGTTCCTTCATAGGGAGTTAAAAAGAATGTAACACAGGGAAACGACCGTTAGCTCTTAGCCATTAGTCTTCAGCTTTTGACTTGCGTCGGCAAAACGGGGGATTCCGCTAGCCTCATAGGATTCTCGTTTGAACCTGCCAAGCTTGGTACAATAGCTTATCGCGCGCACTCGGGCGGGAGTAATTCAGTGGTAGAATGCCAGCTTCCCAATCTCCATCCTTCCAATACATTCAACGACTTAACAGGCTAAACGGGTTCACCAGCATACACGGAAATACATAGGGATACGTGACTCGTGCGGGAGTTGTGCGGGAGTGACTAAAACGCCAGTCTGCAAAAGACTGGCAGTCAGGAATTGGAGGAAATATGTGGGAGATGCTCGTAGAAGCTCTTGCTCTTGGCGTAATCGTGGGACTGGTCGCTGCTTTCTTGGGCTTACCCCTGTGGGTTGCTTGCTTCGCTCCAGCCCTCATCTTTTGCGTTGCTCATCCGATGGAAAAAATCGAAGAAGCTTAAACCCCTGCGTGCAGGAAAAATCAAAGCACCGGCTTTTAAACCGGGGCTTTCTTTATTGACGCACCCTGAAAGCCTTACTGCTTTACCGCCCACATGTGTACTGAGTAC
Organism: Candidatus Angelobacter sp.; assembly: GCA_035710845.1. GTDB lineage: Bacteria > Acidobacteriota > Terriglobia > Terriglobales > Acidobacteriaceae > Angelobacter. Next base: position 7,356 of record DASTCT010000174.1, read on the forward strand.
TTGCCTGTTGATGGGGTTCCTGTCACCGTGGTTGAAAAAGTGATGTTGGTGGAGTTATCAACGTTAATCGGCAGTGCGACAATCGAGCCGTTGTTAGTTGAGGCAAAAGCCACACCGCTGCTCACAAATGTTCTTGAAACGCCATCAGACGTATAAGCAACGGTCAGTGAAACGGACGCACCACTGGCGTCAGACGTGGTGCAGAACAAATTGAAGCTCACAACGTAGTGACCACCAGTTGACGATGTTCCGGTGATGATCGTTGTTGACCCGATGCTTGCATTTTGGCTGGTCAGATCAGTCTGGAAATATGTTGATCCAATCCCGTTGCCCGTCGTGGCGATGTTGTTATACATCACCATCTTTCCGGTCATGCTCACGCCGAAGGCACTACTACCAATCGCCATTGAATCATCGGCTTTCTTCTGTATGCCGTTCAGATCAGCGTTATTTGCTGCATTACGGAAGAGAATCTGATCACCAGCAGCAAGGCGAATCTGTCCCGTTGAAGCAGGGTTAGCTGTGGACGAGACAAATGCCGGGGCTGTAATGGTGCCTGTGACAATTGGGTTTGCAATTGTCGGGGCAGAAGCCAATACCACAGCGCCCGAACCCGTCACACCGTTGCTCAAGTCCGCAGCCGCAAGCTGTGCAGATACAAAGTTCGTACCGTTACCGCGTAGAACGTTTCCGCTTGCTGCTGTTCCGTTCACCTGAAAACCAGTTGTGCCGTTTATCACGGTGCCCTGCATTGTGCTAGTTGCGGTCAATGCTCCGCCCGTCGAAAAGGTGAATGTGTCCGTGCTGCTGGTCAGGTTGCGAAGCACCACTGCTTCGGATTTATCTGAACGAAGCGCAAATCCCCAAGACTGGGCTGTGTCTTTGATGTTGATACCTACTGAGGCATCATTCGTTGACTCAACCGTGAGTGCATTCGCTGCTCCCGTTGTCCTGATATGAATTTCTGCGCCACTGTCGGGCGTGAAACTGAGGGACGAATGACTAACAGACGTGGGTCTGGTGAAGTGTGCGTAATGCGAACTATCGGGTGAGAACGTCAGATCAGTTCCGACCGTATTCACAAGCCCATCGCTATTATGTAGATGCGCCACGTTCGTTGCATTGGCGCTAAGAATAATGTTGGTTCCCGCACCCACGATGGTGTTAGGACCGAGGGTCAGTTGGGTCACCGTGCCTGATGCTTGAGCTTGTACGAAAATTCCAGAGCGTGAAAGCGAAGTTAGAGTATTGCCCGTAACAGTGACGTTGGCACAATCAGGATCGCCCCCGCCTCCGCTGTCAATCGTTGGATCACCCCAGATAAAAAACCCGTCTTCATTGCTGGTTACGCCTGTACCAACAACTTGATTTCCAGTGCAGGTGACGTTCAGAGCACCCCGCACCATAATTCCCGTGGGGCCGTGCCCGTTAAGAGTAATGCGGTTGCCTGTGCAGCTTACGTTGGTGCTGCCTACGCCAATTTCAATCGACACGTCGCCAGTGTCATAGACGCTGTTATCAGCAATGACGATTCGATTGCAGGCGTATGAGCTACCGATATATCCAAGGGTGAAAATTGCATCAGCAGATGTGACCGGGCCTACGCGATTCCCACGGATGAAAACGTCAGAAATTCCAATTGTCATCGGCAGTGTGCCAACCACAATTCCATTGCCCTGCGTGTTGTCGTGCACGTAATTGTCTTCAATGAAGATCAGAGAACAGCCGTCCAAAATTTGCACGATGTTGTTATATCCGTTGCGGCATTCGGTACGGAGAACCGCCCCACCAGTGACCTTAGTGAATTGAATGCACCCGGTGCGCTGTCCCCCTGTTGGAGCTTGGTTTGCTTTGTTGCCGTCGATGATCAAATCACGAATAACGATATTCGTGTCACCAGTAGTCGCTGCGTGCGTGTTGGTGATGGCGTACTGACTGTTGACGCCATTTGCCAACTGAATAATGGTTGCAGGCCCAGCACCATACAGGGTGACGTTGCTTGGAATCGTAATAGAACTGGAAATTACATACGTTCCAGCAGGCACATATACCGCTCCACCGTTTGACGGAAGGTCGTTGATTGCCGCTTGAATGGTTGTAAAAGTGATTCCATCCACGATGCGCAGATTATCGAGGTTCCCGATGATTGCCTTGGGGAAAACCGGAAAATAAGAAACAGTGGGACTGGAAATGACAATAGTGCCAAGGTCAACGGGGCTGCTGCCTGCGATAACCCAATCTTCCGGCCCGCGCACCAGCGCACCATTAGAGTTGTAAATTGTTACGATGTAATGTGTGCCGTTGGGTTGAAGCTGGTCGTTGAACCAAAGCGGTGTGTTAGCGGGAACGGAGCCAAGATTGTTAAGCGTGAATGTTTGTGGAACGTTCTGAACGATCTGCCCCGTACCAATTACAAGGGCAGCATTCGACAGTTGAAATGTAATGCTTCCCCCACTGAGGACATTGCCCCCAGCGTCCTGAAATGCCCCGCCAAAAATGTTTCCAATTGCCATTACAGTTTCTTCTCGATAACGCTGATAAGCACATCCAGCTTCGCGTTGGTTTTGATTTGTTCTTCTTTTTGAGCGAGAGAAGCGTCCTGAATGGTCTTCAAGTGGTTCTCAGCTTGCACACCTTGGATGTTCTTGATGTGTTTCAAATCCTCACACGCTTGCTTGACGGCATCGACTATCTTCTTCACAACGAAGCCCCCAAGTGACAGAGACGCAGCACCCACGCCCCCAAGCACCCATGCGATGAGTGCGGAGTGATCTTTAACGAATTGAATAAGCTCTGGTGAAGCGTCCTGCATAATTCCCTAACAAAGAACCTAAAAGTCATTTACTCCAAGGCTTTGTAAACCTTGTAAGCAGCACCGCCCCCAAGAGCAGTAGCCGCACCACCAATTGCCCAGTTGCGGATGTGCCGGAGCATTGCCTGTTTGCTGATAGCACTCATCCTCAGACGAGAAGCCGCGTCCATTTCGTTGATGATTTCCTTTGCGCCGTCCTCACCCAGTGCTTCCTGCAAGCGACCTGAGTCATACATTTTGTTGAGGCGCTGTGACAGCATCTTCGGATCAATGGTTTCTGGTGTTGCACCCTTCTCCGCGATGTCCGGGCGAATGCCCTTGGTGCTGACTTTGACGGCTTTGTCCAGATCGTAAAGAGCTTGGCTGCGCTTGTATGTAGCCGAAGCCTGCTGACCCATGTCAGGCGTGATCTTGCCCTCTTTCACAAGCTGATCAATGGTGTTCTGCTGGGTAACCAGTGCTTCGTTCTTAGCGGTTTCAAGGTTCTCCCACTGTGCGTTATCCAGATCAGGATCAAGAGTGCGCATACGCTGATTGATTGCACGAATTTTGTCGTCAAAACGCTGCCACGTACCGCCTGATGCTTCATCAAGCTCTCTGTAGAGGTTCTTCGACTTTGCATACACCTGATCACCGACTTCTTCCACGCTGTCGCGAATGGAGGGTTTGGTACCAGCAACAACACCTTCTTCTTCCGCAACATTCGACACAGCCTTCTTAACTGCGCCCTGTGTTGCAGGCTGGGCTACTTTTTCGCCCTTCATTGCTTGCTTGATGACACCCGGCTGATCCGGTACCACCTCCGGTGCTGCTGCACCACGGGATGCACGGAAATCAGAAATTGCATTCCCCGCTGCGTCACTGAGTTCTCCCAAAGCAGATGTGCCGCCCTCGAAAAGACCACCAGCTTCCGCGCCCTTAATCGCGCCTTCAGTGCCGTGGTGAATACCACCAACAGTTCCACCGACAGTGGCACCCCGAAGTGTGTTGCCAATGATGTTGGCTAGACGGGGATATTCCTCTAAGAACTTTGCGACCTTACCGAAGTGTGCAAGCTTCTCCGTGATGCTCAATCCCTTGAGTGCTTCATCACCGGAGATATATTCAAGAACTGTTTCTACGTCCTGCCCGGATTCTTGATCCTCATTCGATGGCTGAAGTTTTTTCTCCCAGTCATCCAGCATGGCGTCAGACGCAGGGTCTTTTGGAGCAAGATGCAATGTTGTTGGCAGGCGCAGGAGCTTCACGCCAGTTTGACCAGCGGATTTCGCGCCTCCAATAGCAAAATCTTTTTCTGCGATCTTGGATTTCTCTACGTCTGCTTGACCCTCTGGAGTAGCAGCACGGGCTGCTGCACGCTTCATTGTGTCGTCAAAAGACTCACCGGGTTTGGGCACAATTACTGTACGGGTTTGTCCCCCACTGGTGATATGAACTTCACCGGACTCTGGACTGGCGTCAGTGAATAAATTTTTGATACCTCGCCCCAAATGACCAAGGAACGTTCTCTTAACGGGGTTGCCGTCAGAGTCGATGTCAAATGTGTCTTTGAAGGTTTGGTTATCAGGATGAGCATCCCACGTTGCACCCTTTTTCTGGTAAGCATCCTGTTGCGAGTAAGGAACGATTGCCTTCGACTTGCCATCAGGCGCAGTCATGCGGATGCCGGGTTCTGCGCCCTGATCCAAATACTTCTGCACTTGATCCGTAGGTACGTAGGCAGACTCTTGCCCGCCCGGTGCGATCATCAGAACGCCCTGTGGTTGTCTCTGCCGGGGTACCGATTCACCAATCGTGACACCGTCAGGTGGGTTAGTGGGTTGGGATGGTGCCGCTGCCAAAGAATCCGCCATTGCCGCCTCCTGAAGTGTTGCCCTGTTGACGATTCGGCAATGCACCGTACTTGATGTTCGTTCCGTAACGCTGATTTACAGAGTCAACGTTGTCACGGTAATTTTGTTCGTTCTCCGTGCTATAAGCAGTAACGATTGCTTTCAAATCCTTGATGTAATCAGCAGGCAACATGCCGCTTTTGTTCTTCTCAAACCATGCGTTGATGCGACGTACCGCGCTGCCTGCACCGGGTGCATTCATGTTCAACTCAATTTCGTTCACACGTCGCACGCCTGCGCTGCTGGTAATGAAAAGCGTGGATTCCAGCGGTGCCAATGCTGACGCCACTTGGTTGCCGTCTTTCGACATATCCAAGGCAGACAGGATGTGATTCGCTTGTGTGCGGGTATCACTGTAAGTCTTGAAGTGCTTTCCGACTTCTGAGTTCGCTGCACGAACATCAGCATCGGTCGGCCCCTCACCGCCATGCTGCTTCTTGTAGTCAGCAAGCTTCTTCTCACGGTCGAGTGCGATGTCACTGTCCTGCTGCTTTTGGTTTTTGACACGCTGTTCCTGTTTTTGAACGCGGGTCTTCGCAGCATCCACCAACGGCTTTGGATACTGACCAGCCGGAGCATCGCTAATCTGCTGCGCCTGCTTGTCGTCCATGTTGCGCAGAGTCGCCATGTTGTTGAGGTTCTGCCTTCCACCAAACAACTGCTCGATATATGGCGCATAGGGAGCAGCATTTTTGTCCTGCTTCATTGCGCTGATCTGTTCATCCGGGTGAGTGCTTGCCCACGAGGACTTCTGGAACTGGAGGATCGCTGAAAGCAGTCCGGGGTTCTTCTCCATCTCAGCTTTCAGATCAACAGGTTTGGTGCCGAACAACTGAGCTTCCTGATTCAACTCAGACTGCGTCGCTTCAAGTGAAGCGACAGCGTGAGTGTAGTGACCAGACGTGAGCATGGACACATTCCCTTCTTGGAGCTTATCGGCTCCGGGGATGTGCCAATCTTTTGCATCCTGTGCCCAATCGCTGACAGGCACCTGAGTATCACCATCGAGGATGGTGAACGTCTGCTCGAATTTCCCGCCCGGCGCTGGAACGTAACCATCAGGAATACGCAGTGCATGACTGCCATATTTGTTGATGTCCGCAGCATCGTGTTCAGAGACGTGAGTTCCCTTCACTGCACCCGGATTGTCTTCGATGGCGTCAGATAACTGCTTTGCGTAAAGGTCAACGTTTTTGGCGTGTGACTCTTCGTCCATGTCAGCTAACTGTTTCTGCAATTGAAGCTGCTTGAGATTCAAGTCCAAACCACGAGCTTTCTGCATGTACTCTTGGTTCTGACGCTGCGACTCGTTCTCACGAGCTTGCTGCTGCATGTCCATCACGCCTTGGAATCCTGCTGACGCTGCACGCCCTGCGCTGCCCGGTCCCGGAGCTACACCCAGACCCTTAAGAGCACCAGTGAGTGCAGCGAACACAACGCTTCGGGCGATGTCACCCCTGCTCATGTGCTTTACTGCTTCTGCTTGCGTTACTGCTACGGGCGAAGGTGCGCCCGATACAAACCCAGACCCACGCGGTGATCCACCGCCCTGTGCCTGAAACTCAGGTGACCCCGCCATGCTGCTATCAATTGGAGGTGCAGCTTGGGGTGCGCCTAGTGCGCTTGTTGCCGCCTGCTGTGGTGGCTAGGCGGCACGCGCACCGCACGGGGTGCCGGGGGTCACCCGCCCCCCGCCCCTTACCTCCCGCAGAAAGAGACTCCTTTTCAACAACTTACGCGGTGCCCCCGGTGCTGAACGCTTGGGGGGTACGCCAAACCCAAACCCCAGAGCGTGCTTTTAAGTGCTACTAGCTCAAGCACGTGGCGCAAACATTCGCATAGGGAAGGTGCCCAGAGTATAAGTCTGGCGTTCTTGCGTGATTTCCGGGGATTTCAGCGCATGTGCTCCCGCTTTCGTGCGGGAGTTGAGGGCGGAAAAAGGAATTTTGTGCTTTTTCGCTTGGGGTCCGGGGGGTTCGCGCTGATGCGCGTTTCACTTGTTTCCACGAATTGAAGGCTCTTGCGCTAACTTCTTCCGTAGCACATCGAGCGCACCGTCCGGCTGAAGCATTGATTCAGGGAGACTCAATACCTCACGAGCGAAACGCTCATCCAGTTCCTTGCGAACAGGGTCATGGTCGATTTCATGGAGCGGAAGCAACGGCTTTTCACACATCTCATCGAAGATTTTCCCGACTCGTTCGATCTGCTGTGCGTTCAGTGAAGTGATGTCAAGCACGGGAAGACTTTGAGCCATCGTTTTGCCGAGCCGTCCTCTTCCAGACTGCTGCTTATTGGAATGCCACCAGCGCAGAAGAAAGCCCAGAGATGTATTTGCCCACAAAACTAGGGCCTTCTCCATTTTCTCGTTTGGCAGTTTAATAGCCAACCACGCAACGCCCCCGATGGTACGCCTTGGCGTAAACTGCATCGCAGTTGACTGGCTATTGAACCGAAAGTCGCAGTTGAAGTGGCAGTGCGAAGCACTAGCCCAAATAGCAGCGATTTTTTGATCAATAGACTCTTGTTCCTTCTCCGTAGCACCTTTTAACGGTAGTCCCTCAGTGTCTCCCTCGAATGACATCGTTCGTTCCCGGTCTGCATCGTGAGACCAAAGCACAGGGTATGTTGGGACGCTGTCTTTCTCAGCACTTTTAATCTCGAACGGCCCTCTTATGCTTTTATCTGGGTTCGTGCCGTTGATGTCCCGATGAATAGGGCCGGTTTCGCCAATCTTCTCTATTGTGGATATGGCGATGGGAACAGTCTCTGATTTGTCCATCCCCGGAAGCCAAAGCCGACTCTCATTAGCAAGTTGATACGACGCTTGCGCCAATGAAAGGTCGGCGATACGTGCGAGATTCCATACAGCACCGCCTTCTGGCAACGGCGCATCCATTGCGTAACCAATGACATCATCGCCGAAATGGAGTTGGGTTCCGCCCACGGGCCCATCCTCAAGGCGACGGAAATTCTTGCTGTCGATCAAGCGGTGAATTTGCACTGCTGCACCGGCACCGAGCAGCGGATAGAGAGGACGTTCTTTCAGCACTACAAATGTCGCACGATTAGTTTCGGGTTTGGATTTACGAGCGATCACAAGACATTCAGCCATGTCCGTATCTGCTGAGAAGGACGAGTCAATGTCGGTTGCCCCTGCAATTGAAATCGCAACCAGCCCACTGTAATTCTTTGTTAACAACAAACGAGAGCCTTCCCACGATTCGCCGAGCATTAGGCTCAATGGCATCACCAGCGCCACAATTCCGCCTTCCTTAACCTTCCGATCTGCAAGAACGAGGAAGATTGAGGCTTCACCAGCATTTCCATGAGCACTGGTTCCAGCCGTAAGCCGTTTCGTAGCCTCTGCCATTTTCTTTTGCTCTTCCTTGCTATTAGCAAAGGCAGCGAACATGGGGTTGGGAACGTCGTGCTTGCCTCCTTCGTGGTTCGTGGGTCGCACGAAAGGTGGATTCATAACAACAAGATCAAACGATGCATGAGGGAGCGCAGCCCATGTCTCTTTTTCTTTCTCCCCCATACCTTCCGCTGCTTTGGCAGTAATCGCCATCTCAGTGAGCTTGGCTTGCGGGTTAATCAAATCAAGGGAGCCAAGCGCAATGTCACCGTCCATGTTGCCGTATGGCACGGTCATTATCAGGCTTTGATCGTATTTAACGGTCGGATGTGCCCCAGCAATCATGGATGCTGTCAGGTGTGCAGCAGATGGGAGCACATCGCAGCCAATCATGGCGTGCGCCATCATCTCGGCATGGATTGCTTCGGAATCACCCCCCGCAAGCTCGTGCAGTTGTCCAACCCGGCTGTAAGCTGTAGTGAGCAACGTGCCAGTACCACAGGCAAAATCAGCGATGCGCAGAGACTTTACGTTCTCTGGGTCTGACCATGACTTCATGTCTGGAGTTGCTTCCGGCACAAGTGCCAAGCCGAGCAACAACGCTGCCGAAGCGGGAGTGGTGTAATATGCGGCAAGAAATTTTCTATCTACTATCATTCTCTGGAACACTGCACCAGTTAAATCATGTGAACGCATCAACCGATTCTCAAGCAGTTTGTCCGCAGTTTCAGCCAAGCGTTCGATTAGATATTTGCTCTCCGCGACAGGGATGACTTCGAGAGCACGGCGTGCGATGTCGAAAATGGGCCAGTAATTCACTTTCAAAATCTTTTGCCACTCAGCGAGTATCGCCGCTTTGGTGAGCTTTTTGCTGCCCCGTAACTCATCTATCGAATTTACGCCTTTCAGTTTTCCAGCAAGGCTCTCATGGAAAACGAAAGCATTTGCCAAAATCGTCGCAGCCATTCTCCGGGTCTGTTCACCATCTTCTTGGAAGAGTTGTTTGGCAATCTTCTCGATGGCTTCACCGTTTTCCTTCGCTATGTCGGTTAGCATTCCCGCAGTTTCACTGACACCGTTCACCAATTCCGTCACAGCCGCATCAATCACATCAGGTGGAACCGTTGCGGATTGCGTGAGAATACTCAGGTCAGCGACAGTGCCGACCATCCATCCCTTCTTTGGAAAACGATCACCTTTAGACGGATTGCTCCCGGTGTAGAGAACCATTTCAAGATCAGTTGCGCTTGCCAGTTCCTTCTGCAATGACTTGCCGGATTTTTGCCTAAGCCTGATTGGCAGACGCACAGCAATAGAAGACAGGATCGGGCGTCCGGTCTTTTTCAACTGTTTGCCAAGGCGGTCAACTGCCTCAACTTCGACTGTCATCGCAGGGAATACTTCCGTCTCTATGACGACAGGGGAAACGTTCGGTTCCACGACGAGAATGTCTGGACGAGCGTTGCTTCCCTTTAACTGCCCAGTATTTTCGGAACTCACGATGTCACTATCACGCCAGGCCCGGCGGGTGCCTCGCAGAAGTTCAGCGAGGGCATCATTGATGGTGTGCTCAGTGGTCGCCATTCGGGGTTTGGGAAGGAACTTCATAGAGTGAGGCATCCGGCCCCCGAGCGCAAGTCTTGATTTGTTGGAGGAATCAGTTCAGGTATTTCACTGGGGCATTTTCGTTTAAATGCGGTCATCATCCCCAGTAGGGCATCCCTGATACACAGATCGCCATGCCGACCAGTTTAACCAAGCGAACGTCAAAGTCGCTCTCCCACTTTTTCAAGTACAGCATAACGTCATTGATGTTGTTGGCGCAGATACGCAGAACATCGAACGGGGCGGGTTTTCCAGTTTCGTCGCTGACTTGCGTGGTGGAGTAGTAGCCCAGCACCAAATACAGCCTGCACTCGACTCCCGCTCTTCCAGTTTGAATTTTCTTAGCAGTTTTCATGGCCCGGGACCGTAAAGGCCCGGAGGACGTGAAGTCAAACAAAATTTACTGCGTATCCATTCGTATCACTGTGTACTGCGATGTATGGCGCAATGAAATTCTTGGGTCCGTAGTTCCCAGCCCGGCATCAGAGAGACATGAGCCTCAAAACTTTGAGAGAAAACCTGAAAAAATTTGAAACTGAGAGTGACGTTCCGCCTGTGCCATTGGAAGAACTCGCTGAAGATTTGCGCATCATTGCTGACGAACTTCGTGTCAGCTACGAACTGGACGGCTTTGCCCAGCAGCTTGATGAATTGGCTGACCGCATCGAGGATCGTATCGAACTGACCAAGCGCAAAAAACGATTGGAAGACAATTGGCCCGTTAACTCTCAAACCGGGGAACCTCTCCCACGCAACGCGGATCAGCTAGTCAAGGCAACGAGACGTGACCGCAGATTTCAGGAAGACATGCGGTTGATTTTGGCAGCAGGCGGAACCACGTACCGAGGTCAGAAGATATACGGCACGAAACAAGAGCCACACACCTTCCGCTACACCCGACAAGAAGTTCTCTCTGAGTTCCGGGGCGATTTTTGGAATCAATTGGGGCGCAAAAAGCCAAGTTGATTATCACAATACTTCCAGCCATTCCGCTGTTACCCCGGTAGCGATCCACCGGCCCCAGCCGATATTCTTGACACCGCCCATGCGATACACCCGTTTGTAGATGGTCTGGCGTGAGACACCGATGTCCTGTGCCAACTGAGACAGCGAGACGCCCCGCTCCCCGTATCGCGCTAAGCATCGCCAGATGGCTCCGTCTGTTTCCCAGCGCCGTGCGCTTCCCTCACCACGTGCAGTGATGCCCTTGGCGCGTCGCAGTGCCCTCGCCTTGGCGAGGATCGTTTCGCGATTGCGCTCGTACCACTTGTTGCTGTATGTGCTCATACCAGTGATTTCCGTATTACTACGCTTCTTCCACGTCGAAACCCTGAGGCGCGGCGACAACAAGGGTTTTGGTTTTCTTGCAGTCATCACACACTTGGTCTTCGTTGTCGGTCATGACCATGTCGCACACCCGGCACCTCTGCCCAACCCAAGAGCGGCCCTGTGCGTCCCGCCCGGTGTGAAGTTCGGGGTTAATCGCTGCATGAGTTCCCTTGGCAGCCTTGGTGCGCATGAGGTTCAAGTGCCGCACGTATTGCGGCATGATGCCCTTTTCGCCGGGACCGCCTTCTTGCGTGCAACGGTCGCAAGCATTGACGAAAGACTCGAAGCCCATGATGCGGGTCTTCCAGAACTTGTGCGCCATCGCCCACTCGATGCAGCCACGCAGCATCCGACCATCCCAGCCGAAATAGATCAGAGCTAAGTTCAACCGCTCCCAAAGCTCGGGGTCAGGATTTAGACTGGCCCCTGCACCAAAGGCATCGTGGATGTCCTCCCACCAAGGGTATGTTTCGGCAGAAGGTAGGGTTCTCTTGGGGGTCTGGGTTGAGACGCAATACGTTTGGTGGAACTCCAAACCATCCGAGTCACCATCGTTAACCCATCCACAGTTGGAGCAGGTATCTTCGGCGGAAGGTAGGGTTCTCTTGCTCCCTAACTCTTCAGGGTTTTCTTTCTTTGCGTCGGACTTCGTAGAGTCTGAGCGAAGCGAAGACTCGAAGCCTACTTGCTTACTTACTGACAAACCGTCCGTAAGGACGGAAGAATCATCATTCCCGAGCGTAGCGGCATCACATCCCTGAATCGCGTCACATTTTGCTACATGGCTATTAGGCGTTTTGCTACATTGCACTTTTGCTGTTTTGCTACATTGCACAACGTCGAGCCATGTAGCATTTTGCAACGTTGCAAGGTCGATGTTGTATGCCTGCGTCCAGTGCCCGTTGCCTACCAAATGGCGCGTACCCTTGGTGCAGCCTTCCTTGCTGCACTCATGGGATTCGGCTTTGACCACGACCGCGGCCCGGATCAAGTCTTCAAGGTTGCGGTAAACCGTCCAGCGCGACGAACTCGCTTTTCCGGCAATGGTTTCCTTGCTCTCGTAGAAATTGGTGCCGTCGTTGCGCGACCGCTGCGCAACCGCCATGAGGATGCGCTTGTACTTTGACGGCACATGCTTCATCAGTTGGATTTTCTCGACCAGTTTGAACCCCATTACCGCACCGCCTCGACAGCACCGCACTGGCACTGTTCGGTATCAGGGTGTCCGTAGTGGTGACGGGAATACCAGCAGCGGTAGCATTCGCCCTTCAACAGATAGATCGCCTGCAACAGGTCAAACTTTTCCTGCTCCAGTTTGGTGATTCGGGTCTTAACAGTCTTGAGTTTTTTCTCAAGGCGCTTCTTCTCTTGGCGTGATTCTTTATCCATATTGTCCTCAACGTCTGCGGGACGGTACGTTGAGGCGAACCGTCCCCACAAACAGCGCACGCAACTGCGTGGCTTGAAATTGACTTCATTAGTCAATCCCATAGTCCGAATACTGATAACTGGCGAAAAACTGACTTCCTCTGCGCCGCCGAATACCTTCGGAAATCCCCTAATCACAAGTCACCGCATGACGGTAGAAATCTTTTGACTTTCCGGTTCTAGGTAGAAGGCGGCTCCGAAGCCGCATGGAGAAAACATGGACACGAAAGAAGAATTTGAGCAGCGTTACCGCGAGCAGACACAGAACTACCGTCCTCGCATGACCCCAACCACGGCCCCCGACTTCCGGGGCGACTTCCGCAAGGCATTCGCGGAAATCGACGACCTGCTGGTGCAAGAGGTTAAGTAAATGAGTCATCTGCACGCACGCATTAAACGAGAGATGGCGGTAGCCTACGCTACCGCTCATCCCGAAGTCCGGTATCTGGACATCGGTATCGCATTGGGGTACCGGGGCACGACAGCAAAATCTATGGTGGGGCTGTTCATGCAGGAAGCCGGGTATGAACGTCCACAAGGCGCAGGCTCCCCAGCATTCGACCAAAGGGCCTTGCAGCGCACCAGCAAACTGGACTCCCGCAAAGATGAAATCCGCGCCATGCTCCGCAAGAATTTGTCCTACCCGCAGATGGCAAAAGAACTGGGCTGCGATCCATCCCTCATTGCTGAGTACTGCCGTCGTAATTACAACGTGCAGCGCGGCAAAGGCTGGAGGAAGGATTTTGTCAAAGCAGCAGACGAGCAGATCGTCGCAGCAGCACAGGCTCACCCCGATTGGTCTATCCGCAAATTAGCCGAATCGCTGGGCTATAGCCGCAAATGTGAAAGCTTCCGGCTTCGTTATCACAAGCTGGTGACGAAATAAGTTTTGAGCCTGCGGGCAGAAGCAGCTTGAGCGCAGGACGTGCGGGCGGAATCCCGTGGACGGTCCTCAAACCGTTCCCGCTACAGGCAATCGCTTGGCGGATTATGCGGACTGCATGAAGCGCAGGCTCAAAAGTAAAAAGGGGCACCGTTAGTGCGGTGCCCCGAAGGAAAAGGATTTTAAGGTGATGACTAATAATACTGTTGTTTCTGTTTTTGCGACCGCAATTCAAAATGTGATTGACGAGCTTCCACCGGGAAAGGACGCCCCGGATCACTCTACCTCCCGCAGGCTGCGCAAGCATCAATTCAGCCCGCAGGATGATCTGTGCAGTAAGAAGCATGGTGGGGATTTTGCTTCAACACTAGCTCACGACCGTGCCCTGCACGGTAAGAAAGAAATGTACCGGACGCTCATTGAAGTACTGGAAGCACACGGCCCCTTAACCAGTCATGAAATATCCGAAGTGCTGGGACTGGCGAATCGTAATAAATTCGCACCGCGCCTCAGTGAGATGAAGGCACTTGGAATGATTGAGCGCACCGGAGAACTCCGGGGTGGTGCGTATGTCCTCAGGTTGGTGCGCTAATGCCTAAAGCAAAATCCAAGAAACCTGTTGGTCGTCCGTCATCTGGCAAGCTGAGTCCCACCGCAGCGCAGCGGGAAGCTTGCTGCGCTGGAAGAAATGTATAACGCCTTGCCACCTTCTGTGATCACTGACGAGGACTACGAGCGCATCAAGGAAAGCATTTACTCCCGCGTCCGTGCTTATGGAAAGGATCGTGAATGAGCGAACTTCTGACCCTTCACGAGATGATCATCGCCATGCACAAGCTCAGACCCAGCATGACCATGCGCCAGATCGCTGCGGCATTGGGTATCAGCAAGAGCGCAGTCGGCAGAGTATTGAAGTCATATAACACAGGCAGGTGTCCACGCTGTGGGTGTACGTGCCAAGGAAGTGCGCAATGACCAATAACGAACGGTTGCGCAAATTGACAGAGGAATGCTGGGAGCGCACAAGGTTCCAGCGATTCATTCTGTATTGCAAGGCAGCGGGTCTTGGTTCAGCGGACGCTGAACCAAGACCGCTATTACTCGCATGAGCAGCAATCTTTCTTCCGCGAATACGAAGAGCAGATGCGCAAACTCACCGCGCCGAAGCTCCGCAGCAGACTGATGCAATTGAGGGCTAAAAAACCTCGAATTACACGCGCATGAGACGGGTCCGGAATCTTGAGCTATTTTGGTTATCCGTGGCATCAAAGAGGCATAAGCAGCAACATTCCTGACCACTGGGGGACTGGAGGCAGGCGACCTTGAAGCAAAGCTATGAACGCAGAGCAGTACGTAGATGCGCAGGCTGTGGCTACCTTTTTACAGGTCAGCCGTCGCCGGGTGCTGGATATGACACGGGCAGGTAAGTTCCCCGCTTATAAGCTGGGTACCGCATGGCGGTACAAGATTTCTGAAGTCGATGGGGCCTTGCAGAACGCCAGTTTTTCAGGTATGGTCCGGGCCGCTGGTGGTACCCGTTTAGCCGGAAAGCGAGGAGCTAATGGCTAACGGAAATGCAAATGGATGGTTATCCCGAAAGGACGGCAACCTTGTTTATCGCTGGTATAAGGCGGACGGCAAGGAAGCCAGTAAGAAGCTAGGCGCAGACACCATGACAGATCAACAGGGCTGGAAGAAAGTCGGAGAACTGGGACTCGGTGCCTTACTGCCGAAATCCGCAGATCACGACTTCACGCTGGGTGAACTTGCCCAGAAGTATCTAGCCTACGGCAAGACCAAAACCGGGAAACCGAAAGAGTACGGCACGCAGGAACTCGACAAGCAGTTGGTCAGGGATTACGTGCTGCCTGTTTTCGCAGACCGTGAAGCCCGTGCCATCGAGCCGATGGAAGTACAGGATCATCTCGATGGTCTGTCGCGTGGTCTTCAGCCCAAGGTTCGCAACATTATGAGCGCGATCTACCGTCACTCCCAGAAAATGGGATGGCTTGCTCGTACTAATGAAGTGAACCCCATGCCGTGGGTGAGTGTCAGCACAACGAGTGATTACGAAGCCCGGCACATGACTCCGCAGCAAGCATGGAGCATTGCACAAGCTCTTCCACTTTACGAGCAGTCTTTGGTGATCGCGGATGCCGCTACTGGGTGCCGCATCTCTGAGTTACTGGGGTTGAAGTGGGGTGACATCGACTGGAAGAACAATCAGATTCATATCCGTCGTAAATGGAGTCGGGGACGCATCGGCAACCCCAAGTCCAAGTCCAGCAAGGCACCTGTGCCAATGCACGATATGTTGGCGGAAGTGCTCAAGGAATGGCGCAAGCAGACTCCTTATGCGAAGGACGAAGACTGGGTGTTCCCTAGCCTCAAGCTCGGTGGATCGCAACCACGCACCGCAAGCACTATGGTGAGTGATTACATCCGCCCCACGGCAACCAAGCTGGGGGTTATTGACGAGACTGTAAAGCGGTTCGGGTTCCATTCGTTCCGTCACAGCCTCGCCACTTTCCTTATTAAAGAAGGTGCGAACGTCGATGTTGTGCGCAAGATGCTGCGTCACTCGAAACTCGATGTGACGTTGGCTTACACGCACATGGATTCTGAGAGGATTCATGCTCAGGGTCGGATGCTCAGTACGATGATGGCTTCGGAAGCAGTGAATTAGTGAACGGGAGTAAGTACGGGAGTGCGGAGATTGACAGGAAACAGGCTAACTCGCTACGCTGTAACAAGTTGAGCGGGAGTAATTCAGTGGTAGAATGCCAGCTTCCCAAGCTGGACGTCGCCGGTTCGATCCCGGTCTCCCGCTCCATTCTCTAAATGAGTGACTTACGAGAATTCATTTCCAAGAGTAAAGCTGGTACTCAATCCACGCAACCTTTCTTACCCCCCAGAATTGGCGTTGCCGACCCCCATAATTGGCGTTGCCGAAACGGCGCAGGCATTTTTTGTCACTCTAGATAATCTGGGGAACAAACAATGAAAGTAATGGCCATCACAGGCTACATTCTCTCCGAGCAAAAGTCGCGCTAGAGTGCCATCGCTGGCTTTTGCAAAGCCGCCGCTCAAACTATTTTCCAAACCATCTCACTACTTGCCAAACGCCAAGACCAGCCATCACACTGGCAATGATATGCAAAAGCCAGAACCACCGTGGAAGGGATTCCCTCTTTAAACCCCGTTTGAAGTTTTGGAGTGTCGTTCGCGCATTGCGGAAAGCCTGATATAGGCAATTCTCGTCTGTCGAGTCGGCCCCACCAATTAGTGTTTGGTGGATCGTCTCATTCATCCCGAAAATGTGGTTCACATAGACTCGCTCTTGCTCGGTGAGTCCGACTGTGCCAGGTGGGGGTGTAACTATGTTTGCGGTTGTGGGTGTTGTAGGAGAGGTCACAGCGGGAGCATATTTTCGGAGTACGCTTTGATACATCGCGGTGTCGCCAAATACGAACATCTGGTAGCGATCCAAGTTATCAAACACTCGTCGTATGGCGTGTCTCAGGACAACGAACTGGCGGACAATAGGCGTCAAATGACTTGCATAAGGCGAGTTCGTCAGGTTGATCAGAGTTGGAGTGTCAAACTTGAACACTGCTCGGCTCGGATTAACCCAATCTGGATGTTCACGGGTTAGTTCGAGTCGTGTCTTCCGCACATAGCCTTGTTCCCCGTCGCTTCCAGATGCCCAGTCGCTCACAAGCGCAAGTTCTGCCTCAAGACCCTCGATGAGGTTGAGCACGCCTTCGTACGTCTGCTGCCGCGAAGCCACAGCGGTTGCGACATAAGTAAACCACGCACCAGCTGCGGCCCACATTGTTGCTATCTGTGCCCAGAATGTGGCTGAGGTCACAATATCAGGTAGCTGTTTCATGGCCAGTTATTCTACATGTGTGGCTATTTGGAAAGCAGACTGCCCGCTTATATACTGCCTAGAAATCCGCAGTTGAGCTGATTATTCCACCTAAGATATCTATCAGCGCTTCTCAATCGCCAAAGAACTCAAAAACTCTGGCGTCACCTTGGCCGCGGGTCCCAGATGTACCTCGTCAAAGTAGCGCGCATTGGCAGGTTCTTCTAATCCTAGGAAAATCGTTGTTCCCGGGTGCGGCTTTCGTTTGAGTAGCGTCACAAAGCTGGCCACCGGCTGCACAGATCCTGAGGTGCCAATGGCAATAAACACGTCGCACCGCTCCAGCGCTTGATAAATGCGATCAAGCTGATATGGCTGCTCGCCAAACCAGCAGACATTTGGACGCAGCAATGCTCCGCAACCGCAGCGTGGCAGATCATCAGCGGAATAAGTATTCCGGTCGGCAAAGGCTGCCTGGCTGCACTCCGCAGCACAACGGCTCTCAAATAGCTTGCCGTGGATGTGGACGATCTCTTTTGATCCCGCAGCCTCGTGCAGGCCATCAACGTTTTGCGTGCACAGCAGGAAGCTACCGGCGATGGCAGATTTTTCAAACTCAGCCAGAGCCTGGTGCGCCGCATTGGGCTGCGCGCTGCCGGCAGCCGCGCGGCGATCAGAGTAATACTGCCAGACCAATCCCGGATCGCGCTCCCATGCTTCAATATTCGCCAGCTCATAGTGGCTGTGACCTCGCCAGTTGGTTCCCTGGAAAACGGGAATCCCGCTCTCTGCGCTTATGCCCGCGCCGGTCAGGACGAATATATGGTCGCCTCTTTTCATGCTTGTGACCCCTCTCTCTGGAACTTGAACTCTTTTATAATCGTATTATCTTGAGAATACCTGCGGGAATTGCTGTCTCATTGCCGTGCCCAGCTATTTTGATTTTTCAGGCCCGGCAGCAGGCCGAATCTCTGTGAACGCTGAGGTACAAGTTTATGCGTCGTACGCTCGTTTCCCATGCCGCACTCTCCCGGATCGCAATCGCTGTAGCGCTTTTTCTGGCTGCGCGCACTGCCTCGGCTGATGTGCTAAAGATCGTTGTGGATGGCCCCATCCATCCTCTGGTGGAAGAGCGTATTGGCCGCGCTGTTCAGGAAGCCGAACGGTCCCATGCGGAAGCTCTGCTCATTGAGCTGCGTACTCCCGGCGGCCTGGTAAGCTCTACGCGCGAAATCATCCATGACATTCTGTCATCGCCCGTTCCCGTCATCATTTATGTAACGCCCTCCGGCAGCAATGCAGCTTCAGCGGGCTTTTACATTCTTGAATCGGGAGATGTGGCAGCCATGACGCCCGGCACCAACACCGGTGCGGCGCATCCTGTGCTGGGCGGCGGTGAAACCATGGATCCCGTAATGAAGGAAAAGCTGGAAAACGATGCTGCAGCGTTAATGCGCTCCTATTCCGCCAAGCGCGGACGTAACGTGGAAGTAGCGGAGAGCGCGGTGCGGCAATCCAAATCCTTCAGTGCAGATGAGGCATTGAACCAGCACCTGATTGACTACATCGCCAAAGATGAGTCTGATCTCCTGCGGCAGCTTGATGGCAAGACCATTACCCGCTTTGACGGCTCCAAGTTTACCTTCCACCTTGCCGGAATGAACATTCGCCTTTATCCCATGACGGTCAAGGAAGACATTCTTTCCGCCCTGATGGATCCCAACATCTCGGTGCTGCTGCTGATTGTGGGCTTTGTGGCAGTACTGCTTGAGTTCAGCCATCCGGGGGCGATTATTCCCGGTGTAGTTGGTTTCATAGCGATACTGCTCGCCTTTTACGCCATTGATTTGCTGCCGTTCCGCTCCATTGCTCTGGTTCTCATCCTGTCGGCATTTGCGCTCTTTGTTCTTGAAGCCAAATTCCAGACTCACGGCGTAGCCGGGCTGGGGGGCATCGTTCTTATGGTCTTGGGCGCTCTGCTGCTCATAGATGGCCCTATCCCGGAGATGCGCGTCAGCATTTGGACAGCCCTTGGCGTCAGCTTGCCGCTTGGCGGCATTACCATCTTCTTGATGACCATTGCTTTTAAAGCGCGGATGAGAAAAGTACAGACCGGCGAGCAGGGCATGGTGGGCGAAATCGGCGTTGTGACAGCGGCGCTTGCGCCAGCCGGCAAAGTTTTTGTACAGGGCGAAATCTGGAACGCCATCTCAACCCAGAATATTGAAGCCGGCCGTCGCGTGGTGATTAAGAATGTAGAAAACCTGGTATTGCAGGTGGAACCGCTGCGTGAGCCGGTATTGCAGCCCACCGCCGCAAATTGATTTTTTGCTTTTAGCTGCTCAGTACCATAAAATTCGTTCCGACTTCCCGCTTGCATTGTGAATGGAGGCTTCGTGGGCATTCCTATTATTGCTGCCATCGTCATTATTTTTCTTTATTGCATCAACTGCATCAAGATCCTGCGCGAGTATGAACGTGGCGTGATCTTTTCACTGGGTCGCTTGCAGGAGGACGCCAAAGGTCCCGGCCTGATCCTGGTATTTGCCCCGATACAGAAGATGGTCCGGATCGATCTGCGCCAGCAAGCTCTGGAAGTCCCGCCCCAGGACATTATCACCCGCGACAACGTCACCTTAAAGGTGAATGCCGTGGTCTATTGGCGCGTTCTTAACGCTCCGCAGGCCGTGGTGCAGGTGCAAAACTATTATTGGCAGACCCAGCAATTTGCCCAAACCACGCTTCGCTCCGTCCTGGGAGAAGTGGAATTGGATGAGCTGCTTGCCCATCGTGACAAATTGAATGCCCGAATCCAGGCCATCCTTGACCAGCACACCGCGCCTTACGGCGTAAAAGTGGCCAATGTCGAAGTCAAGCAGGTTGATCTGCCGGAATCCATGCTTCGCGCCATGGCCAAGCAGGCTGAAGCCGAGCGTGAAAAGCGGGCCAAGATCATCCACGCGGAAGGCGAATTTTCCGCTTCCCAGCGCCTGCAGGAGGCCGCACATATCCTCTCTGGCGAGCCGATTGCCATTCAGTTGCGCTACCTGCAAACCCTGACCGAGATTGGCGTGGAGAAAAACACCACCATCGTCTTCCCGTTACCAGTGGACATGATCTCAACCCTGACCAAGGCCCTCAACCAAATTGGTAAATAGCGGGAGACAAAAATCGAGGTACACTGGGGCCAGCTAAAGCACAGAAGGGGAGCAAAAGGAATGTCAGCTGGCACACAGATGGCGGAAAAAGAAGGCGACCACGTTCAGGATAAAGAAATAACCCTCAGTACCGGAAAATTGCTGGGCATGTTTTTTGCCCTGGCGATTATCTGCGGCGTGTTTTTCACCATGGGTTATTTGCTGGGCAAGAGCACCACTGCCGGCGGCCACACGGAAATTGTTGGCTCTGTTCCCACCGGAGGCAGCTCAGCCGGCAAGCCTTCCGCCGCCAACAAAACCCCTGAAACTATCACGCAAACCTGCCCGCCCGGCTCACCTGACTGCGCTCCTGCCACGGCCTCTACCGCCTCTAACGACTCCGGTTCTTCCGGCGCCAGCAAGAGCGCCGATCAGCAAAACGCCAGCCAGCCTGCATCCGGAAGCAAGACTCCAGACCAATCCGCTTCGGCCGGGACAGAAGTTAAGACCGGCGCTGGCGGATCATTCATGGTCCAGGTGGCAGCCGTTTCCAAGCAAGAGGATGCGGATATCCTCCGCGCCGCTCTGCAGAAGAAGCAGTATCCCGCTTTTATTTCCAGCAGCACCGGCGATCCGCTTTTTCACGTGCAGGTCGGCCCCTATAGCGATAAGAAAGATGCCGACGCCATGCGCGCACGGCTAGCCAATGATGGCTATAACGCGATTGTGAAATAGCATTCCGCCATCAGCACTCAGCCAAACCCATACCGTTCCTAAATAACCAAAGGAGCGAACGATTGCGAGCTTTGGCTGACTGCTAATGGCTGATGGCTGAATGCTAATCCGTATCAAACCTCTGTTCCCTGAACGGATCTCCATACATGTGATATCCGTTCTGCTCCCAGAAGCCAGGAACATCTTTCTCAGTAAATTCCAGCCCGCGCACCCACTTCACTGACTTCCACGCATAAAGGTGCGGCACAATCAACCGTAGCGGATAGCCGTGGTCCGCCGTCAGCGGCTGGCCATCATGGTGCGTGGCAAAGAGCACGTCCTCACGATCAAGATCGGCCAGCGGCACGTTGGCTGTAAAGCCCTGCTCAGCGTGCACCAGGACAAACTCGGCCTCCCGCTTTAGCTTCACCAGCTTGAGCACTTCCTGAAACGCAACGCCCTGCCAGTCATTGTCAAAGCGGCTCCAGCGCGTGACACAATGAAAGTCACTATGCGTCTTGACCTTCGGTAGGCGATTGAATTCCTCCCAGTTCAAGCGCACCGGCTGCTCCACCAGCCCGCGAATGCTGAAGTCCCATCGCGCGGGATCAAACCGGGGAACCGAACCGTAATGCAGCACCGGCCATTTCAACGTCAAAGACTGGCCAGGCGGCAGTCGCCCTTCGCGCTGCATTTCCCGCTCTTTTTCTTTGCGCTCATTGCCAGAGAAGATGCTGGAATCATCCATCAGTCCATTTTAGTCCTTGGAGCAGACCAAGCCCGATCCAGTGCTATCCGCGTTCATCCATGGTAAGGTTTCCCGCAGCTCCGTGGTAGATTTATATATCGATCTACGTCAATCTTCCGGAGCTGTGCTCAATGCCCCACACTGATAAGCAACTTGTCGCCGCTCTTAAGGCCGTTGCCGACCCGGCGCGACTTAAGATACTCCGCCTGTTGAAACAAAAAGGCCAATGTGCCATTGGCAAACCTGTAGGTATGTGCGCTTGTGACGTGCAGGACCACATCAAGCTATCTCAGCCAACCATCTCTCACCATATGGCCATCCTGCGCAAGGCTGGACTGGTGCTGGCAGAAAAACACGGGCTTTGGATGTGGTATCGCAGGAATGAAAAGTCTTTGCAGGATTTGGGGCAAGCAATGAGTACGGAGCTATGAGCTCAGAAGTGGTGCAGACTTTATCTGAAATCTCGACCCTGAGCTTGTCGAAGGGGAGAGATCCATATCTGCGCCCACTCTTTTAAGGTTAACAGCCACTTGCTGAGATGTTCGCGTGGACAACCCTCGAAAGCATCGCGGCTATATCGATCCCTCACCTGCACAAAGCGCAGGTTCGGGATTGCAGAAAAAGATCCTCAATATGCTCTTGTGAATCCCGCTTTACCGCACGACCGATGCAAACATCGGCGACTGAATCAACTGCTGGAAGCTCTTGTCATCAGCCTTGAAGTGCACAACCAGCTTGTTGGAATCGGAATCGACTGTCGTGTTGTCGATGGCTGTCTTTTCCGTGGGTGTGGCATCCATCTTCTTGAAGAGCATCCCGGCCTTCAACACTGACGATAAAGAAGACGCCGTCACGTTGTCCGATGTCAGCACGTTCAAGTTGAAATCCACGCCATGGTCAAAATCCATACTGTAGCGTGAGCCCAGCAACTTCTTTTTGACCGTATCAAATTCTCCCAGGTCAGAAGCGCTGCCCAGCGCGGACTTCAACATGGTCTGGGTGCCAGCAGAATCAAGCACGCTCCACACCGTTCCATCTTCCACTGAAGGAATCATGTCCGTGATTTCGCGATTGGCATTCAGGCTCATGCTGGCATTGTCGCGAGCATCCAGTGCGGCCTTCACCGCTGCGCCATCGCCAAACAACATGGTCCAGTCGTCAAGAAAGGTCATCTGCATCCCGCCCGCCATGGGATAAAGCATGGAACCGTTTTTCTTGGTGCCTTTAATGTTTTGCTTGGTAATCTTCAGCATCAGCTTTTTGCGCGGAAACTGCCCTTGCGCTATCCCGATCATCTGCAGCCCGTGGTCCTTCTGCCGAAAGGAGGCCAGCGTAATCTGGTCGACGTCCTTATCGGGATTTATTCCAATGTCTTTGAGCGCATCTTCAAACTGCTTCATGTTGGGCGGCAGCAGTTTGGCCTTCATGTCCATGGCCGTGTCAGAGTTCTTCATGCGCCGGTAATCCACGTTGATGATCTGCTGAACTTCAATAGGAATCACGGTGCGGGCGGCCGTTCCCAGTGACGCGGCAAAGCCTGGGAGTCTGCTCACCAGCAAAGCGAGCACAAAAACAGTGATGCGTTTCATATTCATATTCTAATCCGGTTTTCTCTGGTCTGATGCGCCCAGCAGCAGCTCAGGATGCTAATTTCACATTACTTAAGGTATTCACCTCTGGAGCGCCACAACTTTAGAACGTATCTCCTCGACAAAACCTGCATCTTTTACCGATCCTAAATTGATCTCCACGTTGGCCAGTGCGCTCACCAGGGCCGCGCTCGCCAATGCCGATGCCACGGTAAGGTCTGACGCCATGTTAGGGCTGGTAATCGGTTTCAGGGTGGCGATAATGTCGCCGACCTCGCGCGTCCTCTCCGCCGTCTCCATGGGGACGCTGGTTGCTCCTTTCATTGCGGCTTCAATTGCTGCTTCGCCGTCGTTTGAAGTCTTGGCCAGCTTATAAGCTGCCAGCACGTGGTTGTAGCTCTCCGCATCGGCGTCAATGGCAGCTTTTAACTCCTCACGAAGCTGTGCCAGCCGTGCCACTGCCTGGCTCAGATGCGGCTCATATTGCACAAAGGCTTTTTTCGTCCGCGACATGGCCGCTACCATGCTGCCCACTGCAGCCGCCATAGCTGCCGTTGCAGCAGCGGCACTGCCGCCACCGGGCGTAGCTGTGGGAGCAGCAAGCTGCTCAATAAACGGCTCAACTCCAGCCCGCAGGCCGCCCACGGCCATCTTGCCGCTGGTAACTGCGGCCAGCCGGTTCTCCAGGATCATGGACGAATCAAAGTTTTCTACCTGCAGAAACCACTCTGCCGCCTGTTCTAGAGCTTTCTTGGGAATCAGGCCAACAATCTCACTGCTCACCGGCTGCACGCCATAACGCGCAGCTTCCCGCTTCACAAACTCAAAGACCCGCGCAATCGGCGTCTGCTCAAAGTCGGTCAGGTTCATTGAAACCTGTGCCATGCCGCGAACCTCAAACCCCGCGCCTTTTACAAACCGCAGCCCGCCCGTGGAGTAACGCACCGCCTTGGCAATCTTCTTGGCGATATCCACATCTTTTGTATTGAGAAAGACGTTATAAGCGATAAGCGCTTTGCGTGCGCCAACCACGGTTGCGCCGGCTGTGGGATGGCAGCGCGGATCGCCAAAATCCGGACACCGCGCCGGGTTGACCAGGATGTCTTCCTTTAGACCCTCAAACTGCCCGCGCCGGATGTTTTCCAGGTTTTGCCGATCAGGATTTGTCGCTGCCGATTCATACAGATACACAGGAATCTTAAAACGCTTCCATATCTCTTCCCCAACCTTGCGCGCGATGGCCACGCAGTCTTCAATCGTTACACCCTCAATGGGAATAAACGGAATCACGTCCGCCGCGCCAATACGCGGATGCGCTCCCTGATGCTTAGTAAGATCGATCAGTTCCGCGGCTTTGCCCACGCCGCGAATCGCCGCTTCAGTAATCGATTCGCGGTCGCCCACAATCGTAATCACGCAGCGGTTGTGGTCGGCATCCATCTCGCGATCGAGGAGCGAGACGCCGGGAATTTTCATTGCCTCAACAATCGCATCAACTACTGCTTTGTTTCGGCCTTCAGAGAAATTAGGAACGCATTCAACCAGTGTTGACATCACTCAAAGAGCATAGCGGTGCGCAGCGCAGCAGCGCAACTCTTCTGAATGAGGCATAACTCTGAGATTGCAGAATTGACTAATGCCCGAAAATAATTGCGGTCATCCCGAGCGGCCGTTAAACGAGCGCGTTGTCATCAGCGCGCGAGTAGGCCCGAGGGACCTTGCGTTTGTTCCATTTTAGGAGCACCGTCCGTCTGTCCTCCGAGTCTTGGCGGATGATAAAATTTCGCTTCAATCATGCCCAAACCAAAACCGGCACACGGACACGCAGTCCACGGCAAACCCAAGCCGCGCAAGAACCATTGCTTCGCCTGCGGCAAGGACAACAAAGACGGCATGCACCTGAAATTTTTTCTTGACGACGTAACCCGCCACGCCATCTGCAAGTTCAAGCTTTCACGCAAATACACCGGCCCGCCCGGACACTCGCATGGCGGCATCATCGCCACTATCCTTGACGAAGCCATGGGTAAGGTGAACCGCTTCCGCAACGTGTTGGCGCTCACTAGTTCAATGGAGATTCGCTATCTCAAGCCGGTTCCGCTGGGCAAGCTGCTGACGGTTACTGGATATGAGCAAAGCGTGGAAGGCCGCAAGCATACCAATGTCGCAGAGATCAGCAATGACGCAGGCGAGGTGCTGGCGCGAAGCACAGGAACGTTTATCGCGATTGATGTAGAAAAAATGTTTCCTGGGCAGATCAAGGGCCTGCAGGGAAGTGCCAAATTGGCTTCGCCCAATACCTAACCACGTCAAGCAGAAAGCCTGCTAAACGAGTAAAATAGAGTGTTACCCCTTTACAAGTGATCGTGCTCCGGCACGAGCAGGAGTTTTTATGTCTGAGAAGAATGGCAACACGGGATTGCGGCTCAAAACCGGCCTGGCAGAGATGCTCAAGGGCGGCGTGATCATGGACGTTACAGACGCCAAGCAGGCTGAAATTGCGGAAAAAGCTGGCGCAGCCGCCGTAATGGCGCTGGAGCGCGTGCCCGCGCAGATTCGCGCTCAGGGCGGCGTGGCCCGCATGGCATCGCCCAAAAAGATTCGCGAGATCATGCAATCCGTCTCCATTCCTGTGATGGCCAAATGCCGCATCGGCCACTTTGCTGAGGCACAGATCCTGCAGGAACTGGGCGTCGACTACATTGACGAATCTGAAGTTCTTACTCCGGCCGACGAAGCCCATCACGTTGACAAGCACGGTTTTAAGACCCCGTTTGTTTGCGGTGCGCGCAACTTGGGTGAAGCTCTGCGGCGCATCGCTGAAGGCGCAGCCATGATCCGCACCAAGGGTGAAGCTGGAACAGGCGATGTGGTCCACGCGGTAAAGCACATGCGGCAGATCGTCCGTGAAATGAAGGCTCTAACGGTTCTTTCTGAAGCGGAACTTTATTCCCAGGCGAAAGAATTGCAGGCGCCAGTGGAGTTAGTTCGCATCGTTGCCAAGGCAGGCAAGCTGCCTGTTCCCAACTTCTCTGCAGGTGGCATTGCTACCCCAGCCGATGCGGCACTGGTTCGCCAGCTAGGAGCAGAAGCCGTCTTTGTTGGCTCAGGAATTTTCATGGGCAAGAGAACTTCGTGTGTGCATTGCCAAGAAAATTTAGAGACTTCGAATGTAGAGCACTCTTACGATGAAAACTGCGCAATGGCTCCTCTCGCCGAAGCCGAGAAGCGCGCTCGCGCCATCGTCCGCGCCACTACACACTTTGACGATCCTAAAGTATTGCTTGAAGTCAGCGAGGACTTGGTTGGGGCAATGAAGGGCTTGGCCGTAGCGGCGATGTCCGAAGCGGACATGCTGCAAACAAGAGGTTGGTAAAGGCATTTGGTAATTGGGTAAGTTGGTTATTTGGTAATTGAAATTAGCGAGTGGAAGCATGACGCGACCTGAATATGCCACCAAGACATTCTTCCTGGCCGACAGCTCCCAATAACGCGATCATGATCGGGGGTTACGCCATGTGCACATCCTGCAGGCAGTTTGTTAGTGCCGCGAAGCAACGTGACGAAAATTATCTTCGCGAATGGGAACGATTCAGGAATGATTTAAAGTTAGATTCTTAAACAAAACTGGTTTTAAATTACCAACTTACCAAATTACCCAATTACCAATTCCCATGACCGTCGGCGTCCTCGCAATCCAAGGCGACTACGAAGCCCACAAAGCGCGACTTGAGGCGCTCGGTGCCGAAGTCACGCTCATCCGCAAGCCTGAACAGCTTGATTCCATTGACGCTATCGTCATCCCCGGCGGGGAGTCCAGCACCTTCCTGAATTTCCTGGTCGAGCGCGGCTTTCTAGAGAAGCTGCGCGACTTTGTCAGCACCAAGCCCACCTTCGGAACCTGTGCCGGAGCAATCCTGTTGGCCACCGAGGTTGAAAATCCACCTCAGCAATCGCTGGCTGCCCTGGATATACGAATCCGCCGCAACGCCTATGGCCGGCAGAATGAAAGCTCCATCAAGGAAATCGCGACCAAGCTGGGCATCAAGCCGCTAGAGATGGTTTTTATTCGCGCGCCTAAAATCGTCGGCACCGGAAAAGGCGTTGAAGTGCTGGCATCAGAGAATGGCGACCCGGTGCTGGTGCGTCAGGGTAAAATCATGGCGGCAACTTTCCACCCTGAGCTCTCTGACGATACGCGTGTGCATCAGGAATTTCTCAACTTGGTAAAGAACGGGACTGGCGAGCAGAAACCATAATGTCGGTTGCGCTCCGCATTGCGCTGGTAGTCATTACGCTGGGCTGTCTCTACCTGTTTATTGTCCATCCCTTGTGGTTCCCGGCTGCTGCTTCTGTCCAGGCTGGGCTGATTGATCATGACTTTTCCATCGCATTCTGGATTCTGGGAGCGCTCTTTGTTGCCGGGCAGGCCGTGCTGGCTTTCGTCTTAATGCGACGGCCGGCCGATGAACGGTCCAAAAACTGGCATGGCAACTGGCGGTTTGAGACCGGCTGGACTCTGGCCGTTATCGTAATCTTTTTCGGATTCCATATATCCGGCGGGCATCTGTGGTCAAAACTGCACCAGCCGGGAAAAACCAATCAGCTTATTATTGAGGTCACGGGCGCGCAATTTCAATGGTACTTCCGCTATCCCGGTCCGGATGGCGTCTTTGGCCACACCGACGCTGCTAAATTCGCCAAGCCGGATGAAGGCAACCCACTGGGCATTGATCCTGCTGATCCCGCTGGCCGCGACGATATTGTTTCTACTTCCCTGGTCGTGCCGGTGGGCCAGCCCGTGCAGCTTCAATTGCGCGCACAGGACGTGATTCACAGCCTCTTCATCCCCGCTATGCGCTTCAAGCAGGACACGGTTCCCGGCATGGATATCGAAACGTATTTCACGCCTACTAAGCTCGGTGTCTATGAGATTTCTTGCGCTGAGCTATGCGGGATTGGGCATTACCGTATGCGTGCAGTGCTGCGTGTGGTGAGTAAAGAAGAATTTAAGAATTGGTTAAAGGGAATGCCGAAAACTCCCTAACCTAGGCCATATCTAAATTTGCTGAATAACTCCTAAACTACCGCACAGTATCCGCCAAATTGTAACCCGAAAGATTAAGGTCATTTGTGTTGGCAGGGAGATACTTGCCGTCGTCAGTTTTTACGATCCGGGCAACCTTGAAAAAGATACCGGTATCCCGGGACGCGGAGTTCGCTGCTGTCGTATGCAGAGAGACGTTGTCCGTGTAATCCACGTTAAGGGTGTAGCTTCCGATCCGCAATTGACTTACTGATCCGCTAACACTCGTGGCACCACTGAAGGTGAACTTCATATCGTCGGCCTTGATCAGCTTTGTAACGATCACGAGTATTTCCTTATTTTGTGTAGCATTTGTGTAGAGTGGATCAAGTTGAGTCTTTGCGGCGGTTGAATTTAATGGTGAGACAATATCCTCTACCTCAACCGCAGACGGATTGACGAGGTTTAGCGCTGTTGAATTAGTGATTGTCGTAGTAAGGGCGATTTTAAGATCCCCCGACGGAACATTTCCAGAAAAGTTGACTCCTAGGCTGTTGCCAGCAGCTGTATCGATACTGTCCAGTACGACCGTGGGAGACGTTGTCACCGTTATCGTTCCCACTCGCGTTCCGTTCTTATTGGCTGGGTTTAGATTAATAATATCCCCAGCCTTTACAAGCGTAGAATTTAAATGACCAAACCGCACAGAATCAAGTTTGATTAGATCATCCAGTTTTACTTGGGCATTGTACGTCTCATTACATCCGGTGCACAGTAATAGAAGAATGCAGAGTAGGATGCTGCTGACAGGCTTTTTCATAAGTTTCGTGGAGAGCGACAAAAAAATACAATGCGTTTCCGAAATTGTCAAGCATTTCATAGTTCTCCACGACTTCTTCACATCTTCTCAAGAGACCATAAGATGATCGGTCGCCAGTATTTCTTCCTCTCGCTGGCGGCGGTGCTGGTGGGCGCGTGGCTTTCATTGCTGATGCGCATTCATCTGGTCTGGCCAAAGCTGTCGCTTCCCTTGCTGGGTGAGATCAAGCCGGAAAATTATCTCGCCTATCTTACCATTCACGGCACGCTCATGGTCTTCTTTGTTCTTTCCACTGTGCCACAGAATGGATTTGGGACATTCTTTCTTCCATTGCAGATCGGCGCTTCAGAGATGGCTTTTCCGCGGCTCAATATGGCCGGGTTCTGGACCGCCCTGATCTCTTTTTTAGTATTGATGGCCGCATTCTTCGTTCCCGGCGGGCCTTCCGGAGCTGGCTGGACGCAATACGTCCCGCTCAGCGCCCTCGCAGCTTCCGGTCCGGGCCAAGCGCTTGGAACAGATCTTTGGCTAGTGAGCATCGCGCTGTTCTGCCTGGGCACCATCATGAGCGCCATCAACTTTGTTACGACTACGGTCAAGAGTCGCGCACCCGGTATGACAATGATGCGCATGCCGCTGACCTGCTGGGCATGGTTTGTCACCGCCATTTTGAGCTTGATGGCCTTCAGCGTCCTTACCGCTGCGGTCATTATGCTGCTGCTTGATCGCCATGCCGGCACCAACTTTTTCGTACCCGGTGGCCTCCTGATAAGCGGCAAGCCCGTAGATCACTCCGGTGGCTCGCCTTTGCTATGGCAGCATTTGTTCTGGTTCTTCGGCCATCCTGAGGTTTACATCGCCATACTTCCCGCGATGGGCGTGACCTCGCACCTGCTGTCAGTCTTTGCCCGCAAACCGGTATTCGGATACAAAGCGATGGTCGCCGCCACCATTGCCATTGGAGCGCTGGGCTTCATGGTCTGGGGGCATCACATGTTTGCCAGCGGCATGGACCCTCACGCAGGATTTGCCTTTTCCGCTCTTACCACGGCGATTGCCGTCCCTTCAGCGGTTAAAACCTTCAATTGGACAGGCACGCTCTATGGTGGGCGCATCCGCTACACAACACCGCTGCTGTTTTCAGTCGGGTTTGTCTCGCTGTTTATCACCGGAGGCCTCACCGGCCCACTGCTTGCCCAGCCTGCGCTAGACGTTTATCTCCACGACACGTATTTCGTAGTGGCGCATTTTCATCTCATCATGGCCATGGCGGGATTGTTTGCCGTCTTTTCCGCTACGTATTTCTGGTTTCCCAAAATGTTTGGCCGCATGATGAATGAAAGCCTGGGACGCTGGCATTTCTGGATCACCCTGGCCGGCGCTTACGCCACTTTTTTTCCTATGCATCTACTCGGGATTGCCGGACATCCACGGCGCTATTCTGATCTAACCGGCGTACAATATGTAACGGCGATGCTGCCGCTCCAGAAATTTATTACGGTGGCAGCTATCGTCACCCTGGCTGGACAGTTGATCTTTCTGGCCAATCTGTTCTGGAGCATGTTGCAAGGCCCGGCGGCAGAAGCGAATCCATGGGAATGCACCACCCTGGAGTGGACGCTACCCTCGCCTGTGCCGGACGAAGGATTTGGCGAGCGGCCAGTCGTAAACCACGGTCCTTATGAATACGGCATCTCCGTGGCAGAAGATGACTTTTTACGGCAGGATGCGCCAGCCAGCTAGAGCACGGCAAACCACCATCTGAGTAGTAGTCATGCCGATCATTAGCGATCGCGTCGAGATTGAGCGCAAGCCTAAGCTGGGCGGCGGAGGGCCAGGCAAGACTCCCCATCGTCGCGGCTTTGGCGGTGGCGATGACGGCGACCACAAACCGCCGGAAGATTTTCAGTCGCGCAACCAGCGCATGAAGCGTTACCGCATCGTGATGGCGCTTTGCCTGATTTCCGTCACCGTGCTTTTCATGGTGCTCACCTTCCTGTACGTTCTGCGCCTCGGCAAAGGCGGCCGCTATGACGAAGATGCCCGCCGCTATGTACAGGATTGGGTTGCACTTAAGCTCCCTTATCTACAGCTTTGGATTAATTCCATCATCCTGCTCCTGAGCAGCTTTACCCTTGAGCTGGCACGCCGTGCCATGGCGAAGAAGGAAGAGTTCTCTGTAATGGGGATTGTTCCGCCACGGATGAAGCGCGATCTCCCATGGCTGGGAATTACTGTGCTGCTTGGCTTTGCCTTTCTTGGTGGACAAGTCTTGGTATGGCAAAACCTGAGCCAGCAGACCGTATTCTTAGCCCCTAATCCGAGCCGCTTCTATTTTTACCTAGTAACCGGCGCACACGCCCTACACCTTGCCGGCGGTCTGGTGGCATTGCTCTTTGCCGCTCTCGGGCGTTTTATTGGCCTTAGATTTGAGTCACAGAGGATTGCCGTTGAGGTCACAAGCTGGTATTGGCACTATCTTGCCTTTTTGTGGTTTGGTGTCTTTGCCTTGGTGCACTTTGCGCGAGGGTAGAATTTAAGCAACCCGTATCAGCCCTACTCGCCTGAGCGTTTTACCCGCACTACCGTGATCTTGGCGAAGCCTTCCTCAAAGGCGGGTGGCTTGAGCTTGGCTGCCATCCGCTGGACAACGTCCTCTTTCACCGAGCGTTCGCGCTTACGGTTCCGCTCCAGGCAAACTTCAAGTGGAACATCAAAAAACACCGCATGTACCTCATAACCAAAGCCTTTAGCCATCTTGATCCACTGGCGACGCTCATGCGGGGCCAAGTTGCTGGCATCAACATAGTTCCACGGCATTCGGGCAATCAGGCGGGCACGCAGCAGGGATCGAAGGGTGGAGAACACCAGTCCCTGATAGCGCTGTTCAGTAATGTCATCAAAAAGGATTGAGCGCAGCAGATCGCTGGAAAGCGGCGTCACCCCACGGCGCTTGAACCAGGTCGTCTTGCCGGATCCGGGCAGCCCAATGGCCAGGACGACTACACCCTTGGGCGCTTTGGCTGTGGTTCGGGCGCTTTGCTGAACTGGTCTTTGTTCAGGCGGTCCTGGTGGCGGCACGGAGGGCGACTCAGGCTGAACCTCAGTCTCTATCCTTGGTTCTTCTACTGCTGCGGGTGCCTCTGCGGCTGCTTCCGGCTGGTCTTGCGGCCCATCATCATACGCGGGAACAATGGGCTCTGGATGGCCTTCATCCACAGGCGGCTTTTGCTGGCCTACCTTGCCAGTGGCTTCCGACTCGTTCTCCGTTTTTTTCTTACGGCGCTTCATGCGCTCGCGCATCCAGTTGCGCATGACTCGTGTGTAACACAATAGAGTAACTGTGTGCAAGCAAAGGAGCTTTCCATGTCAATCTTGG
>DASTCT010000175.1:0-20530 GCA_035710845.1 Candidatus Angelobacter sp.
GTGTTCCTGCTCCAAAGTTCTTACTGACGGTGGTCCCGTGAAGAAGATTTTTTTGGGTCTCGCGTGTTTCTGCTCCCTGCTGCTGGCCGGTCGCGGCTGGACGCAAACGTTTGACCTTAATGGCAATCAGCAGGGTCAAAAGCAAAAACCTCAGCAGAAACAAGGCAATAAGCGGCAATCTGCCCCAAAATCCGGCGGCGGTGGCGGTGGTTCAACCATGGCTTGCGGGGTCTCCGGCAGCGGCTGGGGCGGCAGCATTGAAGCTGGACGCTACGCCCGCGCAGCAGAAACAGCGCTGAAGAATGGCAATCCCAATGGAGCCATGAACTACGCCCAGCACCTTACGCAGGTTGCTCCCAATGACGCCTGCAACTGGTTCCTGCTGGGATACACAGCGCGCCTTGCAGGCAGCTCACAGGTGTCACTCGATGCTTATCAGAAAGGCCTGCAGCGTGCGCCCAACTCTGTTGAAGGGCTCTCTGGAATGGCCCAGACGTATATTCGCATGGGCAAGGCCGATGAAGCTAAGAAGCTTCTTTTACAGGTAATCGCCGCCAACCCGCACCGCCCGGTGGATTTGGCCATGGCTGGTGAACTCTTTATGCAGTCCGGCGACCTGCCCCGCGCACAGAGCTTATTGGAGCGTTCAGAAAGCATTCAACCGACCTCACATGCTGAGCTGCTGCTGGCCATTGTCTATATGAAGGGCAAGCAGACCGAGAAGGCCAAACAGCTTCTCGACAAAGCCATGAAGCGCGCCCCCAAGAACACTGAAATCTTTCGCGCTGTGGCCCAGTTCTATCGTGAAGAGCACGACTACAAATCAGCTATCGCTATTTTGCTGAAAGCGCCGGTGAAAAATGCCGACGTGATGTCTGAACTCGGCTACACCTACGAGCTTGCCGGAATGAAGAAAGAATCGGCGGATGCGTATGAGAAAGCCGCCGGCATGGCTCCCAAATCAGTGAATGTGCAATTGGCGGCGGCGCAGTCGCAGTTGCGCGTTGGTAATCTGGATAAAGCAAGAACTTATCTCGCCCGGGCCCAGCAGCTTGACGCGAATTATTATCGTCTTCATGCCATCCGCGCCGATCTGGCCACGGTTGAACGGCGCGATAGTGACGCAGTGCGCGAATATCTGGCTGCTCTGGCTGCCATGCCTGAAGGCCCGGCTGAGGGTGTTCTTTATCCCATCCAGTTGCGCCTGAACCTGATTGACTCTTATCGCAACCTGGATGACCAGGCAGCCATTAACCAGCAGTTGGTTCTCGCCCAGCAGCAGTTGGCCAAGATTCAGGTGGCAGGGGAGGACCAAGTTGAGTATTTGCGGTTGCGTGCTGCCATTAAAGGGCTGGGCAATGATTTTGCCGGCGCAGAGGCCGACCTGAAGCAGGCGTTGCAACTTGATCCACAAAATGACAATGTAACTCTTCAGTATGGCAGCCTGTTGTGGAAGATGGGCCGCAGGGCTGATGCGCGGCAGGTGTACACCACCCTGCTCAAGCGCGATGAGAAGAACCGGTATGCCCTGGAAGCTTTGGGCTACCTCTCACGCGATGATGGCGACAACAAAGCCGCGGAGGGTTTCTTCACGCGCATGGCCGCTGCCTATCCCAACGATTATGTTCCTTATATGGCGTTAGGCGATCTTTACACTGCCATCAAGGAGTATCCAAAGGCCCAGGCCAATTATGAGAAGGCGCATTCACTGGCACCCACCAATTCGCAGATTGTGGCCAGCGGTTCCAACGCCGCTATTGAGGCGGGCAAGGTTGACCTGGCTGGGCAATGGGTGGCCCGTGCTACCGGAGCAATGAAGAATGATCCTCGGATCATGCGCGAGACCGAGCGCTATTTGTTCTTGAAAGGTAGATATGCGGAGTCTGCACGCCTGGGCGAGCAGGCAATCCAAAAGCTGCCGCATGACCGCGATGCCGCCGTCTATTTGGGCTATGACTATTACAACCTGGGCCGCTACGATGATGTTCTGGCCCTGGCGAGCCGTTATGAAGCCGTTCTTCCCAAAGAAGCCAATTTCCCGCTTCTGGTTGGGCACGTCCATAAGCAGAATGATTTGCTGCAGCAGGCCATTGATGATTTTTCCCGCGCCATAGAAAAAGATCCCAAGATGTTTGAAGCGCTGGTGAACCGCGGCTACGTCCGTAATGACATGCAGGATGCCCAGGGCGCAATCCGCGACTTTGAACCTGCGCTAAAGCTGGATCCTAAGAGCGGTATCGCGCACTTAGGCCTGGCGTTTTCTTACTTGCAACTGCATCGCTCACGCGAGGCCCTGGATGAGACCAACAGAGCAGAAAAGCTGCTAGGAGAATCGGGCGCAACACACATGGCGCGCGCTACTGCGTACCGGCAGATGCGCGTGCTGGATAAAGCGGTGCAAGAGTACCGCGTTGCGTTGAAATACGCTCCGGATGATTTGAAGCTGCATGAAGCTTTGGCGGACGCGCTCTATCACGGCCGCCGTTACGGCCAGGCCATTGTGGAGTTGCAAACCGCATTGCAAATTTCGCCTGACGATCCTTTGATCTATGCCAACCTGGCCTCTGCTCACGCCCAGTTGGGGCATCGCGCAGAAACGTTTAAATACATCCAGGCTGCTGAGCGTGAAGCTGTGGATCAATCAGCAATCCTGCTGGCCACTGGCGAAGCCCTGATGACGCTGGGCGACCAGAGCGCCGCAATGGAGCGCTTTACCCACGCTCTGGATGCGCCTGACGCGAATCGCGTAGACGTGCGGATGGAGTTTGCCAAGCTGTTTGTGCAGGAAGGCAAGCTCGATGACGCCAAGCAGGAAGTAGGACTGGCTTTTGCTGAGTCGCGCATTGGTGAAGCCTCTCCCATTACCGCAGACAATCTGGTTGAGGCCGGCAGCATCTTTTTGGCTGCTCACGACTTTGATCTGGCGGAGCGCTACTTTGCCAAATCCAAAGACCTGGGCGCTTCAGATGACACGGTAGCCATTGGCTTGGCTGATACCTACATCGCTCAGGGTGACGACCGCAAGGCCGCGCAGGAACTCACGGCGCTGGGCCATTCTTCTGATTACCAGGAAAGTTACGATTATCAGCTTGCCTGGGCCAATATCTATTCGCAACGGCATGACAACTTGCAGGCGATTTCCGCGTTTGCGCGGGCCAACCAGCTTGCTGAAGATGATCCTACGGCTGAGCGCGGCCTGCTGTCTGCGTCCGGGCAGGAAGGAACGCCTATGCCGATGGTTTCAAACCTGGACATCCAGAGCGTTTTTAGCACCGGCGCGATTTTTGAAGATTCCACTCTGTACCAGATGGACAATAAGTTTTTCGGCGCTCCGGTGCCTCCGCGCTCTTCACAAGAAACCGATATCGGCACAACGTTCCGCTATCACCCGCCGGGTCCTCTCCCGATCAACGGCTTCTTCGGCGTGCGGAACTACAAAGGCACAATCTCCATCCCCAGCGAGTTGGCCATTGTTCGCCGTAATACTTTTGACACGGTGTTCAATGTGGGAACAACGTCAGTGCTGCACCTGGGCAACTCACACATTATTTTGGATCCTGGCCTTGAGTTCACCTTACGGCGCGATACTGAATCGCCGCTGCAGATGAACCAACAGCTCTTCCGCCAGTACCTGTATCTGAGCACTTCGCCGTTCTTCAACTGGCTAACCGTTCGCGGCAGCGCGATTCATGAAGCTGGTCCGTTTACTGATCAAAACCTGAACTCACGGGATCTGGGC
Organism: Candidatus Angelobacter sp.; assembly: GCA_035710845.1. GTDB lineage: Bacteria > Acidobacteriota > Terriglobia > Terriglobales > Acidobacteriaceae > Angelobacter. The sequence continues at coordinate 3,740 of DASTCT010000175.1, forward strand.
GCCAGCATTGAGTTTGAGGTTGGACGGCCGTGGGGAAACAATTCATTTGTCACCGGGTACTCTGTCCGGGATCTGCTCTTCCGCCCAACCGTTCGCGAGTTTTACACCACCTCAACATGGGCAGGCGTGGAGCACAAGTTCGGGCAGAAAACCGCTGTCACTGTCCTGGGAAAATATATCCGCTCATGGCGCGTGCAGGACCTGGATTTTGCCACAGCGCAGGTTTTGGTTCCCGGAGCTCGCTTTGAATACAAGCCCAACGACCACTGGAGTGTGGATGCTTCTGCCGATCTCACACGTGGCGAAGGGTTCCATTTATACGACAACGTCCAAACAGGTTTTCTCATCTCTTACATGAAGCCCCTTCGCCGCAGCGTGAACGATGGCAGCGGGGAATTGTCGGTTGATTATCCGCTGCGGTTCTCCGTTGGGTTGCAGCAGCAGTCTTTCTATAGTTTCACTGGCGCAGCAGGCAGCACGTCTGCTTTGCGCCCGGTTGTACAGATTTCGATTTTTTAGGTTCAGGGGCCCATGAAAATTTGTTTTGTTAGCGGCTTTCCACCGAGCAAGATCGTCCTCAATGAGTACGGATACCATGTAGCGCGCGAGCTGCAAGCCGATCCGCTGGTGAGCTTGACGATCCTGGCGGACGAATATGAAGGCTCAGAGCCCGAGCTGCCCGAATTTGACGTGGAGCGCTGCTGGAAGGTCAATCGCCTCAGCAATCATGCCCGGCTGCTTCGCGCCATCCGCAATTGCAAACCGGATGTTGTGTGGTTCAACCTGGTCTTTTCCAGCTTTGGCAACAAAGAGCATCCCCTGGCTGCGTTCTCCGGCCTAACCTTGCCGGCCTTGACCCGCGCCGCCGGATACTTTACGCACGTTACTCTGCATCACCTGATGGACCACATTGATCTGGACGACGCCGGCGTGCGCAGCAAAACGCTCTTTAAGGTGGCCGGACACGTAGCTACGCGCATGCTCTTAATGGCCAACTCCATCTCCGTGCTGCTGCCAGCTTACAGGCGGACGTTAATTGAAAAGTATCGCGGAGAAAACATTCACTTCCGCGCTCACGGAATTCTTTCCGCCCGGCCGGAATACCCCGACTTTTCCCGACGCGGCAATCCAGAGCATCGCATCCTGGCTTTCGGCAAATGGGGCACTTACAAGCGCTGCGAAATGCTGATTGAAGCTTTTGAGCAGGAAGTCGCAAAGAAAGTGCCGAATGCCAAGCTGATTATTGCCGGCACCAACAACACCAATTCACCAGGCTACATTGAGGGACTACGGGCAAAGTATTCCAATCATCCGAAGATTGAGTTCACAGGATACGTGGAAGAAGAAGATATACCTGAGATTTTTGGCACCTCATCTTTCATGGTGATGCCTTATACCTCAGCCACCGGGGCCAGCGGCGTCGCCAATTTGGCGGCAGCCCACGGCGTGCCTATTATCTGCTCTGACGTGCCTGATTTCCGCGAGATGGGCGATAGCGGCGGGCTTGCAATTAAGTTTTATCCCGTGGGCGACAAAGCGGCGCTTGCACGCAACATGATTGAGCTGTTGCAAAACGAGCAGGAGCAGCATGAGATGGCGGAGCAGAACTTCTCCGCCGCGCTGCGCATGACCATGCCGCAAATCATCCGACAGTACGTCCGCGCTTTTGATCGCCATCAGCGCGCCCGCGCACTGGAAGCCGTATCGCGCTTCCGTCGCATTCCGTCCTGGGTGCCTTCACGCTCTGCGATCTTCAGGGCCTCGCGCTGGGGCACTCGCCTCTGATGATTGTTTTAGGATCTTCTTAAAACCAGACGCGTGATCGCATTCGTAAAAAGTGGCATAAAATAGCCACGCGATGAACGAAGCCAGCTTGCGAACGGCGCTCTACCTGACGGCGCGAACGACTTTCGTTTTCTTTGTGTGCGCGTTTGCCGGAAATGCTCTGCGCGATCTTTGGCCGGGAGCAATTTCAGCCTGGCTCTCACGGCAACGGAACTGGTTCCTACTGGTTACAGCGGCATCACATACTTTTCATCTGGCAGCGATCATTGCTTTCTTACAGTAATAGGTTGGTCACATCTGCGGATGGTACGCTGGTTGGCGGCGGCTCAGTTTATCTGCTGATCTATGGCCTGGCGATTGTTGCCATCCTCCGCTTGCGCGGCAGAAAAGAGATATTTCTTTTTGGCAGGCTAAAATTTGAAGCCCTGGCCATGTATGTAATCTGGCTTATTTTTGCCCTTGCTTTCGTTCCCAGGATAATTTCTGGCTGGCCTGTTTACTCTCTTCTAGGCTTTACCGCTCTGGCAGCTCTTGTTGTCCGAATCGCTTGTCTTGTGCGGCATCGGCGCGCAATGGCTGCTGCAGCTTAAGCTGTACGTTGCGGCTTAGCCCCACGAGATATGAGAAGCTCCTGCGCTATCCGATATCCAGAAGCAATTGCTCCATGCACGGTGGCGTTGTAGCCGTCGGCATTTGTGGCTTCGCCGGCAAAGTAGAGTGTTTCCGCCACTGGAGCAGCCAGCGCTCGCGCAGCGTCAATGCCTCCAACAGCCGCGTAACTATAAGCTCCACGAGAAAAGGGGTCGGCTTGCCAGTCGTGGGTGAACGCCCCTGTCATCTGCGCTTCCAGATCGCGTACGGCAATTCCCATAATCCGGGCCAGGGCTTGTGTCCCGTTATGTGCGATTTCTTCTGTGGGCAGGCCTTTTAGCGCCATGGCGTATCTTCCAGCAGCCCATGCGGTAAGAATGGGATAAGGCAACGCATTGCTCGTCCACCAGGTAGGGAATTGCGGATCATTGGTGAACAGGAAGCTCATATCAGACATTTCCGGCTCTTGCTCCCAGAATTTTGTGCGGAAGCAGAGCGTGACTCGCACCGCCGCTCCCATTTCAAGGGATCGGATAGCATTTTCTTTTTCAGGCAAAGCAGGCAAGAAAGTAATGCTTTTTGCTTTTAGAACTCCCAGAGGCACGGTAATGATTGCCCGCGGAGCATGGAACTTGGAGTTCACGGTCTTGGCTACAACTTCACCGCGCCGCCAGCTTATTTCCGTAACAACGTTGTTCAGTAATACATCACAGCGCTCCGGCTCGATGCGGTCCTGTATGGCGCGAACCAAGCCTTCATACCCAGCGGCAAAGCGAAACTGTTTATCGTCTCCCTGAATGGTTTCTTCGGCATGTGTGTCGCGTATGAGGGAATGGACACTGATTAATGTGGGATCGGCAGCGTGAAAGCCTTCCACATAGCGCAGCGCATGTTCCCGTACCTCACTGCTGACGCCCGAACGATCTATGTAATGCTGGAAAGATTGGTCAGGTTCAGCGGCAGGCATTTTCTCAAAAAGCTGGTCAATCTTTCCCATCAGGCGGCCTGCGTCAGCCCAGTCGCCGTCAATTTTTCTACGGAAGTGACCTTCAACGGTAGAGATCGGAAGCGCGGCTTCTGCGGCCACTTGAAGAATCTCTTCCGGGCGTCCGTGAATAAACTCCGCGCCCAGCTCCACTGGATAATTTGATGTTTGCCGTGTCCATATCCTGCCACCAAGACGGTCACGCGCTTCCAACAGAGTAACGCGCATGTCTGCAGCGGTAAGCCGGCGCGCAGCGGCCAAGCCGGCAACACCACCGCCAACTATCAGGACATCAGTTGTATTTTTCATAGGCCGGCGGCTAACGCTTGCTTTTCATCCACGGGCATAGGATAAACGCCCAGCGACCTTGCCGCGCCAATATCGACGGTGAGAACTTCGCTCTGGGGTGTCTTCTTGAGCCAGGCTTCTGCGCGAGCAGCGGCCGCAGCAAACGTTCCTTGCGGAAGCACGGTCAAATCAAGATAGAGAATCTTCTGAGAGTTCGGCCCCAGGCGCACGCCGGTAAAGGCATGTCCGGGGACAATCACCACCACCGGTTGCATGCCCAGGTTTTCCATGGCGGAAGCAAAGGCCACGCTTACATCAATGCAATTGGCATTGCTCAGTTGCAGCGTTTCGCGAGGTAGGCGGATACGCTGCGTTTCATCGGGGTAATTTCCAAACGTATAAATGCTGCTGACGTAGCTGATGCCGGAGCGGCGCATCGCTTCAAACACGGCCCGAGCCTGCGCGCGCACCTGCGCCTCCAGCCTGATGCCGGGGATGATGTTGTATCCGCGCAGATGCCGGCCGGGGACAAGACGCTCAGCGCTGGAAACCAGTTGCAGCACGCGACCATCATGCGGCGTGACCCAGCGAGCCAGCAGTTGAGCATTGGCAAACTTTCTGCCCCAGAAAAGATCTGAAGCGCTGTGCAAAAACACTGGCCGCTGCTGCGCAAAGGTGCGTCCGGTAGCCGGGTCCTGCACCTCAACCATGAGCGTGGCCTGACGCATCTCGCCATTGTCGTAAGCCTGCGCAAGCAGCTCAGGGTCAAGATTGAACGTTCGCACTTCATGAGGCCCGATCACCGCTGTCTGCCGCAACTGCTCGCTCCAGCCGCGCACCTCAGCAGTAATGATCTGCAAGACCGGCTTAGTAGCCGTATTGGCGATGCTGAGCGTTGCCAGCGGCCAATAGTCCGCTGCTTTGGCCCCTGCCAGTGCGGGAAAGATCTCACCTCGCCCAGGCAAATTCAGTTGATATTGAATTTGCAGAGGCGAAGCCGGCCCCGAAGCAGGCTGCATTTTGGCCGGCAGCTCCGGATCAGGCAGAGGTTCGAGTGCTAATTTGGAGACAAACATCCACCCCCATGCCAATGTTCCGGCCAGCCCGAGCGTGGTAAAGAAAAACATCCACGCCAATACGCGCGCGATCTTGCCTTGTTTCGTCGACCCACTCATCCCTACTAAATTGGGTGACGAAGAGAGCTGGTAGGTTGCAAGAATTTTGCCGTGCAGGAAGGCAACGCCTTAATCATGCGTAGGTGTCATTATTGTGCGTAAGTGTCATCGCGCAGGATTTTCTGCCGACTTCCGGGGCACTATTTGATGCTGCATGGCGGGTGACGTCCTCCAAAACTCAGGATCGTCAACAATCCATTCGCCCGCAGGATTGCTGATGGCGGGATTCACGGAAAAGAGCCAGTTTTCAGCGCTCACAACAGATACGCGAACATCTTCATCCAGGCGGACGCGCGCGGAGTCATCAACATCGCTTGAATAATCATCAACGGGCGGATCAAGCGCATTGCCGGCGATCTGCAGGCTACGGTAGGCAGAAAAAATCAGGTAGATATTGTTTGGCATGCCGGAGACGATCTGGTAAACCACGCGATCATCCGCCGCGTTGGCCCGCTGACGGGCGATCCTGAGCGTGCGATGAATCTCTTCAAACTCGCGCTCATGTCCGGGCCGCACAGTGACCATTGTGACGGTGAAGAAGCGAGTCCTTGGCTGGACCAGCCCAACGCCATTGCCACTAAGATCGTCGCGATAGTGTGCGAAGACAACACGAGGATCGCTTACAAGGTTGGTCTTGGCTTCCGCAAGGCGGCCCAGATCGGCGCTTAACGCAGCGTTCCTGACGAACGGCTCACCGCTGCGCTCGACGGCGGCGTACGATTCAAAGCCTTCCATGTACCAGACCTCGCTCTGCGGGCCGGTGATGGATTGAATCGCCATGTAAGGCCAGGTGCTGGCTCGCGCACATGCCAGCGCCGCTTCACCTTCCACGCGCGTGTACTCGGCCATTTTCCCGGGCTTTACCGGATCGCGATAAATCTCCAGGATTGCCGGTGGCGATGCCTGCGCTTGTTGGGCGTGGATGAAGGTGCCGCCGGAAAAGAGGGCAAGCAGACAGAAGACGATACGCAGGGCAGACATGATGCGCCCATTTAAGCAAACAGAGTGGCTGCCTGTCATGCAGAAACTTGAATCGACAGTCGCAGCCCGTTTGGGTTAGCGGGTAGCCGCGGGAACTTTATTGTCCACAAAGGCCACTGATTCTTCCAGCATCTCCTGTACCAGCTCAGGCGAGGAAGCTTCAGCATAAATACGCATCAGCGGCTCAGTGCCGGACGAGCGCAAGAGGACCCAGGCTTCAGCGCCACGGTCCTTGATGGGAGCGTCAAGGAAGAACTTGATGCCGTCAAGGTTTTCCTTGCGCAGAATCTTATAGCTGCCCAGCGACTTGGTTTCATTTGCGGCGGCGCGGGCGATAGCGGATTCTTTTACGTCATTAGGAATGCGCAAGTCGCGACGAGCATAAAAATGCGGCCCATACTCAGATTGCAGCGCGGCTACAAGCTGGCCCAGGCTCTTGCCTTCATCGGCCATTACATTGGCCAGCAACAGTGCGTTGAGCAGGCCATCGCGCTCAGGCAGGTGGCGCTGGAAGCCAATGCCGCCAGACTCTTCTCCCCCAATCACGATTTGCCGCTCCAGCATGAGGTCGCAGATGTATTTGAATCCGATGCCACACTCCAGCAATTTGCGTCCGTGTTTGGCGGCAATACGGTCAAGCATGCGCGTGGTGTTAAAGGCGCGCACTACGTCGCCCGGCCAGTCATTGTGATATTTAACGACCCACTGCAGCAGGATGGAAAAAATCTTGTGGGAATCCACAAAGCTGCCATCTTCAGCGGCAGCGCCAATACGGTCAGCATCGCCGTCAGTGATGAACGCAGCATGGCATTTCTCTTTGACAACAATCTCCTGGGCGGCGCGCACGTGCGGCAGAATAGGCTCAGGATTGATTCCGGGGAAAAGCGGATTTACCTCGCCGCGGATCTGAACATACGGGATGTTGCGTTTGGAGAAAATCTCCGCCAGCACGTTGCGTCCAGCGCCGTACATGCAGTCGATGGCGAATTTGAAGTTGGCTTTTGCAATCTTGTCGAGATCAGCGAATTTGCAGATGGCTTCAACATATGGCTTCTTGAAATCAGTTTCTTCGATCCTGGCCGAATTGCCTTTGGGCATGGCGCCCGCCGTAACGTTTTCTTCAATCTGCTTAATGATGGCCGGCGTGGCTGAGCCGCCATAGGTGGCCTTGAACTTCACGCCGTTCCAATCCCACGGATTATGACTGGAGGTGATCATCACGCCCCCGGCAGTACGCAAGTTTTTTACCGCATAAGAAAGCGCGGGCGTGGGTGTGTAATCGTTCGAAATCTTAACGGGAATTCCCGCAGCTGCGAGGACTTCAGCAGCAGCTTGAGCGAATCGGCGCGAGCCAAAGCGCGTGTCATAGCCGATGACAAGGCCGCGAGCTGGGTTCTCATTTTTCAGGACATAGGCGGCAATGCCGCCGGCTACGCGGCGCACGTTCTCAAAAGTGTAGTCATCGGCGATTACGCCACGCCAGCCATCGGTACCGAACCTAATTTCCATGTCGCTTCGCTCCAAACCGCTTCTAGAGTATCTTTCCTGGCCAGTTAAATCAGCCCCGCGTCACGCCGCTCGGCGGCCCCGGGCCTCGCGGCTTATGAAATAAAAAATTGTCGCTTCGCTCCAAACCGCTTTTTCTAACATCCCCGAGCATAGCGAGGGGGCGCTACTCTCTAAAAAATTCAGTCGTCCCGCTAAAGCGGGACTCTGGTCATTTTCAACTCTCTCCCGGCACTTGCCTTCAGCACGCGATGCGCGCTTCAGGGCCGTGCCGGGCTATTTTCAGCTGCGCCTGCCCGGCGCTGGGTTTCCGATCACGCGCGATCATGGCGATTCTTTACACCAATTCAGTCAGTTTTTTGTCGTTCAAGTATTTCACAATTTTGCCAACGTCCTGGGAGTGTTCGCGCGTGGTTACCAGGATGGCGTCTTCCGTCTCTACCACAACCAGATTGTGCACGCCGACAGCGGCAACAAATTTATCAGGAGCGTAGATATAGTTGCCGGTTGCATTGGCAGCGTAAGCATCTTTGCTCTCAACCACGTTTTTGGCCTCGTCCTTGTAGTGGACAGCATGATGCTCATAGAGAGCGGCCCAGGAGCCAAGATCGTTCCAGCCAAAGTCGGCGCGAAGACAGAAGAGGTTGGATGAATGCTGGCCCTTGGCGGAACGAGGCTCCAGTACCGCATAATCAATGCTGATGTTTTCGCACTTGGGATAAAGCTGCGCGAACTTCTTGCCAAAATCTTTTGTGTTCCAGGCGGCTGCAATCTCATCGAGAAAAGGCGCAGTTTCAGAGAGATGCTCACGCAACGCGCGGGTAAGAGTGCGGGCACTCCAGACAAAAATGCCGCTGTTCCAATAGTAATTTCCAGCGTTCAAAAATTCTTCCGCACGCTGCTGGTTTGGCTTTTCTGTGAAGCGCTTTACGTGAAACAGCTCAGATTCAATCTTGTCGCCCGTTTCGATATAACCATAGCCGGTTTCCGCACGCGCCGGCTGCACCCCCATGACCACGATATGGTCTTCCTTTGCCGCCAATTCCACGGCGCGTTGCAGGACTTTGCGGAATTTTTTTTCGTCGCCAATCACATGGTCGGCAGGAAACATACCGATGATTGCATCCGGGGCCAATCGCTCCAGAAGGAATGCCGCCAATCCGATAGCCGGGGCGGTATTGCGTGGCTCCGGCTCAATCACAATCTGCCGCTCCGGAATCTGCGGAAGCTGACGCTGGATTTCAGATGAAACGAATTCGTTGGTGATCACCCAAAAATCTTTTTCCGAGCACAGAGGCTGCAGCCGCTCCATGGTTTTTTGGATCATGGTCTGCTTGCCGTCGAGCGCGAGCACCTGCTTGGCCAGCTTGCGCCGGCTACGCGGCCAGAAGCGGGTTCCGCTGCCGCCGGCCAGGATCACGGGGTAGAACGGCGGTTTGCTCACGCAGCCTGCCTCTCAATGCTAGCGATGGTTTCTTTTTTCAAATTCCTTGGCAAATAGTGCTGCCTCATCAAACTTTGCTCAGAGAACCGGCGGTTGTTTCCACCATGGTTGTTGCCGGATGGCCAACTTTCTCCACCGGCAATGACGCGCATAAGAATTCGATTTCCCATTGCGGCTTGAGTAAAAACTTATCCACGGTAGCCGGGATAATTACAGTTTCCCCGCTGGCAAAGGTTACCGGAGCAACGTGCTCGCTTTCAATCACGCCTGCGCCACGCGTTGCCACCAGGCACCAGACGCTTCGTTTTGCGTGTTGCGGCCGGCGAAATTCCCACGCGCGGGCGAAATGGAATTTATCAACAATGAAACAGGGTGAAGTCACCAAATTGGTCTGGGTCTTGCCGCTTTCAACATGTGCCTGGCCGGCGATTACCTTGCCTGCGCGTGTCTGCTCTCTGGCCGCCTGCAAGCCGCTTTCAATATGCAACTGGCGTGGACGGCCATAATCATAGAGGCGAAACGTGGTGTCAGAGTTCTGCTGCGTTTCCACGATCACCGAGCCAGGCCCGATTGCATGGACAGTGCCTGCATCCACGTAAAACATGTCGCCAGCCTGGAGATCGATCCAGTTAAGCAACTGCTCCATGCGAACTTCGCGGATCGCGCGCTCGACATCCGTTTTTGTTATGCCCGGCTTTAGGCCAAGGCCGATCTGCGCTCCCGGCTCTGCGCGCAGTACATACCAGCACTCTGTCTTTCCGCAGGGCTGGCCGAGCCGCGCAGCCGTCTCATCATCCGGATGCACTTGCACAGAAAGCTTGTCTTTGGGAAAGAGAAATTTGATCAGCAAGGGGAAGCGCGAGGCATGCTTGGCGGCTTCTCCCAGCAATTGTGGGCCAAACTCGCGGCTGAGATCAGAGAGATTTTTTCCCGCCAGCGGCCCATTGGCAACGCGGCAATCATCGCCGGTAAGCCAGGCTTCGCCGATAGGGCTGCCGAGAATTTCCCGCGAATAGATGGGGGCCAGGTCGCGGGCCCCCCAGATTCGCTCATGAAATTGTGGCTGCAACAGCAGAGGATACAAGTCAGGCATGCAAGTTGGGTCCAGACACTTTGGCAGGGCCTAAAAATCTTAGACTCGCAGAAAAGCCGGGACGTTGTCCAGCAGCTTTGGCCTGTGCAACTCCTTAGAGCTTGCCAAACCACTCCTGCATACGTTCCAGCCCGCGTTCAATCGCGGTAGCCGCAGTGGCATAAGACAGGCGGATATGCTCACGCGTGCCAAAGGCCTCGCCGGGAACCGTGACTACATGGGCCTCATGGAGAAGGCGTTTAGCCACGTCTGCTCCCGATTTGATGCCCGACTTGCCAAAATAAGCCGAGACGTTGGGATAAACATAAAACGCGCCTTCCGGCTTTACGCAAGTCACGCCGGGGATCAGGCTGAGATGGCCCAGCGTAAGGTCGCGTAGCTGGATGTAGTCCTGCTTCATTTTCTCAACGCACTCCTGCGGGCCGGTAACGGCTGCCAAAGCGGCCATTTGCACCATGTGCGCCGTGCTTGAGGTGCTTTGGCTTTGCAGCTTGGTCATGGCGCCAATGATCGGCGCTGGCCCAAGGGCGTAGCCAAGCCGCCAGCCAGTCATGGCGTAAGTTTTGGAGAGAGAGCCGACGATCACCAGATGTTGCTTGACATCGTTAATTGAACCCGCAGAAAACCGCCGGGGCGTGTAGTTCAGATAGACGTAGCATTCGTCAGCAATAACGTAGATTCCGCGCTTATGCGCCATCCGAAGAATGGCAGTGAAGTCAGCAGGCTCAAGCACCGCTCCGCTTGGGTTATTAGGACTGTTGATGATGATGGCGCGAGTGCGCGGCGTGATCTGCTGCTCGATCATGTCTGGAGTCAGGCGGAAGTTGTCTGCTTCGTCAGTCTCAACCAAGACGCACTTGCCGCCGGCATATTCAATGATGTCTTTGAACGAAACCCAGTAAGGCACCGGAACAATGACTTCATCGCCGTGGTCCACAATGACTTGGATGGAGTTGAACAACGCCAGCTTACCGCCCGTGGAGACCATACATTCATTGGGCTGGTACATGGAGCCGAAATCGGCAGCGTGGCGGCGAGCAATCGCCATGCGCAGCTCCTGGATTCCGGCTACAGCGGTGTAGCGGGTGAAGTTGTTCTGAATGGCGTTAATCGCGGCGTCCTTGATGTGCTGCGGCGTGGGGAAATGCGGCTCTCCGGCGCCAAACTCCACCAAGTCGGCCCCGTTGGCCTTTAACTGTGCGGCTTCAGCCACTACGGCCATGGTGGCGCTGATCTCAATGCGGTTTACGCGATCACTAAATTGCTTCACTGCAGGTACGGTTGCCATTTCATCCTCACTTCAAGGTTTGGCTGCTGCGCCATGGAATTTATCCCGCAGCCGTTGCTCCACCAGTTCCGGCACCAGCCCGCGCACGGAACCGCCCAGGCGAAAAATCTCTTTAACCAGCCGCGAGCTCAGATAGGAATAAGCTTCCGCTGGCATCATGAACACGGTTTCCAGTTGCGGCTGCAGCTTGCGGTTCATCAAGGCCATCTGCAGCTCATATTCATAGTCGCTGATGGCACGGATGCCGCGCAGCACGGCCTTGGCTTTCTTCCGCATGGCGTAATCCACAAGCAGACCTTCAAACGTTTCCACGCGCACGTTTTCGTAGCGCTTTGTCATGTGCTCCAGCATCTCCAGCCGTTCAGCCAGGGTGAAGAGCGGGTCTTTCTCTGAATTGCGCAGAATCGCGACGATCAACTCATCAAAAATCTTGCTGCCACGCTCAATCAGGTCAAGATGCCCGTTGGTAAGCGGGTCAAACGAGCCGGGATAAATGGCACGTACAAGGTTCAAGATTGAGTCCTGGTTTACAGTTGAAATGCCGCTTCTTGAAATTTGATTTTAAGCTGCTTTTGCAGGCGCGGCAATGTGGGAAATTGTGCATATCCGGGGCAGAAACAGCTCCGGCGCAAGCTGCTGAAGGAATAATCGTTTGTGGTGAAGAATTTTCATTTTGCAAGCTGCCGCGTTCGTTTCCCTTTACATCTCAAAGAAAAGACGAGTATGGTTAATTTGCCCAAGTCAGTTGCCATTCAAAGAACGGATCAGCCGAATGCTACATAAATCTTCGCGCAGTGAAGAAACTTTGCTGTTCGCCAAAAATTTCCTTCAACATCCCAAGATGCTGGGATCACTCATACCCAGCTCGCGTTTCCTGATTGACCGTTTGATGAGCAAAATTGATTGGAAACGCGCCCGCACCATTGTGGAGTACGGTCCAGGCGTGGGCACCATTACTGCGCACATTCTGGAGCGCATGTCCCCTGACGCGAGGCTGGTGGTTTTTGAGATGAATGAGGATTTTGTCCGTTACCTGATCCGGACTTTTCCCGATAAGCGGCTGCACGTGGTGCACGGCTCGGCGGAAAACGTGCAGAAGGAACTTGATCGCCTGAAGCTTGATGGAGCCGATTTTATTATTTCCGGAATTCCCTTCACCACCATGCCCATGGAGTTGCGGGAAAAGATCATGCGGGAATCGCGTGAGGCGCTCAATCCTGGCGGCGCCGCGCTGGTGTACCAGTTCACACGCGCCGTGCTGCCATATCTTCGCAGCCATTTCCGCAAGATTGATCAGGACTTTGAGCCGCGCAATATCCTGCCGGCAAGATTGTTCTATTGCACCTAGTTATTTTTGTCGCTACGCTCCAAACCGCTTTAGAGTATTTCTCTCGCTCGCCTTAATCAGCCTTGAGTCACGCCGCTCGGCGGCTCAGGCCTCGCGGCTTTCCTGTCAAGCTAATTGCTTGGGGATGCAGGTGTAGCCGGCGGCTGTGGAGCAACCATGCCATTGACCTTTAATGCGCGATCCAGTGCGGCCCGCAAACGGTTAAGAGGCACAACCCCGCTCGGAAATACTTCGCCGTTCACAAACAAAGTAGGCGTGCCGTCGACACCCAGGGATTCTGCTCCGCTGATGGACGCCTTCACAGCCTTGTCATCCTGGGCCTTAATGCATGCCTGAAGATTATTGGAATCAAGCTTGTGATCTGCACCCTGCTGCGTTGCGATTCTGTCCAGTGCGACAAAGCGCTGGTCGAGCGTCTTCTCCGCGTTGATCGCACCCTGATTGCCATGAATCTGGTCGACAAAGCTCCAGAAAGCATCGGTGTTCTGAGCGGCAAGACAGTTGGCATCCACGGCTGCATGAATCGCCCAAGTGTGATTGGGCAAAGGAAAATCTTTGTAGATGAAGGTCACCCGATCGCCATATTCATTCAGGATTTGCGGAAATAGCGACTGGTGCATCATGGTGCAGAAGGGGCACTGAAGATCGTCATATACCACAACGGTGACCTTGGATGATTTTGCGCCGCGCGTAGGACGGCCATGCAGCTCCATCTTCTTCATGATGTCGCCGTATGGGTCCTGCGAAAGATCAACCTTGAGCATCCGGAAGATTGACTTCCGGTCTTTGGCAAGAAGAAAGGGGAAATCACGCTTGCGCTCTCCCTCGCCAATCGTCACGGTGAATGCGTCATGACCGGGCCATTCGGAGCTGGGGGACAAAGACTCAATCTGAATGGGAACTTCTGAGGGTATGTTGTACTCGACGCGTATCTGACGCTCAATTTGCGCGTTCAAATCCGCTGGAGCTGACTGCGCGGCACAGTTGATGGAAAACAGTATTGCCAGGAAGAAAAATGATGGAAGTAACTTCACGCGAACCACCTTGAGATCATGCGGGTGGAAGATTATCTCACGCGTTTGAATGGAAAGCCATGCTTTCCCGTTCCCAATTCGGGCCTACAAAGCAGCAGCCAATGGTTACATGGCCTTCTACGGCACGGTTACCAAGTCACTCGCGTCATCGCTGGAGGGAGCGGTGGTGTGCGCTAGCTGCGTCAAAGCGCCGGTTGCGGGATCAATGCTGTAAGTAAAGAGCGTGCCTGGGGCAGAGATATAGGCAAACTTGCCGGAAAAATCAATCGTGACCGCATCAACGTTGTTTACGACGGCGCCGGGAATCGGCGTGAACGTACCTGCGGCAGGATTTACAGCGTAGCCTTTTACGGTTTGATTTGCGCCCGTGGCTGTATCAGTGAATGCTGCCACGTAGAGAAATTTTCCATCAGGCGTGAGCTGCAGGGATTCTGCGCCAGGATCAATGGCAAATGGCGATCCGCTGACCATGCTGAGCGCGCCGCCAGCGCCAACCGCGAATACCGCGACCGTACCTTCGTTTGAATTCGCTACGTACAGGAATTTTCCGTCATTGCTTACAGCTACGGGACCTGCTGATCCACCAGTGGAGATCGGCGCGCCGGACGCCACCAACTGCCCGGTTGAAGGAACAATGGAAAACGCTTCAACCAGCCCATTGCCTGCGTTGAACACAAATCGACCATCGGCGCTGGCTGCAGCAAAATTGCCAACCGGAGGCGCGTTTGAGGTGGAGGTCGTCTTGGTCAGAGCACCTGTATTCTGATCGATGGCGTAAATATCAAAGCCCGTGCTGGCTGAGTCGCCAAGGCCGTTAGGCTCAAACAAGAAATGCCCTGTGCCATCCATGACCATGAAATTGTTGTTCCGCTGAGGGAACACGATGGGGCTGCCCGGAACAGCAGTAAGCGCTCCGGTTTGCGGATTAATCTTGAATCCGGCGATGCCCGGCTCGCCTATGAACATCCCGACGGCAATGGCTTCCACGTTAAGCACGTAAATAAATCTGCCCTTAACGTCGCCCACAATCTGGATAACGCTGGGCGTACCTAATCCTTCATCGAAGGGCGACCCCGCTACGGGAGCAACGGAACCGTTGCTCTGGATGACTCCCGCCTGTATAGTGCCGGTCTCAAATCCCGGTGTTCCATAAATAAAGTGGCTGGCCAAAGCAGGCGTTGGGGTCGGCGAAGGCGTAGGGTTTGCGGGAGGAGTCGGAGTGGGAGTGGGAGATGGATTATTCGTCTTCGTGCTTCCGCTAACCGAGCCACAACCAGTGAAACTCAGTAGAAGTACGATTGCTAAAACCAGAGTAAACAGCGGAACCTGTGTTCGGCCCATTTTTGTAATTCCTGCGATTCTGCTGGGCGCGCAGCACTGCCCCGCGTGAACTTGTGGCTCTCCAGGCGCGCTCTTGCTAAGCGGGGAGCGCTTAAGGGCTTCCACACAAGGCGGAATGCCCAATCACTCATAAAGATGCAAGAGTTGGCGGAAACGTTAGTATCGGTACGAAGAATCGAGGGAATTTATTGCAGAGATCTTCATTGCAGAGATCAATGAGAAGCAGCGTCACTTCTCAAACGGTCCGTTAATTTCAGAGAAAAATAATGTTCCCCTGCAACCCGAAGATCAGAATGTGATCACGACTTTCCCCAGCGTCTCATTTGATTCCAGCCGCTGGTGGGCCTTACTGATTTCATCCAGCTTGAATGTGCTATCGATATTCGGACGCAACACTCCGCTGGCCAGAAGCGGCACGACTTCCGTAGCGAATTTTTTTGTGACTTCAATTTTTTCTTCCAGCGAGCGGGCACGCAGCACGGTGCCCCAGACTTTGAGGCGCTTGTTGAGCATGTAACGCGCGTCAAGTTCGTAGCTCCCCCCGGCAATGGTGCCCACCAGCACGATCCGGCCCTTGCTGGCCATAAGTTTCTGACTGGCTTTGACGTAAGCGCCACCAACAAGGTCAAGCACCACGTTGATGCCTTTGCCGCCAGTCCACTTTTGCGCGGCTGTTTCCAGTGCGTCAAAGTTTTCGCGGACGACGGCCCCGGCTTCCAGACCGAGCGGCTTTGATTGCTCGATCTTGTCAGCAGTCCGCGAGGTTCCATAAGGCACAGCCTGGATGGCACGGCAGAGTTGTACCGCAGCCAGGCCCACGCCGCTGCCAACGGCGTGTATGAGCACGGTTTCTCCGGGACGAAGGCCGGCTTGCGTCCAGAGTGCATCATGCGCTGTGATGAAGACTTCAGGGATAGCGGCTGCTTGTTCAAAGCTAAGATTGGAAGGAATCTCAGCCAGCAGATGTTCAGAGGTCACTAAATACTCAGCGTGTGCGCCGCCGCCGATCAAACCAAAAACGCGTTGACCGGGCTTCCATTGTCGAACTGACGACCCAATCTCAGCGACTTCACCGGCAAATTCAATGCCGGGTATCTCCGCAGGAAAGCCGGGCGGGGGCGGATATTTACCTTGCCGTTGTAGCAGATCGGCACGGTTGAGCGAGGAGGCGCGCACACGCACCAGCACTTGCTCATCGTTGATCGCTGGCCGGTCAACCTGGCGAATCTCCAGCACTTCCGGGCCGCCGAAACTTGAGATCCAGACCGCGCGCATGGTGTTCACTCGAAGAAAAGGTTCCCAACTGATTAACTGATTATAAGTCTCAAATACTGTACGCCGATGTCGTTGCAAAAACGTTAATCCCGCGGTTCAAGCCCAAATGCGGACTGGACTGCCAATGAGCTGACATACTATCCTTAAGAGTTAGGCATAACATTGCTGATTCGGGGCTTGCTCCGATATATTGCTTATCCGACATGTACGAGGATTTTCACGCCACAGATCGCTGGACCGGACAGAAGCTGCACTGCGTTTACCAGGCATTGATTGTTGCCATCGCCACGCGGCATGCAGACGCCATTGACATTAAATTTTTGGCGAGCGGACGCCCCGTTTGGATCGCTTTGCCGCATCCAACATGGGTGGAGTACAACCAGCGCACTGGCCGGGTGATTACTGATCCGCTGGCCATTCAGATTGCCGGGCATTTCCTGAAGACCGCCATTGAATCCGGCACCTATGAACATGGACGGGAGATGTACACGCTTACGGTAGAAGAAGCGCTCAGACATTTGAATGCGGTGTTGCAAGAAGTGGGTGCGCCAGAAGACGCGCTCATCAAAACGGCCTAAGCCGTAGCTCATCAGCCAAAACCCGCTGTACGCGCCAGCCCTTAGACGCCCTCAAGGTTTTGAGAACAGGAGATCACGC
>DASTCT010000176.1:0-1903 GCA_035710845.1 Candidatus Angelobacter sp.
GAGCGGAACTTGATCTTTGGGTTGTTCTTGGACAGCACCTTGGTGATTGCCGCCGTCAAGGTCGTCTTCCCGTGGTCAATGTGACCAATCGTCCCTACGTTTACGTGCGGTTTGCTGCGATCAAATTTTTCTTTAGCCATTGCATCTCCTCAACGCCCATGAAGCCCAACGCTTCATGTAATTCGCTCAGTAATATTGGTAAACTTTTCTATACTTCTCGCGGATCTTCACGTCCACTTTCTCAATCCGCTCCAGATAAAACTCGCGCATCAGGGCCTGGTCAGAAAGCGTGAGCGATTCATACAGTTGCTTGGCCGTCTTGCCCGATTTCGCCAACGTGGCATCCACCGCTTCCAGAATTCCCATCTCTGCAATCTTTTCAAATTCGCGCACATTCACGCTGCGGCCTTGCAGCTTGCGGTAAAACTTTTCCACCTCAGCTGGGCCAAGCAGCCGCTCCAGCGCGGACTTCAACTGCTCAAACTCTTCCGTCTTTGCTACTGCAATCTGCGCCTGCTGATATGTCATTCTCGGCCCTTAGCTATTAGCCTTTAGCTCTTAGCCAAATCTTCTTGTTAAACGGCTTTGCTCTGTGCCCAACCCAAAATTCAGGTGAAACTGCGACGTTAAATTTCCCGATTACCAAATTACTCAATTTCTGGAGCGGGAGACGGGAATCGAACCCGCGACCAACAGCTTGGAAGGCTGTGACTCTACCACTGAGTTACTCCCGCCCTGCTTGCTCCAACTCCTGCGCTTCTTCTTGTTCTCTGCGCTCTTCCCGCTGGTCTGCCCTCCAACGCAGCACAGTCAACGCAGCAAATAGTCCCAGGATCCCGAGAGTCACGCTGCGAAACGGAATCTCAAGAAACGTCCCGTTTTCCCGCCGGATCTCTACCGCCCCGCTGTCCATCGTGAACCAGATCAAAGCGGCCAGAACTGCATATACCGCCATGGCAACGAAGAACCGCTTGTTCGAATCCATTCTCGTGAAACTCTGGAGCTGATGACCGGTTATAAGAACGCCTGAACCGGTGATCTCTCCCTTACCAAGCGCAGTGCTCTACCAAACTGAGCTACATCAGCTTTTCTAAACTCTGGAGCTGATGACTGGTTCTATTTAAAAAACGCCTGAACCGGTGATCTCTCCCTTACCAAGCGCAGTGTTCTACCAACTGAGCTACATCAGCTTTTCTAAACTCTGGAGCTGATGACCGGTTCTTTTTAAGAACGCCTGAACCGGTGACCCCTCCCTTACCAAGCGAAGTGCTCTACCAACTGAGCTACATCAGCTTTCTAAACTCTGGAGCTGATGACTGGTTCTTTTTAAGAACGCCTGAACCGGTGATCTCTCCCTTACCAAGCGAAGTGTTCTACCAACTGAGCTACATCAGCTTTTCTAAACTCTGGAGCTGATGACCGGGATTGAACCGGTGACCTCTCCCTTACCAAGGGAGTGCTCTACCAACTGAGCTACATCAGCTCAAACTCTGGTGCACAGGGGAGGATTCGAACCTCCGTAGCTCCGAAGAGCGGCAGATTTACAGTCTGCTACCATTAACCACTCGGTCACCTGTGCATTGAACCGAGCCCATCGCTTTTCCCAGGGCTCCGCAGCAAAGCTGCTCAGGCCCTCGCATTCCGTTCGCGCTGAACGGCGCTCACTTCATGCTCACCCGGCGACTGCGCCGCAATTTTCGGCGCCGGCTCATTGTTGCTGGCTTACTTACGGGCGCTCTCCGCAAAAGAAAAAGAGCGAATCAAGGGACGCGCGAACATACTTCCGCATAAAACGTCAAAAACCGACGATTTGGAAAAGCTTCGTGGATTGCGTTCCGGTAGAAATTACTATTTTTGCGCGGTGCCTGCTATGTCCGAAATACGTCCAGCTACGCACTTCGGA
>DASTCT010000177.1:0-32451 GCA_035710845.1 Candidatus Angelobacter sp.
CACTGGTTCCACGATCACATGTTCACGTTCACGTCACAGAACGTGTACAAGGGCAACGCTGCCATGTTCAACATTTACAGCGCGCTCGATCGTGGCGATGAGACCGTCAATGACGGCGTGAATCTGCGGCTGCCTTCTGGCTCTTCCAACGGCAAGGGCTGGGGCAACCTGGATTATGACGTCAACTTGATGTTCAACGAAAAGGCCTTTGATTCAACCGGCCAGCTCTTCATGGACATCTTCCAGTTTGATGGCTTTATCGGCGACGTAATGTGCGTCAACCTCACGTACAAACCGTTCTTTGAAGTCGAGCGCCGCAAGTATCGCTTCCGCATCCTGAATGCCAGCGTGTCGCGCTTCTTCAAGTACGGATTGTCAGACGGTTCGCCGATGATCCAGATCGCCAATGACGGCAACCTGCTGCCCTCACCGGTAGTGCAGACCATCTCTGACGAGCAGGGCATCGCTGAGCGCTATGACTGGGTCATTGACTTCTCCCGCTACAACATTGGCGACAAAGTCTGGATGGTGAACGTATGCGAGCATCAGGACGGCAAGAAACCGTCTGCTGATCTCTCGCTCGCGGACGCACTTGCCGGCAAGTCAAACGATCCGTGCGTAGGCAAGTTCCTGGAATTCCGCATCGTGCGCAACCCGGCTACACCAGACGTGAGCCAGGTACCCGCGGTGATGATTCCGAACCCCGATCTGTCGAACCTTCCGATTGCCCGTGAACGTACCTTCGTCTTCGGCAGCGGCGCATCACAGCCACTCTCTCCGGATGATGAAGCCAACTTCAGCGTTGGCGCAGGCGGACAGAAAGGACCGTGGGGTGTCGCCACTGATGGTGGCCCACTGCTCAACGCCAGCTTTGGCCGCATCTCTGCTGCACCGGCCTTCGGAACGCGCGAAGTCTGGACGTTGCAGAACGGCGGCGGCGGATGGGACCACCCGATTCACATCCACTTTGAAGAAGGCCAGATCCTGGCCCGGAACGGCAGCGCTGCGAACGTTCCAGCCTGGGAGCAGGGCCGCAAGGACGTGTATCGTCTGCGTCCGGGTGGAAGTGTGACCTTGACCATGCAGTTCCGTGATTGGGGCGGGATGTACATGGAACACTGCCACAACACGGTGCACGAGGATAACGCCATGTTGGTTCGTTGGGAAATCGATGACGGAGGCGCACCGTTCTTGCGGCCGCTGCCGACACCGATCCCGACGCCACAAGGTGTCACCTTTGAGGCGCCGCAAGACATTGCTCCGACTGCTTTCTAGGCTGCGCTAGAAAGTCGTCGACTAACCGGCCGGTGGGTAGCCCCGTTAGCGCTCCCTGTCATAAACGCGCTCAGCGCGTAGACAGAACAGGAATTGCCCCCGGCCGGATTTTTTGAAGTTGCAAAGAGCGCAATAGGAACCAGGTGAGGCTAAGGTAATGCGAGTAACAAATTGGATGAGAGCGGCGGTGGTGTGCGGTTTTCTTACCGGCGCTCTCAACCTTTTTTCCGCGAACGCGCAAGCCCAAAGCCGCTATGGCGCAAATTATTTTCCTAATGTAGTGCTCACCACGCAGGACGGAAAGAAAGTCCATTTCTACGATGACGTGCTCAAGGGCAAGAGCGTAGTCATCGATATGATCTATACCACCTGCGGATATGCCTGTCCGCTGGAGACCGCGCGTTTGGCCCAGGTGCAAAAGGTTTTGGGCAATCGCGTAGGCAAGGACATTTTCTTTTATTCCATCACCATTGATCCGGCCAATGACACGCCCAAAGTGCTCAAGGCCTACATGGAGAAATATCACATCGGCCCAGGCTGGACTTTTCTTACCGGCAAGAAATCTGACATTGAACTAATCGGCAAAAAGCTCGGCCTGTGGAACAACGAGCCTGACCCGAATAATCCTGATGGGCATACGCCCAGCGTTCTTATTGGCAACGAGCCGGGCGGACAGTGGATGCGCAATGCCGCGACCGACAATCCCAAGTTCCTGGCCAACATGATTGGCAACTGGCTCAATGGATGGGCCAACTCCAGGCCGATGGAAGTCAACGCTGATTACAGCAAGGCGGGAGAACTCAACCTGCACACACAAAGCGATAAAGGGCGATACATCTTTGCTTCGCAGTGCGCAGCGTGCCACACCATTGGCCACGGAGACAAGATTGGCCCTGATTTGCAGGGAGTAACCAACGTTCGCGACCATGCCTGGCTGGAGCGCTTTATCACCACGCCGGACAAAGTGCTGGCGGAGAAAGATCCAATCGCAACGGCGCTGTTTAAGAAGTACCAGGAAGTAAGGATGCCGAACCTGAAGTTAGCAGACGTGGATTTGCAGAACCTGTTGAAGTTCCTGGCCGATCAGAGTGCTACCCAGCCTAAAGAAGAACCTGCTGGGAGTTCTGGAGAGACTCCGGTGAAAGGCAACACGGCTGAAACGAAGGTCGCGGCCACAGGAAGTAACAGGTGAAGAAAAATTTGCCGGTCGCCGTGGAGAGAAGGTCCGTAACCTGGGGCCGGAAAAGAATGAAGGTTTTGATTTTGAGCTGAACCAATCGGGCTTGTTCACACGCATTGCTGCGATATGGATAAGCGTAACGGCCCGATGATTTGGCGAGGTAGCAAGAAAACGCTACCTGCAAGTTTGCGACTGTGCGCCAGCCCGATGGTGGTACAGCCGTGAACGGGGCTGCCGGACCGCAAACCGGCGGCCCCAAAAGGTTCGGGGAAGCAATGATGAAAGACGCTTCTCCTGCAAATTTGCGGCTGTGCCCCAGCCCGATGGTGGCACAACCGTAAACGGGGCTGCCGGACCGCAAACCGGCGGCCCCAAAAAGCTGTAAATCTGTTTGAAGGCCCAACCAGGTTGTTCTGAGCTGACGCGCAGCAAGCGTTCTTTTTAAAGCTCAATGGGTTGGCAAGCGGCGGATGAGCGCTGCTTCATTCAGTTTGCGGCTGTACGCCCGCCCGATGGTGGTACAGCCGTAAACGGGGCTGCCGGAGCTTCATCCGCAAAACGGCAGCCCCCAAAGTTCTGAAGAGACTTTAAGTTGCCGTTCGTCAAAAGTTGCGGTTGTGCGCCAGCCCGATGGTGGTACCTCCGCAAGCGGGGCTGCCGGAACTTCATCCGCAAAACGGCAGCCCCAAATTTTTTGGGCACTGCCTCGCACAAAAAAGCAAATCTCACCACGGATGAACACGGATGACACGAATTTACAATCAAATGGTTTTATGGCTTTTTGATCCGTGTAAATCAGTGTTATCGGTTTTATCCGTGGTAAGGTTTGGGGTTTATGCAGGCTGCGCTGATCCTGGCGCGTAAGCATTAACCATTCATCTTTACCACCAACACCCGTATTATATTCTGCGATGAAAGAACGCATTCAGGAAGCGCTTGCGGTGTTGATAGGTCAGCCGCTGTGGTCGTCCGGCCGGGCGGCAGATCTGGAGTGGTTTCAATTTGGCGGGCGTCGGACTGTCAAAAATAGCCGCGGAGAAGAACGCGAAGTTGGCGACTACGCGATTCATGTTCAATGCGCCTGGCGCATACGCTGCGAAAGCCGGATAGTTGTGGCCAGCCGTGATCTCTATTCTCCACCGGAAGAAGCCTCAGAAGGAACCAACGCTCGTCCGGAAAATTTTAATTGGGACGTCCAGGGCGGTAACCTTCGAGACAAGCGCATTGCCGAGCTTTTCCAGAATGAAACGCGCGAGTTCTCCGTGCAAAAAGTTGACGCCGACGAGGCCGGAGCTTTCACCATTATTTTCGATCAAGGATATGCCCTTGATGTGTTTCCTGATGACTCTCAAAGCAGCGAGCACTGGCGGCTTTTCAGACCGTATCGAGGCGAGCCGCATTTTGTAATCACCGGCAGCGGAGTGCAAGATTGATCATAGAACTGGAGTTAGTCTGCTTCACAGCAAGATCATCAGATGTTTGACTGGAAATTGAAATCCGAAAGGCGCAATGCGCAGTGAGAGATCAACAAACATCCCGCTTTTCCATCGAACCCATTCTCGACAGTATCGTTCATAACCAACACAAACCCAAGCCCGCTCAAGTGCTCTATCACTACACCGATTGGGTCGCAGCCAAGGGGATTATCACCCACCAGCATATCTGGGAAACTGCACATGATTGCGTTAACGATGACCACGAACTCCAAGCTGCCCACGAAGTAATTTTGGACGAAGCGCATAAGCTGCTCATGAAATCGAGAGGGACTGCATATCGTGCTCTATATCACTTCATTCAAGCCTACGAACGACTAAAGATAAGCAACATGAAAACGATTTATATGGCGTGCTTCTCGATCGCCAGAGATGATCTCTATCAGTGGAAACACTATGCCGCCGACGGCCGTGGTCTCTGTTTAGGAATACGTGTATTAGACGAACAAGCCCCAATTTCCTCAATCATGGGTTCGGCTTTGCTCAAAATCGACTACTTCCAGCCGTCTTGGGAAAAACATATTCGAACTGCATTCAGCAAAATCTGTTCTCAACTATCACGAACCAATTGCACATCTGCAAACATCGAGGAAGGAATGGCTGCCTTCTACCGCATTGCTGCATTCACAGCAATCAGCGCCAAGAAACCAAAATGGGCTCCCGAACGAGAGTTCAGACACGTAACTATAATCAGAGATGGAGTTGATTTCACTCCCAAGACAAGAATTAGAGATGGAAAGGAAATTCGTTACCTTGATGAGGTCACTCTACGAGAACACAGACAATTGCTGGCATTCGCAGAAATCATCATTGGCCCTAATCAAGACAGCACCACAGCACGAAACGAATTGGCAGAGATATTGAAGGCCGCGGGGTACACGCCGAACATGATGGAATATCCAGCAATAACAGTTTCAGAACTATCCGCTTGGCAATCAAAGGCCTAGCTTACTTCCCTGTTGACGTTTATACGTTTTGCAACCCAACCTCGAAGACGAAGCATAACGACCAGAGATCCAACTCTTCACAAGGAAACACCTGCTCTCCAAAACCAAAAAAGAAGGACTGGAGAAGCAGGCTGTGCTCCCAGTCCTTCATAGAGTGTTGCTTGATGATTTAGGAGAATGGAACAACTTGGGATCATCGTTTGTACAGCCTGAAGTACCTCCATCCTCTGCCAGGTTCTAAGTGCGGGAAAGGAGACCGGGGGAAACAGCCTCCGTTCCCGCGTAGCCAGCGCCAGCAAAAGTTGTTTTAAGAGTGAGCTTGGCAGGGCTTACTCTGCGCCGGCTATAAAACGAGCAACTCTTTACTCCAGTGATCCGAGGCCGTGAAAGGCCCCGGATCAGATGCGAATCAAGCTCCCGCGCATTGCAACAATCAGTTGCAGGATGAGCTTGAGGCGCCGGCCAGAGAATCGCAGAACTTGGGCATTGGTGCGCCGCCCGCAGCTCCAGTTGCTGGAATAGTGATGTTCTGCTCGGTCATGGACCCGTTCGACATCACCACGCCATTGGGTACGATCAGTGAAGGATGGTCAAACGGCGCGCTCTGATTGCGCACGCGCTCGTCCGTCAGCGATTTCAGGAAGGCCACAACCGCAGCCTTGTCATCAGCGCTGAAGCCGGCCCGCTTGAGACTGGGATCGACACTGGCAGAGGGGAAATCGCCGCCCCGGCTGTAGAAGTCCACCAATTGATTAAGCGTGGCCTGGCCGCCATTCAGGAAGTAAGGAGCGGTAAGCTCGATGTTGCGCAGATCGGGTGTTTTGACCGCGCCGCTAACTGAAACAGGAGCGCCCAGCGGGACCGCTGTTCCGGCAAGCTGGCCCATGGAAGCCAATTGCGCCGCCGAAAGTGAAGCCAGTCCTGAAGGATCAGCCGCGGCAATTCCCAGGTCATCATCCACCGGCCTTACGCCGATGTTGTGGAAGCCCACGTCATGCCACTTTCCGTTGACCATCAGCTCCACCACGCCGCGAGCAGAGATGCTGGAGATTGCTGCATCAGTGAACTCTGCGCCGTTGTGGCAGTTGGTGCATCCACCTTTGCCCTGGAAGCGATTCAACCCGCGCAGCTCTTGCGCGCTCAGAGCGCCGGTGCTGCCTTGCATGTACTGGTCAAAGCGCGAATTGTCTGAGACCAGCGTGGATTCATACATCTGAATGGCCACGCCCCAGAACATGGAGAAGTTGTATTCCATTTGTGAATACTCATCCGTGCTCTGCGGACGTCCCAGATGCAGGAAGTTGCCGTCTTTATCCACCACCACGTCTGAGTTCCACCACTGGGGCTGGAACGCGGCCTGCACCATGGTGATGTAATCAGTATTCAAACCAGTGAAAGGTGAATCGCTGTAGGTGCCCAACACGCTGTCCGTGGGTGAAACCTGCTGCAGCACCAGCGGCGTAAGCGAGAGCACCTTTTTGCCCATCTTCACAAATGGACGGCCCATCGCGGACATTTCCACGCTGCTGCCTGGAGGTCCAACTGCTTGCGATGCCAGCGACGAATTCGAGAGGCGGAACAGAACGTTATGCACAACGTCATGGTTCGCGGCATCGGTTTGCAGCAGGGTCGCGTTCGGATCGCCCAGGCCAAAAGGATCCACGCCGTTGAATGTGCTCTGCGCGCGGCCATCCCAGAAGTTGCGATAGTTGAAGACCGCGTTAATCACTGAAGGAGCATTGCGCGGCGTCGATTGCCTGACGTTCATCCGCGCGCCGGATTGATCAACAATCGCCCAGATCGGGTCGGGGACTGAGGTCAGGTTTTCCGGGCCAAGCCCGAAGACCACATCATTGAAGCTGTTCAGATATTGTCCCTGCGATCCAACAATGTTGCTGTTGTCAGAAAGCACGGTTGAATTGCTCCGCGTGACGTCTGCCAGTTGGTGCAGAGGAAAATCGCCGATGTCGAGCTGGTGGTTGGGCCCCAACCCGCCATAAAAAGTAGTGGAGTCAACAGCCGGATTTCCGCTGCGATCAACGCGCCGCAGGCCAGGATCAACCTGGTTCATGGTGCGGCTATCCGCGCCGGCGTTGAAGTGGCAGGTGGCGCAAGCTGTAAAGCCATCGCTGCCAAACTGCATCTCCCAGAAAAATGCTTTGCCCAGGGCGATTGCAGCCGTCTTGTTGCGAATCACATTGTTCAACTCAGCCGCAGTGGGACCGGGCACAGGAACTGTTTTAAGTGCGGCGAGCCTGCGTCCATTGGCAGTTCCGCCTTCATTCTCAGCTTCAACCTGGCCACTGCCGCCTTGATTGCCGGCTCCGCCATTTCTGCCGGAGCCGCTGGTAGAGCTTACATTTCCTCCATTGCGGCCGCCTCCGGAACCTCCGTTGCCATCATCGCCGCCATGGCCCCCGTTACCTCCATTGCCCCCGCCGCCCGAAGCCCCGGAAACAGCTACGGCACAGCATACGAATGCCAGCACTAGCCGGCTGAATTTACTGCCCATCCTCATAAATGCTTTTCCTCCGATTTTCAAAAGGTCAGCCAAAAAACCTGCTAATTCATTTCCTGGCCAGCAAAATTCATCACGCATGCCATGAGCAATGAACTTCGGCTTGGATAATGCATTCGGCTTGCCAGCACAGAGCAAAGCAAAGCTTCAGCCGTCCAATTCCCCGCTAATCCTGTATCGACTTTAATTTCTGCTATTTACGCCAAACAAAACCAGCCGATCCTCGCAGCCATTCAAGCCCTGTCGCCGCCAAAACAACACGAATGGAAACCAGCTTCCAAAGGATGAGTGGAAGTCGATTTCCATTCAGCGGCTTGATGTCAATGAACAGCAGCGAGCCCGACTTGCGCGGCGAGCTGCCTGCGCCAGGCGCGAGAGAATCTTTGCCGAGGAAGGGCGCGTTGGCGGTTTGGAGCGAAGCGACAAGAAAAACCGACTGGCCGGGGCGATATCTTCGCTCTCCGGCCAGTCGCCTACAGCGCGCGGCCATCGTTGTAGCTTGTAAAAATCGAATATAGCGATGCTGCTTTCTAAAAATCTGTTTTGAACCAGCAGCGATCCCGGGGTTCCTACAACGCGGTTTTTGCGTTGTGGGGTGGGAGCCCGGTTGCTCGGTGAGCTGCTTGCATCAGGAGCAGAAAATTTTCGCCACACTCGTTATCCGAAAGCGCTTTGGAGCGAAGCGACAAAACAATGCTCTGCCATCAGCAGCGAGCCCGGCTTGCGCGGCGAGCTGCCAGTTCAGGAGCAGAAAACTTTCACTATCACCGTTCTTCGTAAGCGGTTTGGAGCGAAGCGACAAAATTGAAGTTGGGTAATCTAGCGGTAAATTACCCAACTTCCTGTGTCCTGCAAGGTGCAAAGCAATCTCTCAGAGCCCTGTCCGTCGAGCAGGGAGACAGCAATGCTTTGCAGGAAGTCAACGTCGTTCGTCTTGCCAATGCGAGAATCTTTTGCCTGCAACGGAAGCCAACATTTTCCGAATAACTGCTTTACCGCTGCCGGTGCGGACTGCAACCGCATCAGCATTGAACAGAAGGAGATTTGGTGTGCGCTGCCAAGTGTTTTTTGCAATCACGCTAGTAGCCCTGGCAGTTCGTGATTTGTCAGCTCATTGTATTTTCTGTAATAGTTACTTCTCATCCAAAGACTCTTCCTTCTATCCAGTCAGCTAGCGCAATCCTGGGCCACCGGACCTGAATAACAATCCCCTTGGAAGGCGGGCAGCGTCTTCCGATCACGCTGCCTGCCGGACCCATGGGACTGTTTTGGCAGTTACCCTGTTCGCACATTCAGCGGAGCATTAGGAGCGCTGAGTGCCGAAGCACGGCTCATCGCTCGACGAAGGGCGATAAGCCGCTCTAACCAAATGCATGTGCGCTGCCAGGAAAAGCCGTGCATGGAACAATGCTGGCAACAGCTCGTGGCGGCATGAACTAACTAGTTGATATTTATATGGGGTACAGCGAAATTAAGATCAAGAATTTGGCATCTACGCCGTGCGTTGTAAGTGCTATTTCGCGCTCGAATTGGAATTCGTTTTCCACGAGCTGAATGGAATCGCATTTCCAGAAGGAGTTTGGTTGCGATTGGTGATTGCAATTCAGAAGAGGAATGACTTGCGGCAATATTCAATCCCGATTTAATAATCTTCCATCGCCTTGGCTTGTCGATGAATTTGTTGAACTTCATCAAAAGAAATCGTTGGTACATTGGGGCCGCAAACGCCAATTCGCAATCGCAGCATCCATTGACTCCTCGGTCGTGCGAGGTTCAAGCGAATCTATGAAAATGTTCGATTGAGTTGAAGCGGGCAAGACATACGCAATCTTCCTGCGCTTATTTTCCCATCCGAAGACCTTCTGGAAATTCGATTCCACTCAGATCGTGGAAAACGAATTCCAATCACCCAACAAGCAGAGCGCTTGAGACCAGTTACAAGCTCCATATCGTTCTCCCTCACTCGCCGTAAATAACAGAAAAGAAGTCACGAACTGTTGTCTCCCGTGGTGCGGCTGCACCCCGAGCCTGCGGAGGGGTTTCATGGCAGCGCGCATGCATTGATGCAGTGCAGCTATTGCTTTTGATTGAGCGATGGGCTGGGTGCTCTGCGCTCGGCGCTGCATATCGTCGAACGTGCACCCGAGCGCCCGTATTCTGCGAAACAGCTCCCATGGGTGCTGGCATAGCAGCGTTGGGTCGATAACGCTGTACGCCCTTCCGGGGAATCACCAAGTCTGGTATCTGCCGGACAAAAGGAAGAATTTGAATGAGAAGTAACTATCAGAGAAAAAACCTTGGGCTCACAGTTCGCGAGTTGCCAGTTTCCGTGCAACTCGTGCTGTTCTGTGTAGCCTTGTTGTTTGCGTGTTCGATCTCAGCGAACGCGCAAAACGTGACGAATCTCAACGTGCCCACAACCACAACGCTGTGGGCCGGCACCCAGGACTTCGTCCAGTTCGGGTTGTCGTCACTGACCTTTCCTGCCTCAGGATTGATCCTGCAAGGCACGGCCATCAGCCAGTTCACCGGCAAGCCGGTGCGTCACCTGTGGTACGGTGATGCCAGCAACGGCTTCTGCCGCATCGATCCCGAGATCGACGATCCGGGTAATCCAATTGCTGCCCCTGGCATCGGCAGGTTTAACAACATCATCACCACCTGCGTAGGCTCCATTAATGCCGGCGGATTTGCACCGATGCAAGCCACTTTTGACGCCACCACGAACACTATCTACGCGGCGGACATTCCGCGCACGGCGAACGGCATCATCCGCATGCACTACCTCCCCGCTGGCGATAACGGACAAGGAACGATTGATCCGATTCACATCGAGTCACTGATGGGCTCGCAGGCGACACGCAATGCCGCAGGCGGGTGCCCGGTAGTGCATGATCCACGCAACGGCGCAACTCCGGTTACGATGGATGCGGCTACGATCGGCCCAGACGGCAATTTGTACATCGGTTGGGCGCGCAACGGCACGATCGCGCGCATTCCTCATCCGGCAACTTTCGATCCGGGAAATCCGGACGACTGCGCCAGCATTGACGTCCCGATCTTTGCCGCCGACGCCAGGCTTGGCGCGGGTGCCGCGGCGGGCCATACCTTTGGACTGGCCTGGATCGGACATGATCTGTTTGGCGCCGACAATATCGCTCCATGGGTCAAGTTCAATGCCGATCAGTGCCTCACGCCAGCCAACGGCATGAATCGCTGCGGTCCGGTGGCGGGCGCAGGAACGGAAATCATGGCCGCCTTTGTGCCTGGTCCGCAGGGAGGTCTGGTCAGCGACTTCACCTACAACGGTCCCAACACCACGTTCCCCGGCAACACACTCTATGCCATGACGTTGAGTGGGATGGCCAGGGTCATCAACGTAACAGACGCATTGCACATTGCGATCACCCCGAACTTCGGCGGCAATTTTTGCTTCCTGACGGGCGCCACGATCGATACCACCGATCTGGCCAATGAAACCGTGTATGTAGGCGTGGATTGCACGCAGGGCTCGATTAACGGCGCTGCTGCGATCTACAAAGTTGTCCCGCAGCCGCCGCAGGCAGGACCGCCAGCGATTCCGGGTAGTGTAACTGCCAGCGCAACTGCCAATGCAGCAACCGTGAACTGGATTCCGACTCCGAACGGCCAGGCGACTACGAGCTATGTGGTGCGCACGCTGCTCGCTGGCGGAGCGGCTTCCGGCGTTCCTGACGTAACGGTTACAGCCGGAGCAAACGGCCTTCTGCCAAGTTCGGCCTTCGTCACGGGTTTGACCAACGGCACTCCGGTTGAGTTCGAGGTGGAGGCGTGCAACGCAACTGCCTGCAGCCCGTTCTCGGCTCCTACCCCTGTAGTGACTCCGCAGGCGTTGACGGTTCCGGGCGCTCCCACGGGAGTGACTGCCTTCTCGGGCAATGCATCGGCGATCATCGCGTGGACTCCTCCGGCAAACAACGGTGGATCTCCGATCGGGACTTACACCATCACCACAAATCCTGGAGCACTCACGTTGACAGTGCCAGCGAACCAAACCGGCACGAACTTTACCGGCTTGACCAACGGCACAACCTACACCTTCACCGTTCACGCAACCAACGCAACCGGCAACAGCGCGGAATCGGCGCCTTCGGCAGCAGTCACTCCGATTGCACCGCTGGGAACCGATCTCTCGATCACAATGACGTCGCCGGCAAACATTAACGCCGGTTCATTCGTGGCCTTCAACATGACGGTCACAAACAATGGTCCTGGAGACGCAGCCGTGGTCACTCTGGCCGACACGCTGCCTGGGACGTTCCAGTCGGCATCAACAAGCCAGGGTGTGTGCACGCATACGGGGGCTATCTTCACCTGCAACCTGGGTGCAATGGTCTCAGGCGCCAGCGCCAAAGTGACGGTAACCGTGATTGCGGGGGCAACGTCCATCACCAACACCGCTTCAGTTCAGTTGCGCGATATATCCGGCAACCTGCTTATTGATCCGGTTGCCGCGAACAACTTTGCCAGCTCCACCACCAACATCAACGCTCCAGTGGTTGGCGTTGGCGGAGGCACCACAGGAGGCGCCAGCGCTGATCTCGAGGTAAAAGGCTCTGCCCAGAACGGCGGACCGAACCAGGGAACCGGCGACACCTTCACCTGGCAGATCAAGAACAACACCGGCAATGCAACCGCATCGAACGTGGTGTTCACACTGCAGCTGCCTCCGAGCTTCCAGTTCACCTCTGGTGCTGCCAGCGTGGGTACGTGCAGCGGCGTGACGCCCGGATCGTTCGGCGGAACGCTCACCTGCAACCTGGCCAGCCTGCCGGGAGGACAAACGTGGTTAGTGTCGGTCAACTTCGTGCCAACGCAAGCTGGAGTCTTCTCCGCGACTGGATCGTCGAGCTTCAGTGGCAGTGACACGAACATCTCCAACAACTCGTTTACGGTAACCATTCACCCCAGGTAACTTACAGGGCTGCCGGCGCGCTTGAACGCCGGCAGCCTCAACCTTCAGCGTCAAGACCGATATTGGTGTTCCTGCAAGCCATTGCTGTCTTCCTGTACGACGGACAGACTCTGAGAGTTGCTGTGCACTGGCAGGATGCTCGAAGTTGGGTAATTCTCCGCTAGATTACCCAACTTCAATTTTGTCGCTTCGCTCCAAACCGCTTACGAAGAACGGTGATAGTGAAAGTTTTCTGCTCCTGAACTGGCAGCTCGCCGCGCAAGCCGGGCTCGCTGCTAGATCAAAGCAGATTTTTTAAAGAAAGCAGCATCGCTATATTCGATTTTTACAAGCTACAACGATGGCCGCGCGCTGTAGAAGGACTGGCCGGAGACGCAACATATAAGTCCCAGCCAGTCGTTGTTTCTTGTCGCTTCGCTCCAAACCGCCACCGATCCTCGATCTCAAACAATTCTCCTGCTCCTGAACCCAGCCAGCTCGCCGCGTGGTCGGGCTCGCTGGCAATTCTCGCAGTAGAAACTGTCGCTTCGCTCCAAACCGCCAACGCGCCTTCCTCGGCAAAGATTTTCTCGCGCCTGGCGCAGGCATGGGCTTAAAATTTTGTGCTGATCTATATTAAAGGCTTGTTCAATTGTCTCTAGTGTGTTAAAAGTTACTAATTCCTTCCGGATTACCGCGCAGACTGGTTGAGAGCCAGCAGAGCTTACCGCCAGTCATTTCTGACAAATTCGACTCCACAAACGGTCTTGGCGCTCCACCGCCCTTTCCGGCGGCCCTTAACAATGAATCTGTAGACGTGTTTCTTGCGACAGATAAAACCTTCCGGGGGAAAGGTTACACAAAGCGATGAGGAGTTTGACGGGTGTCACAGCCACGGCTGGGGTAATTCCATTGAACTTGCGGTTCGACGGGCAGGCACCTTGGAGTTCGATGTTGATTCTTGCGATTTTTTTACTGCTTGTAGTGAACGGAGCTGCAGGCCAGGTGACAACGGGCACCCCCACTACAAATACGACAATCGTTGTCGGACTGAACCTACCCTTCGGGGTACAGATCCTCTCGGGAACGGCTACGAGCGCGATTACCGGAGCGCCCGTCCGCCACTTATGGACCGGAGACGCGGGCGGGCTATGCCGTATCGATCCGGAAATCGACGCGCCGGGACCGTTTGCAGTTAATCTCGCGACCTGCATCACGGGCGCCGGTGCAGACGCTAAATTTGTAGCGGGAAGGATGGCGTTCGATCCGCTGACGAATAACATCTACACCGTTAACAACGGCAACCTGAGCAATGTTGCGCGTTACCACTATCTTCCCGGTGGCGATTCCGGCCAGGGCCTTGTCAGCACCACAGCGGAGATTCTGGGCGACGCCAACGGCTGCGGGCTGAGCGGCAACTTCCCCTGGTCCATTTCTCTCGGCCCCGATGGCAATCTGTATGTCGGCTTCAGGAAAAATGGGAACGTGATCCGGGTGCTGGCGCCGCAATCAGCATCAGTGCCGTGCGCCAACATGCAAGTGATGGGGCAAGGATTTGATCACAAAATCACCAAGTCACTGGCGTGGATCGGACATGACCTTTGGGGAGAAGACGTAGTTGGACTGTGGCGAATCGGGAATGCGGACCAGTGCTTCACGCCGGTCAACAATTTCACTCCCTGCCAGGCAAGCGCTCTGTTTCGGGCCGTGGTTCCCAACGGGTTCAGCATGGTTACGGACCAGGCATATCCGGCGACGAACGGGAATAACCTGTATACCTTTGACGCGACAGGAACAACCATCGACCTGCTTACCGGCTTGGCAGGAACGAATCCCATCGTAACTCTTGACTACTCAGTCAGTATTCTCACTGGCCTCACCATCACCATCGACAACGCCAACCCGGCAAACCAGATCCTTTATCTAGGAGCGGACCCGGGCGTGGATACGGGCATCGTCGGAACTGGAACGGTAATAAAGGTTACGCTGGGAGTCGGTGGGCCGCCGGCCATTCCGGTCAACGCAAGGGCTACTCCGGGCAACGGACAGGCAACGGTCAGCTGGTCCTCGGGCGGCGGTGGTGCGCCTACCAGCTACACAGTCCACAACTCGTCCGCATCCAACGGGATCACAGTACCCGATGCCATAGTGACTGCTCCGGCGGGCTTCACCAACGTGCCAACAAGCGTGGTGGTCAGTCTGACCAACGGAGTCACTTATCAATTCCAAATCTCGGCCAGCAACGCGTCTGGGACAAGCGGTTTTTCCGCTCCCAGCAATCCGGTGACGCCGTTTGCGCCAACCGTCCCGGGCGCGCCAACCGCGGTGAGTGCAGTTGCGGGCGATGGGCAGGCCACCATTTCCTGGAGCAAGCCAGCCAGTGATGGCGGATCTCCAATCACCAGCTACAGTGTGAGTGCGTTGGTAGGAGGACTGCCAGCGGGAATCGGTGTGTTTATTGCCGCTCCTGCAACATCGGGAACCGTAACCAACTTGACCAATGGCACGACGTACACCTTCACGGTACATGCAACCAATGCGGTTGGGAACAGCGCGGAATCAGCGCCATCAAATGCGGTTACACCGGTGATTCCGCTCGGCCCGACCGACATGGCGATTGGGGTGACAGGGCCGGCGAGCGACAATCCCGGCGGAAACGCCACCTACAATCTGCTAGTGACCAACCTCGGCCCGAACTTCGCACCGAGCGTAACAGTGTCTGATCCGATACCCAGCGGCGCAGCGTTTGTCTCGGCTACAACCACTCAGGGCATTTGCATTCCTCCAACGCAAGCGAACGCGGTTGTACAGTGCGTGCTAGCCTCGATGCTTCCCGGCGCGAGCGCGACGGTCAGCGTAACCCTGAGCCTGCAAGCCACAACAACGGACTCCGCTTCGGTTCAGGCGTTTGACTCCGGTGGCGTGCCTCTGAGCGACCCGAATCCGGCCAACAACACCGGCTTCGCTACCACCGTGATCGGTCCGCCTCCAACCACCACCGATATTCAGGTGACCGGAGCGGCGCAGAACGGAGGGCCAGCTGTCGGCGCGGTCGACACATATACCTGGCAGATCAAGAACGCCACGAGTATCCAAGCGAACCAGGTAACGTTCACTACCGGACTGCCGGCTTCGCTGCAATTCAGTTCGATTTCAACGAATCTCGGCAGTTGCCAGGGACCCGCTCCCGGCGCATCCGGGACCATCACTTGCACGGCGGAAAGTCTAGGCGGCGGCCAGACCATGATCGTAGTCGTGAATGTCAACGTGGCGGCTGCCGGAACCATTCCTGTTACTGGCTCCGCAACATTCAATGGAACCGATACTAACGCGGCGAACAATGCGTTCACCGTCACTATCAACGCTAAGTAAACTCCGGGAGGGCCGGTCAGTTTCTGGCCGGCCCTCTGGTCTAATCTTGATCTGTGCTAACAGCTCGGCGCAATGATTGAACCGATTGAGAGGGCATCGGATTAAAGATACACATTGTCCCGGACTGCACTAATGGCCAAGGGGGCATAGGTCCTAAAATCAGCATGTGACCATATATTGAACTGTTGTTCTATTGTCTCTATATCTGTTAGCTTTTTTTAAAGTAATTTTCCTTCCGGATTTTCCGCGCGACTGGTAGAGAGCCAGCAGAGCTTTTCGCCAGTTAGTTTCTGACAAATTCCGACTCCACAAACGGCTTTGGCGCTCCACCGCCTCTTCCGGCAGCCGGCAGCACTTACATTTAATTGTTTAACGGACAACAAGCTTCCGGAGAAAGGCCAGTAGGCCAAAGTGTATGAGGAGTCTGAGACAGTCCACTATTGCAAGGAACAGAATTAACTTTCAATCGCGAGTATCGCTAGCGTCAATTCTGATTCTGGTTCTTTTCGTCGCCCTGGCGTGCGGAGGCGCTGCGGCGCAGGTCAGCAGCACAATCACCGATATAGGAATGATTCAACAACTCAACCTGCCGTGGGGAGTACAGATCCTGCCAGGAACGGCGATCAGCCCCATCACTGGCAACCCAGTCCGGCATGTGTGGGAAGGCGATCAAGCTGGCTTTTGCCGCATCGATCCTGATCTCGACTCCCCAGGCCCATATACGGTCAATACGAGCACCTGCGTTACCACGGTGGCAGGAACGAAGTTCACGCCGGGAAGAACGGCCTTCGATCCAACCACCAACACTCTCTATTCCGTTAACAACGCCAAACCGTCATCGGTGGCTCGCCTCCACGTGCTTCCTGGTGGCGACTCAGGCCAGGGCCTGATCAGCGCGACTTCGGAATTTCTTGGCGATGCCGGCGGCTGCGGAGTGAGCGGCAACTTCCCCTGGGCGATCACTCTCGGTCCTGACGGCGATTTGTATGTCAGCTTCAGAAAGAGCGGGAACATCATACGCATTCTTGGCCCGCAGTCTGCTTCAGTACCGTGCGCGGGTTTCCAGGTGATGGGATCAACCTTTGACGGGAAGATCGGCAAGGGATTGGGCTGGATCGGGCACGACCTCTGGGGGGCCGACGGTCCCGGACTATTCCGAATCGCGAATGCCGACCAGTGCTTTACCGCGGCCAACAACTTCACTCCCTGTAAAGGAATTGGTCTTCTGGTTTCCCTCGTCCCCAATCCACTGGGGATGTTCACCGACCAGAATTATCCCGCCACAAACGGCAACAATATTTATGCCTTCGACCCGACAGGAACGAACATCGCGCTGGTCTCCGGCCTCAGCGTGGGAGTCCCGGCGGTGCAACAAATCTGGGCATCAAACATTCAGCCAGGCCTGACGATTGCGGTGGATACTTCCAACCTTAAGAACGAGGTGGTCTACCTGGGAAGCGATCCCGCCGTGGATGTACCTGCGGTCACCAATGCGGGTTGGATTGACAAACTCGTCAATGCTCCGCCGACGACACCGGAAATACCGATCCAGGTGACTGCGCTGGCCGGCGATGGCCAAGCCACTGTTAGCTGGCAGTCAGGCGGCGGCGGTGACGCAACCAGTTATACAGTGCATAATTCATTCGCATCGAATGCTGTGACCGTGCCCGATGTGACGGTGAGCGCTGCGCCGGGGTTCACGGTGGTGCCGACAACTGCAACCGTTTCCGGACTGACTAATGGTGTCGCGTACCAGTTCGAAGTTTCGGCCACCAACTCATTCGGAACGAGCCTGTTCTCAGCTCCGAGCAATTCTGTTACTCCACACGTAGTAACTCCTCCGAGCGCTCCAGGGGCAGTCGTTGCGTCGTCGAGCAACGCAGCCGCAACCATCGCCTGGACTGCGCCCACCAGCAACGGTGGCTCGCCCATCACGAGCTACACGGTATCGTCCTATATCGGAGGCGTGCCCACGGGACTTGGTGTTTTCGTGGTGGCGCCCGCGACTTCGGCAACGATGAGCGGTCTAACTAACGGAACCACCTACACGTTCACCGTCCACGCGACCAACGCGGCAGGCAGCAGTCCGGAATCGCTGCCATCCAACACGGTGACTCCGGTAGCTCCGCCGCAGGGGCCGCCCGATCTGGCAATCAGCATGACTGCCGGACCGACGCCGAATGTGGGTGGAAATATTACTTACACGCTTGTCGTCAGCAACCTCGGACCCAGTGCTGCTCCGAGCGTGACTGTTTCTGATCCGCTTCCGATCGGCGCGACGTTTGTATCTGCTTCAACTACACAAGGCGTATGCTCTGGCCCTCCGGGTTTTGCAGGTGTCCAGTGTTTGATGAGCGGCTTGCCAGCCGGAGGAAGCGCGACGATTACGGTGACGCTGACCCTGACGAGCACAATCACAGTGAATAGCGCTTCGGTGCAGGGATTCGATTCAGCGGGAGCGCCGCTGGCTGATCCCAATCCGCTCAACAATACTGCGACTGTTACTACCCAGATCGCGGCGCCTACAACGCCCACCGATATCCAGGTTGTGGGCGCGGCGCAGAACGGCGGGCCGACGGTCGGCAGCACTGACACGTTTGCCTGGCAGATCAAAAACGGCCAGAGTCCGACGGCCAATCAGGTCACGTTCAGCACTGCATTGCCTGCGTCGCTGCTGTTTCAATCTGTAACGTCGACCCTCAGCACCTGCGACGGGCCGGCTCCCGGCACCTCAGGGACGATTACCTGTTCTGCGGCAAGCATTGGCGGAGGACAGACGATGACTGTGATCGTGAATGTGAAAGTAGCTGGCAGCGGAACGATTCCGGTTACAGGGTCTGCGGAGTTCATCGGAACGGATACCAACCCGGCGAACAACGCGTTCACTGTCACCATCAACGCTAAGTAACTCCGGGAGGGCCGGCCATTCTCCGGCCGGCCCTCTGGTTTGAAGGCCGACAAAAGGAACCAACTCCCGCCTCGAAGTACTCACTAAGTGAGGCTGAAGTTGGTTAAAACTGAACACATTTGGATAGAAATTTTGCCCCACTATATTTTCTGTTCTGAATTTTGACTCAGTACTAGAGACCGGCACCCAAAGATCCGTAAGCTTCCAGGGAGGCCAGCGTGCGTTGAGCCAAACGTTTTTATTTTAGAGTGAGGGCAAGACGGAGGTTGAGAAGTGCGTATTCTGGTAGTAGAGGATGAGTCCAAAGTAGCCCGTACATTGGCCAAGGGTCTTGAGGCCGATCATTTTGCCGTCGACGTGGCCGGGGATGGAGAAGAAGGTCTGCAGTTAGCCGGCGAGGTCAATTATGACGCCATCATTCTCGATTGGAACTTGCCCAAACTCGACGGCCTGACAATCCTCAGACGACTCCGGAAGTCCGGGTCCGGCACGCGGGTCCTGCTTCTGAGCGCGCGGAAGGAAGAGTCTGACCGTATCTGCGGATTGCGGGCCGGCGCCGATGACTACCTGATCAAACCATTTTTTTACGAAGAGCTGCTGGCCCGTCTCCATGCTCTCCTACGCCGTCCGTTGGAGCTGATGGACAGAATCAGAGTCGAGGACCTGGAGCTCGACCGCATGCGGCACATTGTGACGCGAGCCGGCAAACCAATCAAACTGACGCAGCGGGAATACGCTGTGTTGGAATATCTAATGCGCAATGCCGGCCGTACCGTCACGCGCACCATGGTGGTGGAGCACGTCTGGAATCTTGGTTTTGAAGGATTGACCAACATAGTTGACGTGTACGTCAACTATCTCCGTGCCAAGATTGACGACGGCTTCGATAAGCCGCTGATCCACACGGCGCACGGAATAGGATACGTCCTGGCTTCTCCCGCAGAGTACAAGTTGTCGAGCAGCTTCTCAGGCCTGCGCCGGGCCAGTGGGCGCGGCTAGGTCCGAGGGGATGGGTGTTGGGAATTTTAAAATTTATAAATTCCGATCCAAATTGCTTTTTAGCACGGAACGCCAAAAACGACCACTGATGGAGATGCTTCCGATTCAAACGCCGCGCCCGAAGGGCACCAATCAATCAAGCTAAATTGTGAGGAGAAATTCGCGTGCGCGCCTTTGCC
Organism: Candidatus Angelobacter sp.; assembly: GCA_035710845.1. Classification (GTDB taxonomy): domain Bacteria; phylum Acidobacteriota; class Terriglobia; order Terriglobales; family Acidobacteriaceae; genus Angelobacter. The sequence goes on from DASTCT010000177.1 coordinate 19,805, forward strand.
TAAATTTACGGCTCTGGTGGGGGCTGAGGATTCTGCTGCTGCTGTTGTTTCTGCTGCTGTAAATACATTTCCCGTAGCTTCAGTTCCTTTTCGCGGTCCTGGTCCAACTGCTCCCTCAGCTGAGCAGTCCGCTCGCCTGGAGTTTCCCAGTGATCGGCTGCGTTAATGGGATCGTCGTCAGCATTGCGGGACTGGACTGCACCTGGTTGCGGCGTCGCAGGAACTGAGCCCTTCGCGGTCAGGATCACCCGCTGGACAAGCGTGGGACTGTCTGGCCTTCCCAGGGCCACATAGTCGAAGCGCGAGCCATCAAAGATGGCGGACAGAACATCAGCTTCAGAGGCCGGGCCAATGGAAAGCGCCAGGCGATCAGCGGCGCCGAAATCTGCGCCTTCGAACTCAATTCCAGTTTTTGATCTGATGGCATTCAGCACACTGGCCAGGCTGGAATTGGGCGCGGTCAGGGTAATCATTCCATCGCGAAAAGTTACTTCAGGCGGAACGGGTGGCACATCTACCGGCCTTGCCGGCACGGGCGCAGGGGTAGCTGTTGGCGCAGCAGTCTGGGCACCGGGATTCGGATTGCCTGCTGGCGCAGATGAAACCTCAGTTCGCTGTACGAGCGCAGCAGGGGGCAGGTTCGCATGTTGGGGATCGTTTGTCTGGGCCGCAATAATCCCGGTTCCCACAAGCATCCAAATTGTCAGCGAAAAAAACTTCATGATTTCGACTCAAGGCGGAAACCCAGCCATATTCTACTTGCGTTCCATTAGGACTAAATTAGAACGAACCCGAAAACCAATTTTGCCACTTGCCTTCCTCTTGCGAAAACATTAATTTTTCTAATCATTAATTTCCCTAATTCTTTTCCAAGAACCGTGACTCCGGGGGCATAACAGGCTAATATGTGCTGGTCGAATCCACAGGCTCTTGCCTTATAGAAGTCGCATCCCAAGCGACCGGAAGCCGGAGTCACCGCAACACTTACGCGCGACAAGCGAGTAAGTCCTGGATGCCCAAGAAACCTTCATGCGCGGGAGAAGTTACAAATGTCACGAATTTCATTGGTTCTTATCTTTGGTTTGGCAACGGTCTTTGGTTTAGAAACGGCTTTGGCGCAAGGGACTGCACAAAAAGCACCCATCGCGCAGGCAAAGGCAGCAGCCGGAGCGAAGTCTAAAGGCCGTGCCGCACTGGCAACAGACCCGGTGATCACCATTGAAGGACTTTGCGCCGGTGCAACCTCCGAGGCGGGTGCGTGCCGAACGCTGGTCAGCCGGCGGGATTTTGAGAGCTTCCTGAAGGCCCTGAGCGCGACCACGGCTGGCGTTGAGCCGTCCGTGTATCGCAAGATAGCGCAAAACTACTTCAGTCTGCTGCTTTACGCGGAATCAGGGCAGAGGGCGGGAGTGGACAAAGATCCTCGTTTTGAACAGGTGATGGAAGCTATCCGCCTGCGTGCGTTGGCTGACATGTACCGCGTACAGTTGACGGAGAAGGCGCAGCACATTACAGATGCAGAAATGGAAGCGTACTACAAAAAGAATATCGCCGATTACGAAGAGGTGGACCTCGACCGCTTTCAGGTTCCCAAAAACAATGTGGCGAACCTGAGCGATGTGGAGTTTCGCTCCAAAGCTAAACAATTAGCCGAAGAGCTGCGCCTCCGCGCGGTAAAAGGAGAGGACGTTACTAAGCTGGAGAAAGAAGCCCTGAATGCGCTGGGCTTGAAAGAATCTTCCAACGTACAGATTGGGTTGCGACGAGGACAGTTCAAAGAGGAGGACGAGAAAACGATTTTTGCGCTGCAACAGGGCGAGGTCACTCCGGTTTTGGACGCTGGAGGGCTGTGGATGTTTTTCAAGCGGACCAGCAGGGAGACTTTGCCCTTTGAAATGGTGAAAAATGAGATTCATGGGACGCTGTATAGCGACAAAACAGTGGGTCTGGATAAGGCGCTACACGACGCGGTGCACGCGGATTATAACGAGGCGTATTTTGCCACCTCACCGACTGCTTTTCAAAATGCTGCCAATGGCGCGAGTTCAGTAGGGAATTCGACAGCGAAAAAGGAGATCGCTCCGGGCGATGCAGTTATTACCATCCATGGTTTGTGCAGAAGCCAGAAACCGGAAACCGGCCCGTGCACCCAGACGATTACGCGCGAACAATTCGAGCCTTTGCTCCGGATCGCGCTCATCAACGCTACCACTCCAACCAGCGCCATACCGCGTTCGATCGCGGAAGGCTACGTGAACGATCTGATTTACGCAGACGCAGCGGAAAAAGCGGGAATTGACAAAGACGCGCGGCTTCCGGGAGTGATGATGCTGGTCCGGCAACGGGCCCTCGGAGATCTCTACCGCCTGAAAGAAGATGAAAAGGCGAGGGACATTCCCAAAGAGGGAATCGAGGCGTACTACCAGAAAAACTCGGCGGACTTTGAGGAGCTGACGCTTACGCACATTTCTGTCCCGCGGCAAAGACCGAGAATTCCGAGCGATGCCGATTTCGAGGCCAAAGCAAAGCGGCTAGCCTACGAGCTGCAGGAGCGCGCCATCGCAGGCGAGGACATGGAAAAACTCCAGAAAGAGGTCTACCAGACCCTCGGCCTCCAGAGTCCTTACGCGGATTATGAAGCCCGCGGCATCAAGACTCCTCCGGTCAGCTCGTTGAAGCCCATCCGGCGTGGAAATATGGAGCAAAAGACAGAGGCCGAATTATTTGCACTTAAGCCAGGCGAAATCACGAGCGTGCGGGAGTTCCCAACTGCCTATGTGATTTACAAGCTGGAAAGCCGGAGAATGATTCCACTGGAGGAAGTTACAGCAGAGATTTCAATGAAGATCTACCAGCAGAATATGGCGACGCTTATGAAGCCGTTAGGGTCAGTGCAAGCGCGCTACAATGAGCGCTATTTCTCGCGGGCCGGTGGAGAGCCCGTGAGGGCTGCACAAATTGGGGCGGCGCAAAAAGCGGTCGCGCACAACTAACAACGCGATTTTCTTATCCGATGAGCGCGAACACGCCCGAACCGGGAGTTGCCTGCTTCGGGCCAGGCGCTAGTACACTCGTGTCTCGGCTCAAAACCTCTCCGCTTTTCTCTCCAATCGGGAAAATGGCTACCCAACCCTTATCCAACCGGACATGGCCACATTAAAATTTTTAATCTCTTTTTAATGCTGCTTTAAGCACCGGTTTCCATAGTAGAGGTGCGTTATAACGCTCTGTACGCACGAAGGTATAAGGCGCTTAACCACTTCTTGAGAAGCATGTCTTTGCGGGGCAGCGCATCCGGGAAGAGCAAGTCTATCTTTGCTGCCAAAATCGACGAAATCATCGGGCTGATGCCGCTGGTTGGTAGCTGTACGGCAAGACTGGCTACGTGGAAGTTGTCTTTCCACGAGCCGGAGGTGCCCAGCGACCGAAAAGGCTAGGCAGTTATGGCCCGCTCCCAGGTTCGTTTCTAGCCCTAACTGATCTTTTCCTTTCCTGGTTACACAGGCGCATTGCTGCGAGCAGTCGCAGTGACGCGTGATGGACCGCGCTCGAGAAAAACGAACGGCGCGGCCAACGCCACTTTAGAGAAAGCCGCAGGCCAACTCACAACAATCGTTTCAGAAGCCATGGAGCTTCCGGGAACGGGAAAGAAGCAATTCAGTGAAAAGCCCGAAAACAACAAGCTATTTACAGACTCAAACTCGCAAGGCGACAGGAACGATCGCCGCGATTCTGGGCTGTCTTCTCATCCTTGCGTTCGCCGCTGGTACAGCGAATGCGCAGACATTTCAAAATGCTCCCACAGTTACCACGTTGTGGGCTGGTGTTCAGAATGTGACCGTGACCGGTCCCGGCGGAGTCACCCTGCCGACTTCGGGCGTTATCGCGAACGGCACGGCGCACAGCCGGGCCAGGAATCCGATTGATACGAGGCAGTTCCTCGCCGACGGCACCACTGCGAACCCACAGTTTAATACGCTGTTTTGCGAAGATCAGCTCCTGGTAGACAACAACCTGTTCCTCGCTGACGGCGTAACTCCGAACCCAAATTTTGGCAAGGTGAACCTTCCCAGCCCAACTTTTGGGCAGTGCTTGCCGGTACGCCACCTGTGGTACGGCGATGCGATTAACGGACTGTGCCGAATCGACCCTGAAGTTGATGCCAATCTGGCAACACCGGTGGGTGGCTTCGGCGCATGGAACGTGAACGCGCTGGCATGCGTGATCAGCATCAACAAACTGGCGATCGCTCCCGGCCAGATCACCATGGACACGCAGCACAATCTCATGTACTTAACAAACAATAGCCGTGTGGGCGCAGGCGTCGCGCGCATAATCTTCCACCCGGAGGGCGATAACGGCCAGGGCATGGTTGATCTGATTCAAGTCGACAGCCTGATAGGAACGCAAATTGGCCGGAACGCGTTTGGCGGCTGCGGCCAGTTGGCCAATCCCAAGACTGGGAGCCCGGTTCCGCGTATTCCTGACGCTGCTGCGCTCGGACCTGACGGGGACCTCTACGTCGGCGACATTCGCGATGGCGCGATCCTCCGCATTGTCGGCGCGGCCACTTTCAATACCCAAACCGACTGCCCGCCTGGCACTATCAGCGGTGGGGGCTTCACCGGCCAGGATCCCACTCAAAAGATCCAGATTCCAATACTCGCCCACGACTCACTGTTTGGCTCAGGCCACACCTTCGGTCTCGGCTGGATTGGTGATACGCTCATCGGCGCAGACAACATCGCTCCCTGGGTGGAGTTCCATGCCACTCAGTGCTTGACACCGGCCAACGGCAACAACACGTGCGGCAATCCGGTCGTTGGCGGAGCACCGCTGCCCAACGAAATCCTGGCAAGCGCGGCGGGCGCGCCGCAGGGCGGACTGGCCAGCGATGCGCTATACCCGACTTTCCCGGGCAACGCCGTGTATGTTGCGTCATTCCCGAACCTGACCAGGGTGACGAACATCCTGAGCTCAACCCAACAGACCGCGAACCTGAACTATGGCGGATCGTTCTCGTTCCTGACCGGAGTTACGGCCGATCCACTGGATCCGGCCAACGCGACGGTCTACGCAGGTGATGACGAGACGCAGGGCGGCATCAACGGCACAGGCCGGCTCTGGAGAATCACGCCAGCTCCTACGCAAGCTGGACCACCGGCTACGCCAGCGTTTACATCAGCAACGGCTGGCCCCGGCACAGGCCAGGCGACACTCGGCTGGGTGCCGACAGTCAACGGACAGCCCACAACCACGTATGACATCTCCATTTGGTTGGCCTCTCCGACCGGCGGACCGGCAACTCCCAGCGGCCTTGCCGATCTCATCGTTAACGCTCCGGCACAGGCTGCGACGGTCAGCGGCCTGACTCCCGGCACTGGCTATCAGTTTGAGATCGAGGCCTGCAATGCCTCCGGTTGCAGCGCGTTTTCACCTCTTAGCCCAATTGTTACCCCGTTCGCGACGACTGTTCCGGCAGCACCGACAAACGTGGTCGGCGTGAATGCGGGCGACGGCTCTACCGTTGCAGTTGCCTGGACAGAACCCAGCAATGGCCATTCTCCTGTGACCAGCTCAGCGATCACTGTATTCACGGGATCACCAGCGGTACAGGTGGGTTCTCCGGTTACGATTCTTGGCGCCGGCACAGGCGGATCAGTGACTGGTCTGGCTTGCGGAGCCACGACGAGCTATCAGTTCCAAGTGACGGCAACCAACGCTGTCGGCACCAGCCCAGCTTCAGCGCTGTCAGCCGCGGTACCGAATCCGTGCGCGACCAATGCGGACGTGAGCGCTTCGGAAACCGTGCAGGCGAACTCGAATGCCGGTGCGCAGGTAACCTATACAATCACCATCCACAATAACGGACCCGCGGTAGCGCCTTCGGTTGGATTCAGCGATACGCTCCCGGCCGGGTACGTATCCTCCACCTTCTCGCAGGGCATTTGCACTGGCACCCAAACCCTGACCACGTTCAACTGCGCTCTGGGAGCAATTCCAGTCGCAGGTACCGCTACCGTAACTGTGACGGTGCTGCTGCCTGCAGGCCAGACCGGTAGCTTCACAAACCAGGCGACCGTCAACGTGACGGATCCTTCAAACCTTGTCTCTGACGGAAACCTGACCAACAACACGTTTACCGCAACCACCACGGTTTCGCAGAGCACTTGCAATGCGTCCGCGGCTGACATCCAGGTGACCGGCTCTTCCAACAACGGCAACCCGACTCACGGAAGCCCGGTAACCTTCACTTGGCAGATCAAGAACGGCACAGGCAGCATCAACGCCGGTTGCGTGAACTTCCAAGCTGTGACGACTGCTCCCAGCGGAGCCAGCCTGACACAGAACTCGTTCACCACGACGCAAGGGACTTGCAGCATCTCCGGCAACGTCGTGAGCTGCAGCCTCGGTGCTATCAACGGCGGCGGCGCCGCGACCGTCACGGTCCAGGCAACACCGTCGAACGCCGAACCGGCCAACTCGTACACCACAACCGGTTCAGCCAGCCAGGTGAATGGAAGCGATCCGAATACAGCGAACAACCAGTTCACTGTGTCGATCGGCGCCCAGTAATGACCCTCTAACTCCGATTGCCGGGGAGCGACCCTCCCCGGCAACCCGGACCCACAAAGATCCCAGAAGTTTGTCGCTGCCGGCGTGGAAACGTGTTGCATTACCAAGCCGGTAATCGAAGAAGAAAACGGGGTGCGAACCTGCACCCCGGTTTTTAGAAGCTGTCTCACCAATGACTCTTAGCCACGGCAACTCATGTCCCAGGGCTATGACTGATTGCCGAGACCGCTTCTAAAGATCGTGAGAATTCCTCGTTCAATGGGCCCATATGGCGGCGTGTTAGAAAGCGGAGCACAGCGCACCCCGACGAGATTAAGAAATTCAGGCGTTGAACTATGACGGTAGAGAGATGCCTGAAGCCGGGCAGCTGGGCGAAGTGGAGTTCGCCCAGCTGCTTTTCCCAACGGAGGTGAAACACGAACAAGGCATCAACAAGATCTCCGGTCGCGCGGCCGGGTTCTTGGTCCTAAATACCAGTTCGACGGATGAGTCCTACAATTTTGGAGTTGGATAACATCTGTGAGTGTCTTCGCGGGTTTATCCAACTCCTCTTTTCCTGGCGCTCCATGAGACTGCTGCATCCTGTGCTTCGCTCAAAGCAATACAGCAACTACCATCCTTTGATCACTTTGTCTTTGAGATGTCCGTGCTTGGGCGTCCGATCGTGAGTGTTCGGTTCTTTTGAGCTGTGCAGTAACCCAACATCCCTTTCCTCGCGAATTCGATCGATGCAGCAACTTTCGATAACTGCTACCCGTGCGCATTCCTCAACCCCGGCCCACTCACGCCGGGAGGAAAGATGCGATATTGCTTCATCTTGTAGAGCAGGGCTTTATAGCTGATCTGGAGCTGCCGGGCTGCGCTCTTGCAGTTCCACTTGGTCGCGATCAGCACACGCTCAATGATTCTGGGTTCGGCTCTTTCCTTCAGGTTCTGCACCATCGATTTCAAGCCAGTGCCGCTGTTTAGAAGAGCATCTTCTTCCAGATCGGGAGCTATCTCAGCGCTGACTTCCCTCTCTTCCAGCTCGGCAATGGCCAGCGTTTCATCCTGAAGCACCATGTAGCGCTTCACAAAGTTCCCCAGCTCGCGAAGGTTTCCCGGCCAGGCATAGCGCATGCAAGCACGCACCAGCGCATGAGAGCACTCTGCCGGCGGGCAATCGTACTTGTCAGAAAATTGCTGCATGAAGTGCTTCAGCAAAAATGGAACCTCTTCACGCCGTTCACGCAGTGGCGGAATATTGATGGTAAAAGCATTCAGCCGGTAATAAAGGTCCTCGCGAAAAGTTTTGGTGCTCATGGCTTCATGAACATCAATGTTGGTGGCCGCCAGAACGCGAAAATTCGAAATCACGGTTGTCCGCCCGCCCAGCCGCGTGAATCGTCCATCCTGCAGGACATGGAGCAGCTTGGCCTGCAAAGCCGGGCTCATCTCTCCAATCTCATCCAGAAAAATTGTTCCCTTGTCGCACAGCTCCAACATGCCGGGCTTGGAGCGCGTGGCCCCGGTAAAAGCGCCAGCTTCATAACCAAAGAGCTCGCTTTCCAGCAGATCATGCGGCAGCGCAGCGCAGTTCACCTTCACCAGCGGCTTGCCCACGCGGCGCGAAAGCTTATGGACCAGGCGCGCAAGAACCTCTTTGCCCGCGCCGCTCTCTCCTAGCAGAAGGACTGGTATATCTACCTTGGCTACCTGCTCAACCTGAGAGCGAATCTTCTGCATGGCCGGGCTAGCGGCGAGGAAAAAAATATCGTTTTCAACCGCTTCAAAATGTTCGCGCTGGGATTCTTGGTGGCAAGATTCGTCGCCCGCAGCCTTGGTTGGCCCAAGCAAACGCTGCACCTCAGCGATGAGCTTGCTTCCATCGAGCGGCTTGGCAATATAATCAAGCGCGCCCAGCCGCACCGCCTGGACCACGGTACTAACGTCGCTTATCTCAGAAAACACCACAATCTTCTGCTCTGCGCGAAGCCTACGGCAGGCCTGGATCGCCTTCATCGCCTCTTCCGGCTGAGCGTCTTCCAGCAGAACCAGCGCGGGCACTTCCCCGTTTTCCATCCGTTGCACAGCGTCGCTGCAACTGGGGCTGGCTTCAACCAGAAAATCCGCGCTCTCCAGCAGTTGCTGGGTAAATAGAAGATTTTCACGATCGTGATTAACGACAAGAATTTTTTCTTTGCCGGAAGCTACCGGGGTTCGCTTCATTGATTCAATGACCTCGCAACTCTGCCTGGTCTGCAAATCGGCTCTCTGAAAGGCTCGACAAATGGCCTGCTCAATCCGTCGTCAATAAAGACCTCGAACCTTTCAGTCGCCTGCTCGATTTACAGATTAAATTTGTGTTCGATTCTTTAGGGCGGTTGTTGCCCTCAACCCTTAAGTGCAAGACTGGCATGACGGCCTAGTTGCGCGAGGTGTGCCCTGACATGGGCTATACAAACTTGGCGGTCGTCATTTCGGACCCGAGCTTTTTGTTTTTTCTTATAGTTGGCTCTGGATCCAGCACAGATGCTTGCCCCTTCTGGGGTCACACGTACTTTAAGATGGGTTTGCAATGGATGTAAATGTTTTTCCTTTTAATCCTACTGCCGACGACCAACATCTCACCTATCTGGAAGAAAATAAATAAGTTGTATTTACTTGCTAAAGTGGGTTCTGACCATCAGCAAGCTTGTTACGGTTAAGATTTCTAACAATACAGACTATTTTTTGGCTTTACCGCGATCTCAAAAGCTTAACAGTTGCAGTATGAACGCTTGGCCTGGATAGGCGTTGAGGACTAGATGTTTGGCTCTGTAGTTTATCCTCATATTTATTTTTTGCTGTGAATGAAACGTTTTAGGCCTTGCATTCACTAATCGTAAAAAGGGGGTACATAGCCCAAGCCCTGTCAATACAGAGCTAAGGGCTGATCTTATGGGGGGAATCTTCTTCGCGCTTGTTGCCTTGGCTCTGGCTCCGGTTTTTCAGGCGGACCAGAAGTTTGCAGACTACCCGGTGCATCCAGCCGCGTCCTATACAGTCACGGTACAGAACGCAGGCCTCACTATTGGCGGTCAGCCGGTTGAGGACCTGAAAGATCAAAAGACCTATTTCGATACGGAGCTTACACCAAAGGGTTTCGTTCCGATTTTTATCGTGATGGAAAACCAGTCAAAAGAAGATAGTTTTCTTTTCGATAAATCTGCCATTACCTATGGTCCTGAAGATTCCAGCGCTTCCACTCCGCAAGTGCCTTCAAAAATGAAAGACCAGGCAGCCCTTGCCGGCCTGACCTCACTTACTCCAGTTGTTGGCGGATTTATTGTCATGTCAAAGGTGAACCATGCCTCGCATATTCAGGCAAACCTCCTGAAAAAAGAATTGCAGAGCACGACACTTTCTCCGGCCTCATCCACACATGGTTTTTTGTATATTCCGGTCCCCAAAAATGGTTCACGGCAGAAGATTCGCATTCGGATTCCAGTCACCAGGATGGGTGCACAGAAATCCGAACCGCTGGTTCTGGATTTGGTCTTTTAAAAATCACTTCAAGATAAATGAGGACAACTAATGTCACAGATTCGGATTTCTTTGCTTGCTTCAGTGCTGATTTTTTCGGGGTTAGTCATGGCCCAGGAACAAACTCCCTCACCCACGCCGGCCGAGACCAAGTCCGCAGATACCCAGCCCGCAGCGGACACGAAGCCCGCAACAGACACAAAGCCGCCTTCCGATGTAAAGCCTGTTAATGGCAAACTGCCGTTCAAAGCGGCACTCGTCCTCACCCCGGAGTTCTGCGCGACCAAGATCAAACCAAAAGGATCAGCTATGACAAAGGAATGGGGCTCGTTTGACGTTGGAAAAGCAGCCTGCACGGAACTCGAGCCGGCTCTGCAGGGGGTATTCTCCAGCCTCACCCGTGTGGATGCTTCACCCAAGCCGGAAGAAGCCCAGCTTGTCTTGATACCGAAAATTTCCGATGTAAATGTAACCACCGCATCCATGGCTTTTTCCAACCGCGAAATGGTTGTCATGCTGGAATGGACTCTGCAAGACAGCTGGTAAGACCGTCTGGATTGAAACCGTGCAGGGTTCAGCAAAACATCACATGGGCAACTTGTTTACTTTCAAAAAAAACCAGACGCTGATCGTGACGGATTCAATAAAAGCGGCAGCAGCCGAATCGGCAAGCAAAATGTCCTCTTCACCGGAGTTGCACAAATTGGCATCTGGCAATTAGCAAAGAAGCCCTCCGGCTAGTAGGAAGTTGGAAGTCGGCTCCTGGGCGGAGATCATTTCCATTTCTCCGCCCATCCATAAGCCGCCATCAGGCACAAAGAATCTTTATCCCTCATCGCTTTTCAACCGCCAAGAAGGCTCAAAGAATCCCCGCAAACCTCACAACCTGATCTCTTGAATGCAAACTTAGCCCCGACGCCTCAGGCCATCCCTTGTTTTTAAAGGGTCTTAGCCCGTACTTCCGGGGTGGCTAATGAGCCACTGCTGTACAATAAAATCCTCTGCAATAATTCATATTTTTTTCGTTCAGACCGGTAGTACCGGTGGAGTCTTGATGAAGTCACGTTTCCAGGCATTGTGGCTGTTGATTGCTGCAGGCGCTCTTTTGCTGCTGGCTATGGGCTGCAATGACACTTTGCGCCAGTTCATTACCCCAGTTCCACCGCCGACCGGTGACCCGCAGGGCCTATCGCATGCAGTTGTGCTTTCTACGAATCCAGTGGCCTCAGCTCCCGGCAGCAACATGCATATTGATGTTTCCGGTGACAGCAGCGTAGGTATTGTTTCACTTGGAGTAAATCCAATTTTTCTGGGTAAGAGCGGAAACAAGGCCTTCGTCATCAACAGCGGTGACGCCTCAAATCCGCCAACCGTCTCGGTCTATATTGCTCTTCTGCCGCAAGCGGCGACCGTAAGCACTGTTACCCTGCCGGCCACAGCAGTCAAACCCGTTGCTGGAGGTACCAGCAGTTCGGGAAATATTTTTATCGCAAATCATGACAGCAACAATATCAGCGTAATTTCTGGGGGGCTGCTGGCAGTCACAGACACAATTCCCTTGCCTGCCGGCGATACTAGTCCCGTAATGATTGCCGGCAATGCTGCCAACAACCAGATTTTCGTCGTCAATAATGCAAGCAATACCGTAACCCAGATCTCCACTATTGACGATACCGTGGTGAAATCGATTCCTGTGGGTTCGCAGCCGATCTGGGGCGTCATGAGCACCGACGGCCTCTTTGTTTTTGTGGTGAATCAGGGCGACGGCACCGTGAGCGTGATTGATACTTCCACGAGCAAGGTAATTTCCACGGTTCCCGTTGGAAATACCCCAGCCTCAGCCAGTCCCAACTTTGCTTTCTATGATTCCTCGCTGCACCGCGTTTATGTGAGCAATACCGGCGAGACCACCATCAGCGTCATCAACGCAAACGGCATCAGCGACACTAATCCGCCGACAAAGTCAACCACCATTAAGGTTGCTGATACTCCCACGTCAGTGACTGCCCTCTCTGACGGAACCAAGGCTTATGTTGCTCTGGGCCATTGCCCCGCGGGCTTCAACCATGTGAATCTTTCTGCTCAGTTGGCGAGCTGCACTGGTAATCGGGTCAGCGTGGTCGATGCGGTTGGACTCAGCGAAATCCGGACCATTCCTGTTGGCGTTGGCGCCGTTTCTATTGATGCATCACCCGACGCGACGCGGGTGTTTGTCGCCAATGCAAATGATTCCTTCACTAACTCTGCCGGAACCAATCCTGCCGGCACCATCTCTGATATTCGCACCAGCACAGATACAGAGGTCATACGGAGGCTCACGCCTCAGCAGAATCCTTTGTGCCAGGTGAGCTCAACGGTTTTCTGCCCGGTGCAAACGCCGTTTATGGTCCGCACCTTCCCATAAAATCGGCGAAGCTCAGTACTGTCAATCGGCATAGGGGGAGCGGTCACCCGCTCTCCCCTGCCACACCACCGTACATGCGGGTCCGCATACGGCGGTTCGGTTGGGTTAAGCTATCCTTCGAACAGGCGTGGAAGTCCTAGCGAGTCAAAGTAGGCATTAGAAA
>DASTCT010000178.1:0-6073 GCA_035710845.1 Candidatus Angelobacter sp.
CACGTTGTGCAAAATCGATGAAGCAGGAAAAGCATACAATTTGAAGAGAATTTGACGACGGATGGAATAGTGCAATGCCTAAGACTCTCGCCCAGGAAGACCTAATCGGAAGCGGTCCACTTACACAGGAAGAATTGGCTCGGATTAATCGCTACTGGCGTGCCGCCAACTATCTTTCTGTAGGACAGATTTATCTGCGAGACAATCCATTGCTGCACGAGCCGCTCAAACTGGAGCACACCAAGCCGCGCCTGCTGGGGCACTTTGGCACCACGCCCGGGCTGAATTTTGTGTATGTACACATGAATCGCCTGATCCGGAAAAATGATCTGAACGCGATTTATGTTACCGGCCCTGGCCATGGCGGGCCGGGAATTGTGGCCAATACTTATCTTGAGGGCTCGTATACAGAGTTCTATCCCAGGATTACGCAGGATGCTGCGGGCATGCAGCGCCTGTTTATGCAATTTTCCTGGCCCAACGGGATTCCCAGCCACGCCTCGCCGGATACGCCCGGTTCCATTAATGAAGGCGGCGAACTTGGATACTCCGTGCTGCATGCTTACGGCGCGGCGTTTGATAATCCTGATCTGCTGGTCTGTTGCGTGGTGGGCGATGGCGAGGCTGAGACTGGGCCATGCGCCACCAGTTGGCACTCCAACAAATTTCTCAATCCCGCACGTGATGGCGCGGTGCTGCCCATTCTTCACCTGAACGGATACAAGATCGCTGGCCCAACCGTGCTGGCGCGCATTCATAGAGAAGAGCTGATCGACCTGTTTACCGGCTACGGATACAAACCATACTTTGTTGAAGGCGATGATCCGCCCACGATGCAACAGTTGATGGCGGCGACCATGGACAAGGTGCTGGCTGAAATTCAGAGCATTCAGCGTGAAGCGCGGGAGAATTCTGGGTGGCAGAGGCCGCAGTGGCCCATCATCATACTGCGATCGCCTAAAGGCTGGACCGGCCCCAAGATTGTGGATGGCCTGCAAATTGAGGGCACATTTCGCGCACACCAAGTTCCAGTGACCGATCTTGAGAAGCCTGAGCATCTGAAAATCCTTGAGCAATGGATGCTGAGTTACAAACCGGAAGAGCTGTTTGACAGCTCTGGCAAGCTGTTTGCCGAACTGGCGGAGCTTGCGCCGAAGGGCAATCGCCGCATGGGCGCAAATCCGCACGCGACTGGCGGACTGCTGCTTAAAGATCTAAAGATGCCGGACTTCCGCCAGTACGCCGTCAAAGTCCAGCAGCCGGGCGGCTCTTTTGAGGAGTCGACACGCGTGCTTGGCCGCTTTTTGCGCGACATCCTGAAGCTGAATGCTGACGCGCACAATTTCCGCGTCATGGGCCCGGATGAGACCGACTCCAACCGCCTGAGCGCGGTCTTTGAAGTTACAGATCGTGTTTCCACTGCGGAGATCCTGCCAACGGATGTTCATGTGAGCCGCGATGGCCGGGTGATGGAGGTACTGAGCGAACACATGTGCCAGGGATGGCTGGAGGACTATCTGCTTACCGGACGCCACGGTTTCTTCGCATCGTATGAGGCTTTTATCCACATTGTGACCTCAATGTACAACCAGCACGCGAAATGGTTGGAGGCTGTGCGTCGCATTCCGTGGCGCAAGCCGATTGCGTCACTCAACTATCTGCTCACGTCGCACGTCTGGCGGCAGGATCACAACGGTTTTAGTCATCAGGACCCCGGATTTTTGGATAACGCGGTCAACAAGAAGCCGGAACTGGTCCGCGCCTATTTCCCGCCTGATGCCAACTGTCTGCTCTCCGTGGCCGACCACTGCCTGCGCAGCAGGAATTACGTGAACATTATTGTGGCCGGCAAACAGCCTGAGTTGCAGTGGCTGGACATGGATGCGGCGATTAAGCACTGCACAGCCGGAATCGGAATATGGCAATGGGCGAGCAACGATGATGGCGGCGAGCCGGCCGCAGTACTGGCCTGCGCCGGCGATGTCCCAACACTGGAAATTCTGGCCGCAACTTCACTGTTGCGAACACATCTTCCCCGGCTGGGGATACGCGTAGTGAATGTTGTTGATCTGATGACACTGCAACCTTATGGCGAGCATCCGCACGGCCTATCTGATGAGCGTTTCGATGCGTTATTTACGACGAACAGACCCATCATTTTTGCCTATCACGGATATCCGTGGCTGATTCATCGGCTGTGTTATCGCCGGCGCAATCACCATAACCTGCATGTCCGCGGCTATAAAGAAGAGGGAACCACAACCACGCCCTTCGATATGGTGGTGCGCAATAACATGGACCGCTTCCAGTTGGCGATTGACACCATTCATCGCATACCTGGCCTTGAGGCGGAAGATGTTGTGCAACTGTTTCAAAGCAAGCTGGTGGAACACAAGGCGTATGTCGCTTCACACGGACAGGACATGCCGGAAGTGCGCAACTGGCGCTGGAACCACAATTGATGTGCGAGGTGATCGTGGCCGGTGCGCAGGTTAGATAAATGGAACTCATCCTTTGTCTGAATGGCGGTTCGTCGTCGTTGAAATTTGCAACGTATCGCATGGAGGAAGCGGCAGAGGAGCGAATCTTTTCCGGCGCCGTAGAAGCTATTGGAACCGCAAGCGGAAGAGCTTGGCTAAAAACGCCGAAGGCAGTAGTTGCAGACCAGAGCGACAATTTTCCTGATCACGCAGCGGCAATCAAGACCATGTTTGCTGCGTTGCAGCAGCAAGGCGTGAAAAAGCTGGCTGCTGCCGGACATCGCATTGTGCACGGTGGCCCAAAGTTCACAGCGCCGCAACAGATTGATGACGAGTTGAAGCGCGCGCTGAAAGAGCTGGTTCCTTTTGCTCCGCTGCATCTGCCCAGCCAACTTGCGATGATCGATGCCGTAACAGCTCATTATCCTGATCTGCCGCAAGCCGCCTGCTTTGACACGGCTTTTCATTGTTCTATGCCTGAGGTCGCACAGCGATTCGCGCTGCTGGAGAAATTCTGGCAACAGGGAATCAAGCGGTATGGATTCCATGGCCTTTCTTATGAATATGTTGTTGCAAAGCTGGGCAAAGACCTAGGCCGGCGCGCCATCATCGCGCACTTGGGCAATGGTGCAAGTATGGTGGCGCTAAAGAACGATCAGGCCATTGATACCAGCATGGGCTTGACTCCTACCGGCGGTTTCATGATGGGAACGCGCAGCGGTGACCTTGATCCCGGCGTGCTCCTGTACCTGCTGCGTCAGGGATACACAGCTGATCAATTGGAAGCTCTGCTTAACCATCAGTCAGGCTTGCTCGGCGTCTCCGGCCAGACCAGCGAGATGAAGACCTTGCTCGACCGACAAAGCAGCGATCCTGCCGCTGCGCTGGCAGTAACGATGTTCAGTTATCAAATTCGTAAATTTGTTGGCGCGTTTGCTGCAGCTTTGGGCGGGCTGGATACACTGGTTTTCACTGGCGGAATCGGCGAGCGTGCGGCGCAGATTCGTGCTGAGGTTTGCCAGGGCTTGGAGCATCTGGGAATCGAACTGGATAACGTCGCGAACGCCAAGAGCGCTGCGATTATTAGCAGATCGAACAGCCGCTGCGTGGTTCGCGTGGTGGAAACGGATGAAGACCTGATGATCGCCCGCCACACGCGGACGGTGCTACTGGCGGCAAAAATCCTATAAGCAAGCCCGGCTTACCTGCGAAGAATGGGCCATGACGAACAGTGTACTTGTCGGAAATCTAAGATAATTCTTAACTGCAAATGAACGGGATTTGTTGTAAATATTCTTTGAATAGTTAGAATGATCGGACTGGAACGAAGCAGCTTACCGACGAGAGAAGACCTGGATGCGAATTCTAATCGCAGAAGATGACGCTCCGCTGGCAACTTTCATAGCTAAAGCCTTCAACTCGGAAGATCATACAACTGAGATTGCCGCAAGCGGGGACGATGCGCTTCAGCGCCTGCAAAAAGGGGCTTATGATCTGCTTATCCTTGATCTGAATTTGCCTGTGATTAGCGGAAGTGAAGTTCTGGCCAAGGTACGCGGCAGCGATGCAGACATTCCGATTCTTATTCTCACGGCAAGCGGAGAAGTGGGCGAGCGCGTAGCGTGTCTTGATGCTGGCGCGGACGACTACCTGACCAAGCCGTTTTCTTTTTCTGAGCTTTCGGCGCGAATCCGGGCAGTGCTGCGGCGGAAGAACCGTCCCGGCCATGCGGTGCTGAAGCTGGCGGACCTGGAACTGGATTACCTGCAGCGCACCATTCATCGCGGCGGGCGGCAAATTGAACTCACGCCCAAAGAATTTGCGCTTCTGGAATACTTTATGCGCAATCATGGCCGGCGCATCACGCGCAACATGATCATTGAGCATGTCTGGAAGCTTTCACCGGATACCATGACTAACGTGGTGGATGTTTACGTAAATTACCTGCGCAAAAAGATTGATGAAGGCGCCAAGGTCAAGCTGATTCACACCATTCGCGGCGTTGGTTATGAGTTTGGAACAGAGGGGGATTCGAGCGACTAAAAAAGAAATCAAATCGTTTTTCGGCCTGAGCAAAGCGCGGCAGCTCATTTCTGTTTTACACTCCGCTGTACACAGCCCGCTTCAGAAAGCTGCCTTGTCCGGCTTTTCCGTGGAACTGCTCGTCCTCAACCAGCACACGTCCGCGGGAGAGCACTACGTCTGGCATGCCTTTTACCTTGATACCCTCGAACATCGAATAATCGACTCGCATGTGATGGGTCTTGGCGCTGATGGTGTGCTCGCGATTGGGATCGAAAATCACAAGGTCTGCATCACTGCCCACGGCAACGGTTCCTTTGCGCGGGTAAAGACCAAAGATCTTTGCCGGCGTAGTGGACACCAGTTCAACGAATCGGTTGATGCTGAAGCGCCCCTTGCTCACTCCGCCTGAGTACACCAGGCTCATGCGATGCTCAATGCCCGGCCCGCCGTTAGGAATTTTGGTGAAGTCGTCTTTGCCCATCTCTTTTTGTTCTTTGAAGCAGAATGGGCAATGATCAGTGGAGACCACCTGGAGATGGTCCTGCTTTAACCCGGTCCAGAGTTTTTCCTGGTGCCACTTTTCCCGCAACGGAGGTGTAAAGACATACTTGGCAGCTTCGAAACCCGGTTTATCCATGTCGTCAAGTGAAAGATAGAGATATTGCGGGCAAGTCTCAGCATAGACGGGCAGGCCGCGGTCGCGCGCCTCACGCACTTTTTCCAGCGCGTCATTGCAGCTCAGATGCACAATATAAACTGGCGATCCCGCCATCTCCGCCAGGGCAATAGCCCGCGCTGTGGCTTCGCCTTCCGCGGTGGTAGGTCGCGTGAGCGCATGATACTTGGGTGCAGTCTTTCCTTCAGCCAGCGCCTGCTGAACGATCACGTCTATTGCTCCGCCATTCTCCGCGTGCATGCAGATCATTCCGCCGATCTTTGAGGCCGTGCGCATGGCCTTGAAGATGGTCGCGTCATCCAGCATGAAAACACCGGGATAAGCCATGAACAGCTTAAAGCTGGGCACGCCTTCGCGCACCATCTCGCCCATCTCATCGAGCCGCGCATTTGGCAGATCGGTAATGATGCAGTGGAAGGCATAATCGATGGTTGCTTTGGATGTGGCCTTCTGCATCCAGGCATCAAACGCAGCCCGCAGCGGCTGACCTTTGTACTGGATGGCGAAATCGATCAGCGTTGTGGTGCCGCCGAAGGCCGCTGCACGCGTGCCGGTCTCAAAATCGTCGGCGCTCGTGGTGCCGCCAAACGGCATGTCAAGATGCGTGTGTACATCAATCCCGCCCGGCATGACATACTTACTTTTTGCATCAATCACGCGCGTCGTGTTTTCACGCGGCAGGTTCTGGCCGATGGCTGTGATCTTGCCGCCGCTGATGGCAACGTCAGCCGCGTAGGTGTCAGTGGCCGTAACCACTGTGCCGTTTACGATGAGGGTATCAAAGGACATAGGAAGAGAATTCTATGCTACACTCGCGGAATTTCCACTCCCTCTTTCAGGGAGGTGTGACGAATGTTTAAAGATCCTGCTCCCAAGCTCTCGCCAGAGCAAC
>DASTCT010000179.1:0-33509 GCA_035710845.1 Candidatus Angelobacter sp.
CCCGTCCCCATTATTTCCAGCGTGATTCCGGCCCGTTTCAGGAGTAAGCTATTCCGCACCGGCGGCTACGGCTGGCGGCCAGCACGCATCTAAGCATTTCGGAGCGGCTATGGTCAGAATCATTACGATCGAGCGCGAATACGGCTGCGGAGCACCGCAGATTGCGGAAAAACTTGCCACAAAATTGAACTGGAAGCTCTGGGACCAGGGTCTTACGCAGGAAATTGCGCGGCTGGCCAATTGCAAGCTCTCCGCCGTGGAGCAACAGGAAGAACGGCGCGATCCGCTCTACCGTCGACTGCTCAAATCATTTGCTCTGGGGAGTTATGAAGGCAATATGGGCGTGTATCCGGTGGAGATGCTGGATGCGGACAGCATTCACAGATTTTCTGAGCGCGTAGTGCGGCAGGCTGCTGAAGCCGGAAACTGCGTGATTGTGGGCCGAGGCGCACAGCATTTCCTGCAGGACCGCACAGACACCCTGCGTTTTTTCCTTTACGCACCGCGAGAAACAAAAATTCGCCGGTTGGTTGCTGAAGGCCATAAGCAAGCTGAGGCTGAGGCGCTGGTGGATACTGTGGATCGCGAGCGCGCGGCTTTCATCAAAAATTATTTCCACGCTGAATGGCCCAATCGCGAGGTTTACCACGCCATGATCAATACCAGCGCTGGTGAGGAGACCGTAGTTGAGGCAATCCTGAGTTTTCTCAAACAGAAAAAACCAACCGAAGCAGCTGCCTAAAAGAATTTCTCCAGATCAGCAAAGCTACTGCGTTGCCTGGGATTCGCCTGCTGCGGTCGGCACCTTCGGCCGATATCCGCTGCGCGTTCTCAGATGATATTTCTTTGCCGCGGGTCCAACCAGCTTCATGGTGATCGTCCGCCAGCCGCGATTGGGATTGGGTTGCGGATAATAGCTCAGTGAATAAAGGTGCGCAATATCTTCCCGGATGGAAGCAAATGCCTTCTGCTGGCTGCGCCAATTTTTCGCGAAATACGCCTGCCCGCCCGTAGCAGCAGCCATGCGCAGGAAAACCATGGTTGAGAGAGGATCAAGCTTGGCTTCCCGAGTGCTGATTACGTAGATGGGGATGCTTTCTGACTGGGCCAACTCGCTGATGTCTTCCGGGGCCACCATGCTGGCGCGGTCAGGGCCGTTGGAAAAGACTACAACTGCTTTCTTGCCCGGGAACTGGCCGGCATCTTTCAGGGTAAGTAGAAGAGCGTTGTAAAGCGCAGGATCATCGCCCGCTGTGGTGGAGCGCACGCCGCGCAAGACCTGATTACGGTCTGCAGTCAGCAGAGAACCGCGATACAGATTGCGGCTATAAGCATAGAACGCGACGCGCTCAGGCGTATCGAGAGAGCGGACAAATTCGGCAATGGCGTCCTGGGCCTGGGCAAAGCCTCGATACATGTAATTGCTGGTATCAAAAAGAATAAAGATATCGGCGCCTGTAAGGGTAGAAGGCGGCGGCACAAGCGGCTCTTCTCTCACGGCCTTGCCGTCGGCGGAAAGACTGACGGGTTGCTGCGGCCCGTTGCCTTCACCAAAGTTTGCAATCTTCTGGGCAATGCCATCTTCAAAGACCTCAAAGTCCGAAGGCTGAAGGCCGGTCACGTAGTTGCCTTTGTCATCTGTAATAGCAACGTTCAGCAGCACCAGGCTGACGTTTACGCGAAGAGTTTGGGTCTTGGACTTGTCAGGTTGTTCCGCCGTCTGGGCCTCAGCAGCGTAGAGACAGCAAGCAAAAATCAGTGATAGCCAAAAGAGTCGCTTCATTTGGTGTCTCTTTAGCGTGCAGAATTTGCGATCACTCTTGCACGCGTCATTTCCCGTGCGTTTTCATTTCATTTAGGGCGTGCACCGCTTGCATCGTTTTTTAACGTGGCAATTTTACCTGAACGAAACTCTTCGCCGGTTTCGCGCATGGCTCGGCCTATGGCTGGCCAATCTTCAAGGCTGCTGGCAAAGAGCCGTTCCACCATCGCCCGTGTCAGCTCCGGCACCAACCGGTTCAGCATCACCGGCGGATATCCTTTTTCATCAGCCAGACGCGCCCAATATAAATTGTTTGATTCCCATGACTCCGCCATGAGCCTGCTGGAATAATTCTGAAAGACGGAAAACAGCTTGACGTTCAGCAGGTCACGAGAATAATTGTGCGCCAGCGCCGGATGAGGCACGCCAAAATCCCGCGCGATGCGCTCCGGGCTGACTTCGGCAGGATCGTCACGAACAAGCTTCTCCAGTTCCTGGCCTGCTGGTTCTGAGTTGCCGGGGTCGGAAGGAAATCGCTTGCGGAATTCAGCAGCCAGGTAAAAAGATTGCGCGGGCAAAACCAGAGCGAGAATTTCCTGCTTGCCGCCAGAGTGCATCGCGTTTTCAATCTGGCCTAGCTGCTGTGGCGCTACACGATCAGCAAGGATCGTCGCAACCTTTTCGCGTAAACCCGTGTCTTCAGTGGCCGCTGTAAGAAGTTCTTCTCCCGCGCGCTGGTAAAGAGCAACGGCATGCATCTCACGCGTGGTTACGTCCCACCAGCGCGGCAGAACGGCGGAGGTCAAGAGGCTGGGCACCAGATCTTGCCAGATCAGCGATTGTACATGCTCCGGAACAATGAAATCCTGTTCCACCAGAGCGAGCGCATAAGGAAGATCGGAGAGCGATCCGGCAAGATGGATACCGCCGCTAGCGGTTGCTCCCTGATTTACCAGCGACGGAGTCTTCCAGGGTTGGATTCCTGCGCGACCGCTGCGATAGTCCTCAGCGTAATCATGGGAGCGCACGAAAATAGCATTGTTCAAAAGCATCTGCGCTCCGGGCGGCTCGTAATAGGCGTAGTTCAGGCCCACCAGCGTATCGCGGACGAAGGCAGCAAGCTGGCCGCGCGCCTCCATGCGCTCCTCCGCTGTGCCTGACTTGATGATGCGGGTCAAGTTGGTGCGCGTTTGCAGCGTGGTATGGCGAGTGTCTGCGTGCTCACTCTGGAACTGAACTTTTTCTGTCGGCGTAAAGATGGGCCGGGGCATTTCAAATTCGCGCAGCTCCGCCGCCAGCGGGACCAGCGAGTCTGCCGTAGTTTTTCCTTGCGCCAGTTGTTCCATGCCGCTACCCAAAGAAAACAGCGTATCTAGCGATACCAATCGCTGCGCATCAAACACTGTCTGCAACCGCTTGGCCAGCTCATTGCGCACCAATTGACCATCGTGGGTGGATTGGCTGGGACCGGCAAGCATCAAGACCAGTTCATCCTGAGAGACCCTTGCATTCCCTGTTGCAGAGATCATCAGCTCTGCTACCGCATTGCGTCCGGCATCAAAGAGCTGCACTGTTGTTGATATGCCGGCGAATCGGGCAACGATGCGCTGCCATGACTCGCTCACTTTTTCAGCAGGAATTTCCTTCTGTCGCGCCAATATCTGCCACAAACCGAGTGTGGCCTGGAAGGTGCCGATGGCATTTGCGCGCAAAGCCGGCGCAGGAATGCTATCGAGCGCAGAAGCAGTCTTGAGATATGCAGCAATCGAATCGTTATCGAGCGATGTAAATTCACAAAAGACCGGATACTGGTCACCGAAGCGCCGGAATTTTTCCGCCAGCAATTTCACGGTCGGCGCAGATAACCAGCGATCGGAAGGACGGCCACGATCCATCTCGTTCAACAGCAAGTAGAGTTGCAACGGCTCAGGGCTGATCGGCTCGCGGGAAAGCGCGAACATGGCTTCCACTAGTTGTTCCGGGTCTTTCCATCGGGCAGCACGGCCAGCCCACTTTTTGCCGGATTTGGAATCATCAAAGCGGCGGAATACTGATCTCCATGTATCCAGGCCGCCAGGTACGTGTGGCTGGCCACCGGGTTCAACATACAAGCGCACGATCAAGAGCGGCAAATCCGGCGCAGGGCGAAAAATGGGCCGGGCAGCACCTTGCGAAATCCCGCCAGACTTAAGCGCCTGATAAAAACGCTGCAGATGTTGCGGTTCAACAAAGTACGCCTGTTCAGCAGAGCCGACGGTTGAGAGCGCGTCAAAATACGCGGCCAGCCAGCCTTCGTCTTTGCCCAGCAGATGCGTGATGAACTCAGCAGGCGAGTCAGGGCTTGCGCCTGCAAGGTTCTTCCAGGCCGGCTCGGCGGCTTCACCGCCGGGAACCACCACGCGGCCGCCGCGGATATAAATATGAGAGCCATAGAAATCTAAAACATCAGCAAAGCGAAGCAGCTTTGGCAATCCTGGCGCCTGGCGTAGCTGCTCAACGGTGGCAAAGTCCATGCGCGCCATGGCTCCGTAAAGGCGGGCCAACGCCGGATCGCGCAGGAGCGTTTGCACGATATCTGCAGAGGAAGCACCGCTGTGGGCCGTTGCCCAATCTTTTTCTGTGAACAGCACAGGCACGCGCGATGAAGGAAAGGGAAACGCAAAGGGTTTGCCGCCTCGCACGGTCTCTTCAAGCTGGGCCAGCGGAAAGCCGGAATCAATGGTGAGAAAAGCGCGGTCAGCGTCAGAGGTTTGTAGAGAAGAATTAGGGCCGCAACCTTCGTGCAGGCGATATCCGAGAACAGCGATCAGTGGCTTTGCCTCGTCGCAGTTGGAAACATGAATCACGCCATCAGTGCCGGCTAACTGTGCCAGTTCCTGCGCCTGGTGAAGATAACGTTCCAGGAGAACCAGAAACTCCGTGGCTCTTCCGTGATCGTAGGCGCGGATACGGACCTCCTGGGCCAGCAAAGGCAGCACTTCCGCTGGAGCAGCCTGCTGGCTGATGCCGGCCATGCGAAGAAAAGACCGCAGCGGGCCGGGAATGGCGACATCAGTAGTTGAGAGTGTGTCCGGGACGGGCTGGTCAGACGAAGCGAGGCAGACGGCAGGCAAGATAGTGAGAAGAAAAACAAGCCGACAAAGAGAACGTCTCATGGCCAAACGTCCTTTCTCTGGGCCTGGCGGGCGCTAGCCAGGAAGCTGGTGCGCAGGAAATCCTATCATTTATTGGGGATTTAAGAGTACGCCATTTCGCGCATGGTTATTGCAGAGTTCTAAAAACCAAAATTTGGTCACGGATGAAACGGGATTACACGAACCGGTTACCGCGATGCAGAGTTTGTAATCGGCAAGTGAAATGACCTTTAAATTCGCCTGAATTTGTCTGTTGATGTAACAGGCAAGATCGGCGCCTGAGTTCCAGATTGGAACGGCTCTTTCCGAAAATGCATGATCCGAAATAAAACTGTTCAGAGTCTCTGCGAATCTAGTAGTATCTCCGGCACTCGACAGGAGGGCCATTGGGGCCCATGAGCCACTCTTTGAAGTTAAGTCAAAACAGCCACAAAATTCTGTCCGGCAGAATTGCGATTTAATTTGCGGTTCCTATATGCGCTTTATATCGGCTTCAAATTACCACCAAGAAAGAATACCTATTTGAATGCACAAGGAGCAAAGAATGTCCCGATTGTTGCGCGGCCCCGCGTTGTTTCTATGTCTAGTGATGATTCTTGCAGCCCTGCCCACACTGGCGCAGGTTTCCCAAACCAGTAATACAGATGGCAGCACATCTGCACAAACCTCCCAGCCAGGTCAAACCGCCGGAAGTTCGGTTACTTTGCCGGTGATCCCAGTGTTCCGTCATGGCGTTCCATGGCGCGACCCGAATGCCATTGCCCCGGGTCCTGTTGGGTTTGCAGCCCCAGCCGGCGCACACCTGTCCTATTTTGGTGGGCCAATCATCTCCAATGTCCAGGTGATTCAGGTGCTGTACGGAAGCGGTTCATACAACGCGCAGGTTGCCGGAACGACCTCGCCGACGATGGGCAATTTCTTCGGCGACATTACCGGCGCCAACAGTGGATATATCACCCTGCTGCAACAATACAACACCAACATCTCTGGCGGTACAGGACAGGTATTCGGCAACGGCACATTCGGAGGCCTGTTCCAGATTGTTCCTTCCGCCGCCAATAACGGCTCAACGATAGACGATACGAATATTCAGGCGGAATTGCTGGCCCAGATCAATGCCGGACACCTGCCCGCGCCGCAGCTTGACGCGCTCGGTAATCCCAACACTCTCTACATGATTTTCTTCCCCCCGGGAAAAACCATTACCCAGGGCGGATCTTCAAGCTGCGTGGCTGGCGGCTTCTGCGCCTATCACGGCACAACATCGAACACGCTGAATTCACATAACGTTCTTTACGGTGTATTGCCTGACATGCAGGCGGGCAGCGGCTGCTCAACCGGTTGCGGAACATCGAGCGTTTTCGGCAATTACACTTCAGTTACCAGCCACGAGCTGACTGAAGCCCTCACCGACGCTGATGTGGGAATCGCTACAACTTTCGCCGCGCCACTGGCCTGGTATGACCAGACCAACGGCGAAATCGGCGATATCTGCAACGGCCAGCAGGGTTCTTACGTCGCGAACGGAACCACGTACACCATCCAGCTCGAGTTCTCGAACTCAGCCAACAACTGCGTTCTTCCCCCGGCTGCGGGCGGCGGCACCACGCCGAACTTCACGCTCTCGGCTTCGCCCTCAAGCTTGACAGTGAAGCAAGGCACCAGCGGCAGCAGCACCATCACAGTAACTCCTTCTGGCGGCTTCACCGGATCAGTGACGCTTTCAACTTCAGCGCTGCCCAGCGGCGTAACGGCTTCGTTCAGCACGAATCCTACGACCTCTACCAGTTCACTGACTTTCACCGCCAGCAGCACTGCCCCGACCGGCACCAGCACCATTACTGTTACCGGCACGTCAGGCACGCTGACTCATACCACCACGATCTCGCTGACCATCAGCTCAACGGCAACGGTGACGCAGTTGATCGGCAATCCTGGATTTGAGAACGGCACCAACACCGCTCCGTGGACGCTTACCGCGGGAGTCATCAACAACTCCACGGCTGAGCCGCCACACAGCGGATCATGGGATGCCTGGATGGATGGTTACGGCACCACTCACACCGATTCATCTCAGCAGACCGTCACCATTCCTTCAGGAAAAACCAGTGCGACCCTGACCTTCTGGCTGCATATTGATACTGCGGAAACCACCACCACCACGGCGTTCGACACCATGAAAGTCCAGGTGTTCAACACCGGCGGCACGCTGCTGGCTACGCTGGGCACGTTCTCCAACCTGAACCATGCCACTGGCTACCAGCAGCATTCGTTCAGCATGAACTCTTTCATCGGCCAAACGGTCGTGATTAAGTTCACGGGGACCGAAGATACCAGCTTGCAAACCTCATTCGTGCTTGACGACGTGAACCTGAACGTCCAATAAACGAGCTTGCAGCAAAATTAATCCGGGGCCATCACGGCCCCGGATTTTTTATGATTGAGTAAATTTTCGTCTGAAGTGTTGCGCTATGCGGAAAAAAATTCCGCGATTACCGGAGTAAATTACGCATGCGCAAAGGCCATGGCTGTATTCTTTGCAAAGCACTTGGCCACAATTTTGGCGCAAGCTTCCACAAAGTCACGTTCTATTGCAGGCTTAAAGGCTGATGTGAAGTAGCTTTCCACATTCAGCACGGCAACCACCTTGCCCATGACCATGACAGGCACTACGATTTGCGCTTTCACCAGGTCTGAGATCTGGATATAACGCGGGTCAGCAGCGACGTTATCGGCAACGATCACGCGTCCGGTGGTAGCGGCCGAACCGCATAAGCCCTGGCTTAGTGATATGGTCGGGTTCGGCGTAAAGCTTCCCGTATAAGGTCCCAACGTTAGTGTGGAAGAGTCTTTCTTGTTGGTGAGATAAAAGCCCACCCAGTTGTACCGCGGAATATGCATATGGATCCGCTGCGCAATGTGTTGCATGAGTATCTCAGGCGTGGCTGCTGAACCAGAGAAGTCCTCAAATTCTTTCAAGAGGTATTTGTGGGGCATTGCAATATCATTTTTAGCGTCTTTGGAGGGCCAAGTAAAACATTACCTGACTGCTTGCGGGTACGAAGGTAATCCAAAAGTACTGAGTTCAAGAGCTGATGAGATGCACCAACCCCGCAAGGCCGTGTAATTAGGCTCCGTAAGGTTCAAAGCCTGAAGTATCGAAAATGGGCCCATGTTTGTCTACGAATGTTCCCAAAATGGAACTGACTAGATATTTATAAACATAAAAGCATCCTTAGTACGGTTTTTTATTGTGTTCGTCTTGCCTTGATGGGTAGAGATCCCTGCCGTCCCCTGGCCAGTCAAGACCTGTCTTTGGGGGCAACTCTGGATTTCAGGGGTCGTACAATATAGCCAATGCTCATTGCTGCCGGGATTCTCAGCCTATTCGTATGGGGATATCTGCTGCTTGCGCGAGGACAGTTTTGGCGTGTTAAGACATCCCACCCGAAGAAAACCCACCAGCGCCCAGCGCGTATAGCCGTGATCATCCCAGCCAGGAATGAAGCTGATGTTGTAGGCCAGGCTGTCATGTCATTGCTGAAAGCATCTGGCTTTAACACTCTGCATATTTTTCTGGTGGATGACGGCAGTTCAGATGGCACTGCCCAGGCAGCTCAGGATGCAGCCATAACTGCTGGACGGCCAGAAATGCTGACAGTAATTGCTGGGCAACAGCTTCCGCCTGGCTGGTCAGGAAAGCTCTGGGCAATGCACCAGGGCGTGGAGCGGGGGCGCGGATTTCAGCCGGAATTTTTTCTCTTTACTGATGCTGATGTAGTTCATGCGACGGAGAGCCTCGCGATGCTGGTCTCTATCGCCGAAGAAAGTGGATACGATCTGGCGTCATTCATGGTGAAGCTCCACTGTAAATCGCTGGCTGAAAAATTCCTGATCCCGGCTTTTGTTTTCTTCTTCTTCAAGCTATATCCACCCAAATGGGTTACGGATTCTCGCCATGCCACTGCCGGAGCAGCCGGAGGTTGCATCCTTATTCGTCCTACGGCTTTACAAAAGGCTGGTGGAATTGAAGCCATTCGGCATGAAGTGATTGATGACTGCGCTCTGGCGGCAAGAGTGAAACGCAGTGGCGGGCGGTTATGGCTGGGAGCTTCCTCCACGACGCAGAGCATTCGTCCTTATGGGGGTTTTGCCGGAATTGGCGGCATGATCTCCCGCACAGCATTCAACCAACTGCGCCACTCGTCTTTGCTGCTGGCGTTTGCCGTGGCCGGGATGGCAGTGACCTACCTGTTGCCGCCTGCGCTGGTCTTTTTAAGTCACAGTAAACTTCCCGTTGCCTTGGGAGCCGCGGCATGGCTATTGATGGCGCTTAGCTTTCTACCTGTCCTACGTATCTATCGATTATTTCCGCTCTGGGGCTTGGCACTGCCGCTGATTGCGGTGTTTTATATGGGAGCAACTATTCGCTCCGCTTACAAATACTGGGCAGGGCGCGGAGGAGAATGGAAGGGTCGGGTACAGGATCCGCTGAGAGATCAGCACTGAGATACTAATTCAGGCAGGACGCCCTTCATGCTGCTCCTGCTCCTCGGCTTCCTCTTCGCCGGGACGGTCGATCCTAATGCCAACTGCGGCAAAGATCCGCTCTTTGGGCACAACCTGATCTTCTGATGAGAGCTTGTGCACACGCGCTAATGCTTCCGCCGACGGCGGCGCCGGAATCGGATCACGGCGAGTAATAGTCCAGGCCCAGCTCAAGACCGCGATTAAGTAAGCCACTTGCCCAACTTCACTAGCCAGGCTCAGCAGCTTTGGGCCTTGATAGATCGCCGCCACAAACCTGGTGGTCGCCTGCACAGTCAAGTACAAGACGAAACCAATCGCAATCTCAGCTACTGCCGATTTCCATGTGATGCCGAGAGCTTTGGACTGCACCAATAAGATCCAGAGCAGGCAGGCATCGGCCAGGAAGATGGTCCGCTCGATAGTGAGAGGAACTTGAATATAGGGGTCTCTGTGTCCCGCTGGCATCATCACAGATAGTGCGACCGCGGTAGAGATGCCTAGGATGGCCCAAAAGCAGAAGCGCGCCACGGTTCTACCGGGCAGCGATTCAAACGGATCCAACACTTTCACCAGGATTTCCAGGACGACCAGATTCAACAGGATCGCCTCAACGAAATCCATGACCGAATAGCCATAGAGAAACAGATCACGGGTGCCGAACTGAGAGATACCCAGCATCACCACGGCAGAGGCTGCCATGTAAAACAGGTAATAGCTGAAGGTCTTCCAGTGCCGGAAAAAATCTTTACGTCTGACTATGGCCCAGCACGCCAGAAACTGGCACGCAATGATGCTGAGCCAGAGGACATAGTCAAACGTAAAAAAGCGATTTTTCATCAGAGGGTTCTAGTGCGCGCTGTTAACCCCGCTTTGCGGAATTGGAACTCCGCCCGCAGGAGGTTGGCTTCCACCGTCGCTCAGAGATCCAAACAAAAACACAAATCCTAGAATAACGTCGATCATTTGGGAACCTTCCTTTTGCCCGGGTTTACAGTCTTCCGCGGGTTGAATCGACGCCAAGGCTAGGCAGCTTGTGTTAACGGGGAGTGTGAAATCCCGTGCACATATAGGCCTTTCCTAAGCGTCCATTTCATATTATTTCGGGTGAACTGGCGCTAGGCCATATACCTTAAGGGCTGCTCCCAGGGTTACATAGACGCACCCTAAGGCTTGCTTGCGTACCTAGACATTAAATGTTAGTAAGTTATTGTTTTTCAATTGCTTATGTTCTGAAAATAGCTAAAATTGAGAGTGAATTCCAAGGCAAAGGCTTCCGTAATGTTACCTTCCAGATACACCCTCATTTTCCTGCTCTTTGCGTCGTGCGCACCATTGCTTCCAGCGCAGAGTCCGGCCAATCCAGCGGCCACTCAAGGATTGGGAACGGTTTCTTTCTCCACCTCCTGCAAAGCGGAAGCCCAGCCCATTTTTAACAAGGGTGTAGCGCTTCTGCATTCGTTCCAATATGCCGCGGCAGAAAACGCCTTTAACCAAGTAACGCAGGCCGATCCGCAATGCGCCATGGCTTATTGGGGTCTGGCGATGAGCAGCTATCGTCCGCTTTGGGATGGCGCAAATGAAAAAGATCTCACCAAAGGCCGGGGATATCTGGAGAAAGCGCAAAAGATCGGCGGCACGAACAAGCGTGAAGACGAATATATTACCGCGCTGAAAATTATCTTCTCAGCAACACATGGCGTAGATTCTGGCCGCCTAACTGACTACAGCCACGCCATGGCCGACCTGAGCAAGCACTATCCTGATGATGGCGAGGCGCAGGCGTTTTATGCCTTGTCATTGCTGGCGCTGCCAGAGAAGGGCGACCTCACGGTTCGCAAACAGGCGATTGAGATATTGAACCGGCTTTCGGCGGTCCAGCCAGAGCATCCGGGCGCGGTGCATTATCTGATCCACGCTGCGGACGTACCGGAGCTTGCGCCTGAGGGGCTTGAAGCGGCGCGTCGTTACGCCAAGATCGCACCTGATTCTTCTCATGCACTGCACATGCCCTCGCATATCTTTGTGCGGCTTGGATTATGGCAGGGGTCCATCGACTCTAATAAGGCTGCGGCGGTGGCTGCTGCCGATGCCACGGAGCATCATCTGGGCGAAGCGCATTACCAATTTCACGCCATGGATTATCTGGACTACTCCTATCTGCAGCTAGGTGAAGAAAGCAAGGCAAAGCAGGTTGTCGAAGACCTGGACAAAGTCCCCGGACGAAGCCCGGAATCCACCACCAACATGCGGATCAATCTCACCACGCGCAATCTGCTGGAGCTTCACCATTGGAAAGAGGCATTGGCGATGACGCCCACCGGCAGCGCTTATAACCAGCAGAGAATTTATTGGGCAAGAGCGATTGCCGCTGCACGCCTTGGCGATGCGAAAGCCGCGCAAGAGAACCTCAAGAACCTGAAGAAGATTTCTAAAAGGGCTCGCGATAAGAACCAGCGGCTGGATGGTTATCAGGCGGCAGAAGCCTGGGTTGAGTTTGCCAAAGGCAAGGGCGAGAAAGCAGTGAAGCACATGCGCGCTGTTGCCGATCAGCAGGAAAGCGAGGACTCTGAAAACTTCTCAGTGCCCGCGCGAGAGATGCTGGCAGACATGCTTCTGGAACTGCATCAACCAGCAAAAGCGCTGGCCGAGTATGAGGCAGGATTGAAGAGAACACCAAACCGCTTCAATGAACTTTACGGCGCGGCAACGGCAGCTAATCAGGCAGGCGATACAGCAAAGGCCAAAACCTATTTCAGCAAACTTCGCGAAAACTGCTCACCGCAGGCAGACCGTGAAGAGCTGCAACATGCAAGCGCTATGGCGGCCGGCAGCAACTGAGCTGCAAGTGGAATAAGAATTTATTTTGACCAGCTTTTGGCCATCTGCGCTTCTTCATTCATAGAGCGGAGCGCAAGCCGCGTCTCATTCACCAGAAATGAACAGCCTGCTGAAAGGCCCACAAATCCAATGGCTCCCAGAATAAAGCTAATAGCCACAATGGCCTGGAATACCCACCTGTACTGCACTGAAACGGCGCTGGCGCCAAGAATGGAGACCACACTGGCTGCGGCAAAGCAGCCAATCGCGGTGTAAAAGAAGCTCAGGGCACGAACCAGCAGAGCACCACGCTGCTCCAGCCGGACCAGGTGGCTCATCCAGAGCGCCTTTGTCTCCGCGCCTGTTTCCGTGCCATGCAGGTCGCGCACGAGCTGGCGCGTCCTGTCCACGACGCGCGCCAGCCTGTTGCCGGTTCCGAGCGCAAGTACAGAAGAGGCATTGGTGAATACAGCAGGCGCGGCAATAAGCGTGAGAACTGCAAAAGGGCTCTCAGAAACGGGCGTGATCATGGGCTAATAGTATGCAGCGTGACCGATGAGATGAAAAGCAACGCCTTTTTCCGCGCCGCATCCTGCCTACCATCTCACGCTTGCCAAAACATTTTGAAGAATCGCTCAGGTTTCCCAGATAGTAAAAATTTGCAACGATTTACATTGTTTTATCACTAGTTTTAGGGATATGTTGTGCGCACCGGGAGTCTGCGGACCGGAGAGGAAGCGTTTGCTTACTGAACAAATAGGGGATCTCGTCTTTTTTTCCAATCTGGTTGCATTCGTTACATGATCTCCGGGCCGAACCCAATCCTCCCGCGATGGAATTGTTCGTGCAGTTCAACAAGTCCAGATCTATAACAATCGGAAAGTGAGAAGAAAAGCTATGAATTCTCTACGCAAGTTCGCATGCATAATTTGCCTGTTCGCCGTCGCAAACACGCTGGGGCTGCAGCTCGCAGCACAGCAGTCAACGCCATCGCAACCGTCGCAGGAGACCACACCCGCGCAGAAAACTGACGCTCCGGCGCAGTCCGAATCCAAAACAGCGCCGGCTAATCCGTCCGCCGACACAGCTTCCAAGCCAAACACTGACGTCAGCTTCCACGGCGTGAAGGTCGCCGACCCAAAAGGTAAACAGACGGGACGCACAACTGGTTTTCAGTGACAGCACCGGCAAGCTGGTAGTGCGTGTGGCCGATCGCGACTTCCTTACCGTTCCTTATGACAAGGTCGACAAGTTCTCCTACGAGTACACCAAGAAACACCGTGTGACGCAGGGTGCCGTCGTGATGGTAGCTTCGCTCGGAGCGGGCGCCATTGTGATGCTGACCAAATCCAAGAGCCACTGGCTCTATATTGACTTCCACGAGCAGGATGCCGCTAAGAGCATCGTGCTGCGCATGGACAAGAACCAGTATAAGTCGATCATGGAGGCGTGCAAGACGCACACCGGAAAAGCAGTTGAGGACCTGCAGGAAGCCGGCAAGTCCAAGGACAAAGATAAAAAATCCACGAGCGACAAGGGTTCTTCCCAGCCCTCGCGCTAAGGCCTAGACAGTTTCTTCAGCAACGCGGTTGAG
Source organism: Candidatus Angelobacter sp. (assembly GCA_035710845.1). GTDB lineage: Bacteria > Acidobacteriota > Terriglobia > Terriglobales > Acidobacteriaceae > Angelobacter. Next base: position 13,838 of record DASTCT010000179.1, read on the forward strand.
AAAAACTCTTCATCTCTCATGGCTTGGAAGCAGGCGGGCACTGCCTGCTCCATAAAGCCAGGCAGGACTATGCCGCTTTGCGGCGAGTCCGTGCTGCGCTCTTTGCCTGCCGTAAAAGCGCCTTGTGCGATGCAGCAGCGTGCGGCTCGCGCTTGAGCGCCGCCAGACGGCTACGTGATCGCCTGGAAGAAGATGACGTTGTTTTCTTCTTGCGGCTGTGGCCGCGTGCATAGTCGCGCTCGGCTGATTTGCGCGTCTTGGCAGAGACGCTGCCTTTCTTTGGCGGTGGCAGATCAACCCCTGCGCGGCGCGCCTTGGAAAGCCCGATGGCAATAGCTTGCTTGGGTGAGGCTGCGCCATGCTTGCCTTCACGTATGTGGTGGATTTCTTCCCGCACGAACTCGCCTGCCTGGGTGCTGGGTGATTTGCCTTCACGCTTGTCCTCTTCTGCGCGCTCCAGAGTTTCTTTTTCCGGCATGTGACCTCTTCCTCCTTGGTCATGTGATGCCGCTGCGGAAATTCGAGGATTGCCCAGCAGGCTGCGAATGAATCACAGCAGATCAACCCGTCACATTCGACAGAGCAGAAGCCAATCATTATTCTTTTCTGCATGGGATTTGAATCCATCCGCCTGATTACCTTTGATTGCTATGGGACGTTGATTGACTGGGAAAGCGGAATGTTGTCCGCGCTGCGGTCAATGTTTTCCCGTGATGGCCGCAGCCCTGGCGATGCCCAGCTTCTGGAACTCTACGGCGAGATTGAAGCTGAAGTGGAATCCGGGCCGTATCTTTCTTATCGTAATGTGCTCGCGCAGGCAGCGCAGCAGATGGGCCAGCGGCTTGGAGTGGAGATCACTAGGCAGCAGGGCGCGGAGTTTGCAGAATCTCTCACCAGCTGGGAGCCATTTCCAGACACTGTGGCGGCACTGCAAGCGCTGGCAAAAATATTCCGTCTGGGAATTATCTCCAATGTGGATGATGATCTGTTTGCCGAAACTCGGAAAAAGTTGGCAGTTGATTTCGCGTTTGTGGTTACGGCGCAACAGGTAGGGAGCTACAAACCTTCACACCAGAATTTTCATGAAGCATTGCGCCGAAGCGGCTTGGAGAAGTCGCAGGTTTTGCACGCCGGACAGAGTCTTTATCACGATATTGCTCCAGCCAACGCGTTGGGCATTAAGAATATCTGGGTCAACCGGCCATCGGTACGACCGGGCGCAGGCGCTGCCAAGCCCGGTGTCGCCACTCCAACATATGAAGTTCACAGTCTGGCGGAACTAGCCGCGCTGGTGGGTGCGGCGAACGTCTAAGTTCGCGGTTGTTTGGGAAAAAGCATGGGTTCGAGTAGAACCTGGCGGGTTTCTTCCGAGGTGAGCCGCTCATCAGCCGAGTAAAATTCCACTGATCCGGTGCTCGACTGGCGCATGGATAGCATGCCGCCCTCAGGAGCGCCAGCCCCCTGGTTCAGCGCGGAATATTCATAACGCACGGTATGGTTTTCAAAATCGGCGGTAAGCACCAGTTCCAGGCCTGAATTGCTGTTGATCACACGAAATGTGTTTTCGCCACTCTGGCCAAAGTCGCCGCCAGGTTGACGAGAGTTGAATTCAGCCACGTCGGCCTGCAGTTCCGTTCCCAGCTTTCGCCAGCGCTCTACAGCTGCCGCTGTAAAGTTTTCTGGAGCGGGTTTCTGTCGGGATGCATGCGGATCTTGGGGCAACTGGTCCTGTATCAAGGCCATGTTTACTGGGATGAGTCTATGCGCAAGGCAGATGGCTGGGCAGAAAGCGGCGCTTGCAGGATTGGCCAATCAGCATATAATGTTGCCCGTAATTGGGCGCAGCAGTTTCAAGATTGATATATCGCGAGTCGATATGTTAATCTGCTGCGGCAGATTCTTCCGGCCAAATAGCGGTAGGTTCAGCCAAGTCCGTTTTTTGGAGCCTGCAGTCCGGCTGATTTTCCCAGTCTCCGGTTTTTGACAAGACGCAAGCCATTTCAAATAGATGAGGACCTAAAGGCCATGGGTGCACTCTCTTTCTTTGATCGCAGCCGTATAGTCGCTAAACCTGGATTCAGCCGCTGGCTAGTTCCTCCAGCAGCTCTTTCCATCCATCTGGCCATCGGCCAGGCGTATGCCTTCAGCGTGTTCAAAAAGCCGCTGAATTACCTGATTCAGGTCCAAACCGCTGGTGGCGGCCTGAAGGCACTGCCCGCTTCCATGGACAGCCCCAATCCGCACGATTGGTCATTTCCCGCTCTGGGCTGGATTTTCATTCTGGCGATTGTCTTTCTCGGCCTTTCTGCCGCCGTCTTTGGCAAGTGGCTGGAGAGGGTAGGGCCGCGCAAGGCCATGTTTGCCTCCGCTGTTTGTTTTGGCAGCGGATTTTTTATCTCCGCCCTGGGCGTCCAGATCCATCAACTCTGGCTCATCTATATTGGTTACGGCGTGATCGGCGGCATTGGCCTTGGCATCGGATACATCTCCCCGGTTTCCACCCTGATCAAATGGTTTCCTGACCGTCCTGGCATGGCCACAGGCATGGCCATCATGGGATTTGGCGGCGGGGCGCTGATCGGCTCTCCACTGGCCAGAAATCTTATGGACACCTTCCGCACGAACAACGATTTGGGAGTGATGAAGACTTTCCTGGTTATGGGAGCGATCTACTTTGTCGCGATGATGTTTGGCGTCATCACTGTTCGCATTCCCGCACCGGGCTGGAAACCTGAAGGCTGGACCGCTCCGGCCCAGCCCAAGGCGCTGGTCACAACGCATGACGTGGAAGTCAATACGGCGTTCGGAACCCCGCAATTCTGGCTGCTCTGGATCGTGCTTTGCATGAACGTGAGCGCCGGCATCGGCATCCTCGAACAAGCTTCGCCAATGATTCAGGAGTTGTTCAAAGGGAGGATTACCGCGGTTGCAGCGGCAGGGTTCGTCGCCTTGCTTAGCCTATTCAACATGGGCGGACGTTTCATCTGGTCCACCGTTTCAGACTACATAGGCCGTAAGAACACCTACTTTGTGTTCTTTATCCTGGGCGGAATTCTCTATTACCTTGCGCCGCGCACGGGCATTAGTGGCCTGAACAGCGTTCCACTCTTTGTGATTGTGGTAGCCGTAATCGTCAGCATGTATGGCGGCGGATTCGCCACCGTCCCTGCCTATTTGAAGGATCTGTTTGGAACTATGGAGGTAGGCGCCATTCACGGTCGCCTGCTCACCGCATGGTCAGTGGCAGGAGTCGTAGGGCCGGTGCTGGTGAACTACATCCGCGAGTATGAAAAGAACCACGGCGTTCCGCTGGCGGATTCCTACTCAACAGTTCTCTATGTGATGGTTGGACTGCTGGTTATCGGTCTGATTGCCAACGCGATGGTGCGGCCGGTGAATTCCAAGTATTGGTACAACAAGGCTGAAGACGTGAACAAGAGCGTTGTACCGGCCTAATTGCCGGCAATTGATAGCTCAAGTTGACTCAAAGAGGAGCAGAGCATGGATCAATCAAAGAAAACACCGGTAATACTGGTTATTTTGGCGTGGCTATTTGTGGGGGTTCCGTGGGGCTGGGGCGTGACTGAGCTCTGGAAAAACGCAAGGAAACTGTTTGTAGCTCCACCGCCAGCAACCGCGCCAGCGGCACCGTCAACAACCGCTCCGGCGCCAGCTCCGGCTGCTACTGCCCCAAGCAGCAAGTAACCGCAAGGGAGCTTTAGTTCTCTATACATTGGCCAGAGGGCAATCATGCCCTCTGCCATGTATGGGCAAAAGTGCTACCATTTTTGTAGCGCTTAATTTGAGGCCAGTATGCCTATTCCATTGAAAACACGATTGACTCAGCCACTGGTGCGTGAGAACGGCGGACATCGCCCAGCCACCTGGGATGAAGCTATGGACCGCGTGACCAAGGCGTTTAGCCGCTCCATCGCCAAGAAAGACCCGCGCGACTTTGGCATGTTCAGCTGCTCCAAGACCACCAATGAGCTGAACTACACCGCGCAAAAATTTGTCCGCGCGGTGATGGGGACCAACAACATTGATAGCTGCAACCGAACTTGACACGCCCCCAGCGTCGCCGGTCTGGCGGCGGTTTTTGGAGCGGGTGGCGGCACAAGCTCGTACAAAGAGATTGAAACAACCGATGTAATTCTGCTCTGGGGTTCCAACGCGCGTGAGACGCACCCTATCTTCTTTCATCACTTGCTGAAAGGGGTGCACAATGGCGCAAAGATGTTTGTGGTTGACCCGCGGCGCACTACGTCTGCTCAGTGGGCGGACGTATGGCTGGGCATCGATGTAGGTACTGATATTGCCTTGGCCAATGCAATGGGGCGTGAGATCATCGCTGCCGGTCTGGCCAACATGAAGTTCATCGAACATGCCACCAGTCATTTTGAGGCTTACAAAGCGCATGTTCAGAAATACACGCTGGAATATGCAGAAAAAGAAACCGGCGTACCTGCCGAGGTTATCCGCAATACGGCACATGCTTATGCCAAAGCCAGGACTGCGCAGCTTTGCTGGACGCTTGGCATCACTGAGCACCACAATGCAGTGGATAACGTTACTGCGCTGATCAATCTGTCTCTGCTTACAGGACATGTAGGCCGCTATGGAAGCGGCGTCTGCCCGTTGCGCGGCCAGAACAACGTGCAGGGCGGCGGCGACATGGGCGCGATCCCCGATCGTTTCCCCGGCTTCCAGCACGTTGAGAATGACGAAATCCGCGCCAAGTTTGAAAAAGCTTACGGCGTGACGCTTCCTCCCAAGAAGGGCTGGCATATCAGCGGAATGCTGGATGCAATGGAGCGCAAGGAGCTCACCACGCTGTACTGTCTCGGAGAAAATCCTGCCGACTCAGAAGCAGACCGCCATCACGCGCTCAAGCTGCTGGGCGGACTGGAATTTCTTCTGGTGCAGGACCTTTTCTATACCAAGACCGCTGAAATGGCTGACGTGGTGCTCCCCGCCACGGCTGGCGCATTTGAAAGCGAAGGCACAGTCACTTCCAGCGAACGGCGTGTCCAGCGTGTTCGCCGCACCGTTCCTCCACCGCCGGGCGTGCGTGACGATATTGAGATCATTTTTGATCTTGCGCGGCGTCTTGGGCATGATTGGGGATGCGCCGAATCAGAGTGCATCTGGAACGAGCTGCGCAAGCTTAGCCCGATGAATGCAGGCATGAGCTATGAGCGCCTGGAGAAGCTGGGCGGCATCCAGTGGCCTTGCTATGACGAGAACCATCCCGGCGAGGTGTACCTGCACGGCCGTCTGTGGGCCGATCCACTGATCGGGCCGCGCGCGCCGTTCCACATGGTGGAGCATGTGCCTCCGGTCGACAAACTGGATGATGAATTCCCGATTCGCCTCACCACGGGCCGTCGCCTTGATGATTACAACACCGGCGTGCAGACCAACAAGTTTGCTTCGCCGCTGCGCCGCAGGGAAGCGCTGGGGCTCTCGCCGGAAGATGGCAGAAAGTACAAGGTGAGCGAAGGCGAAACCGTGCGTGTAAGCTCACGAAGAGGTTCGGTGGTTGCGCCGGTGCGGTTTGATCCCGGCTTGCGTCCCGGACTGGCCTTTTTGTCTGTGCACGCCCATGAGCAGGTGGCCACGAATGACCTGACAATCAACGCGGTCGATCCCAAGTCCGGCGTTTCAGAGTTCAAGGCCACCGCAATCCGAATTGAGAAGTGTGCGGAGGAATAATTGGACCTTCACCTGACAGGCGCGCAAGCTACTTCTGAAGAAAAAGCGGCTGTAGATTCCAAGTTGGGCGCGCCGGAATCAGGCTGGGATGGCGGAGAGCGCCACAATTCTGACGGACATCTGGCCCTGGGCGGAGCGCAAAAAGCCCATGCACAACGGCACCTGCTGTTGCCCACCCTGCACGCCATCCACAACCACATTGGCTGGATCAGCGAAGGCGCGCTGAACTATGTTTCTCAGCGGCTGGATATCCCACCGGCTGAAGCCTACGGCGTGGCTTCTTTTTACGGCATGTTTTCTCTCAAGCCTCGCCCACTTGCTGTTGCGCATGTGTGTGATGACATTGCCTGCATCACGCGCGGCTCAGAAGCGCTTTGCGATCAACTGGAGCACAAGCTTGGGCCGGAAGGTTTGCCCTGCATGGGTGGTCGCGCGATGTGGAAGCGCAGTGAATGCCTGGGATTGTGTGAACGCGCGCCAGCTGTTCTGGTATCGAAAGCGGGAGTAAAGCCGCAAGAGCGCGTGCTGGCTCCAGCAACGGTAGATCGTGTCGAGTCGCTGATTAAAGACGCAGCCAATGATTGTATGCCTGAGGCGCCGGACGTCTTGAATACTCAGCTCTCAGTTCCGCAGGAAGGCTCCCCCAAGCTGATGCTTTTGCGCCGCGTGGGCAAGAGCAACGCCACGAAGCTAGATGGTTACCAGCGCCTGGGTGGTTATGAAGGGCTGCGTAAGGCAATTGAGCTTGGGCCTGAAGGCGTGCTCAAAGAGATTGCAACTTCAAAGCTGCTCGGTCGCGGCGGCGCTGCTTTTCCTGCGGCAAAAAAATGGGAAGCGCTGTATACGCAACGCGACCGCCTAAAGCAAGATCCCAAACGCAAGCATTACCTCATCTGCAACGCCGATGAATCTGAACCAGGAACGTTCAAAGACCGGATCATTATGGAAGGCGATCCCTTTGTCGTTCTTGAAGGCATGACGATTGCTGCGCTGGTCACTGGAGCGGAGCAGGGATACATCTATCTTCGCGGTGAATATCCTTTTGCTGCAGACCGGCTGGAGCATGCGCTTGAAAGCGCACGTTGGGAAGGCTTCCTGGGCCAGAACGTTTTGAGCACCGGCATGAAGTTTGATATCGAGCTGCGCCGTGGAGCCGGAGCTTACATCTGCGGCGAAGAGACAGCGCTGTTCAACTCCATTGAAGGCCAGCGCGGCGAGCCGCGCAACAAGCCGCCTTTCCCCACGCAGGCCGGTCTCTTTCGCCAGCCAACCGTTGTCAACAACGTTGAGACGCTGGCAAATGTTCCGATGATCGTGCGCGATGGCGGCGCAGCCTACGCAAAGATTGGGACGGAGAACTCTACCGGCCCCAGGCTCTTCTGCCTCTGCGGACATGTGACCCGCCCCGGCTTGTATGAAGTGCCTATGGGCACAACGTTGCGCCAGTTGATGGCGATTGCTGGAGGCATGGCCGGCACGGGCCGATTGCAGGCAGTGTTGCTGGGCGGCGCAGCGGGAGCGTTTATCTCGCCCAAAGAGATTGATGTGCCGCTCACGTTTGAAGGCACGCGCGCCATTGGCGCAACGCTGGGTTCAGGCGTGGTCATGTTGTTTGATGACAGCGTGGATCTAAAGCGTATTCTTCTGCGCATCGCCGAGTTCTTCCGCCATGAAACTTGCGGCCAGTGCGTTCCCTGCCGCGTTGGCGTGGTGCGCCAGCAAGAGGCCCTGCAGCGGCTGGTGGATGGCCGCCCGCTTGGCTCCAAAATGGACGAGATTGTTATGTTGCGCGAGATGGGGCAGGCCATGCGCGATGCCTCGATCTGCGGCCTGGGCCAGACTGCTTCCAGCGCCGTGGAATCGGCGCTTGAGAGGTGGAATTTATTCGCATGAAAGAAACGCTGGCAACACAAACATCCGCAGCCATGCCGAAATTGGCCCCTGAGCCGCTCATACCGGTGCCGCCCGGGCCGGTGCCGCAAATACCGCCTGAGCGCGAGCGGAAGATGGTTGAGATCACCATTGACGGCAAAGCTGTTTCCGTGCCGGAAGGTTCCACCATTCTTGAAGCTGCGCGCAAACTGGGAGTCGATACGCCCACCCTTTGTTTTCTTGAGAGCCTTACCCCGGTCAACGTTTGCCGCGTATGCGTGGTTGAGATGGAAGGTTCGCGCACGCTGGTCCCGGCGTGTTCGCGCAAAGTTGAACCCAACATGAAGATCAAAACAGATTCCGAGCGCGTGCGTCTCTCACGGCGCATGGTGCTGGAATTTCTGGCGTCATCGGTTGATGTTTCAACGGCCCCCCAGTTTGCCGGATATTTGTCCCGTTACGGCGCCGAGCCGCAGCGCTTTGGGCCGTCTGCAGCCACGGTAAAGCAGCCTGTAAAGATTGATAACGATCTCTACGTCCGCGATTACTCCAAATGCATCCTCTGCTACAAATGCGTGGAAGCCTGTGGCGTTGATGCGCAGAACACCTTTGCCATCGCAGTCTCTGGGCGCGGATTTTCCGCCGGAATCGCCACTGAATTTCAGGTTCCGCTGCCGGAGTCGGCTTGCGTCTATTGCGGCAACTGCATTGGCGTCTGTCCCACCGGCGCTCTGATGTTCAAGAGCGAATACGATATGCGCCAGGCCGGAACGTGGGACGAATCAAAGCAGGAAGAGACCACCACCATCTGCCCTTACTGCGGCGTGGGCTGCAACCTTACCGTGCATGAGCAGGATGGCAAGATAGTCAAAGTGACATCACCGCTTGATCACGATGTGACCCACGGCAATCTATGCATCAAGGGCCGCTTCGGCTGGCAATTTGTGCAGATCGAAACTGGGAATGGGAAGCCGTGATGTTCTCGTTAAAGATTTTGGTTTGGTTTGTTAATGGCTTTCCTGGGATCCGGTTAAAAAGTGAAAGCCATCCTTGAGATTCGGCCCAAGCGTGACGGCATGCCCCTTTAGCTCAAGCGGACGATGTACGTGGTCAAGAAAATCGAATTGGGTCGATCCTGCCGGCCGCGTTGCATCAAACCACGCCGGAAAAACGAAATCGGATATCGTCACACCATCGATTTGATAGGTTTCCGTTTCGACTGGCGCTGCAATTTCAAGCGCGTAAATCCTCTCGATATTATCCCAGTTTGGGACGACCATAAGGTCTGTCCTTGGATCGACTAGCATGCTGATCAACTCGTGGCTTACAGAAACCGTCCAGTTAATCCCGTTATTCTTCGCTGTTTTGACAAATATCTTCGATCGAGGAAGTTTGTCGGTGGTCACATCATGATAGCTGATAGCCTGGGTAGAGTCTGTTTCATCCAACAATTCCACCCACCACTGGCCGGGCACCGGAGCTTCACCTTGTTTTACAACTGTGATCTCAGCATCTACGCCCCAGATTGGCGCTAAGTCATTGTGGATCTGCTTTTCCAAAGCTTGCGCAACATGCCCAACTTCCTGGTCGGAGATAGAAGTCGTATGGTTGACAATGGAAACTTTGTACGTAGCCCGGCTGACTTGGGAGGGCCCGAGATTCGTCACCATTCCATTATGCGGAATGACTTTATTAGCGAAATTTTCACCCGCTTGCTTAAAAAATGATTCAATGAAAGGTCGAATAACCGCCCCAACAATGATGAAAATGACCGCCATCAGCAGGCTCTGCGTCTTGCGCTTAGGCCAATTGCCAGCAAATGCATCCATAACAGCCTGTATCCAGGCTGGGAGATTCGATTTCTTGTCGTTCTTTGGCTTCATTTTCTGGATCAGTTGTTCCGCACATTGGTTTTAGCGGCAATTTTATCAAGGAATATTTGGGTGAAGCAGATTTTCTTGTAAAACGCTGCTATTTCCGCCGGTGCTTGAAGCTGCGTTTGCCTCAACATAGCCAGTCACGATCTGGCCGCTGCTATGCAATTTGTATTTATGGTAAGCAGGCCCATCCAGGCCCACTGGGCCACGCGCATAGGGTTTGCCATTGCTGATGCCAGGTTTCATTGATTTATTCCCGCCAGCATGAACAATTGCGAGTTCTTCCTGAGCAGAGGTCGCAATTCGCCATACGGGATGATTACATCCTCGGCGCAGGCCTGCTCGACATGCGGCAGGTCGGGGACCAGAACCAGACCGTGGCTGCTTAGGTAGTGCTTGGTACTAAAAACTGGCGCACGGTTTTCATCGCGGGTGATGACATCGAGGCAATCTGCTTCAGGATGAGCGTGCTGGAGATAGAGCTCCGCCATGAGCCCGCGGATGAGGTCCGCTCCGTCAGCGGAAGTGTTTCCGATCAGCTTCTTGACGGTATCAGGATCGATCTCGCGGGCCAGCAGGTCTTCGGTCGAAACCTCTGTCCCTGTGTGTAGGTCGTAAAGATTGATAAAGGATTGGAAATTCGGGTGTGCGCCTCCGCAGAAAGAAGACCCATGGCGAACCACGCTGAACAAATGACGGCTGAAAAGCTCGACTCCCGTGGACAGATCAAAATCTCCGCCATTGAAATCAATACCCTGGGCGCATCCGGCGGCCTGTAGCCGGTATTGCGCCAATTCCTTCGCGAGTAGCTGGTTTACCTTCATCATGCCTGCGTGATCGGGAAATTTGGTGATTTTCGGCATGCCGACCCGGAAGCGCGAATCTTGCAGCATAACGTAAGCATAGCCATCTGCGGTTACGACCTCAGGACCTGTCGTGAGCGGAAAGTCCAACAGCAGGTCGTAGTAAGGCTGGTCTTCCGCAGCGGATCTAGTCTCCTCATCTGCATAAAACGGATCGAATGAGGGATCGAAGCCGGAAGATCCGCGATTCAATTGGATCGGCAACTGCTCTGTTCGCGTGGCGCCATGTTCCAGGTCGCACTTGCAAAAGAAGCCCATGGCCTGATCCTTCTGAAACTTGAGCTTCCATTGGCCTCCGGTATTTTTCCAAGAGTGATATTCAGCCAGCAGATAGCTGCCGTCCTGGGCGCGCGCCCTTTAGGGAAATACCGACTCCGGGGCGGCGATAAAAATATCGTCCGATGAGATGCGCTCCATCCGCCTGTTCGGGATCGACGCCGATTTCCACTACGATCTCCTGTCGGCCCAGTGTGCCGCGATACACACCGTCGATGGCTTGACACCGTGCATATCGAGGAACAGAACAGAGCAAGATCAGAAAATAACTCGCGAATGCCGGTTTCGATCTCATCAAAAGCACCCCTTTTCAGAGCTATGCAATTCAGCCGCCAGGATTGCCCAAGAACGGCTCTCCATCTTTGCAAAGTTATATTAAGCTGCCTCCAATTCCAGCCACTTACGAATTAACCATCTAGACAATTATTAACCCTTTTCTTACCACACTTTACGCTTTTGCGGCTGGGGCCGGGTCTAATCCTACAGAGGCCGAAAAAGAGGTGAGACGGCCTGAGGGGTTCGAAAATGAAATTCATAAAAAACAAATGGACGATTATTGGCACGCTGCTGGCCGCGATTGCGCTGCTTACGGCTTTCAGCTTTGAGACCAAAAAAGCGCCCCAGTACTACACCGAAAAAGTGCAAAAGGGCGATATTCAGGACGTGGTGCAGGCCACGGGAACCATCAATGCGGTGACGACGGTGCAGGTTGGCTCACAAGTGTCTGGCACCATTCAGACGCTCTATGCCGACTTTAACTCGCATGTGAAAAAGGGTCAGGTAATCGCGCAGATTGATCCTTCATTGTTCAAGGGAGCGCTGCTACAGGCGCAGGCCAATCTGGCAAACGCGAACGCAAACCTGGTAGCGGCGAAAGCGAATCTGGCGAAAGCCCAGGCTGCAGCGAACCAATCCAAGCTGGATTATGACCGCAGCGTCGCACTGGCCAATGACGGCGTGATCCCGGCACAGCAACTGGATGCCGCGAAAGCTACCTGGCAGAGCAATGATGCTGCTGTGGGCGCGGCCCAGGCTGCGGTAACGCAGGGAGCGGCGCAGGTGCAACAGAACTCTGCTGCGGTCACGGTAGCCAAGGCAAACCTTGACTACACCACGATTAAATCTCCGATCGACGGAACCGTGATTGCCCGCAGCGTTGACGTGGGCCAGACTGTAGCGGCGAGCTTGCAGGCGCCGACTCTCTTCACCATCGCGCAGGACCTGACCAAAATGCAGGTTTACGTGAGCACGGATGAGAGCGACGTAGGCTCAATCCAGACCGGGCAGGAAGCGAAGTTCAACGTGGACGCTTTCCCGAAAGATACGTTCAAAGGAAAAGTTTCCGCGGTGCGGCTGAATGCCACGACCGTACAGAATGTGGTGACCTACACCACCGTGGTGGACTTCGACAATCCGGACATGAAGCTGTTTCCGGGCATGACGGCGTACGTGAGTATTCCCGTGGCGCAGGCAAGTGATGTGGTGAAGGTTCCGAACGGAGCGCTTCGGTTTACGCCTGATTTGACGGCGCAACAGTTGAGCGACGCGTACCAGAAAGCCGGCATTACGGCTGGCGCGGGACGCGGCAAGAAAGCGCAGGGGACGCAGCAGGCTTCAGCAGGACAGGCCACTACTGCAGTCGTCTGGAAACTCGATGCCAACAAGTCGCTGGAGCCGGTACAGATCAAGCTGGGCATCACCGACCACACCACCACTGAGGTAGCGCAGGTGCTCAAAGGATCGCTGAACCCGCAAGACCAAGTGATTACTGGAGCAGCTGGCCCCAGCAAGAGCGCAAGCGCAACCACCGCAGCGCCGGGAATGGGCGCAACCCGCGGAGGTGGCGGCAGGATGGGACGCTAAGCGCAGCCTGTTCAGCGCAAAGGGCGCGAAGGCCGCAACGGAGATTGGGCCTTCGCGCCGGGACAAGGAAAACGAGAAGAGAGAAGAGGGATTTATGGCAACGCTGGCACAAGTCGAATTGAAAAATGAAGTGATGGAGCAGCCGGCAAGCAGAACTCCGGTAATCGCGGTGGAGGACGTGCACAAGTTTTACAATCTGGGAGAAACCAAGGTGCACGCGCTGCGCGGAGTGAACCTGACGATTGAGCCGGGAGAGTTTGTAGCGATTATGGGCTCCAGCGGCAGCGGCAAATCAACCTTTATGAACATGCTGGGCTGCCTGGATAAGCCAAGCAGCGGGAAGTACATTCTGGAAGGTACGGACGTTTCCAGCCTTGATAAAAAGCAGTTGGCGGCGATCCGCAATCGGAAGCTGGGATTTGTTTTTCAGGGATTCAATCTTCTTTCTCGCACCACGGCGCTTGAGAATGTTGAACTGCCTACGCTGTATGCGCAGATGGAAAAAGAGAAGCGCATGGCTCGGGCTAAGGAGGTCTTGGAACTGGTGGGATTGGGAGAGCGGCTGGACCACTTCCCATCGCAGCTCTCTGGCGGACAGCAACAGCGCGTAGCGATTGCGCGAGCGCTGGTGAACAAGCCGGCGATCCTGCTGGCCGATGAGCCGACCGGCAACCTGGACAGCAGAACGTCAGTGGAGATCATGCAGATCTTCCAGGACCTGAATGACAGCGGGTTGACGATTGTGCTGGTCACGCACGAGCCGGACATCGCGCAGTTTGCAAAGCGCATGGTGGTGTTCCGCGACGGCAAGATCAGGCATGACGATCCGGTACGGAACCGGCCACGCGCAGCAGAAGTGCTGAAGAACATGCCGATTGTGGATGAGGACTAGGCCTTTCACCACAGAGGACACAGAGAAACACAGAGGAGATTCGGTCAGAGAGAAAAGGCAGATCACGGCGATTGCGGCGATGACGTGCGATCCCGGCGATCAAATGAACGGGGTTCATATGGATTTACTAGCGATTTTAAAGATAGCAGTAAGAGCATTAACCAGAAACAAAATGAGATCACTGCTGACCATGTTAGGCATAGTGATTGGAGTAGGAGCAGTGATCGCAACCGTAGGTCTGGGACAGGGCGCGCAACAGCAGGTACAGAACCAGATCGCGTCCATGGGAACTGACATGTTGTTCATTAGCGCCGGCAGCGTGAATAAAGGCGGCATTCGGCTAGGCGGCGGAGCGACCAAGACCCTGGTGTATGACGATATGAAAGCCATCGAACAGCAGGTGCCAACCGTGGCTGAGGCAGCGCCGGTATCTGGATCAAGCGTGCAGGTGGTTGCTGACAACCAGAACTGGAGCACGCGCATTACCGGCACTGAGCCACAGTATTTTGATATCCGCAACTGGGCCTTTGCCCAGGGCGGCAACTTCACCCAGGATGATGTGAATCGCGCAAGCAACGTTGTGGTGCTGGGCGCTACCGTGCAGCAGAACCTGTTTGGAACTTCTGATCCTACCGGAACCACGGTGCGGATTGGCAACCTGCCATTCCAGGTTGTAGGCGTGTTGCAGGCCAAGGGGCAGTCTGGCATCGGGCAAGATCAGGACGACGGCGTCTTTGTGCCGATCACTACCTTGCAGAAGAAAATCACCGGGCAGGATTGGCTCCAGAGCATCATGGTATCTGCTACGTCACAAGATGCCAGCTATGCAGCACAAGGGCAGATTACCGCGTTGCTGCGTGACCGGCACCGGATTCGTCCCGGGCAGGATGATGACTTTAGCGTGCGCAACCTGGCTGATGTGGCGCAACTGGCAGATGAGTCTTCCAAGGTCATGACGCTCTTGCTGGCCTCCATTGCCGGTGTCTCATTGATTGTTGGCGGCATTGGAATTATGAATATCATGCTGGTTTCCGTCACCGAGAGGACGCGTGAAATTGGAATTCGTATTGCCATCGGTGCGACGGAGTCTGACGTTCTGCGGCAGTTCCTGAGTGAATCTCTGGTGCTCAGCTCAGCCGGCGGGTTGATGGGGATCTTGTTTGGAGTGGTTTCATCTATCACTATCACCAAAGTCCTGGGGTGGAGCATTCTGATTTCCCCGATGGCGGTGGGAGCGGCGGTGGTGTTCTCCATGGCGGTAGGAATCTTCTTTGGTTTCTATCCGGCGAGGAAGGCAGCGATGCTCGATCCTATTGAAGCTTTGCGATTTGAGTAAGACGGACCCCCTTACTCATAAACGATGGCCCGGCAAAAGTTTGCCGGGCCATTTTTGTTTTAAGTTGTGATGTCACGAGTTCGCAGTGCTCCGTTCGCTGCGTTCGCGTCAGGTTAAACGCTCCAGTAGCACTCTTTCATCGAGATGAATGGTTCAACGCTCGAGCGCTTTCAGGCCGCTCCCGCCGATTCAGGCAATGTGAGATCGAGCTTGTCTGCCAGCGCTGTTAAAACGTCAACCAGTTCGATCATGGCGTCGCGGCTCAGATCGAGATGAACGGCCTGCAAAGCAGCTGCCGGGTTCTGCTGCAGCAGGCGGACATTTTCAGGAGAGCGGCTCAACCAGAGTTCAAGCTGATCGTCACACTGTTGGAGAGCTTGCAAGAGAGGATCAGAATTTTTGGAGATATAGGCCAAGGGGTCACCTCATTTACTCCAGGAACGTTGAGACACGCTGAACTTGCATGGCGGAACAGAAAACTTACATCGAAGAACAAAAAACTTACATGGCCTTAACACCAGGTTTAATCAGCGCTTACCTTTACAAATCGAGACAGTTCATAACCATGGTTGAGGAACAAGAGCATGCTGGCGGTGTTTTAGAAAACAAAGGGAAACGCTAAGTCCTGGGACCAAATGTGGTAGAGAGAAACCAGGGCCTGAGCTGAGGAGGAAATCATGAATCGTTTAGCACTACTTGTAATAGGAGCGGCACTTACTACCGGGGGATCTGCGTTGGCATCGGCTCAGGTATTACCGCAAAACGTGGCTTATCATGACCGCGATCACGACCGGGACCGTGACAGCCACAGAGATCGCGACCGAGACCGAAGGTACGATCGGGATCGCGACCGGGATGACCGGCGCTATTTCGACCGCGACTATGATCGCCGGGTCTACCGCGATTACGACCGCAGGTATGATAATCGCGACCGGCGCTGGGACGGCCACCGCTGGATGTATTGGGATGGCTATCGCTGGGTTTACTAAAGCGGCGTAAACATTTTTTTGGAGTTGATAAGAGCGGAAGGCCAAAGCGCCTTCCGTTTTCTTTTTATGCGTGCGCAAGCAAATGGTGAAAGCGATGGGGCAGACAAAAAGAAGGGCGGCATTGCTGCCGCCCAAGAAGCGAGTTAGAACAAACGTTAGCTTATTGATGCCTGATCTCGCCTGCCGCAACCAGGTCGTTATCCAATTCAATGAACAGAGCGCGAGTGCCGTTTACAGAATAGAAAGCCATATTCTGCGTTCCTAATGAAGTCTTCAGTGTGACGGTGGAGCGCCCGTTGGAGGCGATTGTGAATACGCCGCTGAGCGGCTGCCCAAAAGTGATGCCGCCGACATTGTTCAAGTCAATAATGCCGTTGAACTTGCTGGCGCCATCAGCAGTGAACTCAGCAACTGAATCCAGTTCGCCACTGGAAGTAGCGCCGGTAAAGTTCATGCCAAATGTTCCAGAGAGAGAGCTGGCGCTGAAAGGCGGCGTTTGTTGTAGCGCGGTTCCTTCAGTAAGGAAGTTGATATCTGTTTCCAAAACCAGGATGCCGGCCGAAGAAGGATAGATGATGAAGTTGAAGGTCCCTCCGCCTGTGACAATGCTCAACGTGCCACGGCCATTGGCGGCGATGCTGTAGCTGCCAGTGAGACCAACGTTGGTTGTTACCGTTCCAACATCGTTGAAGTCTTCAGTGCCGCTGGTAATAGTCCCTGCTCCATCAGCGGTAAGGATTCCACCCGCAGCAAAGGGGCCAGCGCTCAGCAGATCTGCTCCAGCCAGCGTAAAGGCAAATGGACCGTTTGCAGAAGCGTTGGAAAATGGGCCTGTCTGTCGGAAGGCTTCGCCTCCAAGAAAGAGCGAAGAGGTAGTATCGGTTTCCACCAGCTTGATATGGGCGGAATCAACCACGTAGAAAGCAAAGGTCGATGTGCCGCGCACCGTGTTGATGGTAGCAGTCCCGCGCCCATTGGAAGCCACAGGGAGCGATCCTGTGAGGGGATCGTTTGTTACCGCTGCGCCGCTATCGTTGGAATCGTCAATGCCTGAGGTGATGTTGCCTGCAGTGTCGGAAGTAAAGGTTCCAACTACCCCCAGGGGATTGCCGACGCCGTCGATCCCAGTCAAGCTGAAGGCAAACTGGCCCGCCAGCGCTGTATTGGAGAAGGCGGATGCGGTCTGCTGGTCAATTGTTCCGCTGCCGGTAGCATTGGCGTCAAAGCGCGTAACCAGGGCATGGCTGCCAGAAACAAGTACGAAATCGATCACGGTGTTGCCGGCCGTTGATTTCAGTGTTGCAGAGCCGCGACCGTCAGCACGAATGGTATAAGTTCCGGTGATGGCCGCATTCGTAGCAATGCCAAGAGCGCTGTTAATGTCCTCCATACCGGATGTGATATTGCCATTACCATCAGCCTGGAAGCTGCCGGCTACAGCCAGAAAGCCTCCGCCATCAGTACCGGTATAAGAGAAAGCAAATGCGCCGGTTAGATTGGCATTCGTAAAGCCTCCCTGGGGAGGCGGAAAGCTCAAAGAATTACCGCCGCCGCAGCCTATTAAAAAGAATATGACTATGGAAAACGCAACAATGAAGAGAGGAAAACGCTGATTGACCGCCATGGCTTTTACCCTCGCGCTTTATCTGGAAATTATGACACCAATACCGTATTAGCTACTATCGGCCAGGATGCCCAAATGGCCCTGCCCCTTGGATATGCCCATTACAGAAATGCAATATAAACACCTCAGTAAACACGAAGTCCGTACACTTGTTGCGCGGGCTGGGGGAGATGCGGAAGCCATGCTGGCTCTCCATTTCTCCGCTGCCGCAAATGTAAGGTATGTTGTTTAGCTCTGATGCTCAGTGTCTATTCTGAGGCGATAGATGTGGGGTAAAGTTTTGTTAAATGATGATCGCATTTATAATAGATGTGACCTCATCATTTCCCTGGAGTTTACCAAGCCATGATCAAGTTTCTGCAGAGTGGCAATAAAGCCGCTAAATATATCCTTGCTGGATTTCTTCTGGTCCTTGCCGCCAGTATGGTGACTTACCTAATTCCTGGCTTCATGAGCGGCGATAACGTGACTACCACCGGGGTTGTGGCCACCGTGGCCGGTCATGAGATTCTGACTTCAGATGTGAACAAGATGGTCGACGCCCAGCGGCGTCAGCAGGGATATCCTGCAGCCTTCATTCCTTTTCTTACCCAGCGCGCGATTCAGCAACTGATTCAGCAGGCCGAAGTCACCTATGAAGGTGAGCGCCTGGGTCTGAACGTTTCCGATAAGGAAGTTCAGGACGAATTGCAAAGTCCTCCTTATAAGCAAACATTTTTTCCCGACGGCAAATGGATTGGCGCGGACAAGTACAGGGAGATCCTGCAGCAAAATGACCTGACAGCTGAAAGGTTTGAGCAGGAATTAAAGCTCGATATGTTGCGGCGCAAGGTATTCAGTATTGTCGCAGCCAATGCAACCGTGCCGGAATCTGAAGTGGAGCAGGCTTACAAGGACAAAAATACTAAAGTAAAGTTCCAGTATGCGCTCATCAAGCTGGCGGATATTGAGAAAACCATCAAGCCGACCGATGCGGAACTGAAATCTTACTTTAACGTCAACCAGGCGCGATACCAGAACGCCATACCGGAAAAGCGCGCGATCAAATATTTTGTTCTGAATGATAAGGATGTCGCGAGCCAAATCACGATCGATCCGGCAGAGATCGAGCGTTATTACAACGAACACCAGGATTCTTATCGCGTGCCGGAACGGGCCAAGGTGCGGCACATCCTGATTGAAACGCCCAAGCCAGGCCCGGATGGCAAGGTGGACCAGAAGGGCGTTGATGAGGCGCGCGCCAAAGCAGAAGACCTGCTGAAACAGGTGAAGGCCGGAGGAGATTTTGCCGCGCTGGCCAAAAAATATTCCCAGGACCCGGGCAGCAAAGACAACGGCGGAGAACTGGGATGGATTGTCAAAGGCCAGACCGTGGCGGAATTTGAAAAAGTTGCGTTTTCACAAAGCAAGGGGCAGATCAGTGATCTGGTGCAAACCCAGTTTGGTTTTCACATTATTCAGACAGAAGATAAAGAAGATGCCCACCTGAAGCCGCTGGCGGAAGTGAAAGACGATATTGAGAAAACGCTGAAGCAGGAAAAGCTGAGCGCACTGCTGAACAAAACCGGCACTGAGGCTGAAGATTTCGCCAAGAAACAAGGGCTGGAGCAGGCCGCAGCCAAGTACGGAGCGCATATTGTGCCAAGCAATCCGGTTGCCCGGACTGATTCGTTGCCCGGCATTGGATCACAGCCCACCTTGATGCAGGCCATTTTCACCACAGGCGAAAAAGATGGCCCGCAGCTTGGGCGGATTCCCACCGGCTATGTGTTGTTTGAGGTAACCAAAATTGAACCCGCGCGCACACCAACCTTCGATGAGATTAAAGACCGCGTAGCGACTGACTTTAAAACCGAGCGCGCGAATGACCTCCTGCGCCGCAAGACGCAGGAAATGGCGGACCGCGCCCATGCCGAGCACGACCTAGCCAAGGCTGCAAAAGAGGCGGGCGCCACCCTGAAGACCAGTGAGTTGGTAGGACGCACAGGGCAAGTTCCGGACATTGGCCAGATGTCAGGCCCTGCCAGTTCCGTCTTTACCCTGAAGCAGGGCGAGATCAGCGGCCCGTTGAATTTCGGAACGAGCCAAGGAGTTCTGCAGGTAGTTGAGCGCCAGGATCCTTCTGTCTCTGATCCTGAATTTGCCAAGCAGCGCGACGAGTTGCGCGAACAGCTGGCCCAGCAAAAAGAACAGGAACTGCTCGCAACCTTCGTCGCTGATCTAAGCGCGCGCATGGAAAAAGAAGGCAAGGTAAAAATCAACAAAGGCGAGATGGATAGACTTACCAAAGCTCGCAGCTAAAATCTGCATCAAAGAAAATCATGCTGTCTTCGCGATCGGCCGGAATCCTGCTTCATCCAACCTC
>DASTCT010000180.1:0-34270 GCA_035710845.1 Candidatus Angelobacter sp.
ACACGGAAGGCAAGCCCTTTCTGTGTGAAATTGATTGAATCTTATTGTGTTGGCTGCGGGCTACTGATTGCAGCAAGTCCCAGAAGGCGCATACTCACCGTGATGGAAAAACTCCACGTCTGCCCTGTATATTTTCGTTATTCACAGCCGTTGAAACGGGCAAGCTGATGCAGGAATGGTGAGAACCGGCTGCTTGCGTTTCAATTACTGAAGTCACTTTCCACCGGCGAAAGATGCTGAAAGATGGTCCCTCGAACGATATGGTATCGGGCAACGAGGTATCCGGCCAATGCACCATTCGCAGCATGACCCCGATTCCAAATTCAGCTTGAAACCCGGAGAACGAATCAGTGATTGCTTTCCACTTTGGACAAGCGGTTGTGACAGAATGCTTCAAGAGGTAGCGAACTGCAATCATTGTTTGCGGCCCACTTATCGGGTGATTATTGTGACCTCGGCAGCGGGTTTGGAACGGCGCGCTGCTCTATGCGCCGCTCACTTTGAATCTGCTGCACGTATGTTTCCGGAGCTAAAGCAGCAATCTACTGTCTGAAAGATGCTCTAGATAGCAGAAGAGAAATACAAGAGAGGGAAGCGCGTCAACGCTGCTGGGGCAGCCTTTATCGGCTTTCGTTATTTTATTTTTATCATTTCCGCACTATGCCCTTCGCTCAAAAATAATGAAGAAAATCACATTGCCACAGCGAAAGATCAATGCTTCCTGGGGCAGGCGTGCGCCTTTTCTGCAATCCGCAATGCTTCCGTCTTGTCGCTAGCGGCGACGAATTTCTTGCAAAGAGTGCAATAAGACTCAACTCGTTCCTTCATGCCCCGGACAGGAAGGTGCTCGAATCGCGGCTTGTGCGACTTGGCTGGCATAGCTTTTGGAAAAGTGGGGAGATTGTAGCCTAGAATTGTATGAACATTAGAAGAAATGAATTTTGTTTGGAATCTCAGAATTTTCGGCGATTAATGATGGGAGCCGGTTTGTAGCACCAATGCTGGATTTTGGGATAATGATTCGGATGCAAAGATTCCAAATTGGCAAAAGCGGTTATCAGCAGGAACCAGGAAATAAATGATTAAAAACGAACTGAACCGGCAAGAACGGAATAAATTTTGCTCTAAAAAATCGCCGGTATTCTTTAGGCGGGTTCATTTTATGGCCACCATGCAATCGCCAGCGCCGTTAAAACTCAAAATCGAGACACTACCTTGAAGCAACGCTGGTAACTGAAGATCAAAAAGAAAAGCCCGGCTGTGGAACTAAGCCGGGCAATAATTTTTAACCGAGAGATCGTGTCTATCTCGGCGGTTGCTGTTGCTGTTGTGGAGGTTGCTGTTGCTGAGCCGGCGGTTGTTGCTGCTGTTGCGGCTGCGGCGGTTGTTGTTGTTGCAGCTGATTAGGAGTGTTGACGTCTTGCAGGGCCGCTTTATTGGGAACAGTTCCGGGAACGTTTGGCTCGGTCTTGATGTTGCCGGTGACTGCTTCATCTATTTTGATGTTGTAGCGGTCCAGAGTCTGCGCGGTATCACGGTCAAGCTGCACGTGGGCTTTGGCATAGGTAGTCATTGCGGTTACAAGGGTGGACTCCGCCTGGGCCAGATCGCGTTCGTCAGACAATACATTCAAGTATGTGGATGCGCCGAGGTTGTATTTCTTCTGCTCTGCATCGAGAGTCTGGGCGGCAAGGTCACGAGCCTTTTGCGCGGCAACTACGCTGGCACGGTTGTTTTCCACGGTGAAAACATCATTGCGGATCCCGATGGTGATAACGTTCTCCACGGCCTTCAACGAGAGCTGAGACTGCCGGTATTCCAGCATGGCGCGCACCTGGGTAGCCTGGTTTACGCGGTTGCCAAGCGGAATCTGGATGTTGATCTGCACACCTTTATCAGGTCCGGTAGAGTTGAACAGATTGCCGAAGGCATCTGTAAATCCGGTAGTAGGAATGGTGCCTGCGGGAGTACAGCCTGGGGGAACCTGGCCAGGGGCACAGAAGCCTAGCGGGTTCTGTACGCCACCAAGTCCAGAGCCACCATAGAAAGCAAGCAGGTCTATTGTCGGCAGCAATCCATTATTAACACCCTTGATGTTGATTTCGTTGTTCAGCAGGGTGATCTTCTGTTGCTTGTAGTCAGGGCGATTGTCCAGCGCCATTTGCACCAGTTGCTGCACCGGCGGCATGTTTTCCTGATCAGGAATCTGAACGGTATCTGTGGGGATGACTTCAGCCTGGACCACAGGAGAGTCATTAGGCAAAGTACGCGTCAGAGCGTTCTTGATGGTCAACTGCTGCAGTTGAAGGTTGGTCTTGGAAGCAATGAGCGCTTGCTCAGCGGATGCCACCTGGCTTTGCGCCCGAACTACATCGAGTGGCGCCAGGGTGCCGATTTCAACCTGCTTCTGGTTATCTGAAAGCGTCTTCTGCGCCAGGGACAGCGAACGCTGATTCACCTGGTACGCTTCATAGGCGTTGACCAGGTCCCAGTAAATGTTTTCAATCTGGCTGACCGTGGAGATGACCTGAAGCCGGAAGGCTTCTTCCGCAATCTTCTTATTGTTCTGAGCGGTGTGTAACAACCTAAGATTGAGGCCACGGCCGAATCCCTGCAATAGATGCTGACGGACAGTAGCGCGGAAGCTGCTGCTCAGGACGGGATTGAAGGATTGCGCCGCGCCATTAGTAGTTTGCCGCGTGTTGGTGAAAGAAACATTCAGCAAAGTACCGGGCGAGAATCCCTGCGAGTAAGTGAGGTCGCCGGTGGTTGTATGTGCTGTGGAACGCGGAATGCTTGTGCCTGCGCCGCCTAATCCAGCCAGCAACCCGAAGTTGGTGGGAGACGCTGATTGTTCAAGCGCGAAGGTACCGGTGATCGCCGGATCAAAGCTGTCTGGCTGAGGGCCTGCGCCACTCGTGCTACCGACAAAACCACCGGCGCCCACACCTGCTCCTCCAGCGCCTGCTGTTGTGCCGCCTGCGCCGGCGCCGCTGATTCCTGAGCCGACGCCGCCCTGACCTCCGCCGGGTGTATTTGAAACAACGCCGGAATTTACACCCAAAAACGAACCGCCGGCCTTGGTGCGCAGAATGTCAGTATCCGCGATCGGCAAGTTATAGCGTGCAACCGCAATATCAAGATTATCTGCCAGCGCGATGGCAATGGCATCATCGAGCGAGAGCATCAGCTTGCCGTTTTGAACGAGCTGCTCGATCTTGGGTGCGTTGGTAAAAGACGGCGCCGGAACGTCGCGTGGCATGTATCGCGCAAACGGGTTTGGAAGCAGCGGCACAGGCCGCGAATAATCCACATGGGTAGGCTCCGGCAGGGCTTTCACCTGGGGAGCTTCCGGCAAAGGCGCTTTTTGCGACTGCGTCTGCTGCGCGGTATTCGATTGCGTCGTCTGCGTGGTATTTGGCTGCGCTGGCTGCGTGCCGGTCGTTGCCTCCTGCGCTGCCATGGGCAAAGTGAACAGGCACACCGCGCAGGCGGCCTTTCTTACAACATTACTGCGGATAAAGGCTACAGACATTCTTCATCTCCCAATTTTGCTCACAAGCTTTTGCAACTAATTTTGTAACTTATAGAGACTGTAAATTCCCTGTTCCGTCACCCTCTTGCCAAAGAAGATACGCGGGAATCCCTTGTATGGTTCCAGAAATGGACACATGAGTGCCGAAACCCGATAGTATATCGGCTCACCCTGCTTTAGGGCGTTAAAAAATGTTAGGTGCAGCGCAAGATACTCTGGTGTTCGATTTCGAACACTTCACACGTCAGGTGCAGAACTTTTGGCGCGCAATTTGAAACTCACGCTCGCGTACGATGGCCACGATTTTGCTGGATGGCAAGTCCAGCCTGACCACGTTACCATTCAGGGAATGCTGGTATCCGTTTTCGAACACCTCACCGGCGAAAAAACGCTCCCGCAAGGCTCCGGCCGTACCGATGCAGGCGTCCACGCTCTGGCGCAAACTGCCAGTGTTGCAATTGAGTCGCCCATTCCGGGTGCCAATCTGGTGCGCGCCCTCAATGATCTGCTGCCGCGCAGCGTCCGCGTGCTTGCCGTGGAAGAGATGCCGCCCGAATTTCATGCGCGCAAATCGGCTGTGGCCAAAACGTACAAGTACAGAATTTTTCGCGATGAAATCTGCCCGCCGTTTCTCGCGCGTTATGTCTTCCACCATCCTTATCCGCTCGATGAAGCACGCATGGCTGAAGCGGCCACAGTCGTTGAAGGCGAGCATGACTTCACCTCGTTTGCCGCTGTCGATCCTGAACGCAACCGAGAAGGTGAAGAGGTTAACAACGTGCGTACGATTTTTCATTCCGCGTGGCAGCGCCAAGGCAGCGAACTGCTGTACACCGTCCGCGGCAACGGCTTTCTTCATCACATGGTGCGCAACCTGGTCGGGACGTTTCTCATGGTCGGCAAAGGCAGTTTAAAGATAGAAGATGTGCGCCGCATTCTGGACCTTCGTGATCGCTCCGCCGCCGCAGCCACGGCGCCCGCAAGCGGATTGTTTTTGGTGAGCGTGGAGTATTAGGAATCGCCGGGATTGCTGATATCGCGCGAGATCAGAAAAGCATAATCTCACCACAGAGGACACAGAGGGCACGGAGAAAAGACTGATTAGATCAGCCGATTCCAATCCGTGTCATCCGTGTGCATCCGTGGTAAGGTTTTGATCTTTTGGCCGATCAGCGTTTATCTGCACCGATCTGCGGCAAAAAGCTCTGGCTGAATACTGAAAGCTGATGGCTGAGTACTTTGCTCAACTCAATCACCTCCAGCGGACACTCCGGCCAGTTATGCCGCCAGCAGACGATGAGATCGCACTTGGCGGGATCGTGCCTGTGCTTGAGGAAGTTACGGCTTTCAAGCTCAAATTCGATTTTGACGAGCTGGCATTTGTCGTCGCCGATGCGGCGCATGGCTTCGCAATCGGGAAACTCCGCCTGCACGCGATGCACGAAGAAGCCGAGTTGCCAGGACATCGCGCCAAAAAGAAAGATGACCCCAAGCTCGTTGATTGGGGAGTACATCATGGGCCAGGAACCGATGGGCATGCCGTAGAAAGGGCAGCCTATCATCGGCCAGATCGGAGAGACGGTCTGGCCAGTCTTGCCGGGTTTTGACGCGGGCGCTTGGCTGACCAGCGCCAGTTCGCGTTTCCATTTTTTGGCAAGCCCATTGCGTTCCGCGAATTTCTTGAGGCCGTGCGGCACCTGCCGCCACGTGCCAAAACGACGCATGAGCGGATAGTGTGAGTATTGGCTGAGCAGGTGGTATCACATCGCCAGATCGTCAAAAATTTCGGCGGCTACATCAACGCGCTGCGAGACACCGGGTTGGAATTGAAATCGACCATTGGGCGCGGACACGGCGTGCCCATGGAAAAGCTCTTCGCCGACTGGGCTGGCATCGTAAAGAAGCTGAAAACGCTCCCCAGCATGAACCCAGCTTCCTGACTTCCTCGAGGCTGGGTACATGTTTCAGTTGGGCCGCACATGCGATGAGGCTCTCTTTGATTTCCTGCTTAGTCATAACGTTTTGCTCCTTCAATAAAAAAGCCACCCAAAGGTGGCCTGGTGAGTCTTAAAACTTTTGTGGTATAGCATCGGGCACACTTTGGGCGGGGTGAAAACAGGGGAGAGCCAGCAAACGAACTGCTGGATGCACTGCTTTCCCAAGGGTAAAGGCACAGGCCAACCGGCGGACTCATCGCCCTGGCGGATGCTCTTCTGGTTGCTGGCCTTTCCGGCTAATTCCCCGCCGATGCCGCTCTCGGTCTTACACAAATGATAATGGCACAAATAGATTGTAATGTCAATAGACAATGTAAAAATCATCGAAAATAAAATCCCAGGAAAAGGGCCGATGCTGTTTCATGTTCCCTCGATACCTAAGCCCGAAGGGCGAAACAGCCTAGCCCAGGCGCGTAAGCCCTGGGGGGAACGATGGCACAAAGAGATGGAGCCCCGTAGGCGGCGACACAAAATCTTTCTATAAATTTAGAAACGAAAGAAATGAGCGCAGGTTCACGATGTAAAAACAACCTGTTATCGTCTGTCGCCGAAATTACATTTGCCAACCGACGAGGCACATCACATGGCCCACAGCTACGCACAAAACCACGTCCATCTGGTGTTCAGCACCAAAACCGGCTAAAACTTATCCCACAACAATTCCAGCCCCGGCTCTGGGCCTATATCGCCGGCATTTGTAAAAACAACAACGTGCTCTCCTTTGCCGTGGGCGGCATGCCCGACCACATTCACGTGCTCTTTCGCCTGCCGCCGACCCTGCCGCTCGTCAGGGCTGTGACCCTGATCAAATCCAATTCGTCACATGGCTTAAAGGAAAGGGACTCAGATTCAGCTGGCAGCAAGGTTATGGTGCGTTTTCCGTCAGCTCGTCTCATATTTCCAGGGTGATCGCATACATCGATAACCAAGAAAAGCATCATAAGAAATTCACCTTTGAAGATGAATTCATCACCATGTTGAAGAAGCATGGCATTGCTTACGATCCTGAACACGTCTTTGATTGATCTCTGTGTCGCCGCCTACGGGGCTCCCGGCTCTTTGTGCCATCGTTCCCCAGGGCTCACGCGTCTCCACCCCAGAACGCGCAACAGCGGCGCGTTCCGGGGACCCCGGACCTGGCTAGGCTGTGCCGCCCTTCGGGCTGAAGCAATGATGAGATGGCATGTCGGAGGAATTTGCCCGTATGTTGGCGATAGAATTCGCGTGCAGGATTGAAATCCTTATTGTTTTAATTGTCCTCTGACTCGGTCGTTTTCCTGAATGCTATCCCTGCCATTGGAACGGCGGGCTATTACCAGACTTCCCGCTGCGCAGGATCGGGCTTTCACAGGAGCCACATCAAAAATTTGATGAGTGTGACAATGAAGACGATCAAGAGCGCGACCTGGAACGCGTACCACTGAATGCGCGTGAAGAGGTCCGGCGTTTTGAGATGAAACATGGTTCTCCTTTCAGAGAAAAATCCTGCCCATGCGGTTCGGCCGAAAAACTCTGCGTGCACAAGTTTCGGGCATAGCGTAATGAAACCTCAACATACAAAAAGAGATTTACTGATTTTTCGGTGACTTTCCTGTGGATAACGGGGATAAATTGTGGACAGACGTGGAAAATCGCTTGATGAATCAATAACCTAGAAGCTCATTTTAATGAAGGACGTGAATGTCGCCGACCCATCTCAAACACTGCGAAACCTCCACGCAAGTGTTTCTAACTTCAGGGTGAGGGGCGCGCAGCGGCACGTACGTCAGCAATCCGTAATAAGTGGTTCGCTAGCATGATAAGCTCAGCAGCTTCGACGGGATCGTCTAAATCCACATCGCGATGCGAATGAGGATTCTTGTAGGATCCTATTGCACCTGCGAAAAGTTCCATCCGAGCAACCTGTTCGCCGCGTTCGCTAGCCGTATCGGTTAGTGGGCCCCGGTCCACAGCAAACGCCTCCCGCATGAGCGGCACACCGACTAAATTATTTCCCAGACCGGCAGCATCACGCACTGAGACCTCAACGGTCTTCATTGCCTGAAAGACTGCAACGTCAAATTCTCCACGCATGAAAGCCAGCCAGACTTTGTCTGCCATACGTGGATGGAGCGCATCTTTTTGCAGAAAGCGAGCAGCGATATATCGAACAAACTCAGCTTCGCTCGCGAATCGGCGCGCACGACGACTGAGAATACGCCACCCATTGCGTCCATTTGTATCAGGAGCAGGCACGATCAAGCCCTGAGATTCAAGCCATGCCCAGGCTTCGGTCAATGCAATCTCTACATCGTCCCGGCGGTTGGGAGGATATGCAGTTTGTTGTCCTGGATAAAAAACTTGTGGCCATATTTCACCATTTAAATTTCCCGGATGAAACATATTTCTCGGAAGATTCCGTTTTAATAAGAGAAACAGTATCTTTGCACCCAACTCCTCTGGTTCTAGAGCTAGTAAGACGTTTACATCCGGAATAACTTGTGTGAGTTCGATCATTGAAACTTCAGTGAATCCGATAATTATTGTCTGCGGTCTTAGCAGCATTTCTTTTATCAAATCAAGGTAGCCAACATTTGCACAAACGCTAAGAGTTTCCGCACAGCGCAAATATACACTGAATCTTCTAGTAAAACGGATTCACCTTCGTCATACGCGGTACGCGAATGCCGTAAATCAAATTATCGGGTCGGTTTGTCACAGGTACAATACTGATGTCTCATGAACGTTGCTCCCCAAGCCGAAATTGCTCCGCAATTTGCCGTTCATAATCCTGCCACGCAGGAAGTTATTGGGACGCTGCCGAATTTTAATTTGGAACAAGTTGCTTCGGCGGCACATCGGGCCGGCGGCGCGCAGAAGCGCTGGGCAGCGATGCCGGTGCGGGATCGGCTGAAGGTCTTGAAGCGCTTTGGGCAGTTGCTTTGCGATCAAAAAGAAAAAGTTGCAGCGGTGATCAGCCGCGAGGCGGGCAAGCCCGAAGCAGAGGCGCTATCCACCGAAATCCTGGTGGTGCTGGATACGGTGAAGTACCTGAACGATTATGCTCCGCAATTTTTGTTGCCGGAGCCGGTGCCGCACGGCAATCCGGCGATGAAGCTGAAGCGCGGCACGCTGCTGCGCGAGCCTTATGGCGTGATCGGGATTATCAGCCCGTGGAACTATCCTTTTAGCGTGCCATCGGTGCAGACGCTTACGGCGCTGGCCATGGGCAACGCTGTGGTGATCAAGCCCTCAGAGTTCACTCCATACTCTTCGCTCGAATTGCAGCGGTGGCTGATTGAGGCCGGCCTGGACCGCGATCTGCTTCAGGTGATTACCGGCGATGGCAGCGCCGGCACGGCGTTGCTGAATGCGCGTATTCAAAAGATTGTCTTTACCGGCAGCGTAGCCACAGGCAAGCGGGTGGCCCAGACCGCTGCGGGGCGGCTGCTGCCCGTGGTGCTGGAGCTGGGCGGAAAAGATCCGATGATCGTGCTGGAAGATGCAGATATTGAGGTGGCTTCCAGCGCGGCTGTGTGGGGCGCTTTTGTTAACGCTGGTCAAGCATGTCTCTCGGTGGAAAGATGCTATGTGCATGAACGGATCTACGAAAAGTTTTTGGAGAGGTGTGTGGAGAAGACGACGAGACTCCGTCTCGGCGCACAGCCGGGGGCACCTCCACCCCAGCGCGCGAAAACCGCGCGCGCCGGGGACCCCGGGGCTGTGCCACATGATCACGACATGGGGCCCATGATCCATCAGCGGCAGTTGCAGATTGTGGAAGCGCATGTAAAAGACGCGATTGGTCGCGGCGCACGCCTGCTGGCTGGCGGAAAGCGGCTGGCGGAGCTTGGGTCGAATTTTTTTGCTCCAACCATCCTTGCCGATGTTGACCACTCCATGACCGTGATGCGCGAAGAGACGTTTGGCCCGGTGTTGCCGGTGCGCAGCTTTAAGACTGAAGATGAGGCAATCGCGCTGGCCAATGATTCTGAGTTCGGCCTGGCGGCCAGCATCTTTACCGGCAATCGCAAGCGTGGTGAAGAGTTGGCGCGGCGCATTGATGCCGGAACCGTGATGGTGAATGACGTGGTCGCCTGCTTTGGCATTAGTGAAGCGCCGCATGGAGGCGTGAAGCAAAGCGGCATTGGGCGCACGCACGGCCGCTTTGGCCTGGAAGAGATGGTGTGGCCCAAGTATGTTGATTCTGATCGCCTGCCGAGCATGAAAAAATTGTGGTGGTATGGATACGGCCCAGCCTTTGCGCAGCAGATGGGCGGCTTTGTGGAAATGCTGTTCGCGCGAAAGTTAACAAAACGGGTGCGAGGAGCGCTGAAAAGCACACAAAGCTATCTCCGCAGGCGGCTTCTTTGAGAGTAAAATCGGCTTTAGTAGGGTTTTGCCCAACAAACCGAAAGCGGGTCGTTGGGATTGTGGAGCTTTAAAAGGTGACGCTGAAACACTCTCATCTGGTTTACGACTGGAACTCGGTTCCGGGCGCTGAGTTTAAGCCTCCAAAGCAGGTCCTGCTGGACGATGAGTCGTTGCGTGACGGCCTGCAATCGCCATCGGTGAAGGACCCGACGATCGAAGAGAAGCTGCACATCCTTCATCTGATGGAAGAGTTAGGGATTAACTCGGCCGATATCGGCCTGCCTGGCGCAGGGCCGCGCGCCGTGGCTGATGTGGAGTTGCTGGCGCGCGAGATTGCCACCTGCAGGATGAAGATCAAGCCGAACTGCGCTGCCCGTACCCATGAGAATGATATTCGTCCGGTGGCGGAGATCTCCCAGCGCGCTGGTATTCCGATTGAAGTTGCTTGCTTTTTGGGCTCCAGCCCAATCCGCCGCTACACAGAAAATTGGACTGACGACTTCCTCTTCCGCACCACGGAAAATGCGGTGACTTACGCCCGCTCTTTGGGTTTAGACGTGATGTATGTAACGGAAGACACGTCGCGCTGCGATCCTGAAACGGTGAAGAGGCTTTACTCAACGGCCATCAACTGCGGAGCGACGGCGATCGTGATTTGTGACACCGTGGGCCATGCTACGCCAAGCGGCGTACAGGCGCTGATCCGCTTTGTGCTGGATGAGGTAGTAAAGCCTTCAGGGCAGAAAGTTCGCGTGGATTGGCATGGGCATTCTGATCGCGGGCTGGCGGTGGCCAACTCTCTGGCGGCGCTGGCCGCCGGAGCAGACTGCGTTCATGGCACCGCGCTGGGGATCGGCGAACGGGTGGGAAATACGCAGATGGACCAGATGCTGGTGAACCTGAAGCTGATGGATATCGCGCCGTGGGCGGAGCAGGACCTGACCAAGCTGAAGGAGTATTGCCAGACGGTATCGCAGGCGACGGGCGTGCCGATTCCGAGGAATTATCCAGTGATGGGAGAAGATGCCTTTCGTACAGCCACAGGCGTCCATGCGGCCGCTGTCATAAAGGCATTTAAAAAGGGCGATATTGAACTGGCCAACTCGGTTTACTCCGGTGTACCCTCGCATTACTTCGGCCTGGAGCAGATCATTGAGATTGGCCCGATGTCGGGCAAGTCTAATGTGATCTTCTGGTTGGAGCGTAAGGGCATCGCCGCTACTGATGAACTGGTGGAGCGCATTATGCAGCGCGCCAAGGCGTCAGATCGGTGCCTGACGGAGGATGAGATAATCGCTTGCTGCCAGAAAGTCGCGGCGAATACTTAAATCCTGCCTTACGTTTACGGCGAAAAAGAGCGCGAAACTTTCTATCCTGAAGCGGGTTTGTAATCGATAACAAATGAAACTTCCCTTTAAAGGAGAACGAATGAAAAAGCTATTTCTAATTGCGTGCACACTGGTTATGGGCTGTGCGCTATCGGTTGCGCAAACAGGCACCGGCAGCACCACCAGCACTGACCAGGGCACAACCAAAACCACCACCAGCGGCAAAAAAGGCAAAAAGACCACCAAAGCCCATCATAAGGGTGGAAAGAAGTCGAAGAAGGGTTCCACCTCCACCACCCCGCCCCCGAAATAAGTTTCTGTAAATGGTTCACAAGAGCGGCTGGCTAAATCTGGCCGCTTCTTTTTTTGCCTATCTATGGGTAAAATGTGGCGCACCACAAATTCCCCCGGAAGTCGATTGATTTCAAAACCTGAATTGTGATTCAAGGAGACTGAATGAAGAAGCTAACCACCATCGCGTTTGCCTTGCTGCTGGGCGCTACTCTTTCAATGGCCCAGGCAACAGGCGGAAGCACAGATACCTCCACCACCAAGACCTCCAAAACAGACGCTCATAAAGGAGCGAAGAAGGGACATAAGGGAGGCAAGAAAAGCAAAAAGAATTCTGGCGGATCCACCACCCCTCCACCGAAATAACTTCCTCAAAGCTTTGTTCCACCAAAGCGGCCTTCAGGCGGGCCGCTTTTTGTTGATTTGGGACTGTTGATCTGTGCGGTTTATAGTAATAGTTGATCAAAGATGGCCAGCCGCCCTCCGATTTCTGACACCTCTCGGATCACGCCACCTCGGGAGATCGCGCGCATTGCTGAAATGCGCAGTGTCCACTCCGCATTTATTTACCTGCACAACCAGGAAGCTGAATTCCGCCGCTGGCAGCGTGAGCTTACTGAGATCCCTGCGCCTCCGTTTGGCGAAGCAGCGCGCAGTGAATGGCTGCGTGCAAGGTTCACAGCGCTTGGGCTGGAAGACGTTCACATTGACGAACTGGGCAATGTCCTCGGGCTGCTCGCTCCCAAACCGCAAGCGCCTTTGATCGCGATCAGCGCTCACCTTGATACGGTTTTTCCCAGCGGCACGGCGCTCAAGACGCGCGAAGAAGGCAATCGTCTCTTCGGCCCCGGAATCAGTGACAACGCCGCGGGTGTGATCGCTGTTCTGGCCACGATAGCGGCCATCAAGCGTGCGCAGCTTCAGCCGGCGACAAACATCCTCTTCATCGGCAACGTCGGTGAAGAGGGTGAAGGCAATCTGCGCGGCATGCGGCATCTCTTCTCCGTGCCGCGCTGGCGAGATGCTATCCAATCTCTGCTAGTGGTTGACGGCGCTGGGACTGACACGTATGTAAACCAGGCGCTGGGCAGCCGGCGATTTGAGGTCACATTCCGCAGTCCAGGCGGGCACTCCTGGAGCGACTTCGGCGTGCCCAATCCTATCGTCCTGCTTTCTCGTGCGCTGGCTCGCTTTAGCGAAGTTCACATTCCAGATTCGCCGCGTACCACCTTCAACATTGGCGTGATCTCGGGTGGAACTTCGGTCAACTCCATTCCAGAATCTGCCACGGCGCGCGTCGATCTACGCTCCGCCTCCATGGAAGAGCTGCAAAAGCTTGAAGACCGTTTGCGTGAATGCGTGGCTGAGGCCTGGAGCGAGGCTCCTCTCTCTTATCGCGCGGGCGAAGCCAGGGTTACGCTCGCGATAGAAAGTATTGGGGACCGTCCCGCGGCCAACCTGCCCGCCGATGCGCGTATTCTGCAGCTTGTTCGTGCCACAGATAAACATTTGCGCATTGAATCACTGCCTCGTCTGGCTTCCACTGATGCCAACATGCCTCTCTCATTGGGCATTGAAGCCACCACTATCGGCGCGGGCGGCGATGGAGGCGGTGCGCACACCGTGCGTGAATGGTTTGACTGTACCAACCGCGACCTTGGTCTCAAGCGAATTCTGCTAGTCTTATTGGCTCTTACCGGAGTACATGAATGAAAATTCTTCCAGCCGTGCTGGTGGTGCTCACAATGGCAAGCCTTGCTTCCTCTCAGGACCAACATGCTGACGTTATTTTTATTAATGGCGATATTTATACCGGCGCCTCTCTTTTCCACGTTCCACCTTGCAAAGATGAAGTAGGCGATCCTTGTCCACCTCCAATTTGGTCTGAGCACTACGACGTTCCCAAAATGCGCTTGCTGGCCATGGCCGTTGCACACGGAAAAATACTTGCCTTGGGAACCAACATGGAGATGGAACGACTCAAAGGCCCAAAGACCAAGGTCGTCGATCTCGGCAGGCACTTCGTGATGCCCGGCTTCAATGACGCTCACGTGCATCTTGGCTCTGCCGGATTTGAAAAGCTCAACGTGGACCTGGTGGGCAGCAAGTCGCTTGATGAGATGAAGCAGCGCATTGCAGACCGCGTGAAGACCGCTGCGCCCGGCGAATGGATACAGGGCGGCGGCTGGGACCACACGCTCTGGGCGGAGCAAAAAACGCCCACTCGCGCAGACATAGATGCTGTTACCGGAGACCATCCGGCCATCTTCAGCCGTGTGGACGGCCACATTGCCGTTGCCAACAGCGCCGCGCTAAAAGCTGCGGGGATTACTGCACAAACTGGTGATCCGCAGGGCGGAAAAATCGATCATGATGAAAAAGGCGAGCCCATCGGCATTCTGCGTGAAACCGCTATGCGCGCAGTCTTCAGCAAGATTCCGCCGCCCACCATGGCGCAGCGCAGGCGTGCCGCTGAGCTGGCGCTGGCAGATGCAGCCCAGTCCGGCATTACCTCAGCCCAGGACAACTCTGACTGGAATGACTTTCTCACCTATGAGCAACTGGAAAAAGAAGGCAAGCTCACGCTGCGCATCGCAGAGTGGCTGCCTTTTGATGCATCGGTCGAGGAGCTGAAAGCCAAACGCGCTCACCACAAAGCTGACGATCCCATGCTCCATACCACCATGCTCAAGGGCTTTATGGATGGCTCACTGGGTTCGCGCACTGCAGCCATGCTGGCGCCTTACAGTGACGATCCTAAAAACTCCGGCCTTCCGCGCTACGATCAGAATAAGCTGAATGCCATGGCCGCAGAGCGCGCCAAGGCTGGTTTCCAGCTTGGCTTTCATGCCATCGGCGACCGCGGCGCTCGCATGGCGCTTGACGCTTTTGCTTATGCGATTGAAAAAAGCGGCAAGAAGAATTTGCGTTTCCGCATTGAGCATGACCAGGTCATCGCGCCGGAAGATTTTGAGAAGTTCAAAAAGCTCGGTGTCATCGCCTCCATGCAGCCCAACCATCTGTTGACCGATATGAATTGGGCGGAGTCTCATCTTGGGCCTGAGCGTGCCAAATACTCTTATGCCTGGCGGACGTTCCTGAATGACCATGTTCCGCTGGCCTTCGGCACGGATTATCCCGTCGAGCCCATCACGCCCTTCCGCGGCGTCTACTGTGCTGTCACGCGCAAAAATGAAGCAGGCACCAAAGAATATTTCCCTGAGCAAAAACTCACCATCGATGAAGCTATCGCTGCCTATACCACCGGCGCAGCTTATGCCGAATTTGAAGAATCAAAAAAAGGCCGCCTGGCTCCCGGCATGTTGGCCGACTTTGTTGTTCTCGATCGCGACATCACCAAGGTCGATCCGCCGGAAATCCTGAAGACGCGGGTGCTGCGCACGGTAGTCGGCGGGAAGACGGTGTACGAAGCGAAATAAAAATCAGACTGAGTTGTTAAAGACCTGAAGGAGCTGACCCCGCTCCATGCGCTGCTCGTGTGATTTTGAAGCTCACGCGACGAGCAGCGATTCTTCTTAGCATTGCAATAATAAAAAAACCAATGATTAAAAGAAGCTCATTTAATGTCACTATATTGACCCAATAGAAGAACAGCCCCCATAGTCGCAGTGATTGATGAAATGATTACTTCCAGTTTGCCGAAGCGGAAGCTATCATGTGTCTTCCCCAATGGTATTCTAGCTGCCGCTATTGAAAGGACACATCCTATGCGCCGCCTGATTTATTACCTTCTATCTATCTTAGGATTGAATGCTATCTATACATGCTGCGCGCTTGGATTGGCGATGCTTGTGTCCTTTAATATCAATATCGCTGCTGCCCAGCAGACCTCATATGTCGACCCAACGCAGCAGGCCGCCGACGACAAAGCACAGACATCCAAGCTTCCAGCGCCAACCGAAACAAAAAAGGATTATTCCAAAGAGCCGTACGTAATCGAGTATTCCCGGATAGCATATCGCTTTGAAAGTGATGGCACGGGACGAAGGGAAATTTCCATCCGTGTTCGTGTGCAAAGTGAGGCTGGCGTCAAAGGATTGGGCCAACTGCGGTTTGGGTACAACTCTGCGAGTGAGAAACTGGAAATTCCATATGTTCGGGTTATCAAGCCTGATGGAAGTGTAATAACGGCTGGCGCTGACGCAGTGCAGGAACTTAACGAGCCAATTCAACGAACTGTTTACACTGATTTTCATGAAAAGCACGTTATTGTGCCGGGTTTGCGTCCCGGGGACGTGCTTGAATGCCAGACAATTGCTACGATCCACACTCCAATGGCTCCAGGGCAGTTTTGGATGCAACATGATTTTCAGAAGAAGGCTATCGTCCTGGACGAACAACTGGAGGTTGACATCCCCGCTGCGCGGACCGTGAAGCTAAAAACGAAGCCGGGTTTTGATCCTAAGATCACGGAGAGCAATGGCCATCGCATCTATAGCTGGTCAACAAGCAGCCTTTCGCGGGAAGAAGAGGAGACAAAGTCCGACGCGTCTCAAGAGAAGAAAAAAAAAGAAGAAGAGACCGGAAGACGATATTCCGGCTGTGCAGCTCACTTCGTTCTCAAGTTGGGCGGAAGTAGGGCATTGGTACGCGGGCCTGGAGAAGGACCGTAGAGTGCCGTCAGCGGCTGTTCGGGCCAAAGCCGACGAGCTGACGAAAGGCCTGCAAACGGATATCGATAAAATCCAGGCTCTTTACGACTACACTGCCAAAAATTTCCGCTACGTGAGCCTGTCGCTCGGGATGGGACACTACCAGCCACATTCAGCCGATGAAGTACTGCACAATCAATATGGTGACTGCAAGGACAAGAACACACTTCTCGTGTCTTTGCTGGAAGCTGAGGGTTTTCATGCATCATCGGTGCTGATCAATTTCGGCCGCAAGCTTGACACTGATGTCCCTTCTCCTGCCCAGTTCAATCATGTCATCACTATGTTGCCTCTTGGGAAGGATGAAATCTGGATGGACACCACCGCGGAAGTGGCGCCATTCCGGTTGCTCTTGTACCCGTTACGCAAGAAGCAGTCGTTAGTGATTGCGCCGGAGGGCGCCCACTTGGAGGCGACGCCGGCAGACTCTCCTGTCCCGGACTCCGAAATTATAAAAATCAATGGCAAAATCGATGATGCAGGAAAATTGGATGTCAACATCGCCTATGAACTAAGAGGTGATTCGGAGGTCCGCTGGCGCCAGGTTTTCCGGAGTGCTGCCAGCGCGCAATGGCAGCAAATTGTGGAACAAATGAGTTCGCGCGAAGGGATGGGCAAGGATGTAAGCGAAGTGAAAGCCTCTGACCCGTCGGCAACGCGTGAATCGTTTAAGTTCTCATACCGCCTCGTAAAGGCAAGCTATCTTGATCAATCAAAGAATAAATTGGGGTTGAAGTTGCCATTGTACGGCCTCGGTCTGGCAACGGCAGATCCAGACGACGCTGATGGGCCTGACCCGATCAAGCTTGGTGCGCCACACACCCATGATTACAACATCCGGCTCGAATTGCCCGTAAAGTACACGGTGCGCTCTCTATTGCCTATTTCTCTAAAACGGGACTACGGAAACTACGAAGCGGTTTACAAGCTGGAGGGAAATGTTTTTACGGCTGAGCGCAAGCTGACTGTCGGTCAGTCTGAGTTGCCCTCCTCTCGCGTACAAGATTATTTGGCCTTTCGGCGTTCCGTGAGCGATGATTCGGCGCAACAGCTTTCATTGGAAACCACTGTTGCGTCCAAAATAGATATCCCAGCAGATATCAAGCCGGCTGATCTCCTGAAGCGTGGGGACGATGCGGCAAGAAATGGAAATTATACCTTGGCTATCGATCTGTTCAAGCGAGCAGTCGATGCTGACCCGAAAAGCAACATGGGATGGAACAATTTGGGACTGGCGTACCTGAATTCGCGCCAGTACGAACAAGCCGCCAAATCATTTCAAAAGCAGATTGAGATCAACGGATATCACCCGTACGCATATAACAATCTGGGCTTGGTTTACCTGCGGCAGCGCAATTATGAAGAGGCAATTAAATGGTTCAATAAACAGATTGAGATTGACCCTTTGGACAAGTATGCGCATGGCAATCTAGGGATTGCCTACATGGAGCAGGAGAAGTACGTTGAAGCTGTTCCTGAGCTGGAAAAAGCCGCGTCGCTGACGCCCGATAATGCTGAAGCGCAGGTGCGCCTTGGCGAAGCGTATTTGAATACGGCTCAGGATGAGAAAGCCATGACCGCGTTCGACAATGCACTAAAGATATCCACTCAACCGGTCATTTGGAATAACATCGCTTACCAACTT
Organism: Candidatus Angelobacter sp.; assembly: GCA_035710845.1. GTDB lineage: Bacteria > Acidobacteriota > Terriglobia > Terriglobales > Acidobacteriaceae > Angelobacter. The sequence goes on from DASTCT010000180.1 coordinate 17,823, forward strand.
GCCCGGAAAAAAGTCCACCTGGATATGGCTCGTCGCTATGCGGATTCCGCCGTTACATCCACGGCCGCGGCGCTGCGCACCCTATCTCTTGACCAACTCTCCTCGCGAAGTGTTGGTTTGACGGCTTCGCTTGCGAATTATTGGGACACACTCGGATGGATTGATTATGCAGATGGAAATCTGGCCGCTGCCCAAAAATATGTTGAAGCAGCGTGGCAATTGAACCAGCATTCGGAGGAGGGCGACCATTTAGGGCAGATCTTTGAAAAGGAAGGTGAGAAGGAGAAGGCCCTGCGCCAATACGTGCTCGCAATGAATGCCCGCCGCCCAGCTGCTGCGCTTCGAAGCCGGCTTAACAACCTTGCGGGAGGAAGCGAAAAAGCGGACGCGCTCATCGGCAAGAGTAAGACAGATCTTCTGGAGCAGCGCACCCTGAAGTTACACAATATTGCGAAGCAGGAAGGTAAAGCCGACTTTTTCCTTCTGCTGGCGAAAAAGTCTGGCCCAACAGCTTCAATTGACAGTGTGAAGTTCATCAGCGGAGATGAAAAGCTGAAAGATTTCGCAGAAACGCTCCGGTCTGTGTCCTATTCCGTCCCGCTCCCCGACGAAACAGAAATTCGCCTATTGTTGCGTGGAACGCTCTCGTGCCCTGCAACGAAGGCGGATTGCAGTTTCGTGCTTCTGTCCCCGGATGATCTACGATCAATCGATTGAAGGGTAAAATTTTACCCATCATCGGCCCACCTTCTTCCTGATAAAAGATTGGTACTCACGATCAGGCGCGCGGCGTTATCTTTTACTATGATCCCTCCAGGATGAGGAACCGGGCGCATGAGTAAAGCGAATGGTCGGAACACGGCAGACCGCCTCGCTGCAATTGTAGCGAGCTCGCTGGACACTCAGGCGAAAACGCAGGACCTGGCGCGCCAGGCGTATCAAAGCCGGACGCAGTTCCACAGGTTGTTCCGGACAGTGGTGGAAGAAACTCCGGGAGCCATGCGACGGCGGCTATTGCTGGAACGCGCAGCCTATCAACTGGCGCATACCGGAATGTCGGTCACGGACGTTGCCTTGGACGCCAACTATGGTTCGCTGGAGGCGTTCACCCGCGCTTTCCGAAAAGCTTTTCGGATTTCTCCCAGCCTCTACCGGCGCATGCGTGATCCGCACTTTCACTTGCCGGCGTCCAACAAGATCCACTTTTTTGCCCTGGGTTCCTCAATAAGCCACTCAACCAAAGGAGGAAGTGATATGGATTTATTCGATCGTTTTGCAGGCAACGACTCATGGCACACGCGGCGTTTGCTGGAATACGCAGGCACTTTGACAGAAGAACAATTGGATCGGCCGCTGCCCGCGATTGTAGAGGTGCTGCCTTGGCGGGAATCGAACAAGACTCTGCGGCAGCTCCTGGAAAACATTGTCTTCACTAAAGAAGTCTGGACTGCCGCGCTGTCAGGGGCCGATATGGATATGAATGGCCCTTCCAAATCGCAGCGCTCACCGCAAGCGATGCTGGAAAGGCTTGAAAAGACCGATGCTGAACTGAATCGTATTTTGAGTGATGTCCGAAAGCGCTCTGCATGGGACGATACGTTCGTTGATGCTCTATGCGAACCGGCTGAGACCTTCACCTTCGGCGGCGTCTTCGCCCATATCATGACGTTTAACGCGCATCGCCGATTGATGGCCTTGGACGCTCTCCGCCAGCTCGGCGTCCAAACTGAAGGGTTCGGCGATCCCATGGAGTATGAGGAAAGCGTGGCGCCCTGGAACAAGCAGATACCGGTTAAAACGCCATGATCTCGTGATGGCGAGCTGTATTCTTTTGCGCTGCCTGCACCTGTTGAACTGGTAACTTTCCGCGATTCTCGGATATCGGAAGAGCTTACGACGGCGTTACTTCTTCTTTCTTCACTGCTTGTTCAATGCTCTTCCGCTGCTTGTAAGAATCGCGCAGCAGCCAAATCATATAGAAAACAATCAGCCCGTTAATAATGAATCCGCCCCAGGTGTAGATATTCTGATGTCGTATAAGCTCCCAGGTTAGATAAGGCGTGTACAGCGTGCCGCTGATCACGGCAAACCACTCCGCCCACTCTTTTTCCAGCCAAAGGCCGGTGGCTTCAGTAAAGCGGATAGCAGAATAGACAAAAGCCAAAATCGCCCACATATGCACGTTGTGATGATTTACCCGCGCTGCGCCCCGCATAATGGAGTGGGCAATGTGACTATCCGGGCTGAGATGAAGTACCTGGTGCAAAACGCGCAGCAGATGCATGGCCACGCTCTCAAGGTCTTTGTGCCTCAGTGAGACCAGCCATCCGCCAAAGATGAGGCCTATCACGCCCTTGCCGGCTTCAAACAGGGCGACGCCGCGTAGGCCAAAATGTTTCGCGATCAGGCTTTTCCGGGTATCCATGGAAGTTGAGTGTGAAAGATTTATTTTATATGGTTGCCGTTAAATCTGTTGCTTACAGATGAGCGGAAGCTGATCCATAACAGATCAGACTTGTTCAGCAGCACTGGAATTACAGCATATATCGCCAACCTTGGTCTGATGCAGCGCCTTAACCGGCATCTAACCTTTACAGAGGGGCAGGGCAGTTTTCTGCCTGAAGCCAAAGTCATGACGCGGGGCAGGATCAAAGAAGCGCTCTGGCGCACGATTGAAGCTGTGCCGGCAAAGCACACACTGCAAATGGCAGCGGCGCTTTCATACTATTTTGTCATCTCACTCTTTCCCGCGATTATCCTCCTCGCAGCAGTCATTGCTTACCTTCCCGGCGCCAAGCCGTTTGATCAGGTGCTCTCATTAATGTCAGGCTTTGTGCCCACGGACTCAATTGAGCTTCTGCGGCGTGTGCTGGCGCACATTGTCACCCCCAACCGCGGCACACTGCTCTCGTTCGGCATTCTGGGCACGCTGTGGACAGCCTCAGGCGGCTTCGCCGCAACCATTGAAGCGCTTGACATTGCTTATGAAGTTGACGAAGGCCGTCCGTTTTGGGTCACGCGCCCGTTAGCTGGAGGATTAACGCTGCTGGTGGGCGTTCTGCTGCTAGTTGCGCTTGGGGTGATGATTGTTGGCCCGCAATTTGGAACCTGGCTGGCTGCTCGCGCCCATCTCTCCTGGCTGTTGGCCGCTGCGTGGCCGTATATCCATTGGACAGTGGCTGTCATCTTCACCGTGCTCGCAGTGGAATCTCTTTACTTTATTGCGCCGAATGTGAAGCAGCGCTTCCGCGCCACTCTTCCCGGCGCGATTCTTGCAGTTGGCTGCTGGATCGCTCTTTCTTATGCCCTGGGAATTTATTTCCGCAGCTTTGCTCATTTCAGCAAGACCTATGGAACGCTAGGTGCGGTGATCGCCCTGATGGTGTGGCTCTATTGGACCAGCTTTTTCATGCTAGTAGGCGCCGAACTGAATTGCGAACTCGCCAAAGTAAGCCGCCAAGGCCAGATCCCGCAGGATGAAGACCAAAGCGGTTTGACGAAATTGGATATCGCGGCGTGAGAAGCAATTAGCCTTTTTCTGAAATCTCGAGCGAAGCGAGAGATCCCTATATTCTTCTAAGTCTCTGACTCAATTCAGTTAGGTCACCCTCAACTCTGTTGTGACTATAGGGATCCCTCACCCGCAAAAGCGCGGGTTCGGGACTTCGGAAAAAGCTGCGCTCGGGATTTCACAACACTACCTAGCTGATTTAAACAACGCCAGCACCGCGCCCTGCGGATCAGCGATAATCGACCACGTTCCCACATTCTCCATTTTGCGTGGCGGCATCAGGACTTTTCCACCCAACTGTCCGGCCCTGGTGGTAGAAGCTTCCACATCGGTCACCTGCACATAAACCAGCCAGTGTGGAGGAGCGTTACGATTGCGGTGAGTCGCTGGCGGAATACCGCCGATAAAATCCGCACCATTTTTGATGTGAATGTACTCGGAAGGATCTTTTGGGTCTTTCATCATCTCCCAGCCAAAAAGGCCGGAATAAAACTTGCTGGCCTTCTCCGGATCAGGCGTGCTCAGATCGGCCCAGCAGAAGGTGTTATCAACTCCAGCAATCGTAGTACCTGTACTCTTCCTGGCTTGCCACACAGAAAAAATCGCGCCGGTAGGGTCCTGCAGCACCGCCATTCGCCCCACATCCATCACGTCAAACGCAGGAGAGAGTACCGTTCCGCCAAGCTGTGCGGCCTTGCTTACAGCCTGGTCAGCATTCGCGGCGGCGATATAAACCATCCAATGCGGTGGGACGCCTTGCGCGCGCTGCTCCTTGCGCATAGTGTAGGCAGCGCCGGTGTCACGGCCGGAGAGCTTGAACATGGAATAAAAATCGCCCGGACCCATAGGGCTGTCATTCACAGCCCAGCCAAAGAGCGACGTATAAAAATTTTTCGCAGCAGCTTGGTCTGTAGTCGCCAGTTCAAACCAGCAAAAAGCGCCTGCGGGATGCTTATCGATATTTGCCATAGCGCAGAAGTATACGCCTGTGGCGTGAAGCGAGTGTGAAGACGATTAATCTACTCGGGCGAATAGTACGTCCCACTCCTGATGGCTTTGCGAAGGAACAGCCCTGCTGCCGGCAAAAGTCTGCTCCAGCAATTCAAGGCTGGAAATCTTCTGAACAACAAATTTGCGCCACTCCGGGATTCGTCCGCTGCTGCTCTGGCCTCCGATTTGATAGGTAAAGAGGCTCACAGTGCCTTTCTGAATGCCATAATCCTGCGGCTCTGCGATCCGAAGTTGATTGTTGTAGATGAAGCGCAGCACGTGTTTCTTGTGAATGGCAGTCAGAATCGCTTCGTGTATCGCTGGATCAATGCCGCCTGGCGCTGGGTGCCGGATGATGTGAACCGAGCCTTTCATCTCTTTATTCTCCACAAAATCGCCGGCTTTGCCCAATTGTTAACGTGATTGTTTGCTGAATTTATCAATCGAACTGGTCCATAATGGTGATAATGAAGCGCTCCGGAGTTGCCGATCTTCCTCTGCATGGTGGCCGTGTACCACCCTGGCTTGCTGAGCGCATGACGCAACTGGGCACGGCGATCTCAGAAAGCGTGCTCTATCATTATGGCCCCTCCGAACTGCTCTCACGCCTCAGCGATCCTTTTTGGTTTCAGGCCCTGGGTTGCGTGATGGGCATGGATTGGCATTCCTCTGGAATCACCACGTCAGTGATGGGCGCTTTGAAGCGCGGCCTAAACCCTCGCGCCCATGAGCTGGGTATTTATGTCTGCGGCGGACGAGGTAAGCATTCGCGCAAAACGCCAGATGAGCTTCGCGCCGTAGCTGGTCGCGTCGGCCTGGATGGAGAAGAGCTCGCGCGTACCAGCCGGCTGACCGCCAGGATTGACAACAATGCCATTGCCGATGGATTCCAGCTTTATCTGCATAGCTTTGTGGTGAGCAATCAGGCGAGTGGGCCGTGGTGCAGCAGGGAATGAATGACGCTACCGGAGTCGCGCGCCGCTACCACTGGCATTCAGCCACCGTGCGCGACTTTGCTGCCGAGCCGCATACAGGAATTATTGGCGAGAGCGTGCTCTCTGGCGAGATCATGAACCTTGTGGATAATCGCGCCAAGCCAGCGCAATCTGCCTTGCTTGAGATAGCGCAGGAGAATCCCGAGCGCATCCTGCGCGAGGTCCGCAAGCTCACAATGCCAGCGCACCACGATGTTAAGCAAAAAGATGTTGATCTAAAGCGGCTGGGCGGGGTCCTGGCCGTTGCGTATGAACGCCAGTTGCGCGACTTTTGCAACTTGCTGTTGCTGGAAAATCTTGGCCCGCGCACTCTGCAATCGCTGGCGCTGGTTGCGGAGGTAATTCACGGAACGCCGACCCGCTTTGCCGATCCGGCGCGCTTCTCCTTTGCTCATGGCGGAAAGGACGGCCATCCTTTCCCGGTCCCGCTGAAAACGTATGATGAATCGCTTTTGGTCTTGCGACGTGCCTTGCAGCAGGCAAAGCTGGGCCATTCGGAAAAGCTGGATGGCTTTGGCCGGCTTGATCGCTTCACGCGGATGATTGAGAAACAGTCCGCGCCGGAAGCCGCATTCCGGGCTGCGCTCGCCCATGAACGTGCGATCTCAAAGTCCATCGGCGGAAGGACAGTGTCTAATGACCGAAAGGTCAGGGCAATTAGGAAACATTCCAAACAGTTGAATCTATTCTAGGCAGACCTGCCGGGGCAAAGCTCGCGATCCTACTCCTCAGTTCCGCAATCTTCAGAAGTAATCGTTGGCTTCTCGTCAAAAGTCCCATCGTCCCGCAGCTTGTACTCTTCTCTGGCGCACTGAGTGTTGCGGTAGTTTTTTCCGTAAAATTGATACAGAGAAAGGTCTCCGTAGCTTGCCGAGCCGTGCGCGTAGGTAATGACGTCTTTGTATCCATTACTACTTGACGGCTCGACGGCGAAGCTCTGCACCATAACCGTCTTGAGCAAGGTATCCAAGCCATCCGGCCGCTCCCGCAGAATCCAGAAGGAGCAATTCCTGTGCCTCCGCAGTTGCAATTGTCTGACGCTTGTACCAACAGGTTGCGCTCCCCCGGCTTCAGATTCGCGCGCGCAATGCGGATGCTCTCGATCTCCTCCTTCTCGTTGCGATTGAATCCCGTGCATGACTGCACACTGTTTCCGGCAAATACAAGCGCAATGATCGCGCTCTTCTCCTGGGCAGAGACACGCGCTTTGCCGAGGTACTCGATTTTTACATTGGCTTTCCCGATAGGGTGAGGAAAGCTCCCCTGCAACACGATGCAGCCAAACACGAATGGCATTACGAGAGATCGAAGCGGCATGGAAAAGATTATTGCATGCATGCTTCCAGCCCAAAAAATTCTTGTGTACACTTCTTGAAATTATGAGGCCACTTATCATCCTGGTTCTTGTGCTCAGCGCGAGCGCCTTTGCCTTCGCCCAATGCTGTCCGGAGAAACCTTTTGCTGAAAAGCGGCAAGTCCTATGGCAGAAGCTGCAGGATGACCTGCGCACCGTCGATCGCAACCTGGATGGAGTAATGGGTTTGGCCGTGAAAGACATCACTTCAGGCGAGACCTTCTTTATTCATGGCGATGAGATCATGCCGCAGGCCAGCTCTATCAAGATTGCTGTGCTCGCTGATCTTTATTTGCAAGCGCAGCAGGGCAAACTTAAGCTCACAGACGAATACGTGGTGCGGAAGGAAGACATGGTCGACGGCAGCGACATTATGCTGGGCCTCACGCCCGGAGTCACGCGCCTCACCTTGCGTGATCTGGCCACGATGATGGTCGCCGTCAGCGATAACAGCGCAACCAACGTCGTGATCGGCCGTGTTGGCATGGAAAATGTAAACGCCATGCTCGATAGCCTTGGTCTGCACACCACTCGCCTTCGCCGCCAGATGATGGACCTGAAGGCCGCCAGCGAGGGCCGCGAAAACGTTTCCACCCCGCGCGAGATGATGACGCTGCTGGAAACAATCTACGCGGGCAAGCTGCTCAACAAAGAAATGACCGCCGACTTTCTCAAGATGCTGAGCACGCACAAAGAAAGCTCAATGCTCCAGGGCTTGCCGGATGATGCTGTCGCGGCCAACAAGCCCGGGGAACTTGAGGCGGTTCGCAATGACTCCGGTATTGTGCTGGTAAAAAACCGCCCCTACATTCTTTGCGTGATGACCGCTTATCTTAAAGATGAGAAAGACGGTTCTGCCGCCATCCGCAAAATCGCCGCACTAACCTATAGCTACTTTGATCGCGTTTCACGCGCTTCAGAGTACGGCCGCGTAGTGTCGCCCAAATGAGCCACCATTGGAGATGATCGGCTACAATTAAGTAATGCCAAGATCGATTGATTTACTGCTTTTGCTGACGATTTTCGCGGGCGTCCTTTCAGCTTCGGCGCAATGGAAGAAGACGCCTTTGCAACCGCCGGCCCAGCCCAATCCGCACTTGTACAGTGAGACTGCCAATGCTTCTACCGATATTAACCAAGCGCTGGCCACAGCTACCCGGCAACACAAGCGGGTACTGCTCGACTTTGGCGGAAACTGGTGCCTTGACTGCCATGTGCTGGATAACGCTTTTCACCAGCCGCGCATTGCACCCCTGCTCAATAACAATTTTGTTCTTGTGCACGTTAACGTGGGGAAATATGACAAGAACCTCGATCTGGCCAAACGCTACAAGGTCGATCTTGAGAAGGGCGTGCCCTCATTGGCCGTGCTCAGCCCGCGCGGTGAAGTGCTTTATTCAACGGGAGATTTTGAACGAGCGCGTGTTTTGAGCCAGGAAGATGTGATTGCCTTCCTGGATAAATGGAAACCGCCCTCTGGCGGTGAGCCGGCAGCCAAGAAATAACTGCCTGGTAAATCAGGACGCCTGCAACATCCGCTCTACTTCGCGAACAAAGTGCTGCGGCCCTTCCTGCTTTGAAACTACCTCGTCCGGGCAGCTATTGCGTTCAAGAAATAAATTGCCATCCACCTGCATCAGCACCTTCAGCTCAGGATATCTGTGTTTGATCTCCTCGCAGAAGGCAAGGCCGGGCGCGGCGAAGTGGCCTACGTCCACAATCACCAGGTCATATTTGCGGGCGGCCGCAATCACGGCACGGGCGGCGCGCAGATCGGCCGCGGTATCAACGTGGTAGCCTTCCATGCGCAACATCAGGGCGCGCAGATGTTGCACCGTATTTTCACCGTTCACGAGCAGGATTCGGAGAGTGCATTTGGCACGGGCCACGGGGTAACTGCCTTTTTGTGGATTGACGGGCGCACTCTCAGACTACACCGGCAGGTGCTCTGGTCTATGGCCCAAATGCCTTAGCCCAGCGCGATTTTTTCTGTGCGTATCAGGACCGATTTTTTTACTTGAGATATTGATCAAACCACGCCGCCACACGCTCAATTACGTCACGCTGATGCGCAGGGCTGGCGAAGGCGTGGCCTTCATGCTCATACACCACAAGTTCGGTTTTTACTCCCAGCGTTTTGAGCGCGTGCCAGAATTCATATGATTGCGGCGTAGGGCATTCGCCGTCGCTATCGCCCACCAGGACCAGCGCGGGCGTTTTTGCCTTCTTGATATAGGTGATCGGCGAGCTCTTGGCATAGACTTGCGGATCGTCATAAACAGAAGCGCCAAAGAACGGGATCATCCATTTATCAATCTGATTTTCTCCGTAGTAACTTTGGAAGTTCGCCAGTCCCGCTCCGGCGACAGCGGCAGCAAAGCGGTTGGTCTGCGTGACCGCCCACATGGTCATGTAGCCGCCATAGCTCCAGCCGGTAATGCCAAGGCGATGCTTATCGATAGGCGCATCTTTCAGCGTTTGGTCAATGCCGGTCATGATGTCGCGAAAATCGCCGTAACCAAAATCTTTTACGTTGGCGCGGGTGAAGGCCTCTCCCTGTCCGTAGCTCCCGCGCGGGTTGGGCATGAAGACAAAGTAACCTGCGGCTGAGAGCGCAATGCCAAAGTTATGCGGCTCGGGCCATGCAGAGCGAACCATGGAGCTTGGCCCGCCATGGACAGTCACTACCATGGGATATTTTTTTGTTGCGTCAAAATTTTCTGGATAGAGCAGCCAGCCCTGCAGGTTGAAACCGTCATTCTGCCAGTGAATGCTTTTTGCCTCGCCCCATGCAGGTTTCACCCCAGCGTTGCGTGAGGTTATCTGCTGCCAATGGCCCAGCGCTCCCGCCCAGACCTCCGGCGGATGCGCCAGTGACTGGCGAATGACCGCAGCAGATTTGCCATCGCTGGCCAGTGAAACGGCGCTGCCCCATCCATTGGCTGTGAGTTGCTCAGGCCCGTGGACCAGCGTTTCAATGTTGCCGCCAGCAACGTCAACTGTCGCAACACCGCTCTCGCCATCCACGTCTTCGCCAAAGAGGAGCTTGCTCCCACCGGGCATCCAGGTCAGCCAACTGGCTGAAGCTTTCATGCCCGGAGTAATGTCTTTTGCTTCGCCGCCTTCGACTGGAAGCAGAAAAATATCGCCACCGACTGCCGGCTCATCGCTCATGATGCCGGAGATGAACGCAACAGATTTTCCATCCGGCGACCAGGCAGGGACGGCGATTTGCGAATCGATCGGCGGCGTGTAGATAGATTTCATCTCACCGCCTGCGGCTGCGATGGTATAGATATGCGCTATGTACCAATTGTCATCGCCGTTGCCGTGCGCCGCCGTGGTCACAAAGCGCGTACCGTCTGACGACCAGTCATACTCATAAACGTACATATCCGCGGGCGAAATTTGGCGCAGCTTGCCTGTAGCCACATCTACCAGCGTAAGACGTTGCTCGGTGACCGCTTCTTTAATCACTCCGGTCTGCGGCTTCTCCGCCACCAGCGGGCTGGCCGCGCGCTCGGCATTCTGTGTGAATAAGAGCGCAATGGTCTTGCCGTCTGGCGACCAGCCAGGAGAAGCCAAAAAGCCCGTCACGCTGGTGAGCTTACGTGGCGCACTGTTAGCAACATTTACGACATAAAGCTCTTGTTGTTCCGGTTTGCCGGCATCAGAGAGAAAAGCGATCTGCTTGCTATCGCGCGACCACGCAATACCATCCTCTTCATGCCCGCCTGCTGTAATGCGGCGCGGCTTGGGTGTGGCGACGTCAGCAACATAAATCGCAGAGCCGCCCTGGTCGTTTTCCACCCAGGCCACTTGCCGCGCATCCGGAGAGATGGCCGTCTGATCAAAAGTCACACCGGAAAAAAGCGTGCGGATGGCGGAGTCCAAGGATGAAGTGGTCTTTGCGGCCGGTGCCTGCGCCAACGCAATGTTGCCATTTGCCAGGGCAAAGCCCAGGAACGCAGCGAGCAATAGATTTGTAAATAGAAGATTTGTGAATCGACTTCTTAGACCTCGTTGACCTCTTTTCAAGGGCACAGACATGTCTCCTCCGCAGATGGATCGAAGCCAATTTTACAGAAATTCGTTCATGAATATCTTTCTCCAGCTCATTGGCAGTATCTTCCACGGTTGCAGCATAGTTCGTTAAAGCCTGCCGCTTCTTTAATCACCTCCGGCTGTGGCTTCTCCGCACCAGCGGCCCAGCGGCGTCGGACCACATGCCGTTGCATTATTATCTTTCCATGTTTGGACAAAAATGGATTGCTGTTGTCTTATTGGCGTTCAGCAGGCTTATTGTTGCCCAGCCGGTGGCCAGTTCGCCACAGCAGGTGCGCGATCTCGTCCGCGAATACCGCCGGACAAATGAAGCGCAGATCGTGCGCGACTATGCCAGGCTGCTTTCGCTGCCGAACGTTGCCAGCGATACACCGAACATCCGCGCCAACGCGTCGTTCATTATTGATCTGCTGAAGCAACGTGGCTTCAGCACGCAGGAGCTCAATGTTCCCGGCGCTCCGCCTGCGGTTTACGGCGAACTCAAGACTCCAGGCGCTACGCACACGCTGCTCTGGTATGCGCACTATGACGGCCAGCCCGTGGACAAGAGCCAGTGGGTCCATGATCCGTGGCAGCCCATGCTACGCGAATGGCCAGCAAATGCTAAAACGGTGCCGCTCGATTCGCTCAAACAACCGCTTAACCCCGAATGGCGCATCTATGCTCGCTCTGCCAGCGATGACAAAGCGCCGATCCAGGCGCTGCTCACCGCTCTGGACGCGCTCAAAGCGGCCAACATTCCGTTGAGCGTGAACTTGAAAGTATTTTTTGAAGGCGAAGAGGAAGCCGGATCACCGCATCTGGAAGAGATCTTCCGTGAGAACGCCGGCCTGCTTAAGGGCGATCTATGGCTGCTGAGCGATGGGCCTGTCCACCAGACGCGGCGCATGCAGCTTTACTTTGGCGCTCGCGGGGTTACTGATCTTGAACTCACCGTCTATGGCCCGGCGCGAGTCCTGCATGATGGCCATTACGGCAACTGGGCGCCCAATCCCGCTGCGCTTCTGGTTGACCTGCTCTCGCACATGCGCGATGCCAGTTCGCACATTCTAATTCCCGGTTTTTATGACGATGTGCGCCCGCTCACCGCTGCCGAACGTGATGCCATTGCGCAAAGCCCCGCTGTTGATGCGCAACTCAAGCAGGAACTCGCCCTGGACTGGACTGAAAGCAACGGCGCGATACTGCCGCTGGCCATTACGCAGCCCTCGCTCAACATTCGCGGGCTTGAGGCCGGCCACGTGGGAGAAAAAGCGCAGAACGCCATCTCCACCTCGGCCCAGGCGTCCATCGATTTCCGCTTGGTGCCCAACCAGACGCCTGAGCACGTGCGTGAGTTGGTGGAAAAATTTATTACCCAGCAGGGCTTTTTCATCGTGCATCAGCCGCCGGCTATTGAAACTCGCCTCCAGCATGCCAAGGTCATCCAAGTACGCTGGGGCGCAGGATACAAGGCGGCCCGTACCTCGCTTGATGATCCAGCCGTGTTGCCGGTAGTGCGATCGATTGAGCAGACGCTTGGCGCTCCGGTGATTAAGATGCCGCTGCTGGGCGGTAGCGTGCCAATGTATCTGTTTACCGATTTGCTCAAGACGCCGGTGGTCGGCTTGCCCATTGTGAACCATGACAACAATCAGCACGGCGCGAATGAAAATCTACGCCTGCAGAATCTCTGGGGCGGAATTGAGATATTCGCTGGAATCCTGGCCAACGTGGAGAAGAACTGGAAATAGCTCAATTCCAACCGCGCCATTGAAATTCACGGAAAGAATTCGGAAATCCATTGCAGACGATGCAGTGGCATGGCATCTCAACTTCGATCACATCGACTCCGCCGGTGAAGAACTCAAAATTTCAACAGCTTTCAATACAAATTGGAATCTGGTTCGGGACTTGGCGTCGGATCGCAGTTAGGTCAATTGCGTTACAGACAGACCTGGAATCCGATTGAAATCGCGCGGATTAATTATTATGACAGAATATCCCAATGAGAGGGCAGTGCTCCGATGAGCAGGTCAGTAAACGGAATGACAATTCCTTTGGATTGCTGTTCACCATCAATTTTGCCGGCAATAAAGAGCGGCTTCTCTAGTAAAGGGAGATACGCCTACAGCGTTTATCAGTTCATTGATAAACAACTCTCGCGTCTTGCGTCTCTCTGGAGTGTTGGCGCGATAGATACCGTGTGTAAGCTCCGTTAGTCCAACGGCCGACAATCCTACTTCTTGATCGCCAGTTACGCTAACGATATTGCGAAGAAGCTGCGCAACTGTGCCGCCGCTCCGCTCGGCTGAGATCACAATGCTGGAATCGAGAATTATTCCCACAGCGGCGGACTCAATGGTTCGCGATGGCTCTTGATGATGCTCTCAAGATCGTGCGAGAAGCCATCGTCCAAAGTGGCGGTGGAGCCTTTGGCTTCGGCTAATGCAATTGCTTCAGAAAGTAACCGTGGATGGGGAGCCACAGGGCTCACAATGGCCACTGGCTGTGTGCCATGCTCAATGACAACCTCATTGCCGGCCCGCACCGCCATCAGATCGGCAAAGTTCTTGGCCGCTTCAATTTCAGAGATGTGGATGACAGGTTTAGCCACAGCGAATACGAATAATATAATTGAAAGTGACTGGGCAGCTGTAGGTAAAAATGTGATACACAGAGCCTCAGACTTCCAAAAAGTTCAACAGCTTTCCATGAACGACGCGCAACAGATTCAATATCAATTACTTAGAAACAATAAATTCCAGGCTTTTCAATCTGGTTCCGGACCAAGCGGTCGGCCTGCCCATTGTGAACCATGACAACAATCAGCACGGCGCGAATGAGAATCTGCGCCTACAAAACCTCTGGGATGGAATTGAGATCTTCGCCGGAATCCTGGCTGACGCGGAGCAGAACTGGAAGTAGCCAACACCAAACCGCGCCATTGAAATTTACGATTCCGCGCTTGCATCGCTGATCGTTCAAAGTGGCCACGGAGTTCTAAGTTTTTCCGTGCGTAATGTTCATCAGACAGAAGGCCGCCAGGCGTGGAAATCATCTGTTCCCCATTGGGACTAAGGCAAAATGCTGGTCGCAGAAACTTGCTCTTGAGCAGCAGCCCCGTCTATAAGAAGAACAACATGCACTTATCGCTTTCCTGTTCTACCCAGAGTTAATGAGAAAACATCGTGAATCAAAAAAGAATCCTGTTGGTAGATGACGAGCCGAGTATCCGATTTTTGCTGACTGCTGTCCTTGAGCAGGCAGGATACAGGGTTGAAGCAGCGGAGGACGGTTATGCCGCGCTGCGCAAAGTTCAGCAGGCCATGCCAGATCTGGTGATTACCGATCTTCGTATGCCGAACATGAACGGCTTTGAGCTGTTATCAGTGCTTCGAACCAGGTTCCCAAAACTGCCCACTATTGCGATCAGCGGCGAATTTCTGACCGTCGATGCACAGCAAGGCCCGCTGGCAGACGCTTTCTTCCAAAAGGGGAATTACGCCCTTCCGGATTTTTTGGCGAAAATTTCCCAACTGCTTGAGGGCCCGCGTTTACCAAAGACTTCAGAAAAACCGGAGATGTGGACGCCTACTGGCGATGCGCCTGTGATGCTGACTTGCATGAAGTGCTTGCGCTCATTTCCTATTGACCCCTGTGACGGTTCGACATCGCCCAGGATGACAGACTGTATTTTTTGCGGAACTCAGCTTGAGATTCAGCTCATTGCCATCGGAATGGCAACGAACACCAACTGAAGCAAGATAGCGGACGCCGTGCTAGATTGGCTGCCAGGGCAGAGCAAGAGTGTTCTTGGCCAACCGAAGCAATCAATCCACCATCTATTTCTTCAACCGCTTGTATCCGCGCAGATGACAGGCTCTTACAATGACTCCACAAACTCAGAGGCCATCTGTGCTCGTCGTGGATGATGAAAGCGCAATCGTCCAAACGCTGGCAATGATCCTTGGGCAAAATGGCTTCGAGGTCGCCAGTGCTTGTTCAGTTCCAGAAGCCCTGGACCATATCAATTCCCGCGCTTTCGATATTCTCTTATCCGATCTAAATATAGGACAGCCAGGCGACGGCTTCACGCTCGCCAGTGCAATGCGCCGCCGATGGCCCAAGGCGCTTACCCTTATTCTCACCGGCTATCCCGATTTTGAAGCTGCATTGGAAGCGATCCGTAGGCAGGTCGATGAGTATATCGTTAAGCCGATCGAGCCGGCACTTCTCTTGAGTACTCTGCGGGCCAAGTTACAGTCACCTTCGCCTAACCGGCACTCAGTGCCATCGAAACGGGTAGCGAGTGTGATCCGCGAAAACCGAAACGCGATCATCCAGGAGTGGCTGAAGAGAACCAGATCTCACCCTGAATTTCAGAGTATCGTCCTGACCGATGATGAATTGACCGACCATCTTCCGCCAAAGTTGGACGAGTTGATCTTCATGCTCGAATCGCATCCCGAGGAGACCACCTTCAAGCAATTGAGTGCCGCCTATATTCACGGCAAGACGCGCCGCCGGCAGGAATACTCGTCAGAAATGCTCGTCGAAGAGTCCCGCGTTTTGGAGAGCTGTATTTTCGATGCAATACAACAGAATTTGCTCAAACTCAACATGAGTCTCCTTATTCCCGACATGATCCACGTGAGTGACAGCGCTTTGCTGCAAATGCGTGAAACCATTCGCGGCTCTGAAGGGAAATCACCGGCAAAAGGTACGCAAATGCATGGGCCCGCTCTCGTCGAAGAATCAAATGTGGAAGAAGGCGCAGGAACGCGCGGCAAA
Source organism: Candidatus Angelobacter sp. (assembly GCA_035710845.1). Taxonomy (GTDB): domain Bacteria; phylum Acidobacteriota; class Terriglobia; order Terriglobales; family Acidobacteriaceae; genus Angelobacter. The sequence goes on from DASTCT010000180.1 coordinate 33,511, forward strand.
GCCCAACGAAAACGCCGATAAATCGTGCTAACCCTAAAGAGGATCTGCGACCGCAGTGGCATGGCTTTTGACTTCGCTCAATTGACTCCGCCGCGCTGACGTTTTCGTCTTCCCGGCTATCTCTATTCGGTCCGGCTCTGTACTATGGAAAAGATGGCTGACTCTCTGCATGAGTCGTACATGCGTCTGTGCCTGAAACTGGCCGGAATTGCTCACGAACGCGGTGAAGCGGCAGTGGGCTCTGTGATTGTGCGCGACGACGACGTGATCGCCGAAGGAATCGAAGGCGTCCGGGCACAACACGATATTGCCAATCACGCCGAGATGGAAGCCATTCGCCGGGCCTGCCAGATTCTGCAAACACTTGACCTCTCTGGATGCACGCTTTACACGAGCGCTGAACCCTGTTTCATGTGCTCCTATGCCATTCGCGCCTGCAGGATCAGTACTGTTGTATTCGGAGCGCCCGTCCATACCGTGGGTGGCTTTAGTTCTAACTTTCCAGTCCTGAGCACCAGCTCCGTTCCTAATTGGGGCGCTCCGCCGAAAATTGTGCAGGGCGTATTGCGCGAGGAGTGTGAGGCGATCAGAAATATTCCGCAGCACAGCCCAAAGCTTTAGAGGCTGTTACGAAACTCTTGACGTTGTACGAAAGGATGAGAAGATTCGAGCAGGAGCGAGTCGAAAGGCATGGCTTATATCCAAGGAGAAGGAAGGACGCAGGGCACGCTGTTTCCAGTGATGCTGGAGGAACTGATTC
>DASTCT010000181.1:0-11760 GCA_035710845.1 Candidatus Angelobacter sp.
GGTGCTGCGTGAAGGCACGGTGCAGTTTGTGCAGTCCAAAATGCTGCTGCCAACCTATGACGTTTTTGATGAGATGCGTTACTTTGATCCGGCTGAATCGCAAAAGCTTTTTCTAGTCGGCGACAAGAAACTTGCGCTCACCATTTGTGAAGATGCCTGGAATGACAAACATTTCTGGCATCGCCGGCTTTACCGCGTTGACCCCGTGGATGAGCTTCTGCATGCGGGTGGCAACGTGGTGCTCAACATTTCCGCCTCGCCGTTTCATCTGGGCAAGCGGGAGCTGCGCCGCCAGATGCTGGAGACCGTTGCCAGGGATAACAAGGTGCCCGTGGTCTTTGTGAATCAGGTGGGCGGAAATGACAGCCTGATTTTCGATGGATCGAGCATGGTGATTTCGCCCGATGGCCGCATTGTGGCGCAGGCAAAATCGTTTGCTGAAGATCTTATCCTCTATGACACAGAAACAACGCAAGGCGACATGCACGAGCAGACTGCAATGGGCGATGCCAGCGCCTACGCTGCGCTGGTGCTGGGCACCCGTGATTATGTGCGCAAATGTGGTTTCCACAAGGCCATTTTGGGGCTGAGCGGCGGCATTGATTCCGCGCTTACCGCGGCCATTGCTGTGGACGCGCTGGGTAAAGAGAACGTGATCGGCATCGCCATGCCCAGCCAGTATTCTTCTGAGCACAGCGTGCATGACGCGCGCCAACTGGCGTGCAAGCTGGGTATTCGTTTTGAAGTAGTTCCCATCGCCGGGATCTTTGATCAATATCGCCAATCGCTGGAACCGCTTTTTGCCGGTCTGCCGGAAAACGTGGCGGAAGAAAATATACAATCGCGCATCCGCGGAAATATTCTTATGGCCATGTCCAACAAATTCGGTGAGCTGGTGCTTACCACCGGCAACAAATCTGAGCTTGGCGTGGGCTATTGCACTCTGTACGGCGATATGGTGGGCGGACTGGCCGTGATTTCTGACGTCCCCAAGACCATGGTTTACAGCCTGAGCCGGTATGTGAACTCGCTGAAGCCGGTGATTCCGCAATCGACCATTGACAAGCCGCCCTCCGCCGAGTTGCGGCCCGGACAAAAAGATTCTGATACACTGCCGCCATACCAGATACTGGACAATATCCTGGAAGACTACGTGGAAGATTACCGCACAGCGGAGCAGATTGCGCAGGAACGCGGCTATGATGTTAAGTTGGTGCGCGACGTGATCCGCATGATTGAGCGCAGCGAATACAAGCGTCAGCAAGCTGCGCCCGGATTAAAGATTACTCCCAAGGCATTTGGCTTTGGACGCCGTTTTCCTATCGCCCAGAAATCGGAAGTTTGACCAATGAATAAAACAAAAATTCTTGTCCTTATAAGTTCTCTTGCTCTCGTTTTTTCCCTGAGCGTCGCCCAGACCACCGCACCAGCCAAACCAGGAACACATCGTCCGCTTTCGCCTCAGGCACAGGCCCAGATCGATAAAAACTCCGGCACCACACCGAAGATGACCCTACCGACCACCGAAGAAGTGGATGCGTATATGAAGCGCAGCTTCGGTTACGATCCGGGAGTTTCGTGGCAGATCTATTCCATCAAAGAGGCGGATATACCCGGCCTGGCGGAGATTATTGTCTCAGTCAACAAGGGCGAGCCATATCATCTTTTTTATTCCGCCAGCGCGCAGACCGCGCTTGTTGGCCAGAAGCTTCCCTTTGGACCGAATCCATATGCCGCTGCCCGCACCAAGCTGCAAGGTGCGTTTGGCCCAAGCCGCGGCCCCGCGAATGCTCCTATTGAAATCATAGAGTTCAGTGATCTGGAATGCCCTTATTGCAAACAAGCGCAGCCGATTGTGGAAAAACTGCAGGGTGATTTTCCACAGGTGCGCTTTATCTTCCAGCAGTTTCCTTTGCCAGCGACCATGCATCCCTGGGCGCACAAAGCGGCGCAATACGCTGACTGTGCCGCGCAGACGAATAAAGACAACTTCTGGAAGTTTGTTGACTCCGTTTTCGACGCTCAGGGTGGAATTGCGCTGGCCACTGCGGACGACAAGCTCAAAGAGTTGGCGACTGCAGCCGGCTATGACGGACAGGCGATTGCCACTTGCGCGGCCTCACCAGCGACTGAAGCGCGAGTGCAAAAATCTATGGCGCTGGGCCAGTCTCTTGACGTGAGCCAGACTCCGACGATCTTCATCAATGGCCGCACTGTGCTGGGCCTTGCCGGAATCCCGTATGACAATCTGAAGAACCTTGTGCAGTTTGAAATTGATCATGCGGGAAAGTAAGAGATCGCACCGCTAAAATGCGGAACATGAAACCGGGCAAACACATCCTTGTACAGGGATCAGTGTTTTCAAGGGGAAAATCAGCGGTTAAGAAATCCTACGGCCCAACGTTCCAGAACACGCTGCTGCCTTGATCGTGGAACGGTTTGCTCACAACGTGCGGCGTTATCACAACCAGCACCTCGTTATGAATATGCTCTTGTTTTTGGGGGTTTGTGCCGCTCAAAAAGGTGTTCAACACCGGCAACTGGCTCAGCACCGGCAAGCCCTGGATGTTACGTAACTCCTGGTCAGTAATAGCGCCCATGACCACAGAAGGTTCACCGTCACTCACGGTGATTGTTCCTTTATAGGAGCGGGTGAGAATATCCGGAATGCTGTTCACTTGCTGCGTGCCAAGCGATTGGATGGCCATATCCAGCAACATCGTCACCCGGCCATCTGAGTGGTAATGCGGCGTGGCCTTGAGCGTAATGCCTAAATCCACGTAGGTAAACTGCGGAGTGTTGCCGATTTGCGTTGCACCGTTGGTGCTGACAGCGATATTGGAAAATGTGCTGTTCACCACCGGAAACTTTGTGCCCACCATGAACGTGGCGGCTTCACCGTCCGTCGCACGCAAAGTCATGTGCTCAAGATTGTAAGAGGCGGAATTATTCATCTTCAGCGTGCCGCTGATGGAAGGCACGGTGAAGCCTGTAAGTCCCTGCCCTTTGCCAAAGAACAGGAACGGCGCCAACAAAGGCGAGCCGGCAAGATTTGAGAGATCGCTGGCGGAGATGCCGGCAGGATTGATGGTGCCTGTCTTGTTCAGTTGGTTGATAACAGACTGCGCATCTGGGCCCAGCACACGCCGGATTTCTGAGGGAATGCTGAAGACCTGAAAATCAGTAGGCAGATTCAGCCCCATGTTGCGCAGCTTATCGGTATCAAGCTCGTATTCTTTTACGTCGATCAGCAGCTCCGGCCTGGCATCCATCAGGTTGTTCAGCAGACTCGTAATCGCTGCCACCTGCTCCTGCGGCCCGCGCACCATAATGGTGTTTTGCCCGGGCTGCATGCTGACCAGCCTCATATCAAAAATCGTGCGGACCACGTTGAGCAGATCGTTTAGCTCGGTCGGCGCGACCACGTTGGGAACATACAGCGTCCGCAGCGTCATGCGCTCATATTGCTTGCGCATCTCCTGTGTGTCATTGGCGACAATGGCTTCACGGCTTGACATGGGCGCCCAGAACGTCTTGGTCATCTTCCCAACCAGATCCATGACGGTATAAAAATCCACGTTGTCTAAATCGAAACGCAGGACCCGGCTATTGATACTCTGGTCAAACTGCATGGTGATGCCAAACGCATCCCCGATCTGGCGGTAAATTTGCTTGACGTCGCCCTGCAAGTGGAAATTTTTCTTACCCGGCGCGGGCTGCAAATTGATCTGCTCCACTGAAGCCAACAATTCCAGTGTGTGCGTATGCTCAGGGTTAGGATCGGGCGGAGAAACATCATGGAGCCGCTGGGCAATATAAGCATTCATGGGATCGATGCCCAGCGCAGTGTGGAACTTTTCGGCTGCGCCGGTCGTGTCCCCGGCTTCAGCCAGCCGGTTGCCCTGCTCCAGAAGCTGACCTATGATTTGCTGGCGCAGCATCTCCGCCATAGTGATGTATTCCATGTTGCCCGGGACCAACTGCGCTGCCTTGGTCACCGCAAGCAGGGCTTCTTGAGGCTTGCCGCTTTTTTGCAGCTCCATGGCGCTCTTAAATTCTTTTTCTGCCGCTTTTTGATCATTTTTGGAAATTGGGGATTTCGGCCCGTCTGCGGCAAAGCACGCAAGGCAGAAAAAGAGCGACAGGATGGCGAAACAATACTTCATTGCGGAAGTTACATTGTACCGTCATTCTGAACGATTCTATTTCTGAATATTGCGCCGGATTACTGAAGTTTTACAGCTTCATCTTCACGTAATTTGATTAAGCGCCAGCAGATCAGAGGCACAGGCAAAACAAGCATCAGGATTCAAAGCCATCAGGTCAGAAAAGCTGAAAATCCCGGTCGCCAGCGCGATCACCGGCGCATTTACGGCACGGGCGGCTTCAATATCAGAAGGCGTATCTCCCACAACGCTGACCGTAGCATGTTCTCCCAGACGCTGGCGGGCAAGCGCTATGCCGTGCTGAAAGATTTCTGCACGTGTCTGCCGTGGAAAGGAAAATGAGCCGAAAGCAAACTTCGGTCGTAAGCCCGCTTTTTCCAGTTTGAGCCAGCCTGCAGTTTCAAGGTTTCCTGAAGCTACGCCCAGCAGCTTTCCTCGCGACGCCAGATAGTTGATCAGTTCAGGGATGGACGGACACAACTCCGGGCGCATATCGTGCTGGTTGCGCTCCACTTCGGCGCACATGCGCTCAACAATCAGCGGCAGACAGGCGTCAATGGCAGCATCATCCATTCCTGCAAGCCGTAGCGCGCCGCGCAGGATACCAGGATCAGTGTTGCCATGCACCAGAACGCCTTCTAGAGTAATTTCCCGACCCAGGACTTCATGCGCCGCATTGCGGAAAGCGAAATAATGGACGCCATCGCGGCTGTTGAGGAGCGTTCCGTCAATGTCAAACAGGTAAGCGTCTGCGGCATCCCAGTGGAATCCGGGACGTATGAAAGTCTTCTGGCCGGTGTTAGGAGTCGCCAGGGTTTGCACCTTGGTTGGATTCAAATAGGGCCTTCAGGGCTGCGCGTTAATTATCGAACCAGCTTCTGCTTCTCCAGCGACGCTGGTTTTTCACTGCGCACCGGGCGGCGGCCGACATCACGCAACTGGCGGACATCCAGCTTCAGCTCCGCAATCGTGCGGCTCAGCGTGTTGCGATGCATGCCCAGCTCACGCGCGGCTTTGCACTGGTTTCCCCGGTTCTGCTGCAGGACGTTCATGATGAAGCGCTTCTTGAATTCACGCACGGCTTCAGAATAAAGAATGCCGCTGCCATACATCTGTGCCACAAGTCCTTCGAGCTGGTCCTTCACAGATTCTCCCTCTCTTTCCAGACGCGCCATAATCTTTTGTTTTTGTCGCTTCGCTCCACACCGCCGAGCAGTTTTCCCTTGGCGACAGCTCTTCTTGCTCCTGCTGCACGCCGCTCGGCGCGTGGTCAACCCCTTGCGACTTAATTATTTGTTTGTCGTCCCCGGCCCACTGCGCAGTTTGACGATTCCGGCGCGAAACTTCTGGCGAACATCAGCCGGCGCCAGCCAGCTTGCACCTCGTCCTGCCACCAGAAAATAACCCGCCAATTGGGAGCCGGAAAGCTCTGTTGATTCCGGCGCAAAAGCCGTGATCGCCAGAACTCCGGCAGTCACAATCACCATTCCGCGAACAAAGCCAAATGCAGCCCCCAGCACGCGATCAACCGATCTTAGCCCTGCTTCATGGACCATCCAACGGACAATCCTGGCGATGGCCCCCGCCAGCAGCACAACCGATACAAAAATCGTAAGGAACCCCGCCAAGTCAGCAAAAGCCGGCAACTTGACGTACTGCGCAAACCATGGGGAAAGTTTTCCATATCCCCACGATGCCAGCAGGAACCCAAGAACCGCTCCTGCCAGACAGATGATCTCAAAGAAAAAACCCTGTGCCGCCGCCAGCAACGCTGAAAACAGCATGATCACCAGAATGATCCAGTCCAGCGCGTTCATGCCGTTTCCCGACTCAACCCGTAGGCAGCTCGCGCCCAGCAATCACTCTGTACGCCTGAACGTACTTCTCGCTTGTTTTATGCGCTACATCTTCCGGCAAACCCGGAGCGGGCGGTTGCTTGTTCCACTTTATTTCTTCCAGATAGTCGCGAACGTATTGCTTGTCAAACGATTCCTGCGCTTTCCCCGGCTGATATTTATCCGCCGGCCAGAAGCGCGAAGAATCGGGTGTAAGGACCTCATCCGCCAGAATGATGCCCTGATCTGTTTGCCCGAATTCAAATTTCGTATCGGCGATGATGATGCCGCGGCCAGCAGCGTAATCTGCTGCCTTGGTATAAATCTCTAACGTAAGATCGCGCAGCTTCTCTGCCAGGTCCTTGCCGGTATGGCGGGCCATCTCTTCAAAAGAAATATTTTCGTCGTGCCCGGTAAGCGCCTTGGTGGCCGGCGTAAATATTGGCTCCGGCAGCTTGTCTGACTCTTTGAGTCCCGCAGGCAGTTTGATGCCGCAAACCGCGCCGGTCTGCTTGTATTCCTTCCAGCCCGAACCGGAAAGATAGCCGCGCGCCACACATTCAAAATCGATCATCTGCGCTTTAGTCACAAGCATGGAGCGTCCGCGCAGATCGTCAGCATGGTTCTGCAGCGGCGCTGGATAATCTTCCACACGCGCCGTGATCAGATGGTTCTTGACCGTGTCTTTCAGGAAATCAAACCAGAAGAGCGAGAGCTGCGTGAGCACACGGCCTTTTTCTGGAATGCCTGTAGCCAGCACATAGTCAAAAGCGGAAATACGGTCAGTGGCCACAAACAGCAGTTGTCCATTTACGCTGTAGAGGTCGCGCACCTTGCCGCGGGCATGGAGTGTAAGTTCAGGGAAATTGGTCTGTAAAAGAATTCGGCTTTGCATTGCTTGAGTTGTCATGGCAGAAATTAACGTGGGCGAGGGTGTATTCTAGCTTCTCAACTTTTTTTGTCAACCACAGAAAAAGCAAAATTTTGCGGAAGAAAAAAGTTTCGTTCAAAAAAATTTGCAGAGAAATGCACAATTGAGAAAACCCGCATGAAATGCGGATTAAATTGCATTGATTTTCCCCGCGCTTTGTAGTACCGGTTACTAAAAATTAAACTCCGTCACAAAAATATTTTTTTAGAACGGTGATTTTAGCGCTCGCCCAGACTTCGTCCCTCCTTATTTCGCGCGCCAGCGCTTAGGGACGAACCTCCACGCGCGTCCCCACCGGCACCAGCTTCCAGATTTCTTCAATCTCCGCGTTGGTAACAGCCACACATCCATCAGTCCAGTCCACCTTCCTGTGCAATGCACCCAGATAAGCGAAGCGTGGAGGCAAACCGTGAATCATAATCGCGCCACCCGGCTTGACGCCGAGCTTGCGTGCTCGCTCACGGTCCGCTGCATCGGGATACGAAATATGCAGTGACAGATGAAACTGGCTCTGCGGATTCTTGGCGTCAATCGTATAGATGCCTTCTGGCGTTTTGTGGTCGCCTTCCACGCGTTTGGGGCCAACAGGCGCCGTTCCGAGCGCTACCTTATATATGCGCGCAGAACTTTGTTTCCGCTGTAGATCGTCATAGTGCGGGTGGATTTGATGATCAGAATTTTGTCAGCATGAGGTTTTGGCGCCGGCGAGGCAAAAGACACTGCTGCCAGCAACAATAAAAAGAGAAAGATGCTGCGACGCATGTGATTGTTCCGGATTTACGCCGAAACTGCCCGTGGTCCAGCGGTTTCTGCGCCAAACTTGACTGAGACAATCTTGGAAACGCCCGGCTCCTGCATGGTCACGCCATACATTACTGGCGCAATCGACATGGTTTTTTTGCTGTGCGTGATGATGATGAACTGCGTCCCTACCGCCATCTCTTTTACCAGCTCAGTAAAGCGGCCGATGTTGGCTTCATCGAGCGGCGCGTCCACTTCGTCAAGGATGCAGAACGGGCTTGGCTGATACTGAAAGATGCCCACCAGCAATGAGAGCGCAGTCAATGCCTTTTCACCGCCGGAGAGCAGGAGCACGTTTTGCAGCTTCTTGCCCGGCGGCGAAGCAACAACGTCAATGCCGCTCTCAGCGGTGTTGATCTCGTCCGTCAGGCGCATGAACGCCTGGCCGCCGCCAAAGAGCTTGCGGAAGGTGAACTGGAAATTCTCATTAATGCGGTCAAAAGCTTCCTGGAATTTCTGCCGCGAGAATTCGTCGATTTCTTTGATAGTCGCCTGCGTGTTTTCAATGGATTCCAGCAGGTCTTTACGCTGCGTTTCCAGGAACTGATGCCGTTGCTCGGTTTCTTTGAACTCTTCCAGGGCCATCATGTTGACCGGGCCCATGTTGTCGAGCTTTGTGCGCATCTCGCGATACGTGGTCTCTTCTAAGGCAAGCTGCTCGCCTTCCACCAACGGGATTTCGGCATTTGCGCGCAGCTCGTCCGCGCTGATGCCCAGTTCATTCATGCACGACTCAGCCATGTGGGCAAGATCAGACTGCAACTTTGCCAGTTGTGTTCCCAATTCGCTCTTACGTTCGCGCGTGGCGTCCAACTCGATGCGGGCTGTTTTTAATTCCTGGTCGATTTCGGTGATTCGGGCACGCACCTGCTCTGACTCATGCTGCAACTGTACGCCGGTAGCTTCCGCAGCAGTCTTCTCTGCCGCTAAAGCTTGCAGCCTTTCATCAATCTGCAAGTTCTCAGCTTCACGCTGGACTTTTTCTGCCGCCGCCGACTGGATCTGGATTTGCAATGAATCAACCCGCTGCTTTGCTTCAGCTGAGAGCGCTTCAATCCTTTCCAGAGCTGAAGCCGCGGTTCTGCGGCGCTCTTCCACCACAGCCAGCCGGGAGGCAGCCTCTGATGCGCTCTGCGCTGCGCCGTCACGCGATGCACGCAGGGAGACAAGACGCTGCTGCGCGACCTTCATCTCATCTTCCAGCGCCTGGCGCTTCTGTTCCAGAGCTTCCGCCTGCTCGCGCTTCTCAGCTACGATCTGGCTTTTTTCGTCGCGCTCGGAGCGCGTGCGCTCATACTCTAATCTATAAGTATTGAGGCGCTGCTCAGTGCGGGCCAGTTCGGTTTCCATCTGCTTGAGCGCGTGGCCCTGGGTCAGAGCTTGCTTTTCGGCTTCGCGGCGTTCTTCTTCCAGATTGCTCAGCAGCTTGCTTAGCTCGGTGAGTTCGCGGGCCAATGTCTGAACGCTGGATTGCTCGCTCTGAATGGCGGTTTCAAGATCGCCGGCCAGCTTGGCCAGTTCGCGCAGTTCACGTTTGAGGGAGAGCGGGCCTTCTTTGCGCTGCTTGCCGCCGGTGACGGTAACGTTGTGGAAGCACTCGCCGGTGGAAGAGAGGAAATAGGCGTCAGGATTTTCCAACGCCAGGTTGCGGGCGATGCTGGAGTCCTGCGCGATGTAGCCATCGCGTAGCTTGGGCAGCACAACTTCCAGCGAACGGCCAAAGCCATCCAGCACGCGAATACAGCTCTTGAGCGGCACCAGTTCTGCCTGTCGGGCTGAGCCGGGTGGCGGTGCGTCACTCGCGGCGAAGGAGAAGCGAGCCTGCGCATCTTCCGGATGCACCAGGAAGGTCGCGCGGCCATCGACATCTGACTGCAGCAGCCGCATGCCCTCGTTGGCGGAATCCCACGACTTTACGACGACATAGTTCAGCTCATCGCGCAGAAACTCTTCGACCACGCTTTCGTAGCGGGTCTCGACTTCAAGGAAGTCAGCCAGCACGCCAGCAGGCGTGAAGCCATTGCCGACTGCGCCCGATTGGAACAAGCGCTTTACCGACTCGGTGGAGTAACCGTGCTCATTGATCACCGATTCCAGAGAACTCTTCTTGCCCTGAGCGGTGGCATACTCGGCGCGGAGTGTATCCAGGTTGCGTTTGCGCTCTTCTTCTTCTTTGCGCTTGCTCTCGATCTGGCCGCGAATGTCGCTGATGCGCGTACCGAGCGCGGCAGCGGTTTGCGTGATGGACTCAAATTCAAAAGCAATTTGTCCGCGCTTGCCGCCGAAGGCTTCAATATCAACCTGAGCCGCGGCGGACTCTCGCTCCAGGCGTTGCGCCTCGCGCTCTAGCGCGGTAATGTTCTCTTCCGTCTGGATGATCTGGTTGCGCACTTGCGAAGCCGAGGCCATGGCTTCCATCACGTTTTGCCGGCGGGCTTCCTGCTGGCGCTCAACATCAGTGAGCGAGGTGGCCACGTCCTGCGAAGCCTGCTGCAGCGCCTGCCATTCATGCTGCGCTGTGGCGACCTCAGAAGCTGCTGATTCGACAAACCTGCGGCTGGTCTGGACCTCATCTGCGAGTGAAAGGGATTGCACCTGGGCCCGCTCAAGTTCAGCTTGCGCGGCGGCGGAGCGCGCATCCAGCTCTGCGCAGCGCTCTTCATTAGCGCCACGGCGGGAGATGGCGCGTTCCGTCTCAACAGCCAGCGCGTTCATGACCTGGCTGTTGTGCGCAATCTCACTCTCAATGGCGTAGCCGCGCTGCATGCGCTCAGTATGCTCGGCCTCTTTCGCAGTCAGGGACTCGCTGCGCGTGCGAATTTCTTCACCCATCGCTTCCAGCGAGGCATTCAGTCCTGCTTCATCGCGGCCCATCTGGGCAAACTTGCTGGCCAGCACCACGCGCAACTTTTCTTTCATCTCATCGCGCAGGCGGGCATAGCGCTCAGCCTTGGAGGCCTGGCGCTTAAGCGAGTTCATCTGCCGCGTAACTTCGTCGAAAATGTCATTGATGCGGGCCAAATTCAGTTTGGCTTGTTCCAATCGCGCTTCTGCCAGACGCTTGCGCGTCTTGAATTTGGTGATGCCGGCGGCCTCTTCAATAATGGCGCGGCGATCATGCGGCTTGCTGCTCAGGATCTGGCCGATCCTGCCCTGCTCAATGATGGCGTACGACTCCGGCCCAAGACCGGTGCCCATAAAGATGTCCTGAATGTCACGCAGGCGACAGAGCTTGCCGTTGAGCAGATATTCGCTCTCGCCGGTGCGGAACAGGCGACGCGTCACCATGATTTCGCCTTTGGCAAAGACCATGGGCTTGAACTTGCGCCGGCGGATCTTGAGGACGACAGGGTTCGCGGCATTCTGCGCGGCTTGCGCATCTGGTTCTGCTGTGGGCGATGGAGATTCTGCCGAAGCGGCTTGCTGCTCTTCACTAGCCGATTGTTGCTCGACTGCTTCTGCCTGAGCTTCTGCCTGGGTTCCGTCTTCGGCGATTTCGGCAGCGCTTTCACTGCCGGCCTCTGCGGCTTCACCTTCAGCGGACGCCTCTACTCCTTCTTTCCAGTCGAGCGGCCCCGGCTGCACTTCGGCGACATGGGCTTCTGTGGCTTCAGCGGCGCTGGCGCGGACGGAGGCTTCGTCCCAATCGTCTTCACCCGGAGGCATGTCATCCTGAATATCAATCTCTGGGACGCCGCTCACCTGGCCTTCATAAACCTGAGGATCAATCAGCGTGAGAGAAACCTCAGCCATGCCGGTGGGTTTGCGGTCGCGGGTGCCGGCAAAGATTACATCTTCCATGCGCACGCCGCGCAGGCTCTTGGCAGATTGCTCACCCAGTACCCAGGAGATTGAGTCGGCTATGTTCGACTTTCCGCACCCGTTAGGCCCAACCACTGCGGCAACACCTTCGCCGGGGAACTTGAGCTCCGTGCGATCACAGAAGGACTTGAAACCGAGGATTTGCAGCTTCTTAAGTTTGAGCAACTTCCTACTCCTTCAGGATTGACCAATACTCCTACCCCTA
>DASTCT010000182.1:0-38703 GCA_035710845.1 Candidatus Angelobacter sp.
ATCGGCTCGCGCCTTTGCTCCACGCTTCTTTCAGACTTCGCCTCGCGACGACGTCCTTGCGCTTCACTATCACTTCACCTCCATCAGGTTGTGAAGAGGACTTTCACCTCCTAGCTGTCGAACATGCTCGGCACACAAAAGAAGCAGCGCGGGTTTGCCCCGAGCTGCTCTCTGTTCACAGCTATGAATTGCTGTCTGGTATCAGAAACGAATTTGCGGACCGGCCGTGGCGCGGAAATTATTGGTAGTGTTGTTACTCAGAAACATAATTTCGTCGCCTGCTTCCACGCGGAAACCGAACCAGCCAGCGTTAAATTCCACTCCGCCGCCAGGATAAAACACGCCGTTGGTATCGCCATCCACAATGCCGTTGATCTGGTTATTGATGACGCCGGCTGTCACCGGGCCGCCCACGCCAAAGTTCACAAATCCGCCTTTGAGCAGTCCAAAGACACGGATTGGGCCAGTCGATTGGATTTTTAAGCCAAACAGGCCGTGCAGCAGACGCAGGTTCGAACGGACAGTATTGCTGATCACGCCGTTATTGATGGTTTGTGATTTATTACGTTCAAAGTCATAGGCCATTTCGCCTTCCAGCACTACATGAGGGCGAAGGTTGATTCCCAGCCGTCCGCCCACGCCAAACATGTTGAGGTCGGCAGGGTTGAGCCTGGTGAAATCCAGGTACACGCCAAAATTTCCGTGGTTTTTATCGTCACTGTTGCTGCTCTGCGCTGACGCTGCGGGCGCAATGGCCGCGAAGCACACCGCTAGAGCAATCAAAATTGCGAAACGTTTCATGTGTTACTCATCTCCCGTCTTAAGTTTGCGTAGCTCCTACCCGTACTAGAGCATCACAGCTTTTGGGAACGGAAAAGCGTCAGCACGGTGGATTTAATCTGGTTCGATGCCCACTCCTCCTGCAGGGTGGGCTGCTCACTTCTACCCTGAAAAAGTAAAATAATTCGTTATTTTTACCCGGCTGCAGTTTACACCGCCTTAATCCCCGCATTAAACTTTTGAGTCACCATGCTATCATCCGCGCACGCTGAGACGCGCGGGCATCCAAAATGGAGGAACCCTGCATGCCGACCGGTACCCTGGATTTGATGAAACTCGATGGCCAACCCCAAACCTGCCAGATCATGTTTGAGCAGAATGCCGGAGGCACATTTGTTGCCCGCGTTGAATCTGACGAGTTGGTTCCCTTCCTCCATGAAGAAATGCGGGTTGAGTTGCCCACCGCCGAATCCATTGCGCAACGCCTGACCAAGGAGAGCCGCATTCGCCTGCAAAACGTCTTTCTTGAAGAAAACAACCTTCATGCGGTGATGGATTACATGGAAGAAGATATCTAGGAATTGCCAGAATCGCCGCAATTGCCAAAAGCGATAATTGAAAAAATGGCAAGAGGGCAAGGCGTTTTTCCAAGGCGGGGAATATGAGATCGATGACAACCCCGCTTTTTAATTTTGGCAATCTCGGCGATTTTGACAATTGATCCCTGCAATTGATCCCTAGTCCGCGCTCACCCTTGCCCGTTCAATTCCCGCCAACTTCGCTTTCAAGTCTTCTGCGATCTGCCGACCGTGGAAGCGTCCATTCTCAATAAAAATCTCGCTCGTCCTGGAGCCGGACACAATTACTCCTGCCACGTAGATGCCGGGCACATTGCTCTCAAAGGTCTTCGGATCGCATACCGGCTTCATCTCCGGATGCGTCAGCTTGATTCCCAGCGATTGCAGAAATTCATAATCCGGATGATAGCCGGTGAGCGCGAAGACAAAATCATTCTTCAGAGTGCGCTCGCCTTCCAGCGTTTTGATGCGCACCGCTTCCGGCTTGATCTCCAGCACGCAACTATTGAAGAAGGCGGCAACTTCGCCGTTTTTGATCCGGTTTTCAATGTCCGGCTTGATCCAGTACTTCACGTTGCGGTGAATTTCCGGCCCGCGATGCACCATGGTTACGCGCGCCCCGCGCCGCCACAACTCCAGCGCGGCAATGGCCGCAGAATTCTTTGCCCCAATGATCAGCACGTCCATATCAAAGTACGGGTGCGGCTCGCGATAATAATGCAGCACCTTGCCTAGCTCCTCGCCGGGAATGCCCAGATAGTTCGGCAGGTCGTAATAGCCTGAGGCCACAACAATCTTGCGCGCCCGGTATTCATGCTCTTTGCCATGGCTGTCGCGCGCCTGCACCAGGAATGCGCCGTCATAGCCGGTGATGCTGAGAACATGCTGATACTGGCGTACGTCAAGTTGGTAGTGTTGAGCGACCTGGCGATAGTATTCCAGCGCTTCATGCCGGTTGGGTTTTTGGTTGGCCGTGGTGAAAGGAATGTCGCCGATCTCCAGAAGTTCCGGCGTAGTAAAAAAGACCATGTTCGCCGGATAGTGAAACAGCGAGTTCACCAGGCAGCCTTTATCCAGCAATGCCACTGTAAAGCCGGCGCGCTGGGCCTCAATGGCGGAAGCCATCCCGGTTGGCCCCGCGCCGATCACCACCACGTCAAAGCTGTTGCCCTTATGCTCCATAACTCCATTGTAGGGTTGCCGGATGAATTTGGACACAAGTTCGCAAAGCTCGTGTGGCAGCAAGCACAGATCTTCGCCAGCGCGATTTTAGTTTTCCGATTACCGGGATCTGCGCGATCGCAACAAATGATTCGGCTTATCTGCGCTTACCTGCGGATTTTTTCTTTTTTGTCTTTGTCCCGCTGGTTTTCTGGCTGCTTTTGCCCGGATTATTATTTTTGTGCGCCGACTTATTATTGCGGTCCACCTGGAACATCACAATCACGCCATGGCCGGTTTCGGTTGAGAGCGGGGTAAAGTAAATGTCTGCCACACCGTCAAAACGGTTGGTGATCAGATGAGTATTATGTATGTTGGATTGCTTGCCGCTCTGGATCACCGCGCGGTGGCGGCGCAAAAGAGACTGGCGTGACGTGTTGTCGAGCAGCAGCTCTGCCAGCTTCATGCCTTTTTCTGACGGATGGGCAAAACCAAAGAGCTTTTGCGCTGCGGAATTGAACATATAAATCAGCGTGTCGTTATTCACCAGCAGCACCGGCCAAGGCATCCGCTCCATCATCTCGGAGTAGCGCGCGTTTACCTCGTCCAGTTCCCGCGTGCGCGAGGACAGCTCTTCGTTGGTTGTCTCCAACTCTTCATTCAGTGACTGCAGCTCTTCGTTGGTGGTTTCCAGCTCTTCATTCGTTGACTGAAGCTCTTCATTCGTTGTTTCCAGTTCTTCATTCGTGGACTGCAGTTCTTCGTTCGTGGTCTCCAGCTCTTCATTGGCAGACTGCAATTCCTCGGCGGTGGTCTCCAGCTCTTCAATGGTGCTTTGCAGCGTCATGCGCGAGGTAACATTTTCCATGTAAATCAGCGTTCCCACCTGTCCCGAGCCAGACTCTGACAGGATGGGTTTGATCGTCATCGTCACCATGGTGGAGGCATTCGCATAGCAATCAAACTGGACGGTCTGGGGGACGTCACTGCGGCTCTTTTCCAGCTGCTCTTTTAATTCCGGGCAGCGATGCCACAGCTCCGTCTCCTGCAGCTTGTGCCCAATCATCTTCCCGGAAAATTCCCACAGCTTCAGGATCTTGTCATTCTCTGTGATGACCCGGTCACCCGAGTCAACCACCAGCACTCCCGGCTCCAGCGTGGAGAGGACAGTATCGTAATAAAGCCTGATTCTTTCCAACTCCTGCCGTGTTTTTTCGCGTGACTCCTCATCCATGTCTCGTGCTCCTGAAATTTCCGGCCACGTTGGCCCGCCTGAATTAGAACGGCGCTGGAAAATTCTCCAGCGCGGATCAATCGGCATAAACTCAGAATTCTGTTTTAACTGTGACTCAGATTTTCCCAGAAACAGTACGCCGCCGTCATTCAGCGCATATTTCAACCGGCCCAGAATATGCATTTGCGCCGGAGCATCAAAATAAATCAGCACGTTGCGGCAGAGCAAGAGGTCCACATGAGAGATTGGCGCATCGGTTAGCAGGTTGCTCCGGCCAAAGATCACCATGCGCCTCACGTCCCGCACTACACGCATGAGCCTGTCGCCAATAAAATACTTGGCCTTCAACTCCGGCCTTCACCGCGTAGCGCCTCCAGCAGATACTCTGCGCGCCGCGCCGTATTCAGCGCGCTTTCATCATTGTCAGTGGCATAGATCTTGATCTCGTAGTCTTTTACCCGCAGCCCCAATAGCTCGCTGAGCACGATGGCCACAGAATAGGGCTCCTCACCGCTGGCGCAGCCCGCGCACCATACCCGAAAAGAGCTTCCCGGCGGTCGAACCTTGAACATGACCGGCAGAACATGCTCCGCCAGTGAGTCCCATGCCTGCAGGTCGCGAAAAAAGCGCGTGACGTTGATGAGCACCGTATCCAGCAGCTTGACCGTCTCACTCTGGTCTCGGCCAATATGCTGCAGGTATTCTTCATACGGATGCGCGCCTAGCTGCTGCATCCTGCGGCGGACGCGTCTTTCCAGTGTGGTTGTCTTGTAGCCGCGAAGATCAACCCTGCGGTCTTCCGCCAGGCGGCGCACCAGGTCCTCGAGTGTGTGCGGTTCGGCGTCTTTGAGTGTGTGCGGTTCAGCCATTGTTTCTCGTCAGCCCGCAGCAAAGCTCTGTAAGCTTCTGCCCTATCTCTTCTAATCGAAGTACAAAATCCACGCAGCCTGTCTCAATGGCTGCTTCCGGCATGGGCCGGAATTCCGCCGTCTCCGGCAGTTGCGCCACGGTGATTCCGCCTGCTTCTTTGATGGTGCGGATGCCCACAGACCCGTCCTTGCCTGAGCCGCTCAATGCCACGGCAATGGACCGCGATCCATAAGTGCCGGCCACCGACTCAAACAGCAGGTCAATGGAAGGCCGCGAGAAATGCACCAGCTGCGTGTGCGCCAGTTGGATCTTCCCCGGCCCCACCAGCAGTGCTCATCCGGCGGCGCAGTATAGACCATGCCGGGGAGAAGGATTTCGCCATGCTCCGCCTGCTTTACTTTCCATGGCGTTGACCGGTTCAGCAAATTCGCAATCCAGCTCTTGTGCCCCGGCGCCAGATGCTGCACCACCACAATGCTGCTGGGGAAGGTGCGCGGCAGGGCACACAAAACATGCGTAAGCGCATTCAGTCCGCCGGCGGACGCACCCATGGCCACAACATCAAAGTTGCGCAGTGAGTATCCAGCCGCATCCAGTACGGCTTGGCCGGCGAAGCTTCGCGGAATCCAATCATCTACAATCGCGGCGAAGAATAACAAGGAATTGAGAGATGTCGTTACGCGGGCGCAAAATGCATTTTAACCACTGATTCAACTGATAACGCTGATCAAAAACCCAATGCTTCGCGCGCATGTATCGACTGACCAATTGGTTCTCTTATCAAATGTCATCAGTGGTGAGATTTCCTTTTTATGCAAAGGCGAATGTTGTATTTGAAATCTTAGGGAAAAATTAGAAAACTGGGCAGGAGAAAATCATAGAATTAAAAAGAACGCCGCCCGAGGGGAGGCGGCGTTCCTTGCGTGGGGCTCTGGACAAAGGAAAAGATTTAAATTGCTTTGCCTTTTTTTGCTTACCAACTCAAGTAGAATTATGCGTGAGAAGGCGGTGCATGAAAAGCGTCAAGATGCGTCATTCGCTGTGACAGCCTTTTCTGATTTTCGGCATCTATATGACTATGGCGACAAATTCTGAAGTGCTCAACTCCTGGAAAGAGGTGGCGACCTATCTGGGCCGTGGCGTGCGAACAGTACAGCGCTGGGAGCAGGAGCTTGGCTTGCCGGTGCGCCGTCCGCGGGGCAAGACCCGCAGCGCTGTGATCGCCTTCCGCAATGAACTGGACCAGTGGCTCCAGCATACGCCCACCGAGATTGCAATCGACGATCACCATCTATCGATCAACGTTCCTATCCATCGACCCATGCCCAATCCAAGCAGGCAATCCAATTACATGACAACACCGCTCAATTAATTGCCAGGACCCAGCAGTTGGTGAACCGCTCAACCGAACTTTGCGAACGGATGAAGGAGATCAGAGACAAGGTCAACCATGCCGTTGAATTAACGACAATTCAGATAGAGCGAAATGCCAAAAAGAATCAGGTGGTATTTGTAAAATCATCCCCCCAAAGGAACCTGCCAGACAAGAATCCGGCTCTGGCAAGTTAATTAACCTGAAGCCAATTGGCAAATGTGACAGCATGGCAGGCTAGCAACCCGCAAGCGATTTTTGCTCACGTACATTGACTCTTTTAAGATTGACTTCACAGGCAATTCCATGCGCCTGCTCAATGCGGCCACTGCTAGGAAACGAGTGTATCCTGCGCATCGTTCAAGTCAGTAATGCGGACAAAGAAAATGTGTCCCAGATCCATGCAGCGATAAACCTTCAATCCGCCTATATCGCCGGCAAAACTCTCATATTCGGCTGTAACTTTTACTTCTTCCAGGACTGGTTCAATGCTTAGATTGCCGCATACCGGGCATTTCAACGGCATCATCATGATATGGCTGAGAGTATGCCAGCGAGCAGCACCTCTCAAGCGCCAATGAGTGCCAATCATCGTAAAGATGAGCACTGCACCAGGACTTGTGCAAACGTCCTCTCGACTGTTTTTAGTTGGAAATCTTTAACGAAAGAAAGTTGATACGCCCGTTTCAGTTAGTGATCTCTATGACTTTCAGTTCACCGAAGATGCAGCCGATTTCATGCCACACCAGACAACGGATTTCCGGCACGTCGGGCATGCCATGCTCGCGGAGAAATCTTCCCATATTGAGATATAAACGCCCCTGGGCATCCGCGTAAAAGCCCGGGATCAAAAGAATAAGATTGCGCATATAAATTCGTTCCACAGTGAGTAGTGAGTTCTGCTGCTGCAGCGTTTCATGAATAAGTAAGTGCAAACGCTTAAAAGCTGCTGTTCTATCGGTCTTTTCTGTGGAAAAAGATTTTTTTCAATCAAATGGCTCGATTTCCCTGATGTTATGTGCACCAATTTGCGTCAAAGCTTTTCTAAACAGCTCGTCAATTTTTTCCAGAGGTGTCACGCACTCGGCGCTCAGGCGAACGTCAGCTTCATATTTGTACTCATGTTCCACCTGCTTAGGAAAATCAATAATACGGATCCTGACTCCGGGGAAAGGCTTGCACCTGACGTAATCGCCGTACCAATAGCTATCGCCCAGTTCCCATTGCCATCCACGGAGCGCGTTAAGGCTGGCGCAGAGCTGCTCTGTTGAACTTTCTTTGCACACAAATTCGTATGCGCCGGTCATCTTCTCTTATCCGCGGAAATTTCAGTTATCGGGCGATGCTCGAAAGTCATTGCAATGTGGCCAGCGCCTGCTCCACGTCAGCTTTAAGATCGTCAATCAACTCCAGGCCGGTATAAAGGCGCACCAGGCGATGCTCATAAGCCGGGCGCTTGGGAGAGTTCAGGTCATAGGTCATCACTAGGCTGGTGACGCCGCCCCAACTGTAACCGATCTGGAATAATTTGAGCGCATCCACAAAGCTGAGCACCTGCTCTTTGCTGTAACGCTTCTGCAAGACGATTGAGAATAGCCCCGTGGCGCCGGTAAAGTCGCGCTTCCAGAACTCGTGCCCGGGACAGGACGGCAACGCCGGATGCAGGACCAACTCCACCTCTGGTCTTCCGCTCAGCCATCGCGCCAACTCCAGCGCAGACTGCTCAACCGCTTTTATACGCACTGCCATCGTCTTCATTCCGCGCAGCGCCAGGCTGCAATCGTCTGGCGAAGCGCCGCCGCCAAGCCCTTGCTGCGTTTCACCCAGGCGCTCATAAATCTTGGGATCGCGCACAGTCACCGATCCCAGCAAGAGATCACTGTGGCCGCCCACGTACTTGGTCAGCGCTTGCATGGTTACATCGACGCCGTGAGCAAAAGCGTCAAAATAAATTCCCGCGGCCCAGGTGTTGTCCATTACAACCAGCGCGCCGTGGCGGTGCGCGGCCTCTGCAATGTCCGGAACATCCTGCACCTCCATGGTGATGGAACCGGGACTCTCAACCCACACCAGCCGCGTATTGGGTTTGAACTCTGAACTGATGCCCGCGCCTGCATCCGGCGGATAGTAGCTCACCTCAACGCCAAAGCGCCGCAGCACATGATTGGAAAACATGCGGTTAGGGCCGTAAATGCTCTCCGGCAATAAAACGTGGTCGCCTGCTTTGAGCAGCGCCAGATGGATGAACGAAATGGCCCCTTGTCCGCCGGGAGTAATAATCGTGCGAAAACCCTTTTCCAGTTCGCACACTTTGGCCGCGAGTTCCAGCGTGGTTGGCGTGCCATAAAGGCCGTAGGTATAGCCGATCTCATGCTGGTTCCAGTGATCGCTGGCCGCAGCCGCGCGCGGAAACAGCACAGTGGAAGCGCGATAAACAGGCGTAGCAAGCGAGCGAAAACCCTCAGGCACCTGCGCGTCAGAATGAATCAGCTTGGTCTTCCAATCTTTCTTGTTGGACATAAGAGAAATTGTAGCCTGTAGGACTGAAGCAAGAAGAATTCTAAAGGAAGAAAAACAAGGGCGAGGCTGACCACGCGCCGAGCCCGCCGCGTCAGGAGCTGAGGATCTTAACCACGATCGCTTAAATGCTCAAGCGGTTTGGAGCGAAGCGACAAAGTTAGCTAATGGACATTAGCAGCGAGCCCGACTTGCGTGGCGAGCTGCCTGTACAAGCGCCAAAGGATTTGGATCGAGCTATTCACCTTAAGCGGTTTGGAGCGAAGCGACAAAAACTAAAGATGTTCTGTTTCGCCTGGCACCTGCCAGCCATCGTATTCGCCGTGGTGCTCGTCCGCGAATAGGTCAAGCTCCGTCTGCAGCTCTTGAAGGTTCTCCACACGTCCCGGCTGGCGCACATGAAGCAAATACTTCTGCTGACTTTCATTGAGGGTCACGGACACAACAGCCCAGCCGCGTTGTTCTAAGCGCTTTGCGGCGACATCGAGATCGGCCTGGTCGGGAAAGAAGAAGTAATGGTCCAGAGCCTCTGCGTTCTCCAGCGCGCGGTCAAGCTTCTCATCAACCTCAGAACGCTTTGGCCCGAACCCCAGAAGTGCGCGAATGCCTTTAAACATAGTCTTTCCAATTTATATCCCCTGGAACGCTGCTTCTTTCAAAATTTTGCACGCCGTCAAGCGCAAGAGTCAGTGTTCCATTACTGAACCCATCCTCTGCACGTTATAATTTCTAGTTTTGCTTCGCATCGCCGCGAGGCATGCACATCGCACTAATACAAGAGGACATGATGGCTACCCAGAGCTTCCGCCAGGAAAAAGATTCCATCGGCATCAAAGAGATTCCCGCAGACGTTTATTACGGCGTTCAAACGGCGCGCGCCGTGGAGAACTACCCCATCTCCGGCATGAGGGCCAATCCTACGCTCATTCGCGCTATTGGCATGGTGAAATATGCCGCCGCGCAGGCCAACAAAGAGCTTGGCCTGGTGGATGACAAGCGCGCAGACTCCATCATGCAGGCCGCGAAAGAGGTCATTGACGGCAAGTGGGACGCGTCATTTGTGGTGGATGTCTTTCAGGCCGGAGCAGGCGTGAGCTTTCACATGAACTCCAATGAAGTGATCGCCAACCGCGCCACTGAGTTGATGGGCGGCAAGCTGGGCGAGTACACGGTCCATCCAAATGATCACGTGAACTACGGCCAATCGACCAATGACGTATTTCCGACGTCGATGCGCGTGGCAACGCTGCTGGAGTTGGAAAAACTTTATCCCGTGCTGGATGGGCTTACCGGCGCGCTGGAAGCCAAGGGCAAAGAGTTTTACAACATTATGAAGTCCGGCCGGACGCACATGCAGGATGCTGTGCCTATCCGTTTGGGCCAGGAGTTTGCCGCTTACGGCATGGCCATCCGCAAGGCCATCGGCGATATCCGCCATGCCGGGGATTCGCTGCGTGAGCTTGGTCTTGGCGGCTCGGCCGTTGGAACCGGCATCAACACGCATCCTGACTATCGCGCCAAGGCTGTGGCCAATCTTGCTAAGATCTCCGGCCAGCAGCTAGCGCCGGCGGCAGACATGCGCTGGGCCATGCAATCAAACGCCTGCATGGCGCAGGTATCGTCTGCGCTGCGCAACCTGGCGCTTGAGGTCATTCGCCTCTCTAATGATCTGCGCCTGATCTCTTCCGGACCAAACACGGGCTTTGCTGAAATCAATCTCCCCGGACTGCAGCCAGGCTCATCCATCATGCCGGGCAAAATCAATCCAGTGATGCCGGAGCTGGCGGCAATGGTTTCTTTTCAGGTGGTCGGCAACGACACTGCCGTAGCTCTGGCCGTGCAGGCCGGACAGCTTGAACTGAACGTCATGATGCCAACCATGGCCTATAACGTTCTGCAATCCATTTCCATCCTCACCAACATGCTGCGCGTATTTACCGATAAGTGCGTGAAGGGACTCACCGCCAATGAAAAGCGCAATGCCTTCTACGCGCAGAGCACGGTCTCACTGGCCACGGCGCTCAATCCTTACATCGGCTATGCCAAGGCGGCAGAGATTGTAAAAGAGTCAGTGGCGACGGGGCGTTCCATCATCGACATCGCACGCGAGAAAAAGATGCTCACAGAAAAAGAAATTGAAGAGATTCTCGATCCGATCAGCATGACCGAGCCTCAGGTTCCGAAGGAAGCGGCGAAGAGACGCGAAGAAATTAAATAGAAATAAAAGGGCTCACCGCTGTTGAAAAAGCATTCAGCAATCAGCACTCAGCATTCAGCCCCCGAACGGTAAGGTAACATGAAAAATTTCCGCGATTTGAAGGTCTGGGAGAAGGCACATGCATTGGTGCTTTTATGTTATGAAGCGACAAAGCCTTTTCCAAGAAATGAAATTTTTGGGCTTGTTTCGCAAATTCGGCGAGCCGGATCATCCATTCCTGCAAACATTGCAGAAGGCTGTGGTCGGCGGGGCAATGCCGAACTCCACAGGTTTTTACAGATTGCTATGGGTTCTGCAACGAGCTTGAATATCACATACTTCTATCCAGGGATCTTGGCTATCTGAAACACGCGGATCATCAGCAAATGCAAATCCAAGTCGAAGAAGTAAAGCGCATGTTGGCCTCCCTATTCGTAAGGTCGACTCAGAGCGAGTCTGATCCAGGGCTGAATGCTGAGTGCTGACTGCTGAGTGCTTTTTTTCAGCACGCCCAGCGCAACAACGCCGCACCCACAGTAAAGCCTGCGCCCACAGCAGCAATCAGTACCAGATCGCCCTTCTTTAGCCGGCCTTGCTGGCGAGCACTCTCAAGCGCCAGCGGAATGGTTCCAGCAGTGGTATTGCCGAATTCGTCGATATTGATGATGATGCGATCTTCCTTCAATCCCAGACGCTCCGCCGACGACATAATGATGCGCCGGTTCGCCTGGTGCGGAACAAACAATCCCACATCTTTGCCGGTAAATCCATTGCGCTTAAGCAGCGCCTCTGAGGTCTCGGCCATCTTTCTTACCGCATATTTAAAGACAGCCTGCCCATCCTGGTGAACATAGTGCATCTTGCGGTCCACGGTTTCATGGCTTGAGGGATTGCGGCTGCCTCCGCCGGGCATATAGAGCGAGCACGCGCCTGAACCATCCACCTCATGCATGAAATCGATAAAACAATTTTCATCGGTGGCAGGCTCAACCAGTACGGCGCCGGCGCCGTCGCCGAAAATCACGCAGGTGGCGCGGTCCTGATAATTAATGATGGAGCTCATCACGTCTGAGCCAATGGCCATCACCTTTTTGTGCGCGCCCGATTCCACAAATTTCACCGCTGTCTGCAGCGCATACACAAAGCCGGAGCAAGCTGCGGAAATGTCGTATCCCCATGCGCCCTTGGCCCCGATCTTGTCCTGCACGATGCAGGCCGTGGCCGGAAAAAACATGTCCGGCGTGACCGTGGCCAGGAAGATGGCCTCGACTTCATTGGGTGCAAGGCCACGCTGTCGCAGCGCTTCCTTCGCGGCTTCAATAGCCAAGTCAGACGTGGCCATGCCCTTTTCCACAATATGGCGCTGGCGAATGCCGGTGCGTTCCAATATCCATTCGTTGGAGGTCTCGACCATCTTTTCCAAATCAGCGTTGGTCAGCAGGCGTGGCGGGACATACGTTCCAAGGGCAGAAATTTTCGCCCGTACAAGGTTGGCCAAAAGAGTTCTCTCCAGATTTTCAAAAATAGGTCTTGGATAAACCTTATATTGTATGCGGTTTAGTGCGCGAACGGGAATGCTTTATCAGGATTGGAACTCCGCTCGCTTGCACGCGGAAAACTCGCCGCATCAAGAGCTGACAACATTAATCAAGTCGAGAGTGCAATCAAGTCGAGAGTGCCCCAAGCCGATCTGGAGCGAAGCGCAAAATTTCGGGGATTAAAAGGCGGCGACGAAGCCGCTGCATCAGGGCTGAAAACACTACCCAGATCGAAAACGCCGAAGCGTTTGGAGCGTAGCGACAAGCTTTTCGGGCATTAAGGGCGAGGCCGACTTGCGCGCCGAGCCCGCTGCATCAGGGCGGAAACACTTCCCAGATCGAAAACGCCGAAGCGGTTTGGAGCGCAGCGACAAGCTTTTCGGGCATTAAGGGCGAGGCCGACTTGCGCGCCGAGCCCGCTGCATGGGCGGAAACACTTCCCAGATCAAAAACGCCGAAGCGGTTTGGAGCGCAGCGACAAGCTTTTCGGGCATTAAGGGCGAGGCCGACTTGCGCGCCGAGCCCGCTGCATCAGGGCGGAAACACTTCCCAGATCAAAAACGCCGAAGCGGTTTGGAGCGTAGCGACAAAAAATAAAGACCGGGCGACCCGCTGCACACGCACTAGCCCGTTACCGTTGCTTCCTTCCGGACCTGGCGGGGTTGGCGGGATTGCGTCGCGCGGGACCCGGCCAATCAATTCTAACATTGGATTGACGGTTACGTTGGGTCATCAGCACCCGGTTTCAGCTTTCATCCTGACGGCAATTCAGGGAAAATAAAGAAGATGTCCTCGCGCACCATCAACCTGGCTGCAACCAAGGCAATCCCGGGCAGTGCAGACCGATTTTTCCAATGGTCGCTCTATCTGCTGCTGGTGGTGGGCTTTACCGCGCTCATGGGCACCAACAAGCTCGATCTTCCGTCGTTGGCGCTGGTGCTGCCTGCGTTGCTTTTGCGCGTATGCCTGCTGCTCATGCGGAAATCGTTCACGATTTCCGAGCGTTGGACCAGTTATCTCACCATTCTTTATTTTGCTTTTTACGCAGCAGACTATTTTTATTTTTCCCAGAGCTTTCTCAACGCCACGGTCCACATGGTGTTGTTCAGCATGGTCATCAAGATCTTTTCCGTGCGCCGTGACCGTGACCTGGTTTACCTGGCCGTGCTTTCCTTCCTTATGGTGCTGGCGGCAGCCGTGCTCACTGTGGACACGCTTTTCCTGCTGACTTTCTCTCTTTTTATTTTGGTGGCCATTGCCACTTTTATCAGCATGGAGATGCGGCGGTCTGAGCGTGAATCCCTCACCGCAGGCGTTCCCGCGCGTCAGGACGTAAAGTTCCATAGCTCGCTCGCGGGCATCTCTGCCATTCTGGGCTTGCTCACGCTGGCCGTGGGCGCGATGATCTTTTTTATTCTTCCGCGCGTGAGTTCCAGCGGCTACCTGCGCAACCTGGGCGTTCAAAGCTCCATGATGAGCGGCTTTAGCCAGGAAGTAAGCCTGGGCGGCATCGGACAGATCCAGCAATCCAGCAACGTAGTAATGCATATCCAGGTACTGGATGGGAAGCTGCCGGAAGATGTGAAGTGGCGCGGCATTTCTCTGGCCAATTTTGATGGCAGGCGATGGTATAACGCGCCGGAAGTTCCTGCCGTTCATGGCTTGTACAACTCACCGCTCGATCTGACGCACATCAGCGATTTTGCTTTCTATTCAAACGCACAGTCTGGTCCTCATGTGCCCAATTTGTCTTATCGCGTGGTGATGGAGCCGGTGGGATTGAACTTATTTTTTCTTGCACCGGTGCCGTTAAAAATCAACGGCGACTACCGGCTGGTGGAGATCAAGTCTGACGGATCCATTTTCAGCAGCCGCGCAACAGAGGCTTTTGCGCCGAGTGACAATGATAATCCGCAGAGCATCGGCGTCTATACGGCTGAGGCTGACACCCGCAATCCTGAGCCTTACGTGCGTGATTCAGTTTCGCGCAATTATCCGCCGCGCGTTGCTGTCCTTTATCTGCAGCTTCCGCGGCTCGATCCGCGCATTGCTCCGCTGACGCGACAGATCACTGCTTCCGCCAAGTCGAACTACGAGCGCGCCCAAGACATAGAACAGTATCTGCATTCAAATTTCGGCTACACGCTGGAATTGCCGGGCCGTGAAGCTGATCCGCTGGCGCATTTTCTTTTTGAACGCAAGAAAGGCCATTGCGAATATTTTGCTTCGTCCATGGTCATCATGTTGCGTACGCTGGGCATTCCCGCGCGCGTGGTCAACGGATTTCGCGGCGGTGAATACAATGACGTTACCAGCAGCTATATCGTGCGGGAAAAAGATGCCCACTCCTGGGCGGAAGCCTATTTTCCTGAGTACGGCTGGGTAACGTTTGATCCCACTCCTGCAGGGCCCGGTGCTGGACCAATGACAGGCTGGTCTCGCTTTTCCATGTATATGGATGCGGCCCAACAAATGTGGCGAGAGTGGATCGTGAACTACGACTTTAGCCACCAGGTACGCCTCCGCGCTGAAATCAGCACCAAGACCGGAAATGCTCAATCCAGTTTTCGAACCTGGTTGTGGAAGAAATATCGCGAGCTGGTAACCTTCACTGAGAAATGGCAACGCAGGCTGGAAAAGCTCTCGCCGGTGGAGATGGCGTTTTGCTGCATCCTTGTCGGTTTTCTGGTAGCGCTGCCGTTCCTGCCCAAAGCCTGGAGAAGAATCCAGCGGACGCGCACAATGCGGAATCCGCAACGCACCCCGCGTACCTCTGCCAGCTTCTGGTACATGCGAATGACCAGGATGATGGCCAAGCGCGGCTCCCGCAAATCACCTTCACAAACTCCGGAAGAGTTCACGGCCTCCATCGGCGATCCGCTGATGCGCCGCCACGTGGAATTGTTTACTGAACACTACGAACGCGCCCGCTTTGCCGAATCAGTAGAAGACGCGCAAAAACTGCCGGAACTGTACGAAGAATTGGCCACGCACAAATAGCCCGCTGGGCCGACTGCTATCGGTAAAAACGTTACGGCCTCAGAATGTCATGGACTATATCGACAATGCGTTGTGTGCGCCGATCGAGAATCATAATATCCACGCCTAGCGTCACCCGGCCATAGCCTTCAGGCAGGCGCGGCAAGCGGCGGTCCAGATCAACAGGAAAAGGTTGCACGCGCTTTTGCAAGCCTGGAGGAAGAGTGCCATCACGCTCCAGATGCTTTTGCAGGCCCGGCGGAAGGTTGCCGTTGCGCTTTGCCAATCCGGGCGGCAGGTTGGAATTCTGCTCGCGATAGTAATCGCGAATGATGTCGCGGTCATGCATGCTGAAAACGATGCGGACTCCGCCTCTGCTGTCATGGTCATCGTCCTGATCGGCCTGCTTGTTATGTCCCTTGCCATGGCCGTTGCCATTGCCCTGCGCCTGGCCGGGATTGGGCAAGACGGTCGCGAATATCAAACCGCAGACTGCCAACTGCAACACTCGCTTCAACATCGTTCACCCCCGGAAGATGATACATGGATTCCGCGCTACTCAAAGGTACTCCGGAATCGCCCCTGGATGTAGTGCACGATAGGGAACGTCCTTTCAGCGCTTGAGGACGCATTGCACGCATCCTACGGGATATAATCCGCGCGGACCCATG
Source organism: Candidatus Angelobacter sp. (assembly GCA_035710845.1). GTDB lineage: Bacteria > Acidobacteriota > Terriglobia > Terriglobales > Acidobacteriaceae > Angelobacter. Next base: position 15,898 of record DASTCT010000182.1, read on the forward strand.
CTCGACCGTTTCAGAAAAATTGCGAACTGGCTCCTGGAACCGGAAGCCCCGGCGGAGACACTGCGCACGCATTTGCTGGCCCGCTGGATTGTCCTTCGCTCGCTGGGACTGATTTATTTTTCTGCGTTCTACTCGCTTATTTTTCAAATCAAAGGCCTGATCGGCCCCCAAGGCATACTTCCCGTCGGCCAATACCTGCCTGCGGTGGCCAGCTATTATCCCGGTGTTCTACGCTTGTGGTTTGCGCCCACGCTCTTTTGGCTTGGCTCCAGTGATCACGCGCTCATGCTCGTGTGCTGGCTGGGACTGATTGCCTCGGTGGCGGTGGTCTTCAATCTCTGGCCGCGCGCCGCGTTGGCGATATGCCTGGTTTGCTTTCTCTCGTTTGTTTCTGCGGCACAGGAGTTTTCCAGCTATCAATCAGACGGCATGCTGCTGGAGGCGGGCTTTATCGCGCTCTTCTTTGCTCCGCCGGGGCTGCGGCCGCGCCTGGGTGAGATGCACGCTCCATCACGCCTAAGCTTGTTTCTTCTGCAATGGGAGTGGTTCCGCATCTACTTTGAGTCAGGCGTCGTGAAGATGGCCAGCGGCGACTACTCCTGGCGCCACCTGACCGCCATGGACGATTACTACCAGAATGGCCCGCTGCCCACGTGGATCGGCTGGTACGTGCAGCAGTTTCCTCATTGGTTCCATGCAGCCACGGCGTTCATGACTCTTGCGGCGGAGTTGGGGCTGGTGTGGATGCTGTTTTTACCTCGCCGTTTCAGGATCATCTGTTTCTGCATTGTTACGCCGTTCCAGATCGGCATTATTCTTACTGCGAATTACACCTTCCTGAATTACCTAGTGCTGGTGCTGGGCTTTTTGCTGCTGGATGACGGCTTTATTCGCCGGATCATGCCTACACGATGGAAGAGTTGGGGCCGCAAGACTTCATCATCGAATGCGGAGACTGCTGATGCGGAGACTGCGCCCAGGCTTACGCCAGCATGGCTGCAATCCGTGTGGCGGAGCGTGGCTGCCCTCTATCTGGGCTGGGTGTTCTATGCCACCACGGCCCTGATGTTTACCATTATTCCTCACATGGTCCACCTGCCGCTTGCTCCGGCGCGAGCGCTGGAGCCTTTTCGAATCGCCAACCAGTATGGGCTCTTCGCCAACATGACGCATGAGCGTTATGAGATCGAGCTCCAGGGTTCTAATGATGGAGAAAACTGGACGGCCTATCCCTTCCGCTACAAGCCGCAGAACGTGACTAAGCCACCGGGAATCTACGCACCTTACCAACCGCGCTTTGAATGGAACTTATGGTTTGCCTCGCTGGAAGATTGGCGCAGCAACGAATGGGTGGTCAATGTTGAAGCGCGTCTGCTGCAAAACAGTCCTGACGTGCTGGCGCTCTTTGCCAGCAACCCGTTCCCAAAAGCTCCTCCCAAGCAAGTGCGGGCCATTATTTCGCAGTATTGGTTTACTGATCGCGCGACCAAGCGCAAGGATGGCGCGTGGTGGCGCCGCGAATTATTAAGACTTTATGCACCTAAGCTGGAACGCACGCCGGATGGCCGGATCGTGCTAAGCCAATAGCTAATTAATCGGCGGGTCCTGTGCCGTCGCCGGCCGGCTCTCCTGCGTAACGCGAATCACTGCACCTTCATCGGTGAAGAAGCTTTGTGATCCTTCAGTGAACTGTAAAGGCGTAGCGGTGATTTGATACGTATCCTGGCTGGTGCGGATGTAGTGGAACACGTAACCGTTCCTGACCGCAGGCTCCTGCAGAAAAGCTCGATCCACGAGCATTGCGTGGTCTTGTGTCGGCTCATCACTTTCCTGTCCGGAAAGCGCACGCAAAGCAGAAGGATATCCCTGATCGGGATACATGGTGGCGTATGTGATCAGAGAGGTGTTCAGGGTTCGCAGCGTGGACGCTGCAGCGGAAGAGATGGGATGATCCTTGAGCTCTTCTTTGGGCAGGAGCTCAGATTCCACATCAGTACCGCGCCATTCCCCAACGTGGGTCACGCGCCACTCATTGTTTTCATAGGACATGCCAATCATCAGGGGCGTAGTGTGCTGCTTCTCCTGAATTTCAAGCTGCACCAGCGCATCATTGCCGGATGTAAAAGTATTTTTCCAGGTGATGGTTATCTTTTCTCCGCCTTCTTTCTCCAATAGCTCCGCGGACAGGCCATCGGAAGAGATGGTCAGCTTGCCTCCCTGTTGCTCCAATGCCTTGCTGACGAGCATCTTTTCCGTCATGGCCTTCCGCTGTTGTAATGGCAGCTTGGCAATGTATTCCTCTACCTTCACTGGGAAATGTCTGATCAGCGTATCGACATTGTCTGCGGTCGCCATCTCTTCCAGGGCGGCTTCTGGCGTGGCTGCCTGTATGGCTTGCGCGCACGGCATGCAGTTGACCACGAACAAGATGGCGGCAAAATGCCACAGCTTTCGTCTCATCGGCTTACCTTACCTCTTCAAGATTGCAAACTCAAGGATATCTAAAAGACACCGCTCAGGCCATGTGAGTTTCTGGTTCGTCTAAACTATTGAAACTATTAATTTTAGTCGCTTTTTCTCTTCCAGCCCTGCGTCCCCTGCGCAGAAAAGCGCACCTGATAGGCGATGCTACAATTGAAGAACAGATGCCGTTAGAAAACCCCACAGTAGCGCCTCCGCAGCAAAAATCTGCGCCAGAGAAAGCCCTGTTGAAGGTGGGCTTTGTGAGCCTGGGCTGCCCCAAAAATCTCGTCGACAGCGAGGTAATGATGGGCATGCTGCAAACCGGCGGCGCACAAATCACCTCGCGAGCGGAAGATGCCGACGTGATCGTGGTGAACACCTGCTCATTTATTGATTCGGCCAAGCAGGAATCGGTGAACACGATTCTCGAGATGGCGCAGCATAAGATCAGCGGCAAAGCTCAGAAGCTTGTTGTGGCCGGCTGCCTGGTGGAGCGCTATCGCGCGGAGATACAGAAGAACATTCCTGAAGTGGATGCCGTGGTCGGCACCGGTGAACTGGAGCACATTCTTGCGGCTGCGGGGATCCATACGACCGGCGCGGCTGCCGCAGAGAACAGTTCTCCGTTTGTGATTTTGAATTCTTCTTCCGCCAGCCAGAGTTTGAAGTCAGGTGTTCCTGCTCGAGCAGAAGGTCTAGCACGGGAGCAGAGCGGACGGTTTTCTCGCTCTGAGTGGGACGGCGCTATCGCCGACCTGCCCAACTATCTCTATAACGAAACTACGCCGCGCGTTCTGGCGACGCCTAAGGCTTCGGCCTACATCAAGATTGCCGAAGGCTGCGACCATCCCTGTGGCTTCTGCATCATTCCGCAGCTTCGCGGCAAGTTTCGTTCGCGACACTTTGAATCGGTAATTGCTGAAGCGGAGCGCCTTGCCGCCAATGGCGTGCGCGAGATCACATTGATCGGGCAGGACACAACTTGTTACGGCGAAGACCTGGGCCTGAAAGATGGCCTGGCGCTGCTGCTGGAGCGGCTGGCGCAGATTGAAGAGTTGCGCTGGGTGCGCTTTCTTTATGCCTATCCCAACAAGATCACCGGCAAGCTGCTGGAGACGATCGCCGCTAACGAGAAAATTTGCTCTTACATCGACGTGCCGTTGCAACATGCTTCAGCTTCGGCGCTCAAGCGCATGAAGCGCGGGGCCGGAGCAGATATCTTCCTGAAGTCGATTGCCAAAATGCGGCGCACCATTCCCAACCTCACGCTGCGCACGTCATTTATTGTCGGTTTTCCTGGAGAGACGGAAAAAGATTTTGCCGAGCTGTGCGAGTTTGTTCAGACGGCGCAGTTTGACTGGCTGGGCGTGTTCAGCTACTCGAACGAAGAAGGCTCGGCAGCTTACCACCTGGACAACAAAGTTCCGCCACGGGAGATTGAGCGGCGGCGCAAGAAGCTGATGCAAATCCAGCGGCAGATCAGCAAGAAGAACAAGCGCAAGCTCATTGGCTGCGAGTTTGACGTGCTGGCGCTTGGCCCGTCAGAAGAGACTGACCTGCTCTGGGAAGGGCGCACAGAGATGCACGCTCCGGAAATCGACGGCAAGTTGTTTATCAACGATTTTGGCGACCATGAAGAGCTTGTGCCTGGAACTTTCTATCGCTGCGAGATCACTGAGGCGCATGACTATGATCTGGTGGCCCGGATCGTCAGCTAAAAGATCGTAGGCTGAGCGACCGTCATCTAATTTGTTATGCACAGAAAGAAAACACAGTCTCTTCGCTGCCCAACCTGCCGGACGCTGGTGCTGCGCGAGAATGAAAATTTTCCTTTTTGCAGCGACCGCTGCCGGCTGAGCGACCTGGGCAAGTGGGCCAGCGGCGGCTATGTGATCTCCACGCCCATTAACGATCCTGAGCAACTGGAGAACATGGCGGAAGAGCAGTCCCGCAAAGGGGCGAACGACTCGAATCCTGCGAAACAATAATTTCTGCTACTCACAACGCAACGCCGCGTTTGGATCTACGCGCGTTGCTCGTAATGACGGCACAAAGCCCGCCACCAGAACAAAGAGCATAAGGCAGAGACCCACGGCCACGAATGTTCCAACATCCGTAGTGCTGGTTTGATAGACCAGCGAGGCCATAAGCCGGCTCAGCGCGACTGCTCCCACAATCCCTGCTGCAACTCCGATAGCGCCCATTTTCATTCCCTGGCCGACAATCATCCGCAGCACGTCCCGGCGCTTTGCCCCCAGAGCCATGCGAATGCCGATTTCCCGCGTGCGTTGTGTGACGGCGTAAGCCATTACGCCGTACAGCCCCGTGCCGGCCATGACCAACGCCAGCACAGCGAAGATGCCGATCAAGGAGACAGAGAGACGCCGGAACGAACCGGCATCCGCCAGAAACTCATCCATGGATTTCACGGCAAAAAGCGGAACGCTCGAATCAACGCTGGAGACCGCATGACGGATGGAGTCCAGCAACCCGGTAGAGCGAGCGTTGCTCCGGACAATCACCGTGCCATATCTTCCCAATAATGGCTCAATGCTCTTCGGAAGTTGCGTAAACGGATAATACGCAGTCGGTTCGGTGTCGGCATCGAGACCCTGATGCCGGACATCTCCCACGACTCCCACCACGGTATACCACGATGCATCCGGAATATTTGGTTTCAGTGTTTTCCCCAACGGGCTCTGGTTGGGCCAGTAGCGCTGGGCCAAACTCTGGCTGACGATCGCTACCGGCTGTGATGCCGCGGTGTCTTCCGGTGTAAATTCGCGGCCGCGCAGCAGTGGTGTCTCAAAGCTTCGAAAATAATCAGCGCCGATGACGCGATAACGTGTCACCACCTGCCCATCCGTCACCTGCGGAGTGCCGCCATCGACCGCGATGGGCATTGACGGATCGCCGCCGCTCAGAGGGACGTCGCGCGCCAGCGCTACAGATTGTACTCCCGGAAGTGCGCGGACCCTTTCTACTACCTGGCTATAAAACGTAAATGGATGTTCCTTGAACGTGGCGGGTGAGGAGATTCGGAAAGTAAGCAATCCGCCGGGGTTGAAGCCGGGATCGACGCGGCTCACCTTCCACAAACTTTTCAATGCCAGCCCAGCGCCGATCAAAAGAATAAAAGCAAGCCCTGTTTCAGCCACGACCAAAGCAGCACGGCTGCGTCCACCGGTGCGCGTTCCGCCGCGCGATGTCTCGCGCAGGGAGTTGCTCACATCCACGCGCGAAGTGGCAAGCGCCGGCGCGACCCCGAACAGTATGCCCACCAGCAGACAGATCACCAAGGTAAAAGCCAGAGCTGTGCCGTTGAGCTGGATCGTCTCCGGATTGGGAAGGCTGGAGAGATTCGCTGCCAGCAGCGCGCGTAGGGCGGCAAATGCCATGAACAAACCCGCGACTCCACCCAGAAGAGAGAGCAGCACGCTTTCCGTCAACAACTGGCGGAAAACACGGCTTCTCTGCGCGCCGACCGCAGTGCGGATTGACATCTCAAGCCGCCGCGAGCTGCCGCGCGCCAGCAGAAGGTTGGCCACATTGGAGCAGGCAATGAGGAGAACAAAGCCAACGCACCCCATGAGCAGAAGCAGCGGCTCACGCAGCCCTCCAGTATTGAAATCCTGGTAGGTCTGTAGAGCGACTCCATAACCTGCATCCCCGTTAGGATCGTCATGATGCAAGCGGGTGGCCACCGCATCCACTGCACTCTGCGCTTGCTTTACGGAACTTCCGGGGGCAAGCCGTGCGAAAGGCAAAAGCCAGTGGACTGTTCGCGCCGTGGCCCGGGCATCGTGGGCATCGAGCTGCAGCGGCGTCCAGAAGCTTTCGCCCGGCCCAAAAATCTGGACCTTCGGCGGCAAGACTCCGATCACCATGTACGGAGCGCCATCCAAGGTGACCTTTGCGCCGAGAATTTTGGGATCGGCGTGAAAATTCTTTTTCCAGAAGCCATCACTGAGAAGAAGAAACTGTCCCGCGCCGGACCTGTCTTCTTCTGCCGTAAATGGGCGACCCAGTGCCGGTGAGATACCCAGTACAGAGAAGATCTCTGACGAAACCCGGAAACCAGAAATCCTCTCGGCTTGTTCTCCAGTTCCAAAGGTGTGGATATCACCCACAACCGCCGCCATCTGTGAAACCGGGCTGGACTGGCGTTTCCATTCCAGGTAATCAGGAGTGGAGAAGACATTACTGTTGCCGTTGGGCTGCTTCTGCAACACCACCATGACTCGGGCTGGATCAGCGAACGCCGGCTGGTGTAGCAGTACTCCATTAATGACGCTAAACATTGCTGTGTTTGCGCCGATGCCCAGAGCCAAGGTAATCACTGCCAACGCTGCAAAGCCGGGTGCTTTACGCAACATGCGCAGCGCGTAGCGAATGTCCTGCCAGAGCTGCTCCATCCATTGGCCGGCGCGAGCGGAGCGCACTTTTTCTCGCACCTGCTCCACTCCGCCCATCTCCAGCGTGGCCTGCCGATGCGCGGTGACCGGGTCCATGCCATCCGCAATGTTCTGATCGGTGAGAAGCTCGCGATGAGACTGGATCTCAGCCTCCAGGTCTCCATCTACTTTGGCGCGGCGGAAAAGATTGCGAAATGAAGAAGAAAGACGACCCATAACAAATCAAAACTCCGGTTTAGGTGGCACGCAAGGCGCGGGTAATGGCCAGCGAGATACGTTCCCAGTTCTCGGTTTCCGCCTGCAACTGTTTTCGTCCCGCGGCGGTCAACTCGTAGAACTTGGCCCGACGGCGGTTTTCTGAATCGTTCCACTCTGAAGTCAGCCAGCCTTGTTCTTCCAGCCGATGTAGCGCCGTGTACAACGAGCCTGGGCGAACGTCAAAAGTGCCGCGCGTAATCTGATTGATGCGCCGGGAGATACCCAGCCCATGGTTCGATCCAGTGCGCAACGCGTTCAGGATCAGCATGTCGAGCGTGCCCTGCAATAATTCAATTCGGCTCATTGGCTCTCATATCGACTGTCGATAATAAGAAACGTTAGCTCCAGGCTGTGGTAGATGTCAAAATTAACGAAAAGACACCCCCCTAATTTTTCACGAATTTCGTGTACACTGGTGTCGTATGAAGAATATTACATTCAGCGCAGATGAAGATCTGATTGAACAAGCCAGACTGGTGGCTCGATCCCAACGAAAAACCCTGAATGAAGCCTTCCGGGAATGGCTTGCCCAATTTGCCGGTCTTTCACAAGGAGCACGTGAAGCTGAGATGCTGATGAAACGGCTTCGTCATGTCAAATCCAGAGGGCGCTATACACGCGACGAGATGAATGAACGATAGATTTTTTCTAGACACCAATATTTTTGCTTATTCGTTCGATCCTGACTCTTCGCAGAAAGCAAAAAATGCAAAGCAGCTCATTCTGCGAGGTATCGCTACGCGAAAAGGTGTCGTAAGCTACCAAGTTGTACAGGAATTTTTTAATGTCGCTTTTCGAAAGTTCTCCCAGCCGATGACGACCGCTGAAGCGGAACAATACTTACAGACAGTATTCCGTCCTATGCTCGCTGTTCAATCTTCGCAGCTGCTTTTTTCACAGGCTTTGCAGGTATACGCTAATGGCAAGCTGAGTTGGTATGACTCACTTATCATAGCCGCCGCATTGGAAAGCCAATGCAAGGTTTTGTATACAGCAGATCTGCAACATGGACAGCGGTACAGCGAACTTCAGATACTAAATCCATTCTTGTAATTTTGGTGGCGATGTTGGCACAAACTGTTAGCGCTCCCAAATCCCGTATCTCCTGGCTTATCGCCACTTTTTTTGGCGTAGGACATTTGCAACCTGGATCGGGCACATGGGCTGCGGCCATTACGGTTTTGCTCTGGTGGGTGGCAAGCCGGTGGGTTCAAGCTGCGTGGCTCCTGCCAATCGCGGTGATTGTTTCTGCAGTAATTACCCTGCTGGGCATTCCGCCTTCCACTGTGGTGGCGCGGGAGAGCAGACGGGAAGATCCGGGATTTGTGGTGATTGATGAAGTTGCCGGCCAGATGATTGCATTGATTGGCGTTCCGGTGCATTGGAAATACCTTCTTGCGAGTTTTATACTCTTTCGTAGCTTTGATATTACGAAGCCGTTTCCTCTGCGCCGTCTGGAAAGATTGCCGGGAGGGACAGGCATCATGCTGGACGATGTGGGGGCGGGGCTGTACGCGCTTGTCCTGCTTCAGTTGTGGCTGCACTTTATAGCGCGTTAGGCCACGAAATCCATGGGTATTGGAGAGAGTTTGCTGGGCAAGAAAAATGTTGATGGCAATCCTCATATTGATGCCATTGATCCGCCGGCGTCATTGCCGGGCGGCGAAGTCAGGATCATTGGCCATGCGCTCAAGCCTCCGCAACTGGCGCGCCCAGAGGTAAACTTCAACAGCGTGCGCGGCTCCATTGTGGTGAGTTCAGAAGATTTTGTGATTGCGCGGGTGCCGTTCGGCGCAGAGTCAGGGAACGTCGACGTCACAGTCCAAAGCAATGGACACCGGAGCAACGCTCGCGAACTCAAGATTGCCAAGCTTCTTGCAGAGAGCCTTCATCCCGTGGCCAACCCGGCCATCGACCATGACGGCAACATCTATGTGACTTTTTCCGGCGGCCGCGGACAGAAGGTGCCGGTCGCAATTTACAAGATCGATACGAACGAGAACGTCAAGCCGTTTCTCTCCGATCTGATGAATGCCACCGGAATGGCCTTTGACCAGCAAGGCCATCTTTATGTTTCTTCCCGCTATGATGGAACAATTTACCGCGTAGCGCCCAACGGAACCATGACGATGTACGCCGAAGGCCTAGGCGTGGCCACGGGAATTGCCTTTGATCGCGAAAGCAGTTTATATGTAGGCGACCGCAGCGGCACCATTTGGCGTATTGCGCCGGACCGGCAGATGTTTGTCTTTGCCACGCTGGAGCCGAGCGTAGCGGCTTATCATCTTGCGTTCGCGCCTGATGGCACTCTGTATGTTACCGGCCCCACCACTTCCAGCTTTGACGCTGTGTACAGCGTAGATACACACGGCACTGTCTCTGTTTTCTATCGCGGGCTCGGGCGCCCGCAGGGCCTTGCCTTTGACGCGCAGGGCAATCTTTATGTAGCCGCATCCCTTGCGGGCAAGCGCGGCATTGTCAAAATTACGCCAGAGAAGAAGGCCAGCCTGGTAGTGGCGGGGCACGATCTGGTTGGCCTGGCCTTCACGCCTACAGATAGTTTGGTGCTGGTAACAAAGAATGCAGTTTTCAATCTCATCTGGGACGTGCAGGGCCTGTCCCTCATATAAACTGCTCAAGTGAACGCTGAGATCATTGCCATTGGCTCGGAGCTGCTGACTCCGCACCGCATGGACACGAACTCGCTTTTCCTTACCGCCAGGCTCAATGAACTGGGCGTGGAGGTCAGCTTCAAGACAGTTGTAGGCGATCGCCGCGCTGATCTTGTAAACGCGGCGCGTATCGCGCTGGCCCGCGCCGATGTTGTGATCTTTATGGGCGGGCTTGGCCCGACTGAAGATGACTTGACGCGCGAGTGCGTAGCGGAAACGCTTGGCCGTAAATTGCAGCGCCATGCGCGCATTGTGGAAGACCTGCGTGCTCGCTTTGCCTCACGCGGCTGGAAGATGTCTGAAAATAATGAGCGCCAGGCAGACGTGATCACCGGAGCGGATGTTTTGGATAACAAGCGCGGCTCCGCGCCGGGTCAGTTTATCCACATTAATGACGAAAATGGAAACGCGATCATTATTCTTCTGCCTGGGCCGCCTCATGAACTCAAAGCGATGTTTGAAGAGCAATGTCTTCCCCGGCTGCAAGCGTTGCTTCCGCGGCAATCCCTAGCCGCGCGCGAATTGAAGGTCGCAATGATCGGCGAGTCCATGGCGGACAAGCGCGCTGCGCCGATCTACAAAGCTCATCCGCTGGTTGAGACCACTATCCTGGCTGGCTCGCCCGGCGAGGTGCAGTTTCATCTGCGCGCTCGGGCCGATTCACTGGAAGATGCGCAAAAGCGTGTCGATACGCTGGCCACGGCGCTTGAGGATGAATTTGACGACGCAGTTTTCGCCTCCAATGGCGAGAGCATGGAACAGATTGTCGGCTATTACCTGGGCATGCGCTCCGCCACGCTGGCCACGGCAGAATCATGTACCGGTGGAATGCTGGCCGAGCGCATCACCTCAGTGCCGGGAAGCTCGCGCTATTTCCTGGGCGGCGCTGTGGTGTATGACAATTCTCTCAAGTCAGAGCTGGCGGGCGTGCCTGCACTTTTGATTGCCGAGCACGGTGCGGTCAGCAGCCAGGTTGCAGCGGCACTGGCAGAAGGCATTCGCACCAGGTGCAAGTCGACATTTGGCATCGGCATCACCGGCATTGCCGGCCCTGGCGGCGGATCTGAAGAAAAACCTGTAGGGTTGGTCTTTCACGCGCTGGCCGATGGCAAGAACACTGAGGTTGTGGAAAGAAAATTTCCCGGCGACCGAGACCGCATACGCCAGTGGGCCACACAGCAGGCGCTGGACATGGTTCGGCGCAAGCTGATGGGGTAAGGCAAGCAGTACTTAGTTTTTAGTACTTAGTATTTGGGCAGCGCATCGTATCGTAAGGGATGGCGGATCTATGCTAGCGCGAAATAAATAATGCGTTGTGGGGGGAAATTTTGCGGCTATGCAGGGCTGATGCGCCTTAAAACACAAAGCTAACTACTAAGAACTAAGTACTAACCACTGATAAAAACCATGCGCCTCTTCATCGCACTCGACATTCCGGCGGAGATCCGCAAGCGCATGAGCGAATATATGGAGCGCGCACGCTCATTCGCGCCGGATGCTCGCTGGGCCCGCGTGGAAGGCTTGCATGTAACGCTCAAGTTTGTAGGCCAGGCCAGCGATGCGCTGGTGCAGCAGATCAAGAGCGCGCTTGCTGCTATTAAAGCAACTCCTTTTGAAGTGAAGTTCGAGGGCGTTGGCTTTTTTCCCAACCCAAAAGCTGCGCGGGTGTTCTGGATCGGCGTTGATGGCGGAGAGCGTCTGACGCAGCTTGCGGCGACGGTTGATGCAGCGCTGGAGAAGCTGGGAGTTGCGCGCGAAGAGAAGCCTTATCATCCGCACCTGACCTTAGCGCGGACGAGTTCACATCCATTGCGCGAGCTGCAGCCGCTGCTGGACGGGCCTCCGCCACAGTTCGGTACAATGTCTGCGCGGGAGTTCTTTCTATATCAAAGCCAGCCGCAGCGCGGTGGATCAAAGTACACCAAGCTGGAGCGGTTCATGCTGGAGTAACCCGGCCGCTCACCCTACCACAGCCGCCGAACGCGATAAGCATCAAATGCGGAGTCGTTACTAAGGATGGCAAGGTTTTCCCCCTGAGCCTGAGCAATCAGCATCCGATCAAATGGATCTCTATGCGGACCGGGCAACAGACCGGCACGCACTGCATCGTCCGCGGAGATTGGCAAGCGCTCAAAACGTTCACGCGCGAGATAGCCTGAAAAATCGCTTAGGAGATCGGCTGCGTCCGGCAGTTTCCCAATGCGAAACTTGGTTGCGATCTCCCAAGCCGTAGCGGCGCTTACCAAAATCGTATTTGCCGCACGGGCAAGATATTTTCTTGCTGAGGTCGGCAAAGCAGGATCATCCGACAGCCACCAGAGCAGCGCGTGCGTGTCAATCAGAAGCCTCAATTATTCCCATCCTGCAATTTCTTCATCGGTAAGAGGCTCAAAGAATTCGCGCCCCACGCGCAATTTGCCGCGCAGAGCACCAGGCTGGCGACGGCCCTTAACATCAGCTATAGGCACCAAACGGACCACTGGTTCCGGGCCGCGTGCGATCACTACTTCCTCACCCTGGCAAGCTTCTTTAATCAGCCTTGAAAGGTTGGTCTTTGCCTCATGGATGGTAAAAGTTTTCATATTAGCTAATCTATATTAGCTAATTAAATTGTTTCTTGCAACTCTCAGTTATGGCAGTGCGTTCTATTTTGAAGATCTGACTGAAGAGTCCCGGTTCGGTACAATAACAGCGCATGAGTTCTTTCTGTACCGATGATTAAGCTCTACATTATTGCCGGTCTAATGGCCTACCTGCTGGGCTCGATCCCCTTCGGCTATCTGCTGGTCAGGATTTTTCGCGGGCAGGATATACGCCTTTCCGGCAGCGGCAACATCGGCGCGACAAATGTTGTGCGTTCGGGAGCGAAAGGGTTGGGCATTGCCACGCTGGTACTGGATGCACTCAAGGGCTCGCTGGCCGTAGGTCTGGCAAGCTGGTTTGCTGCGTCAAAATATAATGACTGTGGCGACTTCGTCGCATTTCATTGTGTCAATACGTTGCCCTTCCTGTCCACGGCTGCGCTCTTCGCTGTTCTTGGCCACATGTTTCCCGTCTGGCTCAAATTTAAGGGTGGCAAAGGAGTAGCTACTGCGCTTGGCGTATTCTGCGTTCTATTCCCTAAGGCGGTTCTGGTTTCGCTGGCCATTTTTATTCTCGTTGTGGCGATCACGCGTTTTGTCTCTCTGGGATCGATCCTGGCCGCGATTTTTTTCCCCATTGCAGCGTACTTCCTGCTAAAACCTGATGCTGTTTCTCTCACGTTAAGCTCGTTGATCGCGCTGCTTGTCGTCCTCAAGCACCATCAGAACATCAGCCGGTTGCTGGCAGGGACTGAGAACCGCTTTGGGAGAAGCAAATCACCGATCGCGGAGAAGACGCTTTGAGCCGGATTGCGGTTGTGGGCGCTGGTGCGTGGGGAACCGCACTGGCCATGGTGGCGGCCCGTCGCGGCGACCATGAAGTGCGCCTGTGGGCGCTGGAAAAAGAAGTGGTTCAGAGCATTGCGCGCTCGCACAGCAATGATCTGTTTTTGCCTGGGATCGCCGTCCCTTCCTGCATCACTGTCACCAACGATTTCAAGGAAGCGCTGGCTGGCATGGAGATTATTGTGAGCGTAATGCCCTCACACCACTGCCGCCGGACATTTGAGCACATGGCGCAATGGCTGCAGCCGCAGATGCTCTTTCTGAGCGCGACCAAGGGCGTGGAGAACGACACGCTGCTGTGCATGACCGAGGTGATTCATGAGGTGGTACAGCGCTTTTGCGGCTTTGCGCCCAAGCTTGGGGCTCTCAGTGGGCCATCATTCGCGCGAGAGGTGGCAGAGAAGCATCCCACAGTGGTCACGGTGGCTTCGGCTGACGATTCGTTTGCTGCGCGCATCCAGAAAGACTTCAGCGATCCCAGCTTTCGCGTTTACATGAATGACGATCTCATTGGCGTGGAACTGGGTGGCGCGCTCAAGAACGTGATTGCCATTGCTGCCGGCGTTTGCAGCGGCCTGGGGCTGGGACACAACTCGGTTGCCGCACTCATCACGCGCGGGCTGGCTGAGATTACGCGGCTGGCGGTGGCCTGCGGCGCCAAACCTCAGACCATGTTTGGCCTTGCCGGCATGGGCGACCTGGTGCTGACTTGCACTGGCGGCCTTTCTCGAAACCGCAGCGTGGGTGAAGCGCTGGGCCAGGGCCAACCGCTGGAGCAGATCATCGCCGGGATGCACGGCATGGTTGCAGAAGGCGTGCTAACCACCAACGCCGCTCTCGGCCTGGCGAAGAAACACAAAGTAGAAATGCCGATCACAGAGCAAATGTATGCCATCCTGCATGACGGCAAATCGCCACATGATGCGATTCGCGAGTTGATGACCCGTCCGGGCAAGGTGGAAGACAGGTTTTGAAAAACCAGCCATTAGCTTTTAGCCATTAGCTCTTGGCTAGCGTCGTTTTCCTTCACCCGGTTCGGCCAAAGGCTAAAGGCCAAAAGCTAAAGGCTGTGCTGATACGGGAATATTTTGCGCAACTCACTCTCCGGTCGCCCTTACCAGCTTGATTCTCACGGCCAGCGGAGTACTTCCGTAATGATCGGTTAAGTGGTTTTTTCGTCTGGATTCACTGCTGTTTCAGCATACAATCTTGGGATAGAAATCTTGCCCTTATGAAACTGCCGCTACCGTCCCGGATTCCGATCATCTACCTGATCCTGATTGTGTTGATCATGGTAGGGGTGGTACCGCTTTATTTTTATGCGGCCAAAATGGTGGCCCGGAACCGCGAGACGCTGGGCAGCAATGAAAAACTGCTGCAGAACATGGTTACCACCACCATGGCGCAATCGATTGCGCAGCGTGAGAAGGACATTAGTTCAACGCTGGCCAGCCTTACCTATTCCATCCAGGTAACCAGCGGTGGAAATCTCAGCGGCCATAACGTTGAATCGGCCGACGTCAAAGCGCTGCTCCTGAATTATGTCAGCGCCGTGGACTCGCCTGTTCCTTACGCCCGGCTGATCAATACTGAAAATACTTTTCAGATGTCAGAAGGCACCATTGGCGATCCTGACACTTTTCTGGAAAAAGAGCTGGAACGCGGCCGGAATGCCGCCCATGAAGGCCGCGAGTACAGCGGCGAGCCGCTTTCCATCGGCTCCGGCAAGCAGACCCGCACCGTGATGGTGGTGGGCAAGCCTGTGATGAACGATCAGCATGTTTATCTGGGCACGCTTGAGCTGGTGATTGATCTGCAATACCTGGTGAAGCAACTCAAAGAAGCCAACGACCAGCAGAACCTGGATACCTTTGTAGTGGACCGCTCCGGGCGGCTGGTGGCCTCTGCCAACTCCCGCTATGCCACGGGCCAGGACATGAACTCCAATGAGCTGGTGAAAAGCTTTGTGGAGCAGAGGGCCATTGTGCCGGTGGTGGTCACGCGCGATTACAACGTGCAGGAAGGCAAGAACAGCGTTCCCATGCTGGGCACGTACTTCCCTGTACCCGGATTGGGCTGGGCTGTGGTGGCGCAGAAGCAGCAGGAAGAAGCTTACATTGACATTACAGACATGCGCCGCGATGCGATTCGCGCCGCGCTGATTGCGATTGCTTTCAGCATCCTTGTAAGCATCTGGGCTGCGCGAAGGCTGACTACTCCGCTGCACATCCTGACGGAATCCAGCCGAACGATTGCTGGCGGAGACTTTTCTCATCGCGTGCGCCTGAAGAGCCGCACAGAATTTGGAGAGCTGGCGCAAACCTTCAACACCATGACGGACGATCTGGAGCAGTTCGTCGATGACCTGAAGAGTGCCGCCAAAGAAAATCGCACGCTGTTCTTAAGCTCCATTCAGATGTTGGCGGGCGCGGTTGACGAAAAAGATCCATACACGCGCGGCCACTCTGATCGCGTTACGCGCTATTCCGTGCTCATCGCTACGGAGATGGGGTTGAAGGAAGATGATATTGATAAGATCCGCATCTCCGCCCAACTGCATGACGTAGGCAAGATCGGCATTGAAGACCGCATCCTGAAAAAGCCGGGAGCGCTCACGCCGGAAGAATTTGAGATCATGAAGACGCACACCACCAAGGGAGCGTCGATTCTGCGTCCGGTTGAGGCGCTGCGTGACATGCTGCCTGGCATTGAGTTGCACCATGAATCGTTGGATGGACGCGGCTATCCTTACGGTCTGAAAGCTGACCAGATTCCGCTGATGCCCCGCATCATTATGGTGGCCGATACGTTTGACGCTATGACCACCAACCGCCCGTATCAGGCGGCGATGGACCCTGAGTACGTGATCCGCATTATCAATTCGCTGGCTGCAACCAAATTTGATCCCACGGTGGTAGCGGCGATGACCAAGGTATTCGAGACCGGCAAGCTGCGCATCCATCGCGCAGCGACCGTAAGCGGCGAAGAGGCCGCAGCGGCAGCGCCTGCCGTGAGCGAACCGACAGAAGCCTGACCCTTCCGGGCTGAAACCTCTCGTATCCACCCGATATAATCTAGTACGGATGATTCAAACACTATTCGGAACGCCAAAACCTACATTCGTCGAAAAGATGAAACAGGCGGTCACGCGCACGCGTGAAAACCTGAGCGAGCGCATCGACGAGGTAATGGCTTTTACCAAGGAGATTGACCGCAGCACACTGGACGACCTGGAGTCTGTCTTGATTGGCGCGGATATGGGCACCAAGACCACGCAAGAGATTCTGGACAAGCTGCGGGAGAAGGCCGATCGCAAGCAGATCAGAGACGTAGCCGAACTGAAACGCCTGATCAAAGAGCAGGTAATTGCCATTTTGAATGCAACGCCTGCGCGTGCTGGTAAACCGGCTGCAGGCCAGCCTGAAGTGGTGATGGTGGTGGGAGTCAACGGCACTGGCAAAACGACAACTATTGGCAAGCTGGCGAACGCGCTGCGCAGCGAAGGCAAAACAGTGCTGCTGTGCGCGGCAGACACTTTTCGCGCCGCCGCTATTGAACAACTGGAAATCTGGGGATCGCGCACTGGAGTGGAGGTCATTAAGACCAAGCCCGGCGGCGATCCTTCTGCAGTATTGTTTGACGCGTTGAGCGCCGCTAAGGCCCGACACACAGACAGCGTGATTGTGGATACCGCCGGACGCCTGCACACCAAGACCGGCTTGATGGCCGAACTCGAAAAGATGAAGCGCACCGCGCAACGCATTGTCCCCGGAGCACCGCATGAGGTGCTGCTGGTGATGGACGCAACCACCGGCCAAAACGGACTGCAACAGGCGCGGCAGTTTACTGAGTCGGCGGGTGTGACGGGAATTGTGCTCACCAAGCTGGATGGCACGGCGAAGGGCGGCGTGGTAGTGGCGATCTCACGCGAGTTGGGGCTGCCGGTGCGTTATGTTGGCGTAGGCGAGAAGGCAGGCGATCTGCTGCCGTTCAGCGCTGAAAATTTTGCCGATTCGTTGTTTGCATGAATGCTTCTGATACATTCTGGAACGGCTCTATTATTGGTCTGCCTTCTACGGGCTTTGAGTGGTTTGTCCGGATTATTGCGTTCATCTTTAGCATACAGTTTTGCTGGTTGGCATTCGCTCGCGAGAGGCCACCCGAAGTTGCAGACCGCGAGTACAAACGCTATGGCGCGCTGGGGCGTCGCGCTTGGCGGATCGTACAATTTCTGCTTGCAGTTAGTCTCTTTCTTGTGGCCATAGGCGTGCTCAAATGATTCTCTGGCATTAGGATGTTTCTCGTCGGGCGAATCCCCTGGCAATGAATTTCTCGAAACAAGACGAGCAGTACATGCGTCAAGCTCTTGAGCTTGCGCGTCGCGGAACAGCGATCACTTCTCCGGGTGCGCGGGTTGGTGCTGTTGTAGTGGATAACGAAGGCAATATCGCTAGCAGCGGTTTCTATGTTTTTGATGGCGTGAAGCATGCTGAAATTCTGGCGCTAGAGCAAGCAGGAACAAAGGCGCGCGGCGGAACGCTGTATCTGAACCTTGAGCCGCACTGTTACCAGAGTCGCACGCCGCCGTGCACAGATGCCATCATCGCCGCAGGAATCAAGCGAATAGTGGCGGCCATGGCCGATCCCAATCCCAAAGTTGCCGGAAAAGGATTTGAGCAGTTGCGAGCTGCCGGAATCGCTGTAGAAACCGGCTTGCTTGAAGCCGAAGCGCGGCGGCTCAACGAGGCTTTCGCCAAATTCACGCGCACGCGCCAACCGCTAATCACGTTAAAAGCAGGCATGACGCTGGACGGGAAGATTGCCGGCCCATCTGGTAGCTCCGTTAACACTCCGACAGCTCCCGGCCGCTGGATTACCAGCGAGGCATCGCGCAGCCATGCCCAAAGCTTGCGCCATGAATCCGATGCAATTCTGGTGGGCGCAGGCACCATTGTTGTGGATGATCCGCTGCTGACAGACCGCACTGGCTTGCCGCGGCGGCGTCCGCTGCTGCGCGTGGTGCTTGACTCGCGCCTGCGCTGCCCGCTGGAATCGCGGCTGGTGAAGACAGCGAAAGATGACGTCCTGATCTTTTGTTCGTTCGCAGAAGAAAAGAAGAAGCAAGAGCTGGAGAAGCACGGCATTCGCGTGGAGCAGGTAGAGCTGGGCGCAAGCGATGGCCGGCCTGATCTTAAAAGCGTAGCGCGACGTCTGGGCGAAATGGAGATTACCAGCCTGATGATTGAGGGCGGCGCGCTGGTAAACTGGGCCGCGCTGGCTGACGGAGTTGTGGACAAAGTTTTTCTCTATTACGCGCCAAAGATCCTGGCAGGGTTAGGCTCAGTGCCGTTTGCCGCCGGGCCCGGATTCCGGAGACTGGAAGAAGCCGCGCAGGTGAAGAACATGGTCTTGCATCGGTTTGGAGAAGACTTTGCGGTAGAGGGATATCTGCGCGATCCGTATACGGATACCAGTACTTAGTACTTGGTATTTAGGTCTGCATGGGATGGTTGAAGCCTTGGAATAGTGATACAGCCTCATTTTGAAGATCAAATTTGAAGAGCGAAGCTGCTGCTTTGGAGCGCCACACAGTCGCGGGCTTGCAGCTAAGCACTAAATGCTAAATACTAAGTGCAAATGTTTACCGGACTGATTCAGGAAACGGGCGAGATCGCCGAACTGCAGCGCATTCCCAGCGAGAAGGGCGAGACAGTGACGCGCATCACCGTTAAAGCACAGCAAGTCCTTCGCGAGCTAAGAACCGGCGATAGCGTTGCGGTGAGCGGTGTTTGCCTAACGGCACTGGAGATCGGCAAGCAACAATTTTCCGCGGACCTGGCGCAGGAAACGCTGGAGCGCACTTCTCTGCTGCGATTAAAACAGGGATCGCTGGTGAACCTTGAGCTACCTGCGCGCGCACAAGACCGCATGGGAGGCCACGTGGTGCAGGGGCACGTAGATGGCACAGGCAAGATCGTGAGCCTGGAGAAGATCAAGTATCGCGACGATTGGCGATTGGTGGTGGAGGTCCCCGAGGCGCTGGAGAAATATGTGGTCCCGCAAGGCTCTATCACCGTGGAAGGCATCAGCCTGACTGTTGCGGCGATTGAGGGCCAGCGCGTGGAGATTGCCATTATCCCGCACACCTGGCAGGCGACGAACCTGCATGCGCTGCGCGCGGGAGATCCCGTGAATATTGAAGTGGACGTGCTGGCCAAATACGCGGAGAAGATGGCCAAAGGGCGAGCATCCGGCGGGCTTACCGTGGCAGATCTGGTGAGGCTGGGATTTTAACTAGCCGCGAATTCACGCGAATGAACACGAATCAAAAGAAGAGTTAAGGTTAAGCGATTGGTGCGTGGCAGGAATTTTGATCGCCTAAAACATGAGTCTTTACCAGGTTTTTTCCAGACAATTTACGCAGGCGAATCTAATCAAGATCATTTGCGTATTTCGCGTTGATTCGCGGCTAACCCGGTAAAAGCAAAAAGATCAGCACGTCAGGTTCGCTGTGCTGATCTTCTGCAAAAGCGCAGGGGAGGTTCGCGCGCTTTCTAAATTTATAGCTGGCCCTAAGCGTTTCCAGTGACGACTAGGAAGATGTAAATCGCTACCGTACCTAAAGCCATCCAGATACGAAAATTTTTAAATTCCTTGCTGTTGCCCATCGCATCCGTCCTTTCGTCCTGAAAAATCAAAGGGGGAGGACTGCGGACGTTCTGATCCGCTCTACAAAAAAATCCAGCGGAAAGGTCACCTGCGAAAATTGCCGGCGGGCCCGGAACATCAGTTCGCCTTACAAAAGGAGAATGTGCCCGGCGGATGAGTATTGTTATTAGAAGGGGATTAATTTTTTTAATTCTCACGCTGCGCGAGAATCGGTTGGTGAACGATTGATTAGATAGGCGCAGGCGGAGGCATTTAGTAAATGGGTAATTTGGTAAGTTGGTAATTTGCAAAAGTGGCGCACTCTGGGGAGCCCAGCGGTGGTGCTAGACGATTTTGATGCGGGAAAGACGCAGGCGAGGGCGCCTTTCGGCAAGTTCAGGGCAGGCTCTGCGGTCCAAGCTTGGTTGGATTCGTCGGAGCACAGGCAAGAGTGCCTGTGCCACAGAGTCAACAAACCGCACTTTAGCTGGCGTCGGCGCGGTCTGATGATTGCTGGAAGTGGCGCAGCACGGCCTCGGTCTGGGATTTGGTGAGCACGGCGCTGAGGGCGGCGGCGTCAGCCTGTTGCACGGCGCGGACACTGCCGAAGTGTTGCAGCAATCGCTGGCGCGTACGCTCACCTACGCCGGGGATTTCCAGGAGTTCGGATTTGCGGTCGCGCATTTGGCGGCGCTTGCGATGGAAGGTGACGGCGAAGCGGTGCGATTCGTCGCGCACCATCTGGACGAGATGCAGCACAGGCGAATGGCGGTCGAGCACCACGGGATCATCTTCCTGACCGAAAACGTAGATGATCTCTTCTTTCTTGGCGATCGCGGCCAGCGGCTGGTTGGTGATGCCGAGTTCGTCCAGCGCCTGAGCA
The DNA here is from genome assembly GCA_035710845.1 of Candidatus Angelobacter sp. Classification (GTDB taxonomy): domain Bacteria; phylum Acidobacteriota; class Terriglobia; order Terriglobales; family Acidobacteriaceae; genus Angelobacter. The sequence goes on from DASTCT010000182.1 coordinate 36,665, forward strand.
GCGGCGTGAAGCTGGCCAAGGCCGCCATCGATGAGGACAAGGCTGGGGAAAGTTGCGTTTTCATCGCGCAAACGCTTGTAGCGGCGGGTGACCACCTCGCGCATGGAGGCAAAGTCGTCCACGCCGGTCACGGTGCGCACAATAAACTTGCGATACTGGTTCTTGTTCATGGCGCCGTTTTCCCAGACCACCATGGAAGCCACGGTTTCCGCGCCCTGGATGTGCGAGATATCAAAGCACTCAATGCGTTTGGGAACTTCAGGCAGGCCGAGTGCGTCCTGCAGGGCCTCCTGCACGGCCTTGGCTTGCGGCTTCATCACGCGGAAACGCTGGTCAAATGACTGCTTGGCGTTTTGGGCGGCCAGGTCGATGAGCGAGCGCTTTTCTCCGCGCTGGGGAACGAGGATTTCAAGACGGCTGCCGCGCTTTTCTGTGAGCAGCTCTTCGAGTTCAGCGCGATCTTCGAAGTCGACGGGAGAGAGAATGTCGCGGGGGACGTATTGCTGGTCAATATAGACCTGCTTCATGAGAGCGGAGAAGAATTCACCGGGGTTGAAGGAGGATCTTGCATCAACCGAAAACTGTGGAGCGCAGGCGCCCTCGCCTGCGGAGGAGGATGTCTCGAGCGCAGCCGGGGGCGGCTGCGGTCCACGATCATGGAAAACCGGCACAGCCGAGGGCGGCTGTGCCACATGATCTTTGTTATGTCTCACAGCTGGCAGTGCCTCATGATCCTCGTGAGGAACGGCGGTCTTTGGAAGTTCTTCCCAGAAGAACTCGCGGCGATCGAGAATTTTTCCGCCGCGCATGTGGAAGACGTTTACGGCGAGCATGTCATTTTCATAGTGATAGCCGAAAACGTCCATGTCATCGCCTTCCACGGCAGCAATGCGCTGCTTTTCCTGAAGCTGGGAGACGGTAGAGATCATGTCGCGATAGCGGGCGGCGCGTTCGTATTCCTGGGCTTGCGCAGCCTGCTCCATGCGGGCGCGAAGGGTTTTAGCCAGGTCGGCTTGGCGGCCTTCCAGCAAAAGCTGCACGTCGCGGACGGCTTCCTGATAGGCCTGCGGCGAGGTCAGGTCCTGAACGCATGGCCCCAGACAGCGCTTGATGTAGTACTGGAGACAGGGACGCAGGTGATATCGCGTGAGATCAACCTTGCAGGAAGGAACCAGAAAGCTGCGATGGATCAGATCGACAATACGGTACGCCAGATTACCGGGAAAATAAGGCCCGTAATAAACGCTGCCATCCTTGCGCAGCCGGCGCGTGACGTAAACACGAGGATAGCGCTCACCCAGAGTCAGCTTGATATAAGGGTAGGTTTTGTCATCGCGCAGGAGGATGTTGAAGCGCGGCTTTTTTTGCTTGATGAGATTATTTTCAAGCGCCAGCGCTTCCTTATTGTTCGCGACCACGATGTAATCGACATCGACGGCCTCACGCAGCAGGGTTCCCGTTTTGGCATTGGCCTCGCCTACGCCCTCCTGAAAATAAGACCGGACGCGGGCGCGCAGGTTCTTGGCTTTGCCAACGTAGATGACCTCGCCTTCAGCGTTTTTATAGAGGTACACTCCGGGCTGGAGCGGCAGGGTACGAATTTTGGCGATCAAATCCATTCAGGGGAGTTCTGGGACGTACTTTCTGTAATTCGCTTCGCTCACCCAAAGCAAAAGTCCTTGAGCTTGGGCACGCAACCCGGTGCGATCAGGGGAACGTTAGCCGATACAGGCAATCGGTCAGGTTTTCAACTGACTCATTACCTAGATTCTTCCCGGTAGGCCGCAGGTGCGTAAAAATTCTACTGTGCCGACCAGACCAGCCATCGAAAGGCAGGTTGACAAGCACTCAAGCTATTGATTATAAGCTATTTATATCGCGACTGCAGGGCACATGCCAATGGCATTCCAGTTGCTCTGGTAACGAGTGACTTTATGTGCGGCTAACACCCTGCGCCGCGTGGGTCCTTAAGGAGCTTTCCCCATGAACTTGAAATCGAGTCTTCTGGTTCTGCTTGCTGGTTCGTCACTGCTGATTGC
>DASTCT010000183.1:0-3093 GCA_035710845.1 Candidatus Angelobacter sp.
TTTCTAATGCCTACTTTGACTCGCTAGGACTTCCACGCCTGTTCGAAGGATAGCTTAACCCAACCGAACCGCCGTATGCGGACCCGCATGTACGGTGGTGTGGCAGGGGAGAGCGGGTGACCGCTCCCCCTATGCCGATTATGAATAGAATGTTTTACTGGACTATCTTCCTGGCCAGTACGCGATCCACGGTTTGTTCGACGTTAGGCAGGAATGAATCAATGCCTCCGATGGAACCGGCTGGGGCGGCTGAGAATCGGGCGGTGCTCACAAGGACTTCATTCCAACGCTGGAAGATAAGCCTGCTGGGTGAATCAAGCACGTTGCTGCGTGTGGGTTCCGGACGCGCCAGGCTGGCAGCCCACAGAGAAGCGGCCGCTGCGTAGACCACATACGTGAATAGCTGGAAGGCTTCGGCGTGTGCGGGAATACGATCGACCAGATACGTGGCACAGAGATCTATCGCCGCATAAACACCCAAGCCAAGAGCGATGCTCATGCTGTGAGTACGCCAGGAAAGGCCGAGACGCTTTTCCAGTCCGAGGAAGAGTAGCAGAAGACCACATTGCATGAGCCGCACAGTGCGCTGCAGCAGATCGACTGCAGCTTGCATCCTGTCGTGTCCTGCGCCTGCGGTTGCAAAAGCTGTGAGGAGCGCAGCCAAAACCAGAAAGACCGCCGCCCAGCGAAACAGCATCTTACCCAGATCAATCAGGGCTGAGTACGGCTTGAGGGCGTTTACCAGCAGCTCATACAGGACAGCAAATTCCAGCACCATTGTGCCGAGGTTGAGCCCCCAGTAGACGTAGAAATGCTCACGATTGCAGCAGGAAGCAACAACAAAAAGAAAGAGGCCTACGGCAGTGCTTAGCGCGCAAAAAGCTGAATACCGGAAAAACATGGGAAATTCAGTGCGCAGCTTGCGGCGTTTGATGATCCGCAATGTGAAGGTTTGTATGCCAATGGCAACCGCAGCCACTGCGATGATAGCCCACTCAATCAAGGAGAATTGCACGACGGCCTCCAAAGGAGCGTAAGCATACTACTCCGTTGGAGGCTCCAGCAAGCCTCTCTGCGACACCAAAGTACAATTTACTTTTTAGTAAACACAGCTCCTCAAAACTAGCGCAAGTGGTTTATTTTGAGGACCTGAATGCAAGGCAAATCGTTACCGCTTTCAACCCAGGGTTACTTGCTCAATTGTGGCATTGGGCAAGGCCGAGGCGCGGGGATAGCTGCGTTCGTTTGTGGTTTGCTGATGTTGGTAGTGAATGCGGCAAAGCCTGCAAAAACTGTCAAACCAACGAGAGAGGTGCGAAGTAGCGCTTTCATGGGGGAACACTCCTAATTTCCTTGAATCTAGTTTTTCTTGGTGGTGCAATTCAGGTGGTCTGAATTGCGTGATGAAGTATACATTTCATCCCTGATTTTTCAATAATTTATTAGTACTATTTGTTTTTTGAAAATAGGGGGCTTTTTCAGTCGTTCGATCGGCCTTTAGAACACCTTCCACCCGTTACGGAAGGGTATGTCCAAATACTCATTAATCCATTGGATCTAAGTAACTTACCATAATGGTAAGACAATGGAAGTTTAGGCAGTTGGGCCAGGGTGAAGCGATTTTCACAGCTCCTGGCCGCGCATCTTTCTGGTCAACAATTGTGGACGAGCTGTGGAAATTTAAGGTTTTTTAATAATATCCCGATCATTTTGGGCTTTTTGCGGACGAACCTGACTCCAATTTTGCCTCTCCTTTTGTCTCTCCGTTATGAAACGCAAAGCAGCTCCGGTATGGTACAATAGTGAGTTGTTTAGACACCAACTAAGTAATTGATATTAAGCAACTTGAGTCTTTTTTAACATGAGCTTTATGCCCCAGAATGCAAGTTGCTGACCAGCAGAAAACAGGGAGCAAAAGAAATCTTGGCCAAAGAATCTGCAGCAGCCACAGCGAAAGAAATGGCAGAACAAAACAAAAGCAAAAAGAGCGGCGGTAACGGAAACGGAAATTACACCGCTGAAGACATCAAAGTGCTGGAAGGCATGGAAGCCGTCCGCCTGCGGCCTGCGATGTACATCGGTTCAAACGGCGAGATGGGATTACATCACCTGGTCTATGAAGTGGTGGACAATTCTGTCGATGAAGCGCTGGCAGGCTTCGCGTCACAAATTGATGTCACCATCCACATTGATAATTCCGTGACCGTGGTTGACGATGGCCGCGGAATTCCTGTGGATGACATGGTGGTGGACAACGAAAAACTTCCCGCTGCTCAGGTTGTGCTGACAAAGCTGCATGCAGGAGGCAAGTTCGATACTTCCACCTACAAAGTTTCCGGCGGCTTGCACGGTGTCGGCGTCTCAGTGGTGAATGCGCTCAGTCATCAGCTTGATCTGGAGATCTGGCGTGACGGCCATGTGTGGGAGCAGGCCTATTCAAAGGGCCAGCCGCAGGGCAAACTAAAAAAAACCGGCACCACCAAAAAGCGCGGTACCAGAGTACATTTCCTTCCCGATAAAGAGATCTTCACCACGACCGAATACAACTTCGATACGCTGGCGCAGCGCCTGCGAGAACTGGCTTTCCTGAACAAAGGGTTGGAAATTAACCTGACAGATGAGCGCCAGACCGATGCAAAAACCGGTGAAGCCAAGAACCTTAAGTTCAAATATACGGGCGGAATTGCGGAGTTCATCAAGCATTTGAACCGCGGCAAGAGCGTGTTGCATGATCGCCCGATCTACATGGAAGCCGAGCGCGATGGCGTGGCCATGGAGATCGCGTTGCAATACAACGATGGTTATTCCGAGACGATTTTCAGCTTCGCCAACAACATCAACACGGTTGACGGCGGCACGCACCTCTCCGGCTTTCGCACGGCGCTGACGCGCACTATCAACTATGCTGGCCAGCAGCTTGGGTTGTTCAAAGACGTAAAAGAAAACCTGACTGGCGACGATGTTCGCGAAGGACTGGTGGCCGTGGTGAGCGTGAAGCTGCCGCAGCCACAGTTTGAAGGCCAGACCAAAGGCAAGTTGAATTCCGATATCGCCGGCGTGGTGCAGGCATTTGTGAATGAACGGCTGGGTGCT
>DASTCT010000184.1:0-25490 GCA_035710845.1 Candidatus Angelobacter sp.
GTTGCTTTTGCCAAGAGCGGCAAAAGAATTCGCAGCTTCACGCCGCAGCAAATGGAAGAACCGCGCAAAGTCGGCAAGACGCAACTGCCCACATCGGTTGGCGGGCTTCTGGTCCACGTCGCTGATCACACGCTGCGGCACGTCGGACAGGCCATTACCACTGCCAAGATCGTGGTAGCACAGCGTTAGGTAATGGTCGAATACTCATTCGCTATTGCGTGTGCTCCTGTCGCCAAAAGCATTTCGCTCCTTCGCTCGACCAATTCGATAGAAAGGAAAATTTATGGCCCATCAGAATGATCCAGCAACTTGTACTTCTTCTGTTCGGCGAATTCTGGCTGCTGCGCAATTTGCCGCCAGCAAACATTCTCAGCAAAAGCGCAAGGGCGCAGGCGGCGAGCCTTACATTAACCATCTCATCGAAGTTGCCGAGCTTGTTGCCTGCAGCAGTGACGCATTAGACACCGAGTTGATCATGGCTGGATTCCTGCATGACACAGTGGAAGATACCGGTGTGACGCTCACGGAGCTTACAGACCGCTTTGGCAGTGACGTTGCAAGCCTGGTAGCTGAAGTCACTGACGACAAATCTCTTCCTGACAAAACTCGGAAACGCCTGCAAGTGGAGAATGCTCCTCATAAATCGGAGCGTGCGCAAACGCTCAAACTGGCTGACAAGATCTCCAATCTTCGCTCCATCCTAATAAGTCCGCCGATTGGATGGAGCCTGGAGCGCAAGCGCCAATATTTTGAATGGGCCAAAGCAGTGGTTGACGCGCTGACCACTCCTAATCCCATCCTTAAGTCAGAATTTGAGAAGACCTACAAGATGATTTCGCAGCTCAAAGAAAGCTAGCCATCCCCGGCACTCTGTTCCGCATCATTCAAAAAAATTCGATTTCGCAAAAATCCAGCTCTGGATTGCGCATGGCTCGCATCGAAATTAGGAGTTATGCGGAAGTGCGCAAATATCCTGGCGCTGTTGTTCGGCCTCGTCAGCGTAATTGGCGCTGGCCACCTCATGGCGCAGGATGAATCTGCTCCGGGAACCACAAAATTCATCTCCGATAGCGACGCACCAAGTGGTGCCGTCTCGCCTTCCCGTTCGCTTAGTCCTAAAGAAATGCTGTTGCGCATGGGGGAACAGATCCACACCACTGATCTGGATTGTTCGCATTTTGTGCAGTGGCTCTTTGAACGGGCAGGACTCTATTACGGCTATGCGCCCTCACGCGTTCTCTATACCGGCATGATCGGGTTTGAGCGCGTATTCCATCCTGCGCCGGGAGATTTGGTCGTATGGCCCGGGCACGTTGGGATCGTGGTAGATCCGGACGAGGAAACTTTTCTCAGCGCATTGCGATCCGGAGTAAAAACTTCCTCATACACATCGCATTACTGGAAACGTCGCGGAAAAGCGCGTTTTTATCGCTACCTGGGATGGCAATCGGCCTCTGCAGCAGGTCAACACTAAATCATCACTAGCCGCGAATTTTACCTGCAGCTCTTCCCTGCACTTCTCAATGAATCCTGACGATGATTTACCGGGCAGTCACGGCTGCTTCTGATGACGTCTGTTGCTGCCGATACCATTCCACGGTTCGCCGCAAGCCTTCTTCAAAGCTCACATCAGCGGAATATCCCAGATGTTTTTGCGCCAGGCTGATGTCCGCCAGTGAATGCTTCACGTCACCAGTGCGGGCCTCTGCATATTTCGCCGAACCACTGAACCCGATGATCTTCTGCAGCATTGCAAACGTCTGGTTCAATGAAAAGCGAGTTCCTGTAGCGATGTTGAAGACGCGTCCTGAAACTTCTGCCGCCGGAGCGACACACGCTTTCAGGTTCGCTTGTACTGCATTTGCAACGAAGGTGAAATCGCGACTCTGCTCGCCATCGCCAAAAATTGTAGGCGACTCATTCTGCTGCATCTGCGTAATGAACTTAGCCAGCACAGCTGAGTACTGCGAATTTGCGTCCTGTCGCGGGCCAAAAATGTTGAAGTAGCGCAAGCAGACAGTTTCAAGACCATAAACAGAAGCAAAGGCTTGCATGTAGTGTTCACCGGTAAGCTTCTGCACTGCGTAAGGCGAAATCGGGTGCGGCACCATCCCTTCATGCTTGGGTAAAGTTTCGCTGTTGCCATAAGCGGAAGAAGATGCGGCATAGACCACGCGCTTCACACCAGCATCGCGAGCGGCCAAAAGTAGGTTCAGCGTGCCGTTCACGTTCACTGCATGGGTCAGTTCCGGCTCAGCCACTGACTTCGGCACGGAAGGCAGCGCCGCCTGATGGATCACGTAGTCAATTCCTTCCACTGCGGAAGCAACGCCTTCTTTATCCAGAAGGCTCACACCTCGAAAATCAATGTCGTTTGCGATCTCAGCAATGTTCTCCCACTTGCCCGTAGAAAAATCATCCAGCCCGCGGACGCTCTCGCCGCGGCTCACCAACTCACGCGCAATCGATGATCCAATAAAGCCGGCAATACCCGTTATAAGATGCTTCGCCATTATGAATGTCCTCAGTTGCAACACACCAGCGCGGCCACTTTTGTAAGTGTCCGCGCTGTCAATTACCAATTACAAACTACTCAATCAAATTTTGCTAGTTGATGCTGGCGGCGCGCAGGGCAAACTCGCGGCTGCCGGCGGGCGAGAGTCCGTGCTGCTTGATTTTATAGAGCAGCGCCTTATAGCTGATGTTCAGTTGCGCTGCTGCCAATTTGCGGTTCCAGTTTGAGTCTTCCAGGGCGCGCTGGATTTCCCTGGCCTCAGCATCGTCTTTCAGGCTGCGAACCAGGGCTTTAAGACCGCCGCGAGACGAAGCCGGGGTTCCCGCCTCCTCGCCCTCTTTGGACCTCATCTGCATCTCTTCGATCAGCAGATTTTCGTCTTCAAGCACCAGGAACCGCTTCACCACATTGCACAGTTCGCGCAGATTGCCGGGCCAGTGGTAGCGCAGGCATTCCTGCACCAGCCGGTCAGAAACCGGCAGTGGGTTCTTTTCAAACTGCCGCGCCAGGTTGTTCATGTAGTAGCGCAGCAGGACCGGAATTTCCTCGCGGCGTTCGCGCAACGGCGGCACAGTCAAGGTAAACGCGTTCAAACGATAGTAGAGATCTTCACGCAGTTTGCGCTCAGCCATGGCTTTCTGCACGTCGATATTGGTTGCAGCCAGCACGCGGGCATCCGCCGTAATGTTGGCGCGGCCACCCAGACGTGAGAACGAACCATCCTGCAGGACATGGAGCAGCTTCGCCTGCAATCCAGCGCTCATCTCGCCGATCTCGTCCAGAAGAATGGTGCCTTTGTGCGCCAGCTCAAATTTGCCGGGCTTCGATTTGCTGGCTCCGGTAAAGGCGCCGGCTTCGTAGCCAAAAAGTTCGCTCTCCAGCAGATCGGCCGGAAGAGCAGCGCAGTTCACCTTCACCATGGAACGGTGGGCGCGAACTGACATCTTATGAATCAATCGCGCCAGAATCTCTTTGCCCACGCCGCTCTCACCCAGCAGCAGCACCGGCACATCAACTTTGGCGATCAACGCTGCCTGGGCGCGAATCTGCTTCATCGCCGGGCTGGCAGCCAGAAAGAAAAGATCGTCATCCAGGGCATCCACCAGCTCCGTTCCCTTAGTAGCGTAATTAGGCTGCTGGACGGGTTGGGCTGCTGGAGTCAAGGCCCGGCGCACTGCACCATGCAGTTGCGGCGCCAGAAATGGTTTGGTCAGGTAGTCTGAAGCTCCCAGCTTCATCGCTTGCACCACTTTTGTAGTGTCGCTTAAACAGGAGATCATTACCACTTTTTGATCAGGCCGGAGTCTTTTGCAGCTTTCCAGCGTCTGCAGGCCGTCCATGCCGGGCATTACCAGGTCCAGCACAATCAGGCTTGGCGCGGGGCCGCGATTCATCCGCTGCAAGGCTTCTTCTCCGCTGGCAGCGGTCTCAACGTTGTAATTTTCGATTTCCAGCAGCGTCTTGGTGTAACGAAGTACGCTCGGCTCGTCATCGACCAGAAGTATATTTGGCGCGCTCATCCGTTGCATCTCCCTACCTTGACTGCGATAACAGCAAGGAAAACTTGCTACCCTTGCCCAGTTCACTTTCCACCCAGATCACTCCGCTGTGGGCTTCCACCAACCGCCGGGCGATGGCCAGTCCTAACCCGGTGCCGCGAGCGGATCCTCCGGGCAACTGGACAAAGTCCCCGAAGATTTCCTCATGGTGCTCAGGCGCGATACCTGGCCCGGAATCCATTACATCGATGCGCACTGCGTTTTCCGTCTTGCGCTGTTCTTTCCGTTCCATATTGAACAGAAATTCGGTTTGCGCTTTCCGCCGTTCCCAGAAGCACGGCGTTGCCGTTACAACAATCAGCCCGTGTGCCGGAGTGTGTTTTAAAGCATTCTCAATAAGGCTGGAAACAATGTGCTGAAGTTTCAGCGGCTCAATCCGTACCCGCGGCATCCCCGGTGCGGGACGGAATTGGTATTTCACCGGTTTCTGCTTCGCTGCAGCCGACCAGTAGTTAAAGATTTGGCCCACATGATCGTTGACGTCGGCAGAATCCATGCTTTCTACAGGCCGTCCTGCTTTCAATTCCTGAAGCAGCAAAAGGTCCTGTATCAGCTTCTGCAAACGCTGGGCGCTCTCCTGGATTTCTTCCAGAACCTGCTTCTGCTTGCCATTCACCGGGCCTAAATGCCCGCTGCGCAACAGGTCCGTATAGCCGAGCATCACCACCAATGGCGTTTTAAACTCATGCGCCGCTGAGACCAGCGGAAAAGCCGAGGGATCCACTTCCTCATGGCCGCAACGCAACTGCCGCCGGCGCCGCTCCGGTGGAACCACTTCCACCAGTTGCCGCGATTCAGTTACACCGCAGTGAGACACATGTTGATTGGAAAAGAGCGAACTGTGGCACACAGGACACTCTACTGCCGAATTGCTGGTTTCCTTCTCCACGATTACGAATCCCACCCTCTGGTTGTTCTTCACGCTTACGCGTGATTCCTTGGGCCTAACAACTAGTGTCTTTGCCTGGCAAAACGTTTCTTGCGCCATAACAAAGGCCGGGACAAAACTGGTGAAGTGGATGGAATCGGCGCTTCCCGGTGCATACAGCTCAATTTCTGCGGCCGGTCGAAAGCGGATTGGAAGTCCTCGTTTTCGGCAAAGGATTTCGCAATCCATTGCCACCACACCAACCGAGGAAAGCTGGTGCTGAATATTTGTACAACCCCTTCCAGGTGTCCGGTTCCGTCGATACGCCAGCGGTTCTCAAAAGGTAAGGCACGCGTTAATCGCCGCCTTGGGGCTGAATTTGAGGATCGTCTAGCGAGTCGTCCACTTGGCCTGTCTTACTACTGTCCTTTGGTACAATGAACTATAGAGCATTATGCACATAGTCTGCAAGCAAATTCTTACCTGTAAGCTAATTTTTATTGTCCAATTTATGAAAACTATTGCATGGTGCATTGCCGGGACAAAATACCCTTGTTCCTGCTAGTCCCTTCTAAAGCCAATCCTTACAACATCTTAAAATTGCATCATAATTTCTTTCATAGGCCTTCTATTTGCTCAGTTTTATCTCTGGAACAGCCATGTCCGCCTTACAAAGTGAAATTATTTTCCTTGCTTCTTCGCCTGCTGCGACGCCATTGAGCGTTCGCTTATGCCGGACTTGGCAGGAACTGGAACCATTTCTAGAGAATTGGAATGCCCTGCTTGGGCTGTGTTCCACCGCTTCTATCTTCCAGACACCGGAATGGCTCAGCTCATGGTGGCAGGCTTATGGAGGAAAAAAAGACCTGCAAGCGCTGATTTTCAGCGATGCAGAACACAATATCGTCGGAATAGCTCCAATGTATGCTGAGCCTGCAAGCGTTCTCGGACTGCCGGTCAAGTTTTTGCGCATGGTTGGCGCTGGATCGGGTGACTCTGATGCTCTCGATTTCATTACTGCCCCTGGATATGAGCAGTTTTGCGCTGAAACCTTTCTCACTTGGCTTGTGGATGACTCCCAATGCGGCCTTTGCGCCTTGGAAACGCTGCCCCAGGATTCGCTAGTGGCGCAGCACATTGCCGCAGCAGCGCATGAAAAGGGTCTGCAGCTTTACTCAGAGACCTTGCCCAACTTTTTTGTCGATCTGCCTTCCACGTGGCAAGAGTATCTTGGCGGGCTTCAATCCAGCTTCCGGCCGCTGCTCACGCGTTATCCCAAGCGCTTGCAATCGCGCTATCGGGTACGCATCGCCCGCTGCGAGCGAGAAGAAGATCTTGACGCCAATCTGCAAACGCTCTTCGCTCTTCACCAGATGCGCTGGATCGGCCAGGGCGAACCGGGCGCATTCAGCAGTGCAGAGCGGCGCGATTTCTATTCCCGCATGTCACGCTCTTTTTTGCGGCGTGGCTGGCTGGAGTTCTGGCTGCTCACCCTGGAAGATAAGATCGTGGCAGCGCAATTCTGTTTTCGTTATGGCAACACGGTCTATCTTCTGCAGGAAGGCTTCCATCCTAAGTATGCTGCGGAAAAGATAGGTTATGCCCTGCGTGCCCATGTGCTGGAAGAGATGATCAAGGCCGGCGTCACTCGCTATGACTTTCTCGGCGGGGCGGATGCATATAAATCGAAATACGGATCGCGCCAGGGCTGCTATCTTACTTTGCGCTTTGGCCTCACGACGCGCGGAAGAATGCATCTGGCTTTGCAGCAGCGCAAAGTGCAAATCAAACAATGGCTCAAAAACAATTTGCCGGGGCCTGTTCTTGCCCTGCTCCGGCACGAGAAACCGCAAGCCGCGGTAGGCAGCCGCAAGAATGAAGCGATGGAGTAACAATCAATGTCCGCAACATACCAGGCTGTTTCTGCAGATCAAGCGATGTCCCCGGCAGAGCGCATCCGGCTCATGGGCCAAAAAATGGGCCTTTGGAACCACGGCTTTGACTTCGCGCGCTTCGCCCGGCAGCTTTTTGTAGACATTGATTTTCACAACAAGACCATGCTTGAGATCGGCTGTGGCAAGGGGATGCTCTGTTTGTGGGCTGCGCTTCATGGTGCGCGTCACGTGGTAGGTCTGGAACCCCTGGCGGAAGGGGCCTATGACTCCAGCGAATGCCACAACGCATTCCGGACCATGGCGCAACAACTCGATTTGCCGCAGGCCAGAATTTTGGCGCAAACAGTGCAGCAATTTGATTGCCCAGACAATTATTTTGACGTGGTTCTCTCCGTAGCTTCCATCAATCACCTTGATGAGAAAAGCTGCATAGCACTGGGCCAATCAGCCGACGCGGAAAAGGAATACCAGACTATTTTCCGCAATATTGCCCGAATGATGAAGCTGGGCGGGAAGCTCATTGTGATTGACGCAGGGCGGCGCAATTTCTTTGGCGATCTTGGCCTGCGCAATCCGATGTCGCCGAATATCGAATGGTTCAAACACCAGCAGCCGGCCTACTGGGCAACACTTCTGGGCGACTGTGGTTTGGGCCAGCCTCGTATCCGCTGGAATGCCGGAAAACTTCTGCGTTATGCCGGCATCGCTCGCCTACCCAAAGCGCTTTCTTACCTCGGACAAAGCATTTTCCGCTTGGAACTAACCCGCGTTTCCTAGCTGCGCCTTCACGTAGTATGCAACTGTTTGCATACTACGCAAATCATTGCGTCAGATAAAACTCCGATCTCGAAATTACATCATTCTCCAGCACTTACCGGCAGAATTTACACCTCTGATTCTTCCCTTTCCGTATGCGGCTTGGGCAACTCCTGTATTTGCAAGCTGCAACTATCTGGTCATGTTCTTGCAATCTCTTTCAGCAACCCTGCTGTGGTACTTCACAAATTTCTTCCGGGAACTTTGGTATTTCAATTGGCCGGCTTCTGACGCACTGACGTGGAAAGTTTCTCAGCTCATGTGCGTTTGCTGAAAGTCAATGGCCCATGCTCGCTCTAGTGCATGGTCGAACGAGACAGGCGAAAAGCAGTCAAGTCTGCGACGCTGTATCGAAATTGATGAAGTAACCAAAGAAACATTCAGCACGACCAAGCGATCAGCCTGAATGTTTCCGTAGTGAGGAGTTCCCCTTTGCAGAGCACAAGAATAGCAAGCAAATATTCGTGCGTTTTTCTTCTCTTTGTTCTTCTTCTGGTAGTCATCGGTTGTGGCGGCGGTGGCGGCACACAAAGATCCAGCGGTGGAACACCTCCGGGACCGTCGCCATCGCCTACGCCGACACCGGCGCCTGGCTCGGCTATCCTCGTAGCAACGCCTCTAAGCCTTGGCTTCGGCCAAAAGGTACTGAACACGTCGTCGACGTTGACAGTAAAAATCACCAACAACGGTTCAGCATCTGCCCAAATTACTCAAGACTCTATTACCGGAAGCGGCTTTACCACGGGCATCACTACTCCAATCACTCTCAATCCGGCACAAAGTGTGAGCGTCCCTGTGGTGTTTACACCCGCTGCCGCAGGATCAGTCTCCGGAAATCTTACTTTGTTGAGCAACGGAGCAACTCTTATTGCGGTGCCACTTTCCGGCGAGGGCCTTACTCCAGTTGCTCACTCAGTAGATCTAACCTGGAGCGCCAGCACATCAACCTCATTGCAGGGTTATAACGTCTACCGCAGTGGAACCACCGGCGGCCCTTATACCAAGATCTCACCCGCGCTTTCCTCCACCACACTGCAGTTTACCGACATCACATCGCAATCCGGCCAGAAATATTTTTACGTGGTAACCGCTGTGGATGTCAGCGGCACAGAAAGCGCGGCGTCGACAGAAGTGGCTGTGTCCATACCGACGCCCTAAGGTTCTTTGGCGGAATAAACGATGAATCTCTTTCGAATCGGAGTTCTAATGCGGAAGTATTCTATTATCGGTTTGCTCTTATTCTTCTCGACTACGCTGGCATTTGCGCAGGCCGTGCCGCCGCGCATTTTCTTTTCTGATCTGGAGAGCGGCCCCAACACTGGAGGCCAGAACAACAAAGGCGTCTGGGTCACCATTTGGGGCAACGGCTTTGGCGCTACGCAAGGCACCTCCACAGTCACGGTCGGGGGTGGCGCTGCAGACAATTATCCGCTCTGGTCTGACGACAAAATTATCTTTCAGTTGGGCGCAGCCGCAAAGACCGGCAACATTGTCGTGAACGTCCCTGGCGTTGGCGCCAGCAATGGTTTGGCGTTTACTGTACGCGCCGGAAATATATTCTTTGTCGCTACTACAGGCAATGATGCCAACACCGGCAGCTTCACAGCGCCATGGCAGACGATTCCCCATGCCAAGAACAGCATCGCTGCTGGCGATACCGCTTACATTGAAGACGGTGTTTCACAGACTTCAGAAGATAACTTCACTGCATACCTCAGCATGGATAACAATGGGGCGAACAACTCCGGCACAGCAACAGCACCCAAGGCTCTTGTTGCGTATCCGAACGCGACGGTCACCGTTGGCGTAGCTGGCGGATTGCATTACGGCATTCGCACGCCGAACATCAGCGCGAATGAAAACTTTTGGGTGATTTCTCAGCTGCACGTGATCGGCGGAACGCAGGCCATGGACCTGAGCGGCCAGGGTTGGCGAATTATCGGTAATGAAATGCAGTGCCCTGGCGCCGACGATCAGGTCGGCTGCTTTGAAATGAGCGAGGGCACGAATGCCAAGTTTTACGGCAATGAGGTCCACAACGCCGGGATTAATCCAACGTCATCAAAGTTTTATCACGCGGTGTATTTCAGCACAGATTCTAACCACATTGATGTGGGCTGGAACCATATTCATGATAATTTCACCTGCCGCGCGCTTCAGTTTCATTCTTCTCCGCTTTGCACTCCTGCTTGCGGAGCCACAGATACCACCGGCTTTGACCAATTCGATCTCCACGTGCATGACAATCTGATCCACGGCGATAACTGCAACGGCATTAATATGGCTACGGTTGATCCTTCAAAAGGCCCCGTAGAGGTCTACAACAACGTGGTCTATCACGTTGGCCTGATGGATCCACTGCAACTCGGCGCGGCTTTTTCTTGCATCTACATTGCTGGCATCACCAACAACGGCACACCCGGTACCGGAACGGTTGAGGTTTTCAACAACACGGTTTCAGATTGTGCTCCCAATGACTCCGCCAACGCGCAGGGATCACGCGGCGCATTTGGCACGGGCGGAGGCCCGGCTACGCTGATTACGCACTTGCGCAACAACATCGCCTATCAAAACGCGGGCGAGGTTTACATTGATGGCAGCCTTTCACAGATCACCGGCGATCACAACCTCTGGTTCGGTATTGGCACTGGCCCTGTGCAGACTTCCAATAACATCAATGCCGATCCTCAGCTTGCCAATCGCAGCCTGGGTGACTTCCATCTCACCAGCACCAGCCCAGCCAAAGACACTGGTCTGACGATCGTGCCGAACAATCCGTTCGTGCCAAATCCCGGCCCTACCATTGGCTATGACAAGGATGGCGTGCTGCGCCCGCAGGGCACGGCTTTTGACATCGGCGCGTATGAATTTTTCTCTGGCACTACAAATCGGCCCAATCCGCCGACCAACGTGCACGCCGTGGTGCACTAAATGGTAATCAGACTTCCTCCGGATTCAAGGCAGAGGCCTATCGGGGGCGACGCAGGGACGGAACCATCTTATTGGATTGCTCGCGAGAACTGAGATGATGCCGTTTACGACTTGCTGACCGCCGCCGATGGGATTGTAGATTCCTACGACCCGTGGATCGATTGCTGTATTGGCATCGTACAAAACCGCTTTGATGGAGCCAAGAGAGAGAATAGCGTTCTGGATCGTCGTGCGATTTAGTTCACTAGGAAGAGGGAGGCTTGTGGAAACGGTCTTTCCTGTTACGCCTAAGTCTGAACGATCAAAGATCCTGTAATTCTTCCGGATTCGGCGTCAGCGGCGATGGCTCCCAGACTCGAAAGATTGGCAGTACCCTTCGTAACAGTAACAGCTGCGGTGAGCCTTAGACCAACCCCCACATAAACAGGAATGACGACGCGCTCTCCTTTTGGCTTCTCGTTGGTTGCTGATGCAAATGCGAATGCTCCACTTTCAGGAACCCGAAATACCCGATACTCTGTGCGCGTGGTAATCGCATCATCAAAGACTGACACCTCTTTGGGAGGCACATTGCCCGTAGGGTCGACCAGAAGCCGCTCGATGTACACGGAGACATTGGCCGCGTCTACGCTGACGTAGTCGAGGACAATCTGGTATGACTGACCGGAAACACCAATCTTCACTGGTCCGTAAACCAATGTTCCTGACGCATCGTATTGACCAATGGCAACTCTTACCGCTTGGTCTGGCAATGAGTCGAGGAGATTCTTGAAGGTCCCGACGGATTCTACAATTTGGGTTGGCCATCAGCCGTTTGACCTGACGGGACCTTTGAGAAGCAATTGTTATCGGGAACAATGACAGCAGGTAAAGGATCGAGTGGGATATAGCTATATGAGGTATGTGTTTCCGCGATTGATTTCGGCAGCTTATGTATCGCGCAGCCCGACAAGCCTAAAGTTATCAACACGGCAGCTACTGACGCTTTAAGTATCATTGAAGAATTCGGAATTCTATAATTTCAAAAACGCCATCAACTATACACCCTCTGGCTGGCTAACCTGCAGCTTTTCTTACAATTTTTGAATACAAGAGAGATGTAGACGCGCAAGTACCGGTGTCTGATCCGTTTTTAAGAAGGGCATGTTATTAGCTAAAAAGATTTCTTACGGTCATCAGCGCCCTCGCCCTTGCTACTCCATACGCCAGATAAAGCGCTGTCAACGGGAAAAAATTCGTCCACTTCCTGCTCCCCAATACCTGCTTCATCGCCAACACCATCGGCGGCAGCAACAATCCTGTGATAGCAACAACCACAACCGGCCACATAGCGCGGTTGAATATCGTCCACGCTGCGCCCGCCACAATCCCTGCCAGACAAATCAACGTCCACACCGCGAACAACACTGCTTTCAAATTGTGCGAGCCGGAAATATTCCGCAGAAACACCTTTACCACGTGCGTTCCGTGCCATGCCTGCTTGTGAAAAAATACCCGCAGGCTCTGCGCTGTACCCAGATGCACAACGCCTATCTCTGGATATGCCCGCACTGTCATCCCCGCTTTGCGGACGCGTTCACACAGTTCATAGTCTTCATTTGTCTGGATGCTCTCGTCGAAGCCGCCGAGGCGAAGAAAATCTTCTCGGCGCATAATCAGGTCGCCGGCGGGCACGTGTGAAACTTCGCCCGATTTTCCTGCTTCCTGGTAGCGATGCCATGTCCTGCCTACCCATGATGAATCTTCAGGCAGCAGATAGTGTGCGCCAACAACGCCTACGCTACCGCCAGGCGCGAATTCAAGAATTTGCTTCAACCAGTCGCTATTAGCCAGACAATCTGCATCCAGAAAAGCAACAATTTCGCCGCGAGCTTCCTGTGCGCCCAGATTGCGCAAGCCGGAAATGCGGACACCGGTTTTCTGCAAAATTCTCAGGTTTAGTCGGTCCTGGAATGACTCAGCAATTTCAAGCGTCTTATCAGTCGACCCGTTATCCACCAGGACCACTTCAAACTTTTCCCGCACAAAATCCAGCTTCGCCAGCGAGTCCAGACAGCGCCCGACCATTCTCTCTTCGTTTAGCGCCGGAATAATGATTGAGACCGTCACCGTGCCCGTTTGCGGTGGGCGCGTTGTGCTATTCAACTCCGCCACAGTTTGCTGTGGGCTCATGCTTCTCTAACCTCTGGCTGAGGGTGGTCAGTAGGACCGCCTGGCGTTACAACCAGCAGCTTCTTTTTACCCAGAACTTCTTCATACATCGCCCGATATTGCAAAGCCATTGCATCGGAAGTGTATTGCCGGCTCACCCACTCTTGCGCTTGAGCGCCCATGCGGCGGCCAAGATCAGGATCAGTAAGCAGCCGGGTTATCGCATCACGCAAACCAGCAACATCTTTGGGATTGACCAGCAAACCAGTATCACCATCGCGAATCACATTTGGAATTGCGCCAACCCTAGTAGCGACCACGGGCTTTGCCGCTGCCATGGCCTCAAGCACCGTCATCGGCAACCCCTCGTTTAGCGATGGCAGAACAAAAATGTCCATGGCCGCATAAACGCTGGGCATGTCTGATTGCTGCCCCGCAAGCAACACATTCTTATGTAGCCCGTGTTTCTCGATGAGTTGTTCAATCGCTGTACGATCAGGACCATCACCACTGACAACAACAGTCAGGTCATGATAGCTGTTGCAAAGCTCACGTACTGCGGCAAGCAAATACTCAAATCCTTTTTGCAGATCAAGCCGGGCGACGACGCCGATCACTTTTCCCGTCGTCGTACGTGGCTCAGCTAGCGATTGCGAACGCGCAAAAGCCTCAACATCAATGCCGTTGTCAATGACCTTGATTCGGTTTGCAGGAATTCCTGAGCTGGCCAGTTGCTCCTTCACCGCCTCAGAGACCGCGCCAATAGCACTGAACTTTTTGAGCACCCATCGGTCAATCCGGTTATAGATACCAAGAGCAGCCGTTCCGCCAACCCAGTTATGGCATGTTGCTATAAGCGGTTTGTGCTCACTTCGCGCGGCCAGATAGCCATAAATATCAGCCTTGTAGCCGTGCGTGTGGAGCACATCGGCTCCATCTTCGTGCATGTATTCTTTGATCTGGCGCACCGCGCTCCAATCAATTCTTCCTTGGCAATGCACCATGCGCACACTGATGCCGCGCCGCCGCGCCCTCTCGTAAAACTCCATGTTAGGCACGTGCACGTTATAGAAGAAGACCAGGCTATTGCTGCAGCCTGATTTTTCCTGGCCCAGACACAGGTTCAGCAACATATTTTCCGCGCCGTAATAGCCGCCGCTGCTGATCAGTTGCAGGACCTTTAATTTGTCGCTTCTCATGCTGTGCCTTCAGGATCAGGAATAACGATCTTGCTGCCGCGCTGCTTCAAATTCGTTATAGCCAGTAAGCTTGCACCACAACCGATGATACAAACCGTCTCCCACCAAACTGACCACTTGCCGTTTTAGCTGTGCGCGCATTTTCAGTACCCATAGAGCGCCGCGATCGCGCTGCACCATCTTCTTCAGTTCAGCCAGCGTTGTTGTTCGCCGTACCATGAAACGGCCAATCACCTTTATCCCGGATATCTCCGTTGCGATCCAGGGATCAGAAACGTAAACGCGTTTGTACCCTGCGCGGGCACATGCTTCAATCACGCGCTGGTCCCATCGGCCGCCGGGAACGGATATTTCTTCCACTGTTGCGCCCAGCTTGTCTTGTAACGCCTCTCTCGATTGACTAAGTTCCTGGGCCAGTTCCGCATCTGAACACGATGTAAGAAATTTGTGCGACCAGCCATGCGACTGTATGGAATGCCCTGCAACCTGCAGTTCCCGGAGTTGCTCCCAGCTCAGGAATTTTGGCTCCGTCCCTGCCAATCCTGGATTCACAAAGTAAGTAGCTGAAATTTTGTGCCTGTGCAACAGCGGCCGCGCGTTTCTGGATTGTGATTGCTCGCCATCATCAAACGTGATCTGTGCGCGAGGTACCGAGTCGCCGGATTGAGCCAGCAAGCTCATATGCTCCGCAAAATGATCGCAAGGAACGCAGTAGGCGTAGTTCGATTCCGGAAGCACCTCGTGATACGCCAGCACCATCCCCGTCGTGTGCATCACCGGCCTCCTTTTCCCTGCGGCACAGCCACAGCCGCAGATGAAGCAAGAACTGCCTGAGCATCTTCTTGTGACTTGATCGGCGCGTTCGCTGAATCAGCCTCGCCATCTACCAGAACGTCACTGAACCGCGCAAACTTATGGCGCTTCAGGACTGTTCCCACCTTTGCTTCCATGCGCCGCAGACTGGTGTAATGCCGCAAGCGTGATTTAAGAGGTCCGGCAATCCGCGGCTGCTCTGGATCAAGCTCCCACGGATGCAGATAAACAACCACACGCTCACCGTAATTTTTTTCAAAGGTGCGAAACGCCAGTTCCGTATAAGCCGAAGGAAAGATCCGCAGATACCCGCCACCCGCTACTGGAAAATTTGTAGCCAGAAAGCGCAGCGTCGCCGGAGGAAACTCCAGGAGTTCCAGCCCATTCCCGCACCTGTGGAGGTACGGAAATCTTTTGGCTCCGGGCACGCCATAAAGATCATGGTGAATGGGATAAATGCTTGAATCGTAGGTAAAACCCTCTTCCGCCAGAATGTCCAATGCCCACAAACAATTTTTCGTGATCGACCAGCTTGGCGCTCTATATCCTTGAACTGCCACGCCCGATGCATCTTCAATGGCGCGTTTTGCTTGTTTGGTGTCTTCCCTGAACTCTTTCTCACTTAGGCTATAAACCGTGCGATGCCAGTAGCTATGGCAGGCAAGCTCATGCCCGCGCGACTGAACTTCACGCACTAGATGCGGAAATCGCACTGCGACCCAACCCACAAAAAAGAACGTGCCTTTGGCCTGATAGGCGTCAAACAGATCAAGCACTCGCTGGGTGTTGGCCACCACACGGGATGGAAAACTATCCCAGCTTTCGCGCGACACTTGCCCGGCAAATGCTTCCACTTGAAAATAGTCCTCTACGTCCACGCTGAGGATGTGGGTCAGCGGAGATTGGGCTGCGTCACTTTGCCTTGCCGTGCTGGTAACGTGATCTGTTTTCTGCAATTTTCCTCAAT
The DNA here is from genome assembly GCA_035710845.1 of Candidatus Angelobacter sp. Lineage (GTDB taxonomy): Bacteria > Acidobacteriota > Terriglobia > Terriglobales > Acidobacteriaceae > Angelobacter. The sequence goes on from DASTCT010000184.1 coordinate 15,715, forward strand.
TTCAGCGGTTTTTATCCGCTAAACAGGGCTATCCGCCATTTGGTGTTGCAACAGGATTGCCGTTGGATTTCTCTTCTAAGCTGTTTATATAGAGTGACTTGAAACAATCTGTGCAGAAGAATCGGCGCAAGAGTGAAAATTGTTGCATATATTTGGAAATGCCTTTGTCTGTGCGGTTCGCGAAATCAGGCAATCACGGCCGAGCTTTAGGCATTAACTCAATGTAAATACAGGACAAATCCAGCCTTGCAACTTAGACAAGCCCGACCTTTACCGCCATTTTGCAAAAGGCACACTAGCTGCTCTTGCCAAAGGTGAATTGCCTTGGCTGTTCTCAGATTTTTTCAGCCAGACAAAGTTTCTAAATAGCCGGAGCGCCAGCTTTGCCAGTTTCCACAGAACTTAAATCTCTTGGGCACTCGATCTCTTTTCACTCTGGGATCTCTGCCGTTATGGCCCGGCGGCAAAGTTGTGCGCGCATCCTCATGCATCACGGCATCGCCGCTGAAAGCGCTCAGGCTTTGAAGGCGCAGTTGTGTTACCTGATACGCAATTTCAAAGTGGTCTCTTTGGAAGCAATGATCAACCGACTGGCCGGCAATCGCGCCATCGGCGCCAATGAAATTGTGCTTACCTTCGATGATGGCCTGCACAACAACTTTACCGTTGTTTATCCGATTCTCCGCGAACTGCAGCTTCCCGCAACGTTCTTTGTGTGCCCTGGCTTAATTGGCTCAGGCAAATGGCTCTGGAACCATGAAGCACGCTGCCGTTTACGGACGTTGAGCAATGAAGCGCTGGCAGAAGTGCGTACCACGCTGCTCGCCCCTGATCCTTCAGCCGAAGGCATAGTTGAGTGGATGAAAACTCTCAAGCTGTCAAAACGCCAACGCGCAGAAGAATGCATACGTCTGGCGACGCCTGCCTTCCAGCCTACTGCCGATCAATGCCAAGCCTATGACATGATGGATTGGGATGAACTAAAGTCGCTGGATCCAGGGCTGGTCATGATCGGTTCACATACACTGACACATCCAATTCTTACAACGTTGAGCCAGGCTGAGATCGACTCTGAATTGCGTGAGAGCCGCCGCTGCCTGGAGCAAAAATTGGGCCGGGCCGTAGATTTCTTTTGTTATCCAAACGGAGCTTATGATGCACGCGTGTATGAGGCTGTAAAAAACAACTATCGTGCCGCCGTTACCACTGAAACTGGAGTTCTCAACGGCAAAGAGCAGCTTGATCTTCACCGTTTGCCACGCATTCCCAGTGCGGAGAATCCGGCGCTAACCGCGTGGCGGCTGCATAGGCCGGAAGCATGAGCACTATGAGAGCACTGATTCTTGACGGACATAGCCGCGCGGCGCTTGAGACCCTGCAAAGCCTGGGCCGGACAGGAGTCCAGGTGGATATTGCCGCGGAAGGCGCCGACTGCCTTGCGTTCCATTCGCGTTATACCGTCAATAAGTTGCGGCAGCCTTCGCAAAGCTGTCTTTCAGACTTTCATACCTGGCTGCGAGAGCACGATCAGAAATGCAATTATGAGTTGATTGTCCCCGCGACCGAGGCTTCGCTTTTAGGGCTGCGAGCCTTGGCGGAAGATGATCCTCTGCGCCGGAAAGCTGTTCTCCCCGCAAATCAGGCTCTTGATATCGCACTCGACAAAGAGAAGACGCGCCTCCTGGCAAAAGAATTGGGCGTGCCGGTTCCAGAGAGCACCCTGATCTCTTCAATCATTGATATCGGGGAAATCGGGCAGAGCACGCAGTTTCCGCTGGTCCTTAAGCCCACGCACAGCAAAATCATGGTTGCCGGCGAGTTACGAACACTAGCCGCAATTGTCGTGAAAAATGAGACGCAGCGCCAGGAACAGCTCCGTCGCTGGCTGCCTTATACGCCGGTTCTGCAACAACAATATGTCCAAGGCCGCGGAGTAGGAGCGGAATTTCTTTTTGATCGTGGCAAAAAAATCTGGCACTTTGTGCATGAGCGCGTGCATGAATACCCGCTTTCCGGCGGCGCCAGCTCATACCGGCGCTCCATCAGGCCGCCCGATGTGCTGTTGCGTGATGCCGAGAAGCTCCTGACCTCACTCAACTGGCACGGCGTGGCCATGGTTGAATTCAAAATGAACGCCGGCGGCCAATATTGGCTCATGGAAATCAACCCGCGTCTTTGGGGATCGCTGGCGCTCTCAGTTGATGCAGGAGTGAACTTCCCATTGGGATTGCTTCAGCTTGCGCATGGCCAGCAGCCGCAACCGCAACCGAACTACAAGCTGGTTTACACGCGTGATCTTCGCACTGACTTGGATTGGCTAAAAGCCAATCTTGTGGCTGATCCACAAGACCCGTTGCTGCTGACACGGTCTCGAACATTCTCACTGCTTGAACTGCTTCGTCCCCTGACCGGGCGCGAAAGTTGGGACCACTTTGACTGGCGCGATCTGAGCATAACCTGGCGAATCCTGGGCTCGGCTTTTTCTGATCAGCTTCGTCCTGTTGCGCGCAAAATCAAGGGATGGCGAACTCAGCAACGTTGGTGGCGTCATCATAAGGCAGTCTTGCAGCGGCTTACAGGCTCAGGGCTTTCGCAAAAGATTGTTTTCTTGTGCTATGGAAATATCTGCCGCAGTCCTTTAGCAGCCAAGCTTGCCGCACAAAAATTTTCTGAAATCGCCATCGAATCGGCCGGCTTTCATGAACCGGGTGGCAGGACGTGTCCAGAAAAGATGCTCAGGATTGGTAAAGCCTTTGGTGTTGATCTCTCACAACACCGCTCTACGCGTGTGACGCGGCAACAGTTGCTAGCGGCCGATCTGGTCATCGCCATGGATCTTGAAAACATCAGCCTTCTCAAGCAGGAGTGCCCGGAGGTCTTGCCTCGGACCACCTTGCTTGGTCTTTTTGCCGATCCGGCCAGCGTTTCCATTGCCGATCCTTACCTGGCAGATGAATCTGCAATCAGAACAATTTGCGGCCAAGTTCGTTCAGGCATTGAGGGGATGGCACGCTCTTTTGCTCAGACTGAGGCCGTTTCGTTGGAAACCGCAGTCCCTGCCCGCAGCCCCAGATAGCCCCAGGAAAAAAGGAAATTCGTCGTGCAAAATGTGAAATCTGTTGCATAGGCGTGCTGACAAGGTTACTCTAGCTCAAAAATTCCACCCTAAGCTATTGAAAATAAAAGATATTACTTCACTAAATTTGGCCCGCCACTTGCCATGTACCTAAAGTGACACCCTAGCGATTACCCAGGCGCAGGGTATAGGACTGAAATGTATTCATCTTTTTACGGCTTAAAGCAGGAACCGTTCAGGCTCACGCCTGACCCCAAATTCCTACATCTGGCTGAGCCGCACCGCAACACGCTCCGGGCCATGGTGGAAGGGGTGGCTGGGCGTAAGGGATTACAGGTTTCAATTGGGCCAATCGGCACCGGCAAAACGACTTTGCTTTATTGCCTGCAGCACATTTTGCTGCATGAAGCCACGCGTGAGCGGCCTGTTCGGTCCGCATTCGTAGTCAATCCCACACTTACAGCCGACGAGCTGTTTGAAGCGATTTTCGATGAGCTTGAGATCCACGCTTCCGTGCCGACCAAGCCCGCGCGCCTGCGTGCGCTGCATGAGCTGCTTCTGGCTTCATACAAAAGCAACGGCACGGTGGTGATGATTATTGACGAGGCGCATCTGATGCCACCGGCACTGATTGAAGAAGTCCGGCTGCTGATGAACCTGGATAATTATCCGGTCAATGTTTTGCAGATTATTCTTTGCGGACAGCCTGAGCTTTTGCCCTTGCTGGCCAAACCCGAGCTGACAGCCTTTAGACAGCGGGTGTCTGTAATGACCAAGTTGCGTGAGCTTACGCTGCCGGAATCCCGGGCTTATATCGCAGAACGTCTGCATGTGGCCGGCTTGAAAGAAGAAAGCCCTTTTACCACGGCTGCATTGGAAGAAATCTATCGTCTGTCCGGCGGCGTGCCGCGGCTCATCAATTCCATTTGCGACCATACGCTGGCGATCGGGTATCGCCGCCAGGCCAAAAAGCTGGGCGCAGATTTTGTAATGGAAGCTGCTGAAGAAATGGAGCTCGTACAGATTCCTTCCGGGGAAATCAACGGCGCTTCTTTTCCCGCAGCAGGACTGGCAGCAACAGGGTCTTAGCAAGATCGATAAGAAAAAGCAGTCAACTATCAAAACACAGGAACTTGTGACGGCATGAGCAAATTCTTTAACGAAACAAGCGGCGTACAAAAAATCAACCCGGTTCCTGCAACCGCGAACGTTGATATCCAGGAGTTGGTGGGTTCCCTTAAGCAGAGCATGGAGAGCAACAGCGTAACGGCAACGCATAACGGTGAAATGGATCTGGCTCACCTGCTGCAGCCGCTGAAGGAATCGCATGAGGTTGCCACCCAGGTCACTGCCGGCCGGCTGGAAAAGTGCCGTAGTATTCGCCTGGCCCGGACGGAAGAAAAGTCCTTCCTAGTTACGCAGTACAACCCGGCCATGCAAGCGGCCGTGGAAGTTTACCGCACGCTGCGTACTCGCCTGGTTAAGCAGCAGACGCGCACAGGCGCTCGTTCATTGGTGATCAGCAGCGGTGTGCAGGGTGAAGGCAAGACCCTTACCGCATTCAACCTGGCGCTGTGCTATGCCAACATCCAGAATTGGCCAGTACTGCTGGTGGATGCTGACCTGCGCACTCGCGGGATCTCTCGGCTGATGGGCGATCCTGAATCACCCGGTCTGGCCAGGATCCTGGAAGAAGACTGCCCTTACCGGTCTGCGGTGCTCAAAACAGATGTTCAGAGCCTCTATGTTCTGCCCGCTGGAGAAACATCAGCTTCGCCTTCAGAGTTATTTTCCGGCTCGCGCTGGAAAGAATTCATGGGGTGGGCGGCCGAGTCGTTCCGCCTGGTGCTGATTGACTCTCCGCCGGTGCTAAATCTTGCCGATTTTGAATTGATTGCGGCACAGGCTGAGAGCGTGATGATTGTTGTTCGCGCCAGGAAGACGGCCCGCGAATCGCTCACCAAAGTCTTGTCTCAGATTGATCCGCGAAAGCTGGCGGGCGTGGTGTTCAACGCTGCAGAAGAGCTCTCAAGCCGCGAATATTATCGGTATAAGGCTGCAAAATAGGCACGTAAGCAAACACTAAAAGCCCTCCTTTTGCGGAGGGCTTTTGGCTAAGGGAGCAGCGGAACCGTGTTTGCTGCCCTGAGAGAGATTTAGCGGCTGCGCGCTGCCCGACGACGACGCAGGATGCTCGCTCCGAAAATAAGCGCTGAACCAAGAACGATGAGGCCTCCGGATTCGGGAAATGAATTAAAACGCTCAATGTGGCTGGCAATGATTTCGTGGAGCTCATTTGCCCCGGAAGGGATGCTGCTGCAAATGAACAAAAGAGGAATACCAGCGCAGAAATAGGTAAACTTTTTCACTTATGAACCCACCCGTCAAAGTTGGTTACTGCCCGATAAAAACTACAAGTCGCCAACCCGTGTGTCCGGAAAGGATCAAAAGTGCTCTAACGTTGCTGGCTGTTGTAATTCACAAGGGTTAGTGCACGAGAGTTGCCAAAAAACACAACAAGAATATAAGGAGATATCGGATAAACTGCGGCTGGATATGCAAAACCTTGCAGGGGAATGGCCAGATTATCGTCATTTAGAGGGTGAATTTTAAGGAGTTAATATTCTGGTAAGCGAGCCTTAAGCTAGCTCAAAACAGGTTACGGCAGAGCCAGAAAGAGCGTCATTTTGCGGCTTGCAGGAGAAATCCTGGCTGGCCAATTGCACTATCGAGCATTAATTGTAGACAGAATTTAATTCTGGTAGTTGCGACGAAGGGTATGCAACAAGTTTCACTTGAGGGATCTAATTCCGTTCAGGAGCCTCCGGCTTCCGGGTCTGGAGCATCACAAGGCGCGATTGCGCCCGCGGCACAGCCTCATCCCCATGTATTGTTCTTAATCGATCACCTGATGGCGCGCGGCGGCGGTGAAGGCAATCTGCTCAAGGTGGTCCAACTCATGCCGCCTGAGCTGGTTCGCTGCTCGGTGGCTACGTTTCGCGTCAAGCCCGAAATCCGCGAAACCATTAATGTTCCTGTGCATGTCTTTCCCATGCGGCGCGTCTATCACCTTGACTCGCTCAAAGCTGCGTACGCGCTGCGCAAGTTGATTCGCGATGAACATGTAGACATTGTGCAGACGTATTTTGAAACTGCAAACACCTGGGGCGGAGTGGTAACCAAGCTCAGCGGTGCATCATTGCTCTCCTCGCGCCGCGATCTGGGAATCCTGCGCCAGTCCAAACACAAGCTTGCCTACCGGCTGGTAAACCGGCTTTCGAATCGCGTGCTTGCGGTCTCAGAAGAGGTAAAGCGATTTTGCATTGACCAGGAGCGTATCAATCCGGCAAAAATTTCTGTGGTCTACAACGGAGTTGATTTTGAACAACTTGCAATTGGTTCCGGAGTGAATCCGTTTTCGGGGATTGAGTGGGCCAGCGCGCTGCACATTATTACCTGTGTAGCCAACATCAGAAAGATCAAAGGCATTGACGTGCTCATACGCTGCGCGCAGCTGGTTTGCCGGGAACTGCCCGGCACGGTCTTTCTGATTGCCGGTAGCCTTTATTGGAGTGACTATACCGAGGAAATGAGGGCCCTGGCGCGCGAGCTTGGCGTAGAGAACAACATCAAACTGCTCGGCTTTGTAGAAGATCCAACGCCGCTGCTGAAAATGAGCAACGCTTTCTGCATGCTTTCACGCAGTGAAGGATTCAGCAATGCCCTGCTGGAAGCCATGGCTTGCGGCGTCCCTCCCGTGGTCACGAGTGTAGGGGGCAGTCCTGAGGCGATCAAAGACGGCGAAGACGGATTTCTTGTGCCTTCAGAAGACCACCTGGCTGCTGCCAATCGTCTTCTGTACCTGCTGCGCAATCCAGCCAAAGCAGCACTTATGGGTGAAGCCGCGCGCACAACCGCTCAAACACGATTCAGCGCGCAAACCATGATCAAACAGCTGATTGAAGTCTACCGGGAAATGATGATGGAGAGAAAACCTCGGCTGGAAAATTCTTTATAGTGTCGTAGCCGATTTCGTGTCCGGTGGGGCCAGCCATGCCTGCATCTTGCGACGAATTTTCAACATGCGATTCGTGATTGTCTGCGCTAATAAGCTCTTTGCAGCACTCCAAATCACAGCGTATTCAAACATGAGCGGTGAAAAGTTGCCTTTGGCGTCCACCAGGTGATACTCGCAGACGTTAACGCGCGGAATCAAATAAGGATCACAGTTCTTTGTCCAAATGCCCGGTTGCTGATTGAGGAAAGCTAATTTGTAACCAGCCTGCTGCACAAGGTCGCGCACCCCTTCAGAGCAATCCCCGTTGGGATAAGAAAAAAGACGGCATGGCGCACCGAGCTTTTCTTCCATATGTTCACGCGATGCCGCAATCTCTTCTTCAGCTTCAGCCAGCGGGATGGTTGTAAGGATTTCATGCGTGCAGGTGTGCGAGCCAAACGTCACGCCGCCGCGATGCAACTGCGCCACCTGTTCCCAGCTCATGGTCTGATCCACCGCAGAAGATGGTTCCGTATTCGGATGCTCGGCAACCATGAGCTCGATTCGTTGATTACGCTCACTTGCCGGCAATCTCTTGAGTTCCTCAATCGTTTGCTCTATGTGGTTTCGATCCTTGCCCCGATCCGCTGAAGCAATCCTTCGATCGAGCGCAGAAACTGCGCGCTCCGGCCAGAAAGGCAAGGTCTTTCCCAATTTATCCGTAACGATAAAGATGGTCATCGGCGCTTGATGTTTGCGAGCAATGTGATAGGCGATGGAAGCATTGTCAGACCAGCCGTCGTCAAACGTGACAGCCAATTTGAGCATGGGGCCGGGCTGCCAATCCGGATCACGGGAAAGATCGACGAGCTCGCATTTTTGGGCAGCGTAAGCAAGGAAGTCGGTAAATGTTTTTTCGCGGACGACCATACCCAGCATGGATGCGGTCTGCTTCAAATCGTCATCGGTGAGCACACGATGAAAGGTCAGCACTAGCGTGCCTCTGCGGCGCACCCAGCTTTTTGCCAGCGGCAAAATTCCGGACACGCGCAGCAGACCGGCCCAGAGCGCCTTGATCCGAGCTCTTGATTCCGATCTTGTCAGCAAGCTTGTTTGCATTTTTAAATCGCACGCAGTCCGCGGCGCCGGAATTCCAGCGCTTCTTCACGCCTGGGAAATGTAAAGTAGCTTCCCTGCGCGTGGTCCATTGGGATTGCCACTGCCTCGTTCGCCTGAATGCTACGAATTACTTTGGCCATGCAATGCGCTCCATGGCGTTTGGAGCGGCGAATCGACTCGTGCAGTGATTCTCCTGGATTCACCTGTAGCGATTCCTGGAGCAGCGCGTCGCCTTCATCCACTTTGGCCGCCATGTAATGGATGGTAACGCCCAACTGCTGTTCACCGTGATAAAGCTGCCAGAAAGTCGGCATCATGCCCTTGTAACGCGGCAGAGGCGCATGGTGAATGTTGATGCAGCCGCGCGCGGGAATGCCCAGAAGTTTTTCTTTCAAAATGTAAGGGCACGCCACTGAGATCAGCAGCTCTGGGGAGCGTTGCTGCAAAGCATCAACAAACTCAGGCTGATTTGGATTGCTGACCGGCTCATAAGGAATGTCGTATGCCTTAGCCAACTGGACGATCGAATAATGGCGAGCAGCCGTGCATCCGCGTGGCAACATTGAGAGCGCTTTTGCCGCAACCGCTTGAGCCAGCAACTTGCTCAATCCAGTAAAGCCATAAAGCCACTTAAGCTCTTGCAATAACTGCACACGGGAGCGCTTGCCCATAGCACGACAGCAGGAGATCCTTGTGATCTCAAACTCACCCGCGTAGTTACGCAAAAACTCTTCAAAAAACGGCAGGATGTAGAGCGAGTCTTCTTGCGTCAGGAATTCAATCTTCATCGCCTGGCCCTCACAGTCTGCCAGGTAACGTACTTGCGACCACGGCAAATCTCAATCATGCTGACCAGTGCGGCAGCGTTGAGCGTACAGAAAAACAGCGGAATTCCCAGCGGTTTCCACTTGCGATGCAGTGGAACCAGCAGGTTCACAATCGCAGCACCATAGAGCAACAGCTGTGCAGCCAGCGCCACACGATAGAGCGGCGAATCAAGAAGCAACAAGTTGGCGGCAAACAGCATGATCAGAAAGAGCGGCACCATCCAGCGCAGCACTTTGTGTGACCACAGTTGAAACGCAGGCCAGAAAAATCTCCACGGCTCAAGCAGATCAGAGACGCTCAACAGCCCACGTATGGCCCGCGTAACCACGCGCACGCGCATGGCAAACTCTTCCGCTGTGGATTGCGTGGTTTCTTCATAAGCCAGCGCGCGGTCCTCAAAAACCACTCGATAGCCTTTCCTGATGACCTGCAGCGGCTGTACAAGATCACTGATCACATCATCTGCCAGATCGGTATAAGCGGCTTTACGCACAGAGTAAATGCAGCCGCAGCATCCGGTAATGGTTTTGATCTTGGATTGCAATTTCTTGATGAGATTTTCGTAGTTCCAGAAAGCCACGCTGCCCAGGCCCGTAGGTGATTGATCGCCGGGATCAAAGTACTGGTAGCGGCCGCTGGCTGCGCCCACTGATTGGTCCCGATAATTGCAAGCCAGGTATGCGAGCGCTTTGGGATGATAGATGGCTGTCGCATCGGAGAAAATAACCACCTCGCCGCCAGCCTGCTTTATGCCCT
>DASTCT010000185.1:0-11531 GCA_035710845.1 Candidatus Angelobacter sp.
CTTCATCAGTTATGCCGCGAATGAAGATTCAGGCGATATCATCATGGCCAGCAACGGAGCGCTGGTGGCCAACGCAAACCGGCATGAGCGCACGGTGGATATCACTGTCCGCGTAGGCAGCCGCCAACTGGATAACACCCATGGTGAGAACCGGTTCAACGCTATTACTACCGCTGCGCTTCCGCTGGAAGACAAGCCGGATGCTATTGCTCGCATTCTCTGGCTGAACACTGACCGCATGTACAAAAAAGCGAGTCAGGGTTTCATGGAAGTAAAGACAGATACCAAGGTGCGCGCGGAAGAAGAAGACTCTTCTCCGGATTTTTCCGTTGAGAAGCCGCAGGTGTCCATTGGCCAGGTTGTTCCGCCGCCCAAATTTAACCAGCAGGAGTGGCAAGACCGGATACGCCGCTACTCCGCCATTTTCGCCAAGTATCCTGATATTGAGAACTCTACCGTGGTGCTGCTGGTGCAGGATTCCACGCGCTACTTTGTTTCCAGTGAAGGCTCGCGACTGGTAGATTCGCGGCCGCTGGTTCGCGTTCTGGCGCTCGGCAGCACTCGCTCAACCGATGGCATGGAACTTGCGCGCTCAGAGACGTTTGATGCTTCGTCTTTTGACAAGCTGGCTTCAGAACAGGTAATCATCGCCAAGATTGAAAAGATTGCGCAAGATCTACAGAAGCTGAAGAAAGCGCCGACAGTCGAGCCATTCAATGGCCCGGCATTGCTCTCTGGCCGCGCTGCTGCGGTCTTCTTCCATGAAGTGGTTGGCCATCGCCTTGAAGGGCAGCGCCAGCGTGGCGACAATGAAGGCCAGACGTTTACCAAGATGATTGGCCAGGCCGTCCTGCCAAAGTTCCTAAGCGTGGAAGATGATCCCACATTGCCCTCAATTGATGGCGTGGAGTTGAGCGGCAATTACAGTTATGACGAAGAAGGCGAAAAAGCCCGCCGCGTTGAGCTCATTTCAAACGGCATTCTCAAGCAGTTTCTTATGTCGCGCATGCCGGTGAAGGGCTTCATGCAATCCAACGGGCATGGCCGCGGCCAAAGCGGGCTGATGCCGGTCGGACGCCAGGGCAACCTGATTGTGCGCTCCAGCAAGACCGTGCCGGACTCTGAGCTGCGCAAAGAGTTGATCAACGAGATCAAGAAACAGAAAAAGCCTTTCGGCCTCTACTTTGAAGATATCGCCGGCGGCTTCACGCTCACCATGCGCGATATGCCGCAGGCCTTTCAGGTAATGCCGCTGATGGTTTGGAAAGTCTATCCCGATGGACGGCCTGACGAACTGGTGCGCGGCGTGGACATTATTGGAACGCCACTGAACGCGCTGAACAGGATCGTGCTGACCGGGCAGAAAGAAGAAGTTTTTAACGGCGAGTGCGGCGCAGAATCAGGCTCTGTGCCGGTTGCTGCCGCTGCCCCGGCCATGCTGTTCTCTGAGATTGAAGTACAGAAAGTAGCGCAGGGCCATGAGCGTCCGCCGGTGCTGCCGCCGCCGGGGATGGAAAGATCTGAGGTCGCAACCCAGCAGCATCAAGCGCCCAAGCCGGAGGTGCGATAATGCGCCGCGTAATATCAGCCATTCTTTTATTCTTTGTCTTTTCCGCCTTCGCGCTGGCCAGTGACAGCACAACAACAGCTTCGGCCATTCCTACCGATGATCACGGCGATCCCGTGCTCAAGGCCATGATCGCCGAGCTGAAGCGCTCGCAGGAAAAGCTTCAGTTGGGCCAGATGCAACGTCCTTATTACATTGATTACCAGGTGACTGAGCTGCAGGATTCAACCGCTGACGCCACGCTGGGCGCGCTGCGTACTGACCAGGTCAACGTCGGCAGGCTGGTGCGCGTGGTGGTTCGCATTGGCGACTATAAGCAGGACAGCTACTTTGGCGAAGGCACAGGCGCAGTTGAAGTAATGCCCACCGACGACCAGGAGCTTGCGCTCCGCCGCCAGCTCTGGCTGGCCACAGATAAAGCTTACAAAGCGGCGCTCACTGGCTTTACGGAGAAGCAGGCCGCGCTCAAGAATGTCGAAACGGAAAATGATCTGGTGGATTTCTCCCAGGAAAAGCCCAGCCAGTCCGTGCACGAGTTGGCAAAGACCGGCATCAACATGGATGAATGGAAGCAGACGCTCCGCTCAAGCTCGGATATTTTCCGCATCGATCCTTCGCTGGAGAGCTCCAGCGCGTACCTAAGCGTCCGTGTGCTGAACCGCTATTACGTGAATACTGAAGGCACCATCACGCGCAGCGGCAAGTCCGTTTATACCTATGTGTTTTCCGGCGCGGGACAAGCCAATGACGGCATGTGGATTGAGCGCAGCCACGGCTGGGTGGCCACCCGTCCAGACGAGCTGCCTAAAGCAGATGAGATCCAGAAAGAAGCCAAGCAATTGATTGGCACCTTCAACGCGCTGGAGAAAGCGCCGCTGGTGGAAGACGATTATCGCGGTCCAGTTTTGTTTTCAGCCGACGCAGCAACATCATTATTTGAGCGGCTTATCGTGCCCAACATTCTCGGCATCCGGCCTGATCTGGGAAATCCGGCGCGCACCAACGGCGAATTTGCTTCTTACTATAAATCGCCGGTGCTGCCCGCTATGTTCACCGTGGTTGACGATCCCAAGGCAAAAGAGATCGATAATCAAACCCTGGCCGGCAGCTATGACGTGGACGATGAAGGCGTGCAGGCGCAGACGGTCACCGTCATCGATAAGGGCATACTTGCTAATTATCTATTAGGTCGCGAACCCATCCGCGATTTTCCTCACTCCAACGGACACGGCCGCACCGCGCTGGCCGGAGCGCCACGCCCAAGCATTTCCAACCTCATCTTTAAGGCCACTAACGGCGTTCCGTTTGACGATCTGAAAAAGCGCCTGATCGAGATGTGCAAAGACCAGGGCCGGCCTTATGGCTATTACGTTGAGACCACCGGGCCGCAGCTTTCGCCTCGCTTGCTATGGCGCGTTTACGTAAATGACGGCCACATGGAATTGGTCCGCGGCGCTGTCTTCAAGCAGCTTGATACTCGCGCTCTGCGTAGTGACATTGTTGCCGCCGGAAATGACGTCTACGTCTATAACCGCGCCGAGCCTCTGCCCAGCGCCATTGTTGCGCCGTCAGTGCTCTTTGGTGAATTGGAGATCCAGCGCGCGAACCGCACCCGCGAGAAGCTGCCAGAATATCCAGCGCCTGCATTGGGTACCACGACGGCTGCGAAGTAAACTTTTTACCACTGAGGACACAGAGGGGCACTAGGGGTTTTCCGAAGTTCCGAGCGGAGTGAGGAATCCCTATCTCAGCGTTGCTCGCGGAGCCATGTATGGCAATTGAACCAATCGACTGGCTCAGTAAAGCGCTGGATATGTTTCCTGAGCTAGAAGACAAATTTGAGTACGCGCATATTAGTCCAATGAGTTTCTGGATTGAATTGCACCTTGCTCTGCTTCATGCCTATGAACAGCAACCGAGTAACGATGATCTCATTGGCAGGATTTATGACTACGCGACCTGGTGCTTTGATCAGCCACAGACCAATTCTGCCGAGACCGACTTATCAACGGCAGTTGCTTGTTGTCTGATCGAACATTTGCCCCTTGACCGGGCGGTAGCTGAGGATTTGCATCGCTGGATGTCCGCTGAATCTTTTGATGGGTTTGAAAGCGTCTTCCGCTACCATCTTTCTGAGGAGCAATACATCACGTTTCGCAACGACTTCATGCGCAGGAAACGAATGTATTCTGGTGCATCGCGCCTGTAAGCTTTTGTCTCACCCAGAATTCGCTACTCACTCACAAACCATTTACCATAGGGATTCCTCGCGCCCTTCGGCGCTCGGAATTGAAACACTATGGGCCGCATTCACGTACTTCCTGAGCACGTTGCCAACAAGATCGCCGCGGGCGAGGTGGTGGAGCGTCCTGCATCGGTGCTCAAGGAGCTGCTGGAAAACTCGCTTGATGCCGGAGCGACACGCATCCGCGTGCAGGTGGAGGCCGGTGGCAAAAAGCTGATCCAAGTCACTGACAACGGCTGCGGCATGGTTCGCGACGACGCTCTGCTGGCTTTTGAGCGCCATGCGACTTCAAAGATCCAGAATGCTGACGATCTCCTGAACATTCACACGCTCGGCTTTCGCGGCGAGGCCTTGCCGTCCATCGCCTCTGTTGCTCGCGTGCTGCTGGAGACGCGGGCTGCGGACGAGCCAGGCGGAACAGTAGTCGAGATCGCAGGCGGCAAAATCCTGCGTGTGGAGGAAGCAGGCCTGCCGCAAGGGACATCGCTCGCCGTGCGTGATCTTTTCTTCAATACGCCCGCGCGCAAAAAATTCTTGAAGGCTGAATCCACCGAACTTTCCCACCTCGCCTCGCTGGTTACGCACTACGCGCTGGCGCACCCGGAAAAGCATTTTGAGCTGCACTCAGCCACGGAGGCCATGCTGATTGCAGCGCCGGTGACCTCGCACTCTGACCGCATCTACCAGATTTTTGGCCGTGAGACGCTCGACCAGCTTGTGCCGCTGGCTGCCACGGTAAAGCTGGAGCGCGTGGGCATACCTGAGCCTCCGCCGTGGCGACGCGATGAGGACTACCAGCCGCCCACTCCCGGCAACATTCGGCTGCAGGGCTTTGTCTCCAAACCGGAGCTGCAGAAGCTGAACCGCAACTCGATTTATGTTTTTGTAAATGGGCGTCTCATCCGTGATCGGATGGTGCAACATGCAATCATCGAAGGCTACCGTAATATTCTTCCACCGACGGTCTTTCCCGTGGTGCTGCTCTTCATTGAGCTGCCGAATGAAGAAGTCGATGCCAACGTGCATCCATCCAAGATTGAAGTGCGCTTCCGGCAGAATGCGCTGGTGCATGATTTTGTGCGTGAATCCGTGCGCTCTGCGCTGATGAAAGCCAGGCCCGTGCCAGAGTTCACGCGAGAAATCACGGCGCAGCCAACTGCTGCTCCCGGGTTAAGCCCAGGCGCGGCGATGAGTGCCGCACAGACTTCTCAGGCCGGTGATTTCGCTTTGCAGCCTCCAGCACAACTGCCGATAAATGAGCGCTTGCAGTTTGCCGGAGAGCCGATTGCGATTGAGGCCAACATGACCATCAGCGGGTTCGGCCCGGTGCCTGCTCCAACCATGGCGCAGCCTATCACCGTCAATGGCCATGCGGATGCTTGTGGCAATGTTCTGCAGGACGAGCCGCAGGAAGTTGTCGATCAGCTTGCGCTTGCTAGCCTGAAGCCGCTGGGGCAGGTACGCGATTCGTTTATCCTCGCAGTCAATCCAGACGGGCTATGGATCATCGACCAGCATGTGGCGCATGAGCGCGTGCTGTTTGAGCGAATCCTGCGCGAGCGCGCACAAAACAGCCCATCGCACGACGGCCAGCGCCTGCTCATGCCGCTGATTGTGGAGCTTACGCCCGGCCAGCAGGCCGTGTTTACTGAAATCTCTGACGAACTGCAGCGCAACGGCTTTGAGGTTGAGCTGTTTGGCACACGGACCATCGCGGTCAAGACCGCGCCCGGCGGCGTCCGCCCTGCGGAAGTTGAGAAGATGCTGGTTGAACTTCTTGACCAATTTCGGCAGGAAGAACAGGTACTCAACCTGGAGAAGATCCGGGCCAGAATTGCTGCCAGCATCGCCTGCCATGCCGCCATCAAGATCAACATGCCGCTGGAGCAGAACAAAATGGAGTGGCTGCTTCAGGAGCTGGCCAAAACCGAGTGCCCCATGACATGCCCGCACGGCCGGCCCGTGGTGTTGCGGTATTCGGTGAAAGAGATACAGAAAGCGTTCAAGAGGATCTAGTACGAAAGCCTGTCAAAGTCCCGCACAAAAGCAATGAAACAGCCCATCTGTTGTATGCGACAATATAAATATGGCGTTTACATTCCAACTCGATCCTGAAATGGAGAAGGCTTTGGCAGAGCTGGCAAAGTCCCAGGGAATCTCCATCAATGCCTATATCAAGGATCTCATTGAACACCAGGTTGCGTTGCGAACGGCTGCTCAAAAGCTGAGCAATGAAGAGTTCGAAGCTGCGTTAGATGCCATGACCATCTATTCAGATAAGATTCCCGTGCTTCCGCTGGATGCATTTAAACGGGATCAAATTTACCGAGACCACGACTGATGGCGGGACCAGTCTCGGCATATCTTCTCGACACCAACGTAATTCTTCGGCTTTATCATCCGCACAGTCCAGAATTTCCTTTCATACGAAAAGCTATAACCTCTCTGCACCGTACCAACGTTGGCCTGTATTACTTTTCTCAAAACCTGATTGAATTCTGGAGTGTTTCAACCAGGCCAATATCACAGAATGGTTATGGCTTATCGCCAGCAGAGACTGATCAGAATGCAAAACAGATAGAAAAAGCTTTTATTCTCCTGCCAGAAGTAAAAACCATTCACAATGAGTGGAGGAGGCTTGTGGTCGACTATGGGGTTTCAGGCGCAAAGGTGCATGATGCGCGACTTGTTGCAGGAATGATTGCACATGGCATCCGGCACATCTTAACCTTGGACGAGAGCGACTTTGCCAGGTACACAGAGGTGATAGCTGTGTCTCCAAAGAACATTTCTTGACCGTTCTCTTTATGACCGAACAGGAGCTCCAACAACAACGAAGTTTTAATTGGCGCATTGCGGGCCAGCCATTACAGACCATTGAAGATGCGCGTGTGTTCGTCGATGCAGTTGGTGTCTGCCTAATGTATCCGGACCGCTCACTACCGCTGCTGCCCACCTTCATCGGCGCATTTACCGGATCAGCCGCGGGATTGCCGGACGCAAAGCACTCCTTCGCCGATCCACGAGCGCAACAAGCCACTGAGTTGGTGGTGCGGCTCCTGCGTGAGAAGTCGACATTTGAGGCCAACCTGGCGGGCGATGTCACGCTCCTGGTCGCGTCCGCGCTGTTTCCGTTTGTTTACGCGCTCCTGAGTGATCGCACGCCGAAAGCGCCGCCAACAACCAAGGCACAGGGGGTGACTGTTTCGCCGCTGGCCGCACGGGTTTTTACCGCGCTGCAGGAGCATGGGCCGCTCAGCAAGAGCCAGCTACAGCAGCGCGTTGGGCGTGAGACTAGTCTTACAGCGCTTGACCGCACGCTTGGGGAGCTATGGTCATTTCTTAAGATCACGCGCGTGGATTACAACGCAAGCGACGGCGCGTTGTGGGACGTGCTTTATCGCTGGGCGCCGGGCCCGGTAAAAGAAGGCATACAGATCTCGGAGCCGGAGGCCATCTCTGCATTGCTCAGCAAATATCTTGAAGCCGTGGTGGCTGTGGAGCAGGAAGAGATTGAGCAGTTCTTCTCGCGCGTTACCTCGCGCGCAAAAATCCGCGAAGCCATTAACGCGCTTCTGCAGGCGCGCGAACTAAGCTTTGTGACCGTTGGCAGCCGGACTTTAATTCGCATGACGCCGCCACCTGAGCAACAACGGAGACGCCAGCATGGGTGACGGAACTCCTGCAGCAACCAGCCGGACAAAAATAGTGATCGCCATTGACGGGCCTGCCGGATCAGGCAAAAGCACGCTGGCTGCGCTGCTGGCGCGAAGATACAACTACATCAACATTGAAACCGGGGCCATGTATCGCGCGCTGGCTTTAAAGGCCATTGAGCGCGGCGTGTCCCTGGATGATGGCGGCAAGCTGGCCGCGTTGGCGCAACAATCGAAAATTGAATTAGTGCCCACAGCGGAAAGCAATCGCGTTCTGCTGGATGGTGTGGATGTATCCGATCGGCTGCGCAGCCAGGACGTGACTGCTGCCGCTTCCAAAGTTTCTGTTCATCCACCAGTGCGCGAGTGGATGGTGGCCAGCCAGCGCAAGCTGGGGGCCGGCGGAGGCGTAGTGATGGAAGGACGCGACATTGGCACCAAGGTATTTCCTGACGCAGAAGTGAAAATTTTTCTGGACGCAGCGCCGGAAGTTCGCGGCACGCGACGTTTTCTAGAGAATCCTGCCTCAGAAGCTCATGCAGCCTCTGTGCTGGCTGAGTTACGCGCGAGGGATCAGCGAGACCGCGAACGCGCCAACTCTCCGCTGGTGGCTGCAGCAGATGCAGTGCAGATTGATTCTACTTATCTCACGCTGGACCAGGTCCTGGCCCGCGCGATTGCGCTGGTGGACGCGAAGCTGGGAGAAATAGCTTCCAAATAAAAGTTGGCACAGCCCGGGAGAACTGTGCCGAATGTTAACATGCAGATACATCACGCCTGTATTCGCATTCATCACGTCAACTTTTTCAAGGACGTTAGTCTTTACGGATCTGAATGGTCCCGCGGTCCGCGCGAAGGCGAATACTTGGCCCGCCTCTGCCGACCGTTCCTCGAGCTGTGGCATCACGCCCGCTATTGTCCACGTTCAAGCTGAAGTCGTTTACCTCGATCTGGCCGCTGGTGCTTTGGGCGTCAAGTTGGAAGCTTGCTTCTTCCGGCAGTGTAAGCTCAATTCCGCTGTGAACATTGCTGATATCAATCGCTCCCAACGGCGCTTTGGGCTTCAACTCCACCACGCCATTGCGATTGTCCACTTCCACGTCGCCGGAAATATCTTCCAAATGGACTTCGTTCGAGCGCGTATTCAATCTCACCGGACCGGTGACAGAGCTGGCACGGAGATCACCATCGCCCATCTCGAGTTCACCATCCAATTTGGCCAGTTGCAGGTCTGTGCGGACTGACTTGAAATGCAGATGCTGACTAACGTGAGAGATCTGAACGTTGCCGTTGTATCCGGCGTTGAAATCCAGAGTGCCATTTATATCGGAGACGGTCCCATCATCGACGGTGCCTTCAATCTGAACATTTCCCGTAACATTTTTTACAGTCACGTCGCCACGGACGTGCAGGTTGGTAGATCCTTTCACCTCGTCCACGGTTGCGTTGCCGTTCTCAGTTGCCAGGTCTATGTTGCCGTCGCGTTGTGAAACGTTGAGATTTCCTCTTCGCGTGGAAAGAGAAAGAGCGATCTTCCGGGGCAATTGGAGGTCAATGTTGAAGCGGCCTTTTTCATAGTCGCCGCCGGTCAGGTCAAGCAACCAGATGCCGCCCTGTTGCGTAAACTTGGGATGCGTGGACTCATTCAGATTATTTGCGTCGTTTTGGGAGTCTGAACGCAGAGTCTTGTGCACCACGGCATGGGCCTGGTTATCGTCACTGGCGGTTACGCTGATGTCGCCCTGATTGCAGAGAATTTTCACCTGGTCGCCCGCGGCAATAGGCTGGGAAAAACTGTCAGTGTAGTCGTAATGATTGCCCCAATCCCAGCCCGGCCCCCAGTTCCAGTCATTGCCCAAGTTGCTCCAGTTCCAATCCGCAGTCCTGCTGAAGCCTGTTGCAATCAGGATGAAAAAGACCAGGAACACGATGCTGCCTCCGCCCATGTGCGGCGTAGGTTCACCATGGCTGCGCGCCCATATATACTCCGCCAATTTGGCTACGCCCCAGAGGATGAGCAGCAAAGGCCAATAATGAGCAAACCAGAGGCGCAAACTCTGCCCCGATATTACGCCGGTGGTGCGCAGCAAAAAGATCACGCCCAGAGTAATCAACACCAGAGGACCAAAGATGGAACGCGGACGCGGCCGATAATAAGATGGCGGCGGTACGGGATTGGGTGTGCTCATGGTTTCACCTGCGGATCAGTTGGTTGATTTGGTGGCATGGGCGGTGGCGGGGTAACGCCGCTCGTCCATTGTTGTTGCGGTGGGTTTGTTGGTTGCGGGTTTGCGACCGGCGGCGGCACAGTGCCCGCGTAATAGTTCGGATCAATGTGGCCTTCAGTTGATCCAGTGCGGCCAATCAGCAAAACGGAGCCGATCACCAGCAGCAATATAGGAAAGCTTCTATCGAACGATATTACGTAGAAATTTTCCAGCAGGAAGAGAACGCCCAGCGTGATGAGGACAGCGGCGCCCATCATGCCGTGTGCGCGGCATCGTACGCACGAGCAATTTCTGTTTCTCACATAAGGGTTCATGGCATCTCCTCCTTAACTCACCTGCCGGGCAGTGCGCTTATAAGCGATCCACAAGCCAAAGCCGATCAATATCAACGGCCATAGCTTGCCCATGCGGAGAAATCCGAGATTGTTCATTAAGAAGAAAAATCCCAAAACCAGCAGCACAATGGCGCCTATCGGCGCGCTGTCATTCGTGGGTGGCGGCGGAGGCATTACCTGCAGCGGTGGCGGCGCTGGCGCTCCGGCAATCGGGGGCGGCACAACCGCACTCGCTGGCATCGCGGGCTGATGGTGATGCTGCGTTGTCTCCTGCAGGCCAAACAGCTTATCCAAGCCAAGTGGGTCTGGCGCGGGCAAGCCGAGGCGTCGCGCTTCAGCGGTCTTGTAGGCTTCGAACGCCATATAGATCACGAAGAAGGCGATCCCAATGCCAAACAGACCCGATATGTTGCTGGCCGCCAGAATCAACAGCACGAAGATCACCACATGGGCAAAAGCTTTCATGAATTGCCCGTTGTACATGGCCCCCACGCCTGGAATGAAGCCTAAAATGCAAGCCATCACCGGGTTTGGCGTTCCAGGAACGGCTGCCGGACGCGGCACTGCCGCTCCTGCAACAGGCTGGCCGTGCAGGCGCGCCGCAATGCACGGTTCACAGTAGATGGCGCCCATCACGTCGCGTTTGCAATCTTCACAAAGCGCTTTGCCGCAGGTACGGCAGAACGCTACTGCCTCGGTCTGATTGTGTACGGCGCAGTTCATAATTGGGCTCCTTCATGCCTGGCCAGGGACTGGGCAACCAAACTCCCATCAGTTTCCTGGCTGTAATTTTCCTCTGGCTGCGGACGTCCGCCATCGTCGGGGGCGGACATCCGGTTCTGCTGTTTGTTTTGATCATTGGTGCCCGGCGCGGGAGCAGCAGTCTTTCTCATTTCGCGCACGCGAGCCTGCACTTCATACACCAGCCGCAGATTTTCGTAATAGCTGGTCACCTTGGCTTCCACATGCGTAAATTGCAGCACCACACTTTTGCGTAGCGCGCTTGGATGCCAATCAATCTGCGTTACCTTCACTCCAGTCAGCGTGAGCGTAAGGCTCAGCGAGAAGAAAGCCATGGCAAACGATGCCGCAAAGCGTGAATGCAGCAATCCGCCAAGCGATCCCGCGCGCAGCCGATCCAGCCAGCCCGTCTTGGCAGTCGCCGTGGCCGCTGATGTCGCCCGCGCCTGCGTCATGCTGGTCGCTGCCAGGATGTTGTGTACCAGGTTCTTTGGCGGCTCCACTTGCTCCAATGACCGCATCAGCGCCAGGCCTTCCTGCGCCTCTGTCCACAGCGGACCGCAAACCCGGCAGCTCCGGCCATGCTCTTCAAAGCTTTGCCGGGTCTCCTCGGGTAGGGCATTGTCCAGCGCTTCAGCCAGTAAGGCTTCAAACTCGCTGCACTCCACCCGGTTTGGATATTCGTTATTCATTGCCTGCCTGCCTTTTATTACGAGAAAGTAATCTCGCAAGTTCCATTCTTCCGCGATTTATCCGCGA
>DASTCT010000186.1:0-39233 GCA_035710845.1 Candidatus Angelobacter sp.
CATGCTCCAGCACAATGGCCCGTTGCGGACACAAACGTTTAAGCACTTCAACCTGATGGTCAACAGCAATCATGCTGAAGCCCAGGGTTTGGTTCCAGGAAACCAGATCATCAATCAACTCACGCACTAACTGACGATCCAGGCCGGTAAAAGGCTCATCCAGCAGAACAAGCGCAGGCTTGCGGGCAAGCATTCGCGCCAGGCTTACGCGCCTCGCTTGGCCGCCGGAAATCAATGACGCCGGGGCCTGCCACAGCGACGCCAATTGCAGACGGTCACGCAAGGTTTCTATCCATGCGACTTGTTCTTTGTCGTTGGCCATCCGTTTGGAAACTCCAAAGCTAATGTTTTCCTCGACCGTTAGGTGGGGAAAGAGGCCGGGTTCCTGCGTTAAATATCCCACCGGTCGCCGATGTAAAGGCAATGAAGGCGGAAAGAATTTGCAATCGTCAAGCGCCACATAGCCGTCATCGGGTTCTTCGATTCCTGCGATGCAAGCCAGCACCGTGCTCTTGCCTGCGCCAGAAGCGCCGAAAAGCCCTAATGATTCTCCCGGCCCAAGCTGCAGCGTGACGTTGACCTCAAGCTCACGGCGTTTCTTGATGATCTGCGCTTTAAGCATGGCGACGTTGGCGCTGTGCCAGCACGTGGATCAGCCAGGGAAGCGGCAAGGCGACAGCAAGAAATATCACGAGCAAAGGCATAACCGCTGGCAAGCCGAAGCTCTGCAAATTCACCCACAACTGGACCGGCATGCCGGAAGGGTAATACGCTGTCACCACCACCGCGCCAAATTCACCGATTGCCCTGACCCACGCGATGCTGAGCGCCACGGCCAATCCTAACCGCGCAAGGGGCAAGGTCACACGCAGAAAAACTTTCATCGGCGTAAGCCCCAGCAAGGCAGCCTGCTTTTGCAGTATTGCCGGAACCGCATCAAGAGCGGCCACCGCTCCCAGAACGTAATATCCCATGCCGACATAAACCTGGGTTGTAACAAAAGCCGTGGCGCTGTTGGTCATTACAATGCCGTAGCGCTCCAGCAGCCCCCCTAGTGATCCGTAAGGCCCAAAAGCCAGAGTCATCAGGATCCCCAAGGCCAGCGGCGGCAGAAGTATGGGGACCAACAACAAAGCTTGCCAGATAAGACGCTCACGTGTCCGGCAGCGTGCAATGTAAGCGGCAACAGGCGTGCCCAAGACAACAATGATTGCCATCGCCAGGGTGGTAAGCAGCAGCGAGACCCGGATTGAGGCAAGCGCGGGGCGGCGTACATCCTGGTCCCATTGCCATGCGCCGACGTGCACAAAAAACGCGGTAAATGGATAGAGCAGAGCAATGGCAAATAAAGCAGCGCTGGCCCGTGCGATCCAATGGCGGTTAGCGGTCATGCATGGAGAGCGGAAGCATCGCCTGGAAAATCATAATAAAAACGGCGGAAGATAGCTTGCGCCTCATTCCCTTTCAGCCATTCAACAAAAGCGGCAGCGCCTTTGCTGTTGGGCGCATCTTTAAGCGCACTAGCATAGTAAATCAGCGGCTCAGGAGTATAAGTTTTTCCGCTGACGGTAAGAGTCACATCCGGATGATCAGTACGGACATTTTGCCTGCTCAGATTGATCTCTTCAGGCAGT
The DNA here is from genome assembly GCA_035710845.1 of Candidatus Angelobacter sp. Lineage (GTDB taxonomy): Bacteria > Acidobacteriota > Terriglobia > Terriglobales > Acidobacteriaceae > Angelobacter. Next base: position 1,635 of record DASTCT010000186.1, read on the forward strand.
GCAATATAGGGCAGGTTGAACGGGCCGGGCTGGATTTTATAAGCCGCGGCAGCATCCAGTTCGCCGCTCTGTAACCTTGCCTGGACAGTTGGCTCGGTAAAGATCTGCTTCTCATTGATGGTTGGACCTAAAATCTTTTCCACCAGATCAGGCTGCTTATATACTTTGGCCGCGATCATCACGGTGAAGATAATGTTTCGTCCCTGCGGATCGGCAACCGGATCAGTGCGTCCAAAGCGCAACCCCGGTTCCTGCAGGATCTCCCACCACTTGCCTTTACCTTTGCTTGCCGCCTCCAGTTTGGAAGCAAAACGGCTCTTGGGGCTGTAAGCAATTACCATTTCCGTGTGAGCAATAGGCTCTGCTGTTTCAGCTTTGCCTGCGCGCAAGACCGTCAACATGGGCCCGGGAGTAACAGGCATAAAAACATCTGGTCTGATATTTCCACCTGCAATCAACTGCGCCAGTGCGCTCGATCCCTGGGCGCGGCCGTGCATCTCAAGCTGCAGGCTCTGGGCTATGGAGGTTTTTACAGGGCCTTCCATCATTGAACCCATGGAGCCGGCATAAGCCACGTCAAGCACGGCCAGTTCTGGCGATACTGAGCGGGCCGGAAGACCCGCCGATACACCCAGAGTAAGCAGGCAGCCGCGAACGAGGAGTTCTCGCCGTGTGAGGCCCTCCTTCACGCATTCCATGCAGACTTTCTCCGTCCAAAGGAATCACAAAAGTAAAATACAAGGAAATACGATTTAATACGAGATTATCCGCTACTGTCAACCAGTTTTGAACAAATCAAGATGGGATGGAGAGTATTGCTCGATCGATTTTCAAAACAACTGTCACATTTGGGGAATAGCTGACAGGAGCTTATTAAAAAGCATATTCGCGACTCTATGATCATTCACGAGATATTGTGGTAACCCGGCCACCGTCCGCGATTGGTTGATTTCACATCCGAAACGACGATCAAGCTATCCATGGATTTAGGGATTTTAAATTTGGGTCCCGGAATTGGATTAGTGTTCAGGATCGGTTATACTTGGCGAATAAAAGGAGAATAAACAAATGTTTGTGCGCTTCAGCGTCGCCATAAAGCAAGTTATCAAGATCCTGCGGGTGCATTTACAAGGAAGACGTCTTCCTCAATCCAATAATACCGAAATCCTGCTGAATTGCGTTCAATGCAATGAGGCTGTTCAGAAAAAACAACCGGCGAAAATCACTTTCTTAGAACTCCAATCCCAAATGGAGCAGGAACTCCAAGCCCTCAACCAATTACTCAGATCCTAAATATCAAGAGCAAGTGAAGGCGCTTGGGGCGGACTATCGAAGAAAAGAGTCGCAACCTAATTTTCGCATCGCCCAGGGCCAGTTAATTATAATTTGCGGCTGAGGTATGAATGTCGAAATCACGCAGACAATTCTTGACACAGGCATCTCTTGGTTTATTGGGGGCAGCCGTTGCCGCTCGCGGTAACGCCCAGAAACCAGGTGAACCGCCGGCCGGGGCCCCGCCAGCGTTCAACACGTCGCCGCCGGTTGGACCTGAAGTTTCATCTTCTACTTTTGTTGAGGCTGAGAAGCTGGTAAATGTGCAGTTGACTGCACCCGAACGAACCATGGCCGCCGATAGTTGGCGTACATCTATGGCGCCTCTTTATGAACGGCGTATTGGCCCACGCAAGATCAATCTTGAGCCGACCGTAGCACCCTATTCGCGCTGGGATTCTGCCTTGCCCGGCGAAAAAGTAGGGCCACAGCGCGATCAATTTATCCGCAGCCAGACGGACCCTGGGCCACTCCCGTCGCGCGAAGAAGACATTGCTTTCGCTTCGCTTGCGCAGCTTTCGCGCTGGGTTGAAAAGCGGCAGCTCAGCTCAGAGCGGCTGACGCACATTTATCTGGATCGCCTGGAGCGGTTTAATCCCAAGCTTCGATGCGTCATAACGTTGACGCGTGAACATGCGTTAATGCAAGCCAGAAAAGCGGACCAGGAAATTGCAACAGGCAAGTATCGCGGACCGCTGCATGGCATTCCCTGGGGATCAAAAGATCTGCTCGATACGGCTGGTATTCCTACCACCTACGGCGCGGAGCCGTTCAGGAATCGCGTGCCTAAGAACGATTCTGTTGTGGTAAAGCGTCTCAACGATGCCGGCGCAGTTCTGGTGGCCAAGTTGAGTATGGGCGCGCTGGCGCTGAACGATATCTGGTTCGGCGGGCAAACGATGAATCCATGGTTGCTGGAAGAGGGCTCATCTGGTTCAAGCGCCGGTCCTGGCGCAGCTACGGCAGCGGGCTTAGTTGGCTTTTCCATTGGTAGTGAGACCGGCGGAAGCATTGTGAGCCCGAGCATGCGTTGCGGAATTACCGGGCTGCGGCCCACTTATGGACGAGTGCCGCGTACAGGTGCCATGACGCTTTGCTGGTCGCTCGATAAGCTCGGGCCCATGACCCGCAACGTGGAAGACACCATGCTCGTGCTACATGCCATCACTGGGCCCGATAGCGGGGATGTATCGAGCGTCCCGAGCAAACTTGATTTTGATGCTGGTGCGCCTGTGCAGGGGCTTCGCGTTGGCTATTTCCCCAACTGGATGGACGCGCAACCTGCTACGGATGTTGACCGTGCCGCATTGAAAACAATCAAAAAGTTGGGAATGGTTCCCGTTGAGGTGAGCTTACCGGATTGGCCCTATGACTCGCTGGATTTGATTCTTTTTGCTGAAGCAGCAGCCGCCTTTGAAGAGCTAACGCTAAGCCATCAAGTCGACGAGTTGAAAGTCCAGGTGCCGGATGCATGGCCCAACATCTTCCGCCAGTCGCGGTTCCTTTCCGCAGTTGATTTTGTCCAATCAGATCGTTTCCGGCGAAAAGTGGCGCTCGAAATGGAGCGCTTGTTGGAGGATGTGGATTTGCTGCTTGTGCCTTCCCTGCGCGACGAGATGCTTACCATCTCAAACTTCACCGGACAACCTTCTCTTACGTTGCGCGCAGGATTTGTTGAAGTGAGCGAAGCGCGCAGTGACTGGGCGCCAGACCCGGCGCATCCGCTTCCAAAATTCTCACCACCGCGCTGCGTGCCTCACGGCATTACTCTCATCGGGCGGCTCTTTGAAGAAGGAACGCTGGGGCGTGTGGGTATTGCGCTGGAGCGGGAATTCAACGTTGCGCATGAACGTCCTGCAGGATTTTGACGCTGGAAAACTGACTTACAAACTTGCTTAAACGCTAGAGAAATTAATTCAAGATGTAAACGGTTCGACTTTGATCATTGGCGGGGCATGTCCGCTATTTTGGCTCCCGAATAGCCGAGGATATGCTCGCCGTCCGGTCATTTGCCTAGCGTCGTATCACCTGCTGATCGTGACTCGGCTGGGCAAAGCTGTAGCGCTTTGTTGCAATCGTTTCGCGAATCACACAATCCGTGCCAGCCGGTTAATGTTTGAATCTAGCGTTATATTGTTAAAACATGTGTTGGAGAACAGTCGCGCCAGACTCGGTGGTATTTTGCTGCAGCCTGGGATCAACGGGGACAAAAAGCAGGTTTGCCGAAGCAAGCACCACCAGGATCCAGAATAATTCTGCAACGAACAAATGAACGAGCTGTAGCCATACCGGCGCAAGCAAGAGTACGTTCAAGATGCCAAGGCCAATCTGCCCAACCAAAACTCCAGCAAGCATCTTGATGAGTTTTGAGGAATGGCGCTCCTTCTTTGCGTTCCTCAGGACGATCCACAAAACATACATCGTTCCAATTGCTGCAGTTACAGGATGAAGGAATCGCAGGCGTAATAGGATATTTCCGGAAGAAAAGTCTTGTATAAGCGATGATTTCAAGGATGCGGCGGGAAACAGTGTGTCACCGAGAGCTGCAAGGGAACCGGTAATGCCGATGCATATGATTGCTAGCAAGCCGAATACAACCGCAGCAATTTCAACTCGATTTTTGATAACTGAAAAGCGGCGGTGACTTTTTGAGAGCCATTGAGCGGTTACTGCTAATACAGCCAGCAGCAGCAGTGTATTGGCAAAATGCATACAGAGAAAAAGCATTCGCCCCGCAGATCGGTCTTGGCCGACGTGTTCAAGCAACACCAATAAGGCTCCTAGAAGCGCTTCATTGAAAAGAAGCAGGAGTGCGGCAAGGGATGAATAACGGACCCAGTCGCCTTTTGAACTCTTGCGCCAGCACCAGACAAGAAGAGAGGACACGAGCACGAGGGCCAGGGCGCTGGTCAGGCGATGCGTAAATTCAATGATTGTTTGCGTTTGTGGCGTCCGCGGCAGAACAGCACCGTTGCACAAAGGCCAGTGATTTCCGCAACCAGCGCCGGATCCAGTGGCCCGCACATAAGCTCCCCACAGGATCACACCGATATTGTAAGCAAGCGTGAGCCAAGCGAATCGAGCAAGCAGACGAGTGGCCCCTTTACGACTTTCCACACCGGGTTCAGATAAAGTCATCCGCATTCAAGCTAGTCGGCATCAACTACGTAAGCTGATCTCTCTTGCCATGCTCAGGATAGCTCTTTTTGGGCTCCCGCGGATCCTCTCTCGAGACACAAAAGTTTATATCTTGTCCGCTCAAGTTGGGATACTCCAGGTCGACATTGGCTATTCGGCTTTTATAGTTGTGGTTTGATCAAAAGGCTCCGCGTATAGACGATTTTTGTATCGATAGTCTCCGTCTGGAATCTGGTTCGGAAGCGGCGCTTATCTCGCGGTTGTGAATCGCACTCCTCCGGAAATAACTCTCGGCGTCGCGTAGGTGAAAATAGGCGTTGCCGCCGTTTGGATCTTCGTATCGAAGATGTTTGCCGCGCCGGCAAACCATGTGAACCTGCCAGTTTGCTTTGAAACCGATAGCCCGAGTTCTGCATATGCGTTCAATGGAAAAACATTCTGATCTTCATCAAACTGGTGACTGGCTGCCCGAGCCAGCGCAATGATGGTCCAATGGCGCGGCGCTGTATACACGGCAGTAACGGTGCCGGAATGTGCCGGAACCTGAGGAACAAAGTTGCCTACCAATGTTGGATTCGCGCTAAAGCTGCTGACGATGGAATGCACATACTCGTAACCTGCGCGGAGTTGTATACCGGGCAGGTTCATCAGAAAGTCGACGTCGCCCCCCAGCGTACGCAGAGCGCCAATATTCTGCCGCTCACGGGTGATCAGGGCGGGCGTCGTGGTAAGAGTGATATTGCCCACCGGGTCATCGACGTTCTCGCGGAAGAATACTCCGCTCACCATCACGCGACGCCGCATATAGCGGACCCCGGCTTCGCCGCCCTGCAGATGCTCGGCTTGCAGCGCTTCATTGGCCAAGGTGAGCACATTTCCCTGACGGAAGCTGCGGTAAAGCTCATTCAAAGTTGGCGCACGGAATGCAGTGTAGGCGGTCGCTGTGAGCTGCCATTGGTCTGTCAGGCCGTATACCACGCCGACTCTCGGCGTGTAGGCTGTCTCCGTATGCGAGTCGAGTGGAGTGAGGGTCGTGACGTTGGTCTTGAAGGGCGTTACACGATTGAATCCGTCTTCGTTGGACCAGTGATCAGCTCGCACACCGGCACTGGCGCGCAGCCGCCGCGTAACAGTGGCTGAGACTTCAGCAAAGCCGCCTATCTGATTATCTCTTCCGCCTGCTGCGTTCAAGCTGCTGGGGACACTTGCGGTGAATGCCGTTTCGTCGGTTTCCCCATCGATGAACCGTCCATCCACACCAGCCGAGATCTGCAGAACTGATACAGGGCGCATCCATTGCGATGAAAATCCAATCTGGTCAGACGGGGCCGTCTGCCAGCGCGTTAAGGCTTCACTGTTGCGGTCGGCGGCGATTGAGGAAAAGCTCTGATGGTAGTGCTCACCCGTGCCGTACAGGCGAAATGAAAACGCATTCTTTCCTAAAGCAGTATCGATCCCACTGCTGAGCGCGCCCAAATGCGTGCTGTTGATCTGCAAAACTGTTCCGTTATTGCGTTCCTCAGAAAACAAGTCACCGCTCAAAAATGCATTGCCCGCGCTGCCCAGCTTGCGGTCGATCCGTACACCGGCGCTGCCGAAGCTCAGCGCGGCAGGCGTATCCACCAGGCCGCGATCATCTGACGCAACAACAAATGCGCCGTCATTGCCAAAGTTCTCACCGGTGGTGGAAAGAAGCCATTTTCCGAATTGATGCGAAGCCACGCCCTGAACATCATGCCCGTCCAGGCTGTCACCAGAAGATTCGAGCGTGATCAGATTTGTGCTGGGCTGACGTGTCACTAGATCCACCACCCCACCTACTGCGCTGCTGCCATAGAGTGACTCGCCACCGCGAAGAACCTCCGCGCGATCAATAGCAATACGCGGCACACGGTCCCAGAACACCCAGCCTCCGAAGGCATCGTTCAATGGAATGCCATCATCCAGAACCAGCACGCGGCTGGCTCCGCTTGCGCCCACGCCCCTGGCGCTAGCTCCCAATGTTGTCGGATTGGCTGTAAGGCTGCTGCTGCGGCGGAAAAGAGTGAACCCAGGAACCTGCCGCAACGCGTCATCAAGAGTGAGAACGGCATTGTTGTTCAACTCCGCAGGGGTTAGCGCAACAATGTTGGCAGCGGTTTCGTCCATCTGAGTTGGGCTGCGCTCTCCCGTAACGACTACGGTTTCACTTACAGGAGAAGGCTTGAGAGTAATGGTGAGAGATGAAATTGATTGGTCCCAATCCACCACAACAGGGGAAAAGCCGGGAGCTGAAACCTTTACCTTGCCTGATGGAGCAGACGGCACAATCAAAAAAATTCCTGCAGCGTCAGTGCTGATGTTGCTGACTGTCTGGCCGAAATCCAACACCACCTGCGCACCGGCGATAGCAGCGCCGGTCTCGTCCATCACACGACCGCGGACTTCATTGGCTGCCATGGCAGCGACAGGAAAAAAAAGCGCCGCGACAAGAAGACCGCAGGAAATAAAGGCGAGAAGCGATGTCCTTGCAGGTCCCATGGTGTCCCCCTTTACCATCGCGCGAACCCACCTGTCGTCCGCGTTCAACATCTACTCCGACGCCAGCTGCTTCGGATAAGTTGCAAGGCCCTGGCTCCGTTCTTTTTCCTCTGGTTTAGAAGTTCGTCGTAAGTCGCAACTGGTAGCTGCGTGATGGGCCAATCGCGTTGCCGGAGAACATGCCGCCAAAATCGATTACATCGAGAACGTTGGTGAGGTTTTGCCCGTCTATCTGAAGCTGTGTATTCACCCGTTCAGATTTGTAAATGTCCACACCAGCGGAGGCGTTGAGCTGAAAGGTGGGATAGATGCGGCCTCGAGCGAAATTGATGCGATTCAGCACTTGCTGACCATACTGCGCCAGCACTGTAGAGGGATCACCATCAAACGCAAAGGGAAGGCCAGAGTCATATTGGGCTCCGCCCGCTACCCAGAATCGAGGCCGCACCTGATAGCGAATGCGTCCACGCAGGGTCTGGCGCTAATCTTGAGTGTCAGGGAAATGCCCGGTTAGCTGGGTTTTCGCCGAATCGGCAGCTGCCCCCAAAAACAGTCCTCCCGTCACCGGAAACCAGACATTGCCAACCATATAGGAGTAGCTCAAGAACCGGAAAATTTATGCCAATTCGGGAGATCGACCTTTCCCTCCGCGCCATAAATTACCGCTTTGCGGAAGGAAATGGGAAAGCTGATGGTTGTGTTTTGAATCTGGTCATCGTCGGCGAAGTTGTTCACATCGTGGCGGAAAGCGTTGCCGTCCAGCCTCAGCTTTCCCAGAAAGCTCTTACTGAATCCGGCCTCATAGTAGCTGCCCTGAGAAGGCTCTACGGCAAGCCGGAGGAAATCCTGCGGGTTTAAAGATTCAATGGCTGTGGAACCGGAGAGAAGAATATTTTCAAACGAAGGCGTTTGAAAAACGCGATCGTAGGAAACATGAACAATTATGTTGGCGGAAGGGAAATAACGAGAGACAGCCAGACGCGGTTCAAACGCCTGGCGATTTACGAGAAGCTGGTAATGATCCCAACGCAATCCAGTGCTCAGTGTTCATGCTCTCAGATGCATCAGGTTCTGGGCGAAAACGGATTGCTCAAGGTCGGGGCGATTTCCGAGAAAGCTGAACGCTAAGGGCGTCCCTGGATCAAATTGTGTGGGATCGGTAATGGCATAGCTTAAGTTCTCGTTCAAAAACGTATTGTCAGATTCCACGCCGAACTTCCACTCATTATGGCCGTGGACCACAGCGATTGTGCCTTTGAAATATCCTTCTTGAAAATGATTGTGCTGAAACACCTCGATTGGAGTGGACTCTGGATTGGAATTGAAATCGTTGGCGCTGTCGCGCACCATCCCGCGAAGGTCCGCCAGCACATTCGATGAGAATATGTGCTCATAGGAGACGATTCCCATAGTTTCCAGATTGTCCGCCGTCTGGCGCTCGCCAGCCTGCTGTTGCACCAGTTCATTGGGAATATCGTAGCGCGCAATCTCGCGGCGAACCGTGAGCTCAAGCGATCTTTCTCTGTGAGGTCGCGCTGATAGTTGGCGGAAAAATCGCCTAGTGTGTTCTTGCCCCAGGTATATTGCCCCTGTCCAAAAGCACCTGTAGAGTCAAAGCTCCCCCCGGACAGCACCATCTCGCCGTGCAATCCCTGCTGTACGTCTTGCTGAGTGTTCAACTCAACTACGCCGCCCATTTTGCGGCCATACTCGGCAGGAATGCCGGCCGTATAGATATTCATGGATTGCAGATCGTCCGCTTCAATCTCCGGTCCAAAGCTGGGAGAGCGGTTATCCGTAAGGGGAATCCCGTCAACGACAAACTGGGTCTGGCTCTCTGAGCCGCGAGGATGCAGCACTGCGTTTCCTTCATAAAGCCAGCCCGGCTGGGAATTCACCAGATCTTGCACAGAGCGACCTGGAACAGAGCTAAGCCGCGTCTGAATCTGGTCCGAACCGATTTGGCTGACGGCGCCGGGGCGTTCAGGGTCGACCAGAGGAGCCGTACCAGTTACATCTACGGATTCGTTTACCCTGGGAGGTTTGAGCTGGATGGTGCGCTCGGTCTGGATTGATGAGCGAATCTCAACCGCCTGGGATATTGCCGCAAAGCCAGTGGCGTTGATTTCGATTTGATAGATACCATACGGCAGTCGCTGCACAACAAGACCGCCTTCATCGTTTGTAGCCAGCGTATGCCTGTATTGATTGGCCGGGCTCACGATGCGAACGGCGGTCTTGACGGGCAGGCCAGTGGGATCAACGACTTTGAGGCGTAACTCTCCGGTATTCGTTTGGCACAGAAGTGGCAATGAGCAGAAGAGAACGAGAGTAGCCAAAGATTTCATTGGCGCATCACCTCGCGTCGATCACCATGATGGTGAGTAACAGCGGGAGATACAGAACGCTTGCCTGCAATAAACGGCGGGCCATAAGACGTGCCGGCGCTTGCCCCGTTGCTGTTTGCGATTGCCAGAGTTGAATGCTGAACCAGAGCAGCGCCGAACCCAGCAGGAGCGCGGAAACAAAATAGAGCAATCCTGCCATGTGCAGCAGCAGAGGCGCGGCTGTGGCGGCAATTAGGATTAACGAGAAAACGAGCACTTGAATTGTGGTGGACCTGCCATCGGGCTCGGTCACTGGAAGCATGCGAATTCCGGCTCGCGCATAGTCCTCACGATAGAGCAGCGCGATGGAGTGAAAATGCGGAAACTGCCAGCAAAACAAAATGGCAAACAAGGCCACAGCTTCCCAATCCAGACGCCCAGAAATTGCCGTCCAGCCAAGCGCCGCAGGCATGGCTCCCGGTACCGCACCAATCGCAGTGCACCAGGATGTCTTTTTCTTTAATGGTGTGTAGATGGCAGGTACATCACACAGGTGAAGAACGTTAGCAATCCCGTGAGCCAGTTAGTGATGAATCCCAGATAAAGCGTGCCGCCGAAAATCAAGAGCGTGGAGAGAACTGAGGCCCACGTCAACCCGAATCGCGCCGGTGACCAGCGGAGGTTCCGGGTGCGATGCATTTGCGCGTCCGGTTCTCGCTCCATGATCTGATTCACCGCCGCGGTACCCGCAGCAACCATGCCGATTCCAGCCAGCGCGTTCCACATTACCGCTCCCGGCGCAGCGCCATACTTTACCGCAGCAAGATGCGCGCCGCACCATGCGCTGGCGACTACCATGATGTTGATCCGTAGTTTTAGCAGTTGCGAGTAGCTGCCGGCCTGCCTCTTGCACTTCTGCAAGAAGCGACCAAACGCTTGGTTCTCTTGTACTAACCCGGTGCTCGCTTGTGCTGTCACATGAATTTCCTCAAGAAAATCTCCGCTACGGGTTAGTGCTTGGGCCCAGTGGGGTAGTCTTTCGAAAGGCTGTTGATCTTGCTGTCTGACGGTGTTCCACCCTTGCAGCTTGGGTGGCCGAAACCGCTGGCACTCTGCCCATTCTGAAAATCGAGAATCATATTGTCGTTGTGCTCCGGTGAGACTCCCATCGGCACCGCATCAAGCCCAAGCTGATGGCGCGTCTTCCACGCAACGACGTGATCGGCGCATGAAGTGTCGCCGCTCACGCCCAGTCCGCCCACGATCTTTCCTTTTGCGCTATACAGCGGCAATCCGCCGCCAAAAACGATAATGCCGCCAATAGGCTTGCCTACCATAGGATCGTTGAGCATTCCAAACGCGGTTGGAGGTCCGGCAAACGCAGCCTGCGGGTTCGGCGGACCAGCGGTAATCAGACCATAAAGGCTCTGCCCCGGCTGCGAAGCCGCGAAGACGTTCGCCGTGGAAAGCGCAAAATCAGGGCCGCTGAGAGCATTGGCCGTATTGGCTTTCTCCGCTGCAATCAACCGGCTGCCCGGCCACTCCTGGCCACGATCGGTGCCGCTGAATACCACGGCGCAGACGATGCCGTCACGATTTACGACCGCCGCCCATTCCTGGTTTCCCATGCCGCCGTTGGCCTCCGCTCCGCCTTTCACTGCTGCTTGAAGAACCGTTTTCAACCGGTTGTGGTCGGGAAGAGCGCTGCAATCAGGCTTTGCCTGCGCGTACGCCGCACAATCCAACATCAAACCCAAGAGCAAACCAGCAACCAGCAACATACCCGGATGCCGTATCATGAATCCTCCTTGCTCAGAAAAAAATCCTCATCATCCTTGTCACTGCAATTGCTGCAGATAAGCCACCAGATCGCGCAGCTGTTTGCCGTCAAATTGAGTAATGTGGGCATAGCGGCCGCTGGCTTGAGTGACTGCGCGTGCGTGATCCACGCCGCCAGATTTGCCTGGTTGTTGATTAGCATGTTGGCGGCGATCCCCTTTCTGCTGCCGATATGAGTAAGGTCGGGCGCGACAGAGCCTCCTGCAAGCGTTCCGCGCACCTGATGGCAAAGCGTGCACGGCGCGGCAAGGAACACCTGCTGTCCTTCAAGTGCATCTGGTTCCGTCGGCTGTTTCGCTGGCTCACGCTGGTGCGCAAGCCATGCTTCGTAGTCCTGCGGCTGCTGGGCAACCACAATCAGCTTCATGTTGGCGTGCTGCGCTCCACAGTATTCGGCGCACTGCCCGCTGAACGTGCCTTCATGGTCAGCCTGGATCCTGATGTAGTTGGATTGTCCTGGAACCAGATCCACTTTGCCATGGAGCGCTGGAATCCAGAAGGAATGGATGACGTCATCCGAGGCAAGCTCAATATCCACCGGCTTGCCTATGGGGACATGAATTTCATTTGCGGTGTTGAAATATTGGTCCGGCCCGCCTTTGACGTAATGGACTTCCCACCACCATTGGTGGCCGATCACGAGAATCTCAGGCGCGGGAGAGAGCGGGTTGCCATCTTTAATAGGGAAGCCGGCCATGGCACGCAAGCCGAGCACAAACAGAATGCAGAGAACGATGAACGGAATTCCGAACCCGCCAATGCCGATCCAGCCCTGACCGCCTCCTATGTCCACAGGGGCGTGCTCTTTAAAGGTACCGCGACGCCGGAAGATCCCCCACACAATGAGCACCCACATGATGAATGTGATCACTAAAAAAAGAATGATCATCAGCCAGGAAAGAGGAGCAATTTTCCCTGCTGCCGGACCTTGCGGAAACAGGGACGACTGCGGCCGCTGGCACCCGGCAAGCAACACCAGCGCGGGCGCCGCGAACAGAAGTTTGCGTAATCTGGTATGCGGTTTCATTTCGCAGCCTGCGAGGGATAAGTGATAACAGGGCTGGGCACCTGCTCACTGGGAGGAACCATCGGCGGATCGGGTTCCTGCGGTGTGCGCAATGACTTGATGTAAACCACCAGCTTCCATATCTGCTGCTCAGGAACCTTGGTGCCCCAAGCCGGCATTCCATGAGCGCGGCCCTGGGCAATGGTGTCAAAAATCTGCGCATCAGAAGAGCCGTAAATCCACACGGGATCGCGAAGGCTTGGTCCCATGCCGCCGCCGGCGTGGCCTCCATGACAGCCGGCGCAGTTGTACCAGAGAAACAGCTTGCGACCTTCCGCGATGGCCACGTTGTTGCCGATCGTGACTACGAAGTTAATCGCATTAGCAGTGGTAGATATAGTCAGCAGGATCAATGAAACCGCGTAGAAGTCCATGCCCCATTCCGGCGAGTATGGCCGCAATGTATAGGGAACATAGGCAAACCATCCCGCGTGCGGCGCCTGGCCCATGATGGGAGCCACGTAAAGAAGAATTCCAGAAAAGAGAAATGACCAGTAGGTGAAAGCATTCAGCCGCGGAAATGCCATGTCTCGCGCGCCATCATGAGCGGAATGAAATACACGGCAAAACCGGAAAGAATGGGAGAGGCATACCAGAAGATCATGGTGATGCCGTGCATGCTGAAGACCTGGTCGTACATTTCGGGAGTCAGCAGAGTCTGGTTCGCATGGGCCAACTGCAGGCGCACCATGAGCGCTTCAATCCCGCCGATGATCATAAAAATAAAGGCAGTCACCAGGTAACGCTTGCCAAGTTTCTTGTGGTCCACGGTTGCGAACCAGCTGTAAACCGTTTTGGGTGTTTCCCAAAGGTAAGTCAGCAGTTGCTCAACAGCAGCAGTGCTCATGATCACCTGCAATGTTCGGGAAAAACTCTGCCGCGGGATTGCCCTGGATCAGCAAGCAAAAAAATCAGCAATAAAAGATCAGCAACAAGTTCCAGCGGCTTCATACCACGCGCAGGTAAGAAGTCACAGAATTTGTTTGGGTGTGCGTCAGAGAACGACACAACCATGTACCTAACAACTATCGGGGAGGGCATCTGAAGCAACACTACTTGCATCCCTGTCTGTCGCGTGTACAACACACATCTGAAAAGGCTTACGCTGTCAAAGTGGATTAGCGTCCAGCTATTGCGCTGCGCTGCATAGAAAGGACATTTGAAATGCGCGCTGATTCCGCTTTCTTTGCGGCTTGAGCTAGGATTCGCAGATACCAAAAAATTGTGATCCATTCTTCCTGGGCCAAGCTATCGCGCAAGCGGTTCTCGGCTCTGATCCAGTAAGGGAGCGCCTTTTCAAGCTGGGACTTTCCCGCAGGTGTGATTCCATACAGCCGCTCACGGCGATTTCTGGAAGGCTGCGGCGCCACCCAGCCCGCCGCTCTAAGAGATGCCAGCCTGCGGCTCAAGGTCCCCGGCGCTACGCCGAGCTGCTCACCCAATTGCCATTGTGTGACTTTGCCGACGCTATCGATGCTGCGCAGCAAAATGTATTGGGGTGATTTGATCCCGGCCGGGACGAGCACCAGGTCATAAAGCTCGCTCACCGCGCGTGCCGCGCTGCGCGTCGCAGTGCAAAGACATTGTGCCTGCGCTGCTGAAAACAGAAAATCGGAACTTACTGGCAATCTCCCTTCTGAAAACTGGTACAGATTTCTTACCTGCTCGAACATCATCACATCCCCCAATGTTATGCAGCCTTGGTCACCTATGAAGCTGCAAGAGTGGTGCAGGTTGCAGCTTGATTCACTCGTGGCGCAACTCTGCGCACCATCATCCGGCATCATTTTGCAACCAACTTGAGTGGAGCCGCAGATGCTTCTGCCCCATGAGAGTACCTTGATGACCCGCAAGACCGAACTTACCTTTGTCCCTTTGGCGGAAGCGGGGCTTCTACTTGCAATCGGAGGTAATTGGAGTAGGGCTGGGACTTCCTCTTCTGTTCGGCAGCTTGGGACCAACAGCTTACGAGCAAGTGGAGAAGCCTGAGACAAAAAGCGCGCGCCCTTATAACGTGCTGGCCGGCCATTTCATTGCTCTAGCCTGCGGCTTTTTTGCTTTGTGGGTGCTGGGCGGATTCAATGAGCCTCTGACTGCGAACACCGGACATCTCAACGCAACCCGTCTCTTTGCCAGTGTGCTTGCAGCCGTTTTGACTGCTCTGCTGAACCTTTTGGCCAAGTCCAGCCAGCCCGCGGCGTTCGCTACTGCGCTGCTTGTTACTCTTGCAGGCTATCAATCGGGCCGCGCTGCTCTTTCCATCATCATTGCCGTGCTGGTGCTTACTGCACTGGGCGAGCCGCTGCGAAGAAAGTCTTTGCAGATGCGAAAACAGAAAATCGAAATTCCTAAAGAGGCGTTGTAACAGCGTGGCAACGGCGCTTGCGCTAACCACATCGCATTTTTTAGGACATCAAAATGAATGAGAGGAGATTCCATGCGCAAGACTCTACTTAGCATTGGTTCAGTGCTGGTATTTTTGGCTGCGACGGCATTTGCCCAATCGGCCAACAGCAACCAGACTAACCTGAATCAACAGGACCGCGAATTTGCAAATATGGCCGCGCAGGCCAATCAGGGCGAGATCGATATGGGTACTCTGGCCCAGCAAAAAGCCTCGAATGACGCTGTGAAACAGTTTGCCAAGACCATCGTGGATGACCATAACAACGCAGGGCAGCAACTGAAGAGCTGGGCTTCACAAAGCAACTTTACTCTTTCCACCGGATTGACTCCGGAAGACAGTTCTACAAACTCGAGCCTGTCTTCGGCTTCAGGTTCGCAATTTGACCAGAAGTACATCCAATCACAGCTCCAGGACCACAAGAAGGCCATCGCTCTCTTTGAAAAAGAAGTAAGCGAAGGACAGGACCCGCAGTTGAAGGAGTTCGCGCAGAAACCCTTGCCCGTGCTTCAGGACCACATGAGAGTCGCGGAAGATCTTGCAGGCAAGCTGGATATGAGCGGCAAGATGGGCCTGACTGACCAATCCAAAGCCGTCAACAGCGGAAAACCCAAGTAGATGGGATGGTAAGAGCCATTCTCTTCTGCGGGAATGTCCGTACCAACAAGTCTGGTGGGCTACAAGAAAGAAAATCACGCAATGCAGAACCGATGTTGCAGGCACTAGTCGAAACGTCGTTGGAAAACTGAGCCTGCATCATCAAGCCCTGAGTAAACGAGCATCAAAATATGTAAATGTAAAAGGAGAAAACATGAGTGCAGATCGAGAGACGAGGGAACGTAATAAATCGGAGTTTGGCTGGGAGAACATTGCTGATTCTGTAAACCGCGCGAGCGACGTTGCGAAAAGTGGAATGGATGCGCTTCGACGGCACAATATCAACGAGAGTACTGTTCCGGATGCCTTCGCCAATATGCCCAAGCTGATTTCACCCAGGGTTCACCGCTGGCTGGATGTGGGAGTCGCCGGCTATTTCCTGGGATTAGGTGCCTGGTTTGCAAGCCGCCGGAAAGGTGGCGCAGCTACCGCGGCTTTTCTAAATGGCGCGATGGTGGCAGGAGTATCACTGTTCACGGATTATGACGGCGATGGCAGGAAGCCGATCAACTTCAAGTTGCACGCAACGCTGGACGCGGTCCAAGCCGCCATGGCCGCTTTGGATCCGGTTCTGCACGGATTTGCTGGCGAACGGGATGCATTGTTCTTTTATGGGCAGGCCCTCAATGAAGTAGCTGTGATTGCCTCTACCGACTGGGACGCTGGAATGCCTGTGGAGGACGTGGGCATAGCTGCCTAGTAATTTGGGCTGCCGGTACTCACCGTGAACAGCTTCTCGGGATCAGATAAGTAAGTCGCATGTTCAACAATCGCGCCGATCACGGTGCCACAAATTAAAGAGTCGCAGCGCCGGAACAAATCTGCGGAGATAGAACCAGGCTATTTCCGCAGAAATTGTATTCACTACCCCGGACAGATTATTTTTTAACTTGCAATGGAGTTGATTGCAGCTTTGCATCAATTTGTGCAACCAAGGCCTTTATTTTGCCAGAGTCTGGATCATCTGGCGCTGTTTTCAGAAAAGCTAAGAGCTGCGTGCGTTTACATAATCGTTCATTTGCAATAACGCTGAGGCCAGAGCCGTGTAAAGCGGAGGAAAGCTATCATGTAATAGCGATTGGGCCTGCTTCAGTTGAGATACTGCTGCTGCCGTGCTATGCAGTGACAGTAATGATTTACCAAGTTCGTAAAAAAGCCTGCCAGGCATCGGGTTGGAACCGGATACCTTCAGTCAACGTACGGATTGCATCTTGCGGTTGATCCATTGCGTTGAATGCGAGCATCAAACTGGAATGAAGCATGGTGGCGTGGCATTGCTCCGCAGGCTCGTTCGTAAACATTGGCACACAGTGTTGACAGGCAAAACTGAAGTGAGCTCTGCCCCAACCCATCACCAGCTTCAGAAAGAATTCATCATGCGCTTTCATGAAGGTAATTTTGCTTACGATATTGAACAGCTCCGTGATCCGCAAACACAATTGTTTTCCGTCTGGAGATTCACCGTTTTTAAATTACGTCCGGTTGAAACTGTAATAACAAAGGGCCAGTCTGAAACCCGCGAAGAGGCTGAAGCACAAGCTAAGAAAGTTGTATTAAATTTGCAGCGTTTGACTGAAAACGTTGCTTAAGGAATTCGAATTCTCCAGCTTTGCATTCGTGCAGTCGTCAATGCATGAGAATAGTGCAATAGATAAAGTAGGCAAGAGTTAGGGTGAGCGATTTTCAAGGGGCAGATGTAGTTACAGACGTCAGCAAGGCATAACCTGGCGTGGGAAACTCAGTCAGGTTGCGTATGGCTGAATTGGCCTGGATTCCAGCGGCAATTGCATTCATAGATGCGGCTTCATATTGATACTTGCTCTCGTGAGTCATCTGTATCGCATTCAGATTCAGGATTTCTTCATATCTCAATCCGTTTTTGTTTGGATGTGAAGGCTCAAGTAGCTGAATGGCAGCGTTGCCCAGTTGCATCAAGCGGCATGTTCTATTGCCAAGCAATTGCATTCTCCCGCCTTCTCCCGTAGCATCGCTTTTTCCAGTTCATTTCGGAGAATCTGATGAACCAGCCTGCCCTTCGTCACTTTGCGTTTATTTCAATTCTGGTGTTGTCGACCGTGTTGTTCGCACAGCAACCTGCAGCTGCGCCAACACCGGAAACGCCAAAGGACACGATCACCCGCATCTTCACTGGTGAATTCAGCGAACGTCCCTCGCCCCCACCGCGCTGGTTCGAAGGTGGGCAATCCTACATCACGATGGAACCGGCGGCGGGCGGCCACGGGCGTGATCTTGTAAAGTATGACACGGCAACAGGCAAGAACCGCGAGGTCCTGATTACGGCTGCGCAGCTCATGCCTGAAGGCGCGCCCGTCGGAGCGAAGCGTAGCGGAGAGACGAGAGAGCCGCTGCAGATTGCCGGTCTCAGTTGGTCGAAGGACAATCAACGCGTCCTGATTTTCACGAATACTCGGCGTGTATGGCGCACCAATTCTCGCGGAGACTACTGGTTCCTTGATCGTACAACCGGCAAGCTCAAGAAATTAGGCGGAGATGCGCCCGAGGCCAGCCTGATGTATGCGAAGTTCAATCCCGACTCGACCAAGGTCGCATACGTGAAGAACAACGACATTTATGTGGAAGACCTTGCGAGCGGAAAAATCCAGCGCATCACCCATGATGGGTCTGGTCTTGTCATCAATGGCGGCTCCGACTGGGTAAATGAGGAAGAATTGGATTTGCACGACTGTTTCCGCTGGAGTCCGGACGCGAAGCGAATCGCGTTCTGGCAATTTGACTTGCACGGCGTCGGAGACTTCGCACTCATGTACTACCTTGGCAAAGAGCGCCAGATAGTCACAGATATTCCATATCCGCAGACCGGACCGTATCCAGTGGAGATGCAGGTTCCGTATCCGCTGGCAGGGACCACCAATTCAGCCGTTCGCGCCGGCGTAGTGAATGCCGATGGCAAGGGAAGCGTGAAGTGGATGGACATTCCTGGCGATCCGCGCCAGAACTACATTGCGCGCCTGCAGTGGACCGATGCGGACACGCTTCTCATCCAGCAACTCAATCGCCTGCAGAACACCGACAATTATCTCCTCGCCGACGCCGGCTCTGGTGCTGCCCGCCAGATGTGGCGCGATCACGACGATGCCTTCATCACCATTGGTTTTGGCGGGCTCACGGAAGCGCAGCCGATCCATGAAGGCCGCCAGTTTCTCGCTGTCAGCGAGAAAGATGGCTGGATGCACGTGTGGGCGCTTGATCGCAGTGGCCATGAAACGCTGGTTACGCGCGGGGCCATGGACACGGCAGGGATCGAGGGCGTCGATGAAAAAGGCGGCTGGCTCTATTTCATCGCCTCTCCTGATAACGCGACTCAGCGCTATCTCTACCGCTCACCGCTCGACGGCTCGGCCGATCCTGTGCGCGTCACTCCGGATAACTTCACCGGCGTCAATAATTACAACATTTCTCCCGACGGGAAGTATGCCTTTCACACTTTCTCCAGCATCAATGATCCCGGACTGCGCGAACTGGTATCACTGCCGGATCACAAGCTCGTACGCATGAGCAGCTACAGCACTGAATACAAAAAAAGATCGCGCAGTTTCTCACGCCGCCGGCAGAATTCTTCAAGGCGGATGCCGGCGACGGTGTAATAGTGGACGGCTGGATGATTAAGCCACCCAACTTTGATCCTGCAAAGAAATACCCGGTGTTGGTGAACATCTACGGCGAACCAGCATCGCAGACCGTGCTCGACCGCTGGGGAGGCAACGGAACGCTTTTCCATCGCTACATCGCTTCACTCGGATATCTCGTGGTCAGCTTCGACAATTCCGGCACTCCCGCGCCGCGCGGTCGCGCGTGGCGCAAGGCTGTGTACGGCGCTGTCGGCGTTCTCTCGTCCAAACAGCAGGCACAGGCTCTTCGTTCGCTTGGCAAAATGGACTCCTTTGTCGACCTCGATCGCGTTGCCGTCTGGGGTTGGAGCGGCGGTGGTACCAACACTCTCAACCTTGTGTTTCGCTCGCCCGATCTTTACAAGGTTGGCATGGCGGTGGCGCCGGTGCCCGACCAGCGCCTTTACGACTCGATCTACCAGGAACGTTACATGGGGCTACCCCAAGACAATGTTGAAGGCTACAAGCAAGGCTCGGCAATTAATTTTGCAGCAGGCTTAAAGGGCCATCTGCTGATTGTGCACGGCTCCGGCGACGACAACGTTCACTATCAGGGGACGGAGTTGCTGGTGAACAAACTCATCGAGCTCGGAAAACCTTTCGACTTCATGACCTATCCCGATCGCACTCACGGAATCTTTGAAGGTCCGGGAACCACCGTGCATTTGTATCACCTGCTGGCGCGGTATTTGACTGACCATCTCCCGGCAGGTCCGCGGTGAGGTTGAGTCGTTTGGCGGCGTGAGCGTAGCGCAAGGCGGGAGGAGTGAAGCCGGGGCCCAGCACGCGTTGTGTTCGTGTTGATGGGGAAGTGAGTCGGCGGCGAAATCCTGAGCAACGCGAAGGATTTTTTGCTCGCCCCGAATTGTGTGACCCGGCGCCCGTACTCGCGCGGGGAATTTGACCACCCGTAAACGCCCTGTTAATCTTGATTTGCGGGGTGGAGCAGCCTGGTAGCTCGTTGGGCTCATAACCCAAAGGTCGGTGGTTCAAATCCACCCCCCGCAACCAACCGAATCAATCACTTACATTGAATCGTCAAAATCGTGAGGGAACGGATTTTCGCTCGCAGCCTATCTGCTTTCATTTATCGAACGCACATTACATCGAACGTCCGTCTATCGCAAGCCGCTAACTTCATTCGCAATCAAATCTTATTGCCAAAATTGCATCTCACAGTGAGCTGGTGAGAGAGCGCAATGTCTGAATCGAAGCAGGTTAATCATTCGGTTAAATATCCAGCGCAATGCTCTCCGCAACCTCCGCAAGCTGCGCAATTTGTAACTCATGTTCCGAATCGGTTAGACCGTCTGCCGTGGTGCCGCTGGCATTGGCTGGTGGTGATTGGGCTTGGAGTCACGTGGGTTCTGGATGGGCTTGAAGTTACGTTGGCTGGCGCTGTCGGCGGTGTGCTGAAGCAAAGCTTGCACATGAGTGACACGCAGGTTGGCGCGACCGCAACTTTTTATTTGCTTGGGGCTGTCATTGGCGCGATTGGATTTGGTTACGCTACGGACCGGCTGGGACGGAAAAAGCTATTTACGGTTACCCTGCTGGTTTATCTCATCGCCACGGCATGTTCGGCGCTGGCGTGGAATTTCTGGAGCTTTGCTTTTTTTCGATTTGTGACGGGCTCTGGCATTGGCGGTGAATATGCGGCCATCAATTCCGCTATCGATGAATTGATTCCGGCGCGTGTTCGCGGCCACGTAGACCTGATCATCAACGCGACATATTGGATCGGCGCGGCTGTGGGAGCGCTGGCCACGATCCTGCTGCTCAACACGCACGCCATCTCTCCTTCCCTTGGTTGGAGATTTACATTTCTTCTGGGAGCGGTGTTGGGCGTTGTCATTATTTTTATCCGGCATTTTATTCCTGAGTCGCCGCGATGGTTGATGACCCATGGCCGCGAGGAAGAGGCAGAGCGCATTGTTGCGCAGGTGGAATCTGAAGTAAGGAAGTCGTGCAAGCTGCCTGAGCCTGAAGGTGAGCCACTCACCATCATGGTTCGTCATGGCATTTCATGGAAGGAAATCTGGCAGGCGATGGTGCATACGCACGGTACGCGATCTCTGCTGGGCCTGGGGCTCATGATCTCGCAGGCGTTTTTTTATAACGCTATCTTTTTTACATATGCTTTGCTGCTGATTGAGTTTTATTCGGTCAAGGCTGAGCACGTCGGCTTTTATCTACTTCCGTTTTCATTGAGCAATGCCCTGGGGCCGTTCATTGTGGGCAAATTGTTTGATACCGTAGGCCGCAAGCCAATGATCACAGCAACGTACGCGCTCTCAGGCGTACTGCTGGTGATTACCGGACTGCTCTTTCAACGGGACCTGCTCACCAGTCTTACGCAAACGATTTGCTGGACGGTGATCTTCTTTATCGCGAGTTGTGCGGCAAGCTCGGCTTATCTGACGGTGAGTGAGATTTTTCCGCTGGAGATTCGCGCTATGGCGATCGCCATTTTTTATGCTCTAGGAACGCTGGCGGGCGGAGTTGGCGCTCCGGCTTTATTTGGAGCGTTGATCGGCAGCGGCTCACGCACGCACCTCTTTTATGGATATCTTTTTGGAGCATTACTTATGCTGATTGCAGCCGGGATGGAGTGGAAGCTGGGAGTGAAGGCGGAGCGCCAATCGCTGGAAAGCATCAGCGCGCCGCTAGCAAAGGCAAGCTGAGGCGCTGCTTAGACAGGCTTCTTTTTGTGCCAATCAGTTTGCTTCTGGTAAGCGTGGGCCAGCGCGAGCACAACCCCGTCAGCGCCGGGAGCGCCGGCAATTTGCAGGCCGATGGGCAATCCAGATTTTGAAAATCCGCAATTGAGTGAGACCGTAGGCAGTCCGTATACGTTGAACGGGCGCGTGTTGCGCAGCATAAGCAGTTCTTTGTTGCGGAGCTGATCTGGCGCGGCCTCAAGCTCAGCCAAAGCCGGCGACAGGACAGGCGTTGTGGGAGTAAGGATGAGATCGGTCTTTTCAAACAAGTGCAATACCTGCCGCCGCTGATGCAAAAGTTCACGGTGTGCGTGGATATGTTGCGCAGCGGTGATGTTGGCTCCGTTGCGGATGCGTCTCAGCGTTTCTGGATGATATTCAGCTTCATGCTGAGGTAAATATTTTTGGTGATAGGCAAAAGATTCTGAGGCGACGATCGTGCGATCGACTTCTGTGGATAAATCGATTTCCTGAATCCCGGCGGTAAGCTTGCCAAGCTCTTTTATGGCCGCATCGACAGCGAGAGTAACTTCACTATCTGCGTCCTTCCAGAAGTCGCGGGCCACGGTCAACCGCAGAGACTTTATGGGCTCTTCAATGGCTGAAGGATAGTAGACCGGCGGGAATTTCTGGCAGTTGACGTCCTCTGCGTCGTAGTGCGCGATTGCCTGAAGCATCAACGCAGCATCGGCGGCGGTGCGGGCCATTGGGCCTACGTGGTCGAATGACCAGGAGAGGGCAATTACGCCGCGAGTGCTAACCAATCCATAAGTCGGCTTATGGCCGGTGATTCCGCAAAAAGCGGCAGGCAGACGAATGGAGCCTGCGGTGTCCGTGCCGATTGCGCCATAGCAGAGTCCGGCAGCAACAGCGGCGGCAGAGCCGGAAGACGATCCGCCGGTAATGTGAGCGGTGTTCCATGGATTGCGCGCCGCGCCAAAGTGACCAATGATCCCGCTGCCGCCATAAGCAAACTCATGCAGGTTGAGCTTGCCTAGCAGGACAGCGCCGGCTGCCTTGAGCCGACGAACCACCTCAGCATCTGCCGCTGGCACATAATCTTTGAGCACCGCGCTCGCAGCTGTGGTTTTTACTCCGGCAGTTTCAGCCAGGTCTTTTACTGCCAGAGGAATTCCGTGCAGCGGCCCTTTCCACTCGCCGCGCGCGATTTCAGCTTCAGCCTTGCGCGCCTCAGACAGAGCAGACTCAGCCGTTACGGTGATAAAGGCCTTGAGTTCAGGATTGCGCTGCTCGATTTCCTTGAGACATGCCTGGGTGAGATCGACGGGCGAGATTTCTTTCTTCTGCACCGCTTGGCTCGCCTCCGCCAGTTCAAGCAGCGGTAATTGATTAGCGGAATAGCTGGTAGATGAAGGCATGGCTGCAAAAAGAATATCACTGCCATGCGCAGAAGAGAGATCGCTGGATGCTTACGGCAGGACTTGTACTAAATGTCTTAAACCATTAAACGGTGGCAAAGATATGCCATGCCGTGCGATACGTATTGGCATGGGCTTCAGCGCTGAACTCGATAGGGCGAGAATAGCCGCCGCCGGAAGTAAGAACAAACGGAGCGCCGAAGCTGCGCGCTGCCCGCAGAACTTTTTTATCGCGCTCAATCAAGCCCTGGTGTGTGAGTGAGAGCCTGCCCAGAACATCAGAGGCCAGCGGATCGACGCCGGATTGATAGAAGATAATGTCAGGGCGGAAAGCAAAAATCGCTGGGAGCACTTCATCCAGGCGGCGAAGATATTCCGCGTCTTCAACATGGTCTGGCAGCGCCACATCAAGACGGCTCTGTTTTTTGCGAAAAGGAAAATTGCTGTCACAGTGGATGGAGAGAGTAAAGACGTCAGGATCGTTCTGGAAAATTTCGGCTGTGCCGTCGCCCTGGTGCACGTCAAGATCGATCACAGCGGCTCGGCGGATGAGATTTCTTTTTCGCAAGAGCTGGATGGCAACCGCAATGTCATTAAAGACGCAGAAACCAGCGCCTTCAGCGCGAAAAGCATGGTGCGTGCCGCCGCCGAGGGTGGCTCCCCAGCCATGTTTCATGGCCTGCAAGGAAGCGGAGATTGTTCCGCCTACGGACGCATAGGCGCGCTGGACAAAAGTTTCTGACCAGGGAAGCCCAATGCGTCGCATGGCCGCTGTTGAAAGTATTCCCAAAGTGAACTGGGTTACGTAATCCGGATCATGGGCAAGGCAAACAGTTTCTGAATCGGCCAGCGGACTCCGCTCAAGCTGAAAAAGACCTTCTTTTTCCACCAGCCCTCGCAGCATACCGTACTTATTTATCGGGAACTTATGGCCTGCGGGCAGCGTAATACTGTATTGATCGGTGGAGAAAAGCCGGGGCCGAAAAGCAGATTTTGGCATAACGAAAAGTAGTTTCTCTGGTCTATATATTAATGTAGGGGTTCAAATGAGTCTCGGCAGCCTTGAATTTGGGTGTGCGTTTCCGAACAGTGGGTTTCAGTAATGGACAGCGGATAACGGGCAAAAGCAGCTAAAATGACATTTTCTCTTTCAGGCTCAGTGGTTTGCAGTATCATTGATTTGGCACAACTTGTGCATATACCTTAGTTGCAATGGATATCGTACGCGACGAATCGGTTAAGAAAAAGAAGCGCCAGAAGCAAACGATCCTGATCGTGGTGGCTGTGCTGGCGATTGCAGGGGTAACCCTGGGTGTCTCCCGGCTCAAGCCGGCGCTGCAGAGTGTTGACTACGGCACTATTTGGCCAGACACGGTGAAGCGCGGCTCAATGCTGCGGCAAGTGCGCGGTATTGGATCATTGGTGCCCATTCCAGACGATGTTCGTCTAATCCCCGCAGAGACAGACGTGCATGTGGAACGCATTCTGGTTTTGCCGGGCACTCCGGTAAAGCCGGATACGATCATCATGGAGCTCTCAAACCCACAGCTTGAGCAAGAAGCAGTGAGCGCTGGGCTTGATCTGAGATCTGCGGAAGCGGAATACCACAACACCAAAGCAAAAGTTGATAGCGATCTGCTTAGCCTGCGCGCAGAGTCCGCCACGGTTGAATCTGATTACGAGAATGCGAAGCGAGATGCGGACAACAACCGCGAGCTGAATAAGATTGGCGTGGTTGCAAAGGCTGTGCTGGATACTTCTGTGATCAAGGAACGCGAGCTCGCAACGCGCAAGAAGATTGAAGAAGACCGGATTGCTGAGAGCACCAAAGCCATTGAAACTCAATTGGCAGTGCAGCAGAGCACGATTGACCAGAAGAAGGCTTTGCTTGACCTGAAGCTCCGGCAGAAGGATGCGCTCAAAGTTCGGGCCGGCATTACGGGAGTTTTGCAGGCAACGGATACGCCTGTCCAGGTAGGACAACGTTTGCCGCAGGGAACGATCCTGGCTAAAGTAGTTCAGCCTGATCATCTGAAAGCGGAATTGAAGATTCCTGAAACTCAAGCCAAAGACATTACGCCCGGACAGAAAGCAGATATCGATACCCACAACGGCGTAGTGGAAGGCAAAGTTTCACGCGTGGACCCATCAGTGCAGGCAGGTACGGTCACAGTGGACGTGATGCTGGATGGCCCGCCGCCTCCGGGCGCGCGGCCTGACCTGAGCGTGGATGGAACGATCACGCTGGAGCGGTTGGATAATGTGCTCTATGTAGGGCGTCCGGCCTTTGGACAAGAAAAGAGCACGGTAAGCATGTTTAAAATTGACCCAGATGGAAAGACGGCAACCAAGGTCCCTGTGGAACTTGGGCGAAGCTCAGTCAACACCATTGAGGTTTTGCGCGGACTGAAAGAAGGCGATCAAGTGATCCTTTCTGACATGTCTCGCCTGGATAATCAGGACCGGATCAGGCTAGATAGATAAAACGAATTATTTTGGGAGGAAAGAACAACGTGGCCAGTGGACAAACTTTGATCAATCTTGAGAATGTTACCAAGGTCTTTTACACCGATGAGGTTGAAACGCATGCGCTCTCTGGGATTCACCTGGACATTCACAAGGGCGAATTTGTTTCCATCGCCGGCCCATCGGGCTGCGGCAAGTCAACGCTGCTCTCTATTATTGGTCTGCTGGATTCTCCCACGGACGGCTCTTACGTCCTGAATGGCCGCGCAGTGCAGGGCCTGGATTTTTCTGATCGCGCTCGTATTCGCAACCAGGAAATCGGCTTTATCTTCCAGAGCTTCAATCTCATTGGCGATCTCACGGTGTATGAGAACGTGGAACTGCCGCTGACGTATCGCTCCATGTCGTCACCTGAGCGCAAAAAGCGCGTGCAGGAAGCGTTGGAGAAGGTCGGCATGGCGCACCGTATGCGCCACTATCCTTCACAGCTTTCAGGCGGTCAGCAGCAGCGTGTGGCTGTGGCGCGCGCTCTGGGTGGATCACCCAGCATCTTGCTGGCGGACGAGCCTACCGGAAACCTGGATTCCCGCAACGGTGAAGCCGTAATGGACCTGTTGCAGCAGTTGCACCGCGAAGGCGCAACCATCTGCATGGTGACGCACGACGCGCGCTTTGCCAAGCATGCTGAGCGCACCATCCATCTCTTTGACGGCAAGGTAGTGGAAGAGACGGAAGCGGCGCAGCAGGCAGCTGAACTGGCATAGACCCAATGTAAGCCCGGAAATCAAAAGACTGCTTGGAATGGGGTTCTCTCATTCGCGGGGTGAAGTGTGATTACGCTGTTTCAAGATATTCGTTTTGGCCTGCGCATGCTGCGCAAGTCGCCGGGCTTCACCGTGATTGCCCTGATCACACTGGCGCTGGGCATTGGCGCCAACACGGCGATCTTCAGTATCGTGAATGCGGTTCTGCTGAAGCCTCTGCCATACCCACAACCTGACCGCCTGGTTTTCATGACCTCGGCTTTTACCAGGAATGGAATCGCCCGCAATTTTGCCACGTCTTATCCTGATTTTTTAGATTGGCGCGCAACGGCGAAGTCGTTCAACGGCATGGCCTCTTATCACAGTGATAGCTTCACTCTTACTGGCACAGCGGAGCCATTGCACGTCAGCGGTGTTACCGTTGCTGGAGATTTCTTTTCCACTCTTGGCGTTCAGCCTTTGCTGGGACGCGGGTTCACCCAGGAAGATGAAAAACCGGGCACTCGTGTGGTGGTGCTGAGCCATGAGCTGTGGCAGAGCGTTTTTCATGGCGATAATGGAATTCTTGGCCAAGCCATTACTCTGGATAAACAACGCTACAACGTAGTGGGGGTAATGCCGGCAGGTTTTGCTTTTCCGCTGGACCAGGAACCTCCCAAGCTGTGGCGGACATTTGCCATTGAATCTGAATCCAAGGACCCGGTTAACGCGCCGGCAATGACATCGTCTGCAGGGCGCGGCGCACATTTCTTAAACGTGGTTGCCCGGCTGAAGCCGGGTGTTTCATTGGACCAAGCCCATGAAGAGATGAACGTAATTGCCCGCAATCTTGCCGCTCAGTATCCTGATACCAATAAAAAGTTTCCTACTGTAGGAATGTCGCCGGAGCTGGAATATCTGATTGGAGATACGCGGCCGCGGATGATTGTCCTGCTGATATCGGTTGGGGTGGTGCTGCTGATTGCCTGCCTGAACGTCGCCAACCTGCTGCTGGTGCGGGCCAGTAAACGCAGCCGCGAGATCGCGATTCGAGCCTCAATCGGGGCAAAGCGCATTCAGATTGTCCGCCAGATGCTGACGGAGAGCATGGTATTGGGTCTTGGCGGAGCGCTGCTGGGAATACCGATTGCCATGTGGGCTCTCAAGCTGTTCATTGCACTGAACGCGGAGAAGCTACCACGCATTCAGAGCTCTGGGCTTGACGGCACCGTGTTGCTCTTCACCACCGGCATTGCAATCATGACCAGCCTGATCTTCGGCCTGGTTCCTGCGTTGCGAACTTCAAAGCCAAACCTGACTGAGTTCATGAAGGAAGGCCGGGGCACAACGGCAAGTGCAGCACACCAGGGACTGCGCAGTGCGCTGATAGTGTTTGAAACCACCATAGGGTTGATCTTGCTGGTGATTGCAGGATTGCTGGTGAGGAGCTTCCATCGATTGGTGTCAGTGGATCCTGGTTTAAACCCAGCGAATGTTTTGACATTGACCTTTGATTTACCTGATGCCAAATACAACGATCAGCAGCAGATGGATTTCTATGCGCAATTGCTGGATCGTCTGCGAAACTTGCCTGGCGTGGTTTCTGCCGGCACAGTTAGTCCACTGCCGCTCAGCGGAAACAATGCGACGATCTCGTTCCAGATTGAGGGACGGCCAGTGCCGAAGTCTGAAGCTCCTTCGGCTGATATTGAGGCCGTTTCGCCGGAACTCTTTCATACATTCAACATACCTCTGCTGCATGGGCGTGATTTCAGCGTGCATGATGATTCCAAAGCTCCCGGCGTGATGATTGTGAATGAGGCCTTCGCGCGCAGGTATTTTCCCAATGAAAATGCGATAGGGAAGCACATTACTCCGGGAATATCGAACAGCGGCAAGCCGCAGCCACGCGAGATTATTGGGGTGGTCGGCAATGTGAAAAGCCGCAATCTTGAGGCCGAGGATGTTCCGGCCTATTACATTCCTTCAACACAGTTGAATTTTGGATCGTTGGCGGTTTGCTTGCGAACAAGCGTTGATCCCCACAGTCTGACGCCTGCGGTTCGCAACGTGGTTTCTTCCATGGACCCAGATTTGCCGCTCTATGACGTGAAGACCATGGAGGAATATCTTTCCGCTTCCGTGGCCACGCCGCGCTTCAACGCGTTGCTATTGGAAGCTTTTGCCGGGCTTGCGTTGCTGCTTACAGGGATCGGCCTTTATGGCGTGATTTCCTACGCGGTAACGCAGCGCACACATGAAATTGGAGTGCGCATCACGCTGGGTGCCACGCGTGCAAGCGTGGTGCGGATGGTCCTGAAATCTGGCTTGCAGCTTACCGGGATCGGCATTGCGATTGGAGTTGTGTTTTCGCTCGTTGCAGCGCGATTCGCCACGGCTTTCAGCAGCCTGCTGTTCGGCATTAAGGCCACGGACACAGCTACCTTTGTTGCGGTGGTCCTGATGGTCGCCGTGGTTTCACTGCTTGCCTGCTATATCCCCGCCTATCGGGCTACAAAAGTTGACCCCATGATTGCTCTACGTTCTGAATGACGCTGTTCTTTTACTCCTCAAACTTGGCCCGCTGAAAAGCGGGCCGTTTTTTGTTTCAGGCGAAAAATGTTAATGCGAGAGAATCATTTGGCAGAAATCGCGTAGAAATCGATTGCGAGAGGAAGCATGCGGCGTTTAGATTAGTCTACAAAAGAGGGGATTGCGAGTGCTCTATCCAGGTGAAACCGTGCGGCTTCTGCGGGCCATGCCGGAAAGCGGGCTGCCGCAATACTCTGAAGGCAGGGTAACGGGAATCCGGCGCGATCAGGATGGCGCACCTATCGCGGTGGAGATTGAGTTTTACCAGGATTCGCGCACGATAAAAACGGAAGCGCCGTTTAATGCGGTGGAATCGGTAATCGCACGCTCTGACCTTGGGCCGACCGCGGTGTTGTGGGGTGTGGGAGAGCCGCCAGAGAAACTGATCGCTGGTGCCATGCATTCCGTGTTGGACTCCGGCTTTGTTATGCGTGATGGCTTGAATGTTGCGCGACTTTACTACGATCGCGATGAACGCTGGTGGAAATGGGGCGAGAAACATTCTGACCCGACCGGAGCGCTGGCCGTAACTTCAGGGCCGGCATGGGATGGATGCGTTGTGGCGTTTTCCGGCGCGCAGCGGTTCCATCTTGAGTTTCGGCTGCAAGGGCACGGTCAAGCCGTGGTCTTTCTGCATGAGCGGTTTGAGGCGTGGGCAGAGCAGGCAAAGACGACGGCGCCAGCCATGTCACTGGTAAAGGTTTTGATGAACTTATGGTCGGCGATTGGAGCAAGTTGCTGCGCTTTTCCTGTGGCTGATCCGTGGTTGATGGATGAAGATTGGCGGTCATTGTTGCGCGAGCCACTTTACCCCGATCTGTTTTTGCTCCCAGAGAGTGAACTGCCAAAAAGCTATCCAAAAGAATTCAGGCTGATGAGGCTCAGCGGTGCAAGAGCCATGCTGACAGTATTACCCGTGAAAGAGACGCCTGGTGATGTCGGTTGGGAACGATCGGAACGCGAGTTAAAGATTGACAGCCTTCGCAAGTGTAAAGCGCTGGGAGAAAAGTATTACGACCAGATGTATGAGCACTCTCACTTTGGAACTTCCGGACTTTACAGCAATGCGAAAGAAGCCTTTTACGATGCGATTTCCACGGCGAACGAGCTTGGCATGAAGCAAGAGGCTGAGGAGCTTTCCAAAAGGCTGGACAACATTAAGGCGGTGTTTCGCAGCCAGTTTAGTTGATCCTCGCGCAAAAGGGTGCTCTTTACGGCGCAGGCGAAAGTCCGACCGTGGCGTTGCGAATCAGCTCTCGTTGGCGATCACTAGCATGAAGAAATCTAAAACCGTACTGAAAGCCCTGAGAGTACCGGACCTCGGCTTTCAGGCGCAAGGTCTCAGTGGTTTCCGGCAGTTGAAATTCCAATTCAACAATCTCTCCGCTTTCAAGCGTACCGGGTATAGTGGCGCCCAGGCCGCCTTCACCAACATCTTTGGTGCGGCCATTCAAAACTTCTTTGGCTCGAATCATCAGCCGGATATCCAGCAGAAACCGCGGATGTGCTCGCGGGGTTTTCCAGGGATAGTTCATTGGCTCACTGGGCATAGGTTGTGAGAAACATTACCACAACGTGCATCGGGGCGGGAGGTACCCAAAAGGCTACCGTGCTAGCTGCCGGTAAGTTTTCGCAGGGCCCAGGCCGCATGCTCCGCCACCACAGGGTCGGGATCGTTGGCCAGCTTCTGCAAATCGCCGGCAAACTCCGGGTTTCCGCTGTTTCCCATGGCGATGGCCACATTGCGTCTGATACCCGCATATTTGGCCCGCTTGACCGGGGAGCCGCGAAAAGTGCGGCGGTAAGTTTCCTCATCCATCCGGGCCAGAGGGCGCAGTTCAGGATGGTAAAGCCCTGGCTGAGGCTGAAACTCTGGGAGCGAGGTGGGCAGAGCATTACCGGATTTGTTGTTCCATGGGCAGACATCCTGGCAGATATCGCAGCCAAAGATGTGGTGCCCGATGGCCGGACGCAGCTCTTCAGGGATAACGCCGCGCTTCTCAATGGTGAGATAGGCAATGCACAGCCGCGCATCCATCTTGCCGGGCGCAACAAGGGCTTGCGTGGGGCAGGCGTCAATGCAGCGGGTACAGCTTCCGCAGCGATCAGGCGCAGGAATGTCAGCAGGAAGATCGAGCGAGGTAAGGACCACGCCAAGAAACATCCACGAGCCTAGCTTTTGGTGAATGATGCAGGTGTTCTTGCCGATCCAGCCGATGCCGGCATGGCGGGCGTAGACCCGCTCCACAATCGGGCCGGTATCCACGTAGCTTCGAGTTTCCACGTTGATTTGCTGTTCGCTCGCGGCTTGGCGAATGGCTGCTTCCACCTGCTTCAGGCGGGGTAATAGCGCGTCATGGTAATCTTTGCTGCCCCAAGCGTAGCGCGAAATCCATCCACGCTCGGAATCGTTGACCTGAGTCGAGTAAGGCTTATCTGCGCTGTAGTTCAGGGCGCACACCACGATGGAGCGTACCCAGGGAGCGGCGTTGGTGGCCGAGGCGCGGCGAAGTTCGCCAGCCTCATTGCGGGTCTCAAGATATTTCATTTCGCCTGCGCGGCCCGCGTCCACCCACTCTACAAAGGCGCTCAGCTCAGGAAGGTCTTCCTGCTGTACCGGCGCGATTCCGGCCAGATCAAAGCCCGCATCCAAAGCGGCGCGGCGGGCAGCTTGCGCGATTTCTTGTGCAAACAGCATTCATAACAATTATGCAGGATAGACGGAAGGGAAGGCGCAACTATTCCATGATTTTTGGGTTAATACTTTCAAGCCGATAAGGCTTGCAACTCTCCTGGTTGAGGTTGACTGAAAGGCGCTCGCAAAAGAGCGCCTTTTTCTTGCCCAAAGCAATCTCACCACGGATAAACACGGATGGCACGGATTTATAAATTCAAAATAGTCCTATTAATCAGTGTTATCTGTGGTGAAGGTTGGAGTTCTTGTGCAAAACCGGCAAAGCTTGTAAAAACGTCCAAACACAAATCGAGGACGCCCCCTTGCAGACGCCCTCGATTCGCTTCCCCTGGAGGAGGACAAAGATCTATGCGGCCTCTTCGTCCCGATTATCCAAATTTTTGTCGATTTCCTGCTCGTTTTCTTTGCGCCGACGTAGATCGTCAGCGGTATCGCGGACAGCGTCTTTGGCTTTACCCATAGCGTTGCGGGCCTTGCCTTTGGCCTGTTCGGCCAATCCTTCAGCCTGGGTTTTTTCATCGCCAGTCCACTCGCCGGCTTGACGCTTAATGCGGCCAGCCGCGTCTTCCATCTTGCCTTTAATACGGTCCTTATCCATAGACAGCTCTCCCTCAGTTTTTTGAAGTGGTCGTACGAAATCAGATTTGATTCTGACGTTTTAGACTGCAGTGCGCCTGCCGGTAATCAGCTGGAAAACCAGCGCGATCAGAGCCAGCACAAGCAGAATGTGAATGAATCCACCCATGGTGTAGCTGCTAACCACTCCCAGCAGCCACAGAACAAGAAGAATCACAAAGATTGTCCAAAGCATGTCACCCCTCGCGTGAACGGATCGTAACCATCTTGTAATTAACTTTGAAGCTAATAAGTGCTAAGACGGTTGTAAGAAATCGAGGGTAGCTGCTTTGTGGCTCTATTGATTTGTAAGGACTTATGAAAATACTGTGTAGATTACTTGGCTTTGATTAGCCGTTTCGGGCAATGTCATTTTGGGTTAGTGTTTCCCCCAAAGCTAAATGGTGACGCATCTTGGCATTTTGTACTCTGGATTAAATAAGCGATCATCTACTTACTTTATCCACGGGTAATAGTGGCCCCTGTGCCGCGCTTGCTGTCCTAGACAGTATCGAACGCCGCCAGGGGCTTTTATTTTATTGGCCGTTCCTGCAAAAGCCTTAGAAAGGCCTTTCATCTGCATTAATCCTTTGACTTTGTGGGTAGATGAATAGATATTCTCCCCATGCAAGGCCAGAAACCCCTCGCGCCACAATCTCTTACGCAAGCAATGCCCGAACCGGACGGCCCGGAAGCACCACTTACCTTTGAACAGGTGTTGGCCCAGGAAGACGCCTTGTTAGGCGGAAAGCAGCGCAGTGCGCTGTGTATTTCCGGCGGTGGCATTCGCAGCGCCACATTTGCGCTAGGAGCGTTGCAGGGGCTGGCAGAGCTCGGCATCCTGGAAAATTTTGATTATCTCTCTACCGTTTCCGGCGGCGGATTCATCGGGAGCTGGCTCACTGCATGGAAAGAGCGCTGGAAAGGTCTTACTACACCTAAAAAGCTGGAAGATAAGACCACGACTGTCATCGACCAGTTAAAGCCTTTTGCGCTGCCGCCGCCCGAAGAACATCCTGACCCTGTCCAGCACCTGCGCGACTACAGCAATTATCTTTCGCCCAAGCTGGGCTTATTTTCCGCCGATACCTGGACCCTGGCTGCCACTGTCGCACGGAACATGCTTTTGAATTGGCTTGTCTTTGTGCCTCTGCTGATGTGCGCGCTCATGGCGCCGCGGATTGTGCTCTCACTGGGGAAGGTGGGGGACCATCCAGAGTGGTGGGGCCTAACCTGGAACCAGTTTTATCAAGGGCGATTGATTGCGCTGCCTCTGGCCGGACTGTTCTTTGCCATCGGCATCTTTAATCTCCTGCGATATCTTCCCGGCGTTGGTCATAAGAACCACACGGAAGGCCAGTTCCTTAAATATTGTTTCGCTCCCATTTTCCTTGCAGCAGTGGCCCTTCTGCTCAGCGAAGCCTGGTTTACAGGCGCCGACTACACAAATGGCAAGAACTATGCGGCAACATTACATTACTGGGATTATTTTCGTGGTATAGCAGTCTCCGGAGCCGCGGGTTACCTGGCATACGCCTTGATTTATTGGCGACGCCTGGGAGAAAAACTGCGCGAACTCAAGGCCAAAGAGCATGTCCGCCGCTGGCCCAGAACAAAATGGATCCTTGGATTGCTGACAGCTGCGGCCATTACGGCCTTTTGCGTGGCCGGCGGCGCACGGCTGCTCAGTAGCGATGTATTTGGCCATATGAGTTGGGAGCAGTACACCACCTTTGCCATGCCGTTGCTGTTTACATCGTTTGGGCTGGCGGTGACCATCTTTGTGGGCTTTACCAGCCGGGTGCTGGAAGATGATGATCGCGAGTGGCTGGCGCGGGCAGGGGCCTGGGGCATGCTTTGCACGGTCGCCTGGATGGGGTTTTCCGCGATGACCTTGTTCGCGCCTGTCCTGGTTTTCTTTCTGCACGCCAAGCTCAAGCTGTGGGCTGACACCACGTTTGCCACCGCCGGAGGCATCAGCGGCGTGCTCGCCGCGCTGGCCGGCTTCAGCAATAAAACTAAGGCAAAAAATGGAACATCCGGCAGCAAGCAAGGGAGTGGCCTGGATCTTGCCGGCAAACTGGCGGCTCCGGTGTTTATCGTCATATTTCTGGCTTCGCTGGCTGTTCTTGACAACTGGCTTTTGGCAAAAGCCCACCTTGTGAAATCAGACTTGATGTCGCACAAGGAATTTCTGGAAAACACTCACCCCGAACACGCGGTGCTGCTGACGCTCGTCTGTTTTTTGTTTAGCTGGGTGATGGCCAAATTTATCGACATCAACAAATTTTCCCTGCAGGCCATGTATCGCAACCGGCTCATTCGCGCCTACCTTGGCGCTTCCAATCCCAAACCGGAGATTAACCAATTCACCGGCTTTGACCAGACAGACGACTATTACCTGAAAAACCTGACGCCGTCTCTCAAGCCGTTTCACGTGCTCAACATGACGTTAAACCTGGTTTCCGGCGAGCGTCTGGCGTGGCAGCAGCGCCGGGCCGCTCCCTTTACTGCCTCACCCCTGCACTGTGGCAGCGGCATACTAGGCTACCGGCCCAGCGGTGAGTATGGAGGTGAAAGCGGGATTTCTTTAGGAACGGCGCTTGCCATCTCAGGAGCGGCCGCCAGCCCGAACATGGGCTATTACTCCTCACCGGCGATTACTTTCATCATGACGCTATTCAATGCCCGGCTGGGCTCCTGGTTCGGCAACCCGAAACACAAAAATTGGCGCGATTCCGGGCCGCATTCTGCCTTTGACTCCATCATTCGCGAAGCCTTGGGCCGTACCAATGACAGCAGTCCTTATATCTATCTTTCTGACGGCGGCCATTTTGAAAATCTGGGTCTTTATGAAATGGTCCGGCGCCGCTGCCGCTATATCATCGCGCTGGATGGCGGCGGCGATCCCGAATACCACTATGAAGCACTAGCCAATGCGCTGCGCAAAATCCGCATTGACATGAAAATCCCGATTGATTTTCTGCCGCCGTATTCCGCCCCTGGAGAAACGCCGAAGAGCCGCTGCGCCGTGGCGGAAATCCGCTATAAAGAAATTGATCCTGAGCTGGAAAATGGCTACCTGGTCTACATTAAGCCGGTGGTCCTGGCCAGCGATAATGCCGATGTTACCGCGTACCAGGCTGCTCACCCGGCTTTTCCTCACGAGAGCACCGGCAATCAGTGGTTCAATGAGTCACAGACTGAAAGCTACAGGATGCTGGGCGTGCGCAGTGTGCTTGAGACTTTCAAGAAGCCCTGGGACCCGAAGGAAAAATTTGAAGGCGTGATCGAAGCGGCACGTTCTAAAGGCGGCGCGATGGGCGCGGCAAGCGGCCAGGATTGATTTTTCTGTCGCTTCGCTCCAAACCGCCGCAGATTCTCGATATCTAAAGATTTTCTTGCTCTTGAAGCAGCCAGTTCGCCGCGTGATCGGGCTCGCTGCTATAGGAATATGGAGCCGAGCCAAAGGGTGACGCATCTTGGCATTTTTCTTCTAACTTCGCGTGCGAAAGTTAAAGCAATTCGAGAGTTGGTGTATCCCGTCGGATTTTTCTCACCGGGGCTGAAACCCGGGACTTTTGTCGCCTTAACGCGGCCCTAAAGGGCCGCTCTTCCACGGATCGGGACACAGCAACTCTGGATTTGGTTTAGCCCAGCCCTTTAAATAATTCTGCCAATTCAAGCTTGAATCCTTTGGCGATCTTCTGAATGCTGATAACAAAAGTAATACTTATCGTCTCTGGTCATTTAAGTGTTGGCCGCTGAAACTATTGTGATGGCCTGCATTGGACGTACATCGAGCAGTAGAGCGCGGAGAGCGCAACCTGACACTCATCATGTGCGGGCATGGAATCCGACAGAAAGGTGACCTATGGCTGCATTCAAACGTACCCGTTCCCGCAATCGGCACACAAGCTTTATGCACTTTCCAGAAGTTAAAGGCAAAACAGTTGAGGCCGTGGAAATAGACCCAGACTTTACCGCAATCACGATTCTGTTTGAGGACAAGACTGCGCTCTCTTTTGATCTTGACCCCGTGCTGGTCGTGTTTCCTGAACTGGCCAACTTAAAAACCGGCAACTGGCGCAGCCTGAAGAAGTGGCCGGCATTGCGAAGTAAGACAAGCATGGTGAAATGGCCGTAACCCCAGACCCGCCGCAAAGGGATTTTGTTTGGCGCAAAACGGCGCACCTCACTATGGGAAATCGGATGTAAGATTAGTGCGTTCTTAGGAAGCAGCATACTACGTCCTCTAAATCCTCTTACCAGACCGGCATTACAGTGCCCCAGACCGGAATTTATAAGATCACTCATGCAGCGCACCGCCTTCCACATGAAGTAGTCCTCATTGCCGGAGGCCAATTCCCACGTTGCTCAAAATGTGGTGATTTGGTCAGCTTTGAATTGGTGTTGGAAACTCGCGTCAGATTTGAATACGAGCCAGTGCAAATGTACGAATTGCCCGTTATTGACGACGAAGAAAAGAAAGCAGATGCAGCCGAAGCCAAAGGGTGACGCATCTTGGCCGCGCTTGCTGACCTAGGCAGTATCGAACGCCGCCGGGGGCTTTTATCTAAAACCTAATCAGACTGGGCGAATGGGAAACTGGCGAGACGTCAAATGATGGTCAGCGATGCCCAGCAAACCAGATATCAAATGAAATGGGCGTAGGTAGGCTGCTGAAAAGCGGTTTTATTCAGGGTGAGTTCTCTCATTACCGCTGCTTTGGAGAATAGGAGACATATCCAGCATCCGAATAATCGTAGCCACTTTCTCTAATAGCTCTTCAGGCCTGTCTGGAGAAACGTGGAAGTCGCATGACACTCTTTCTTCACCTGTTCGTTCAAGAGACAAAACGGGTGCAGGGCAGTTTTCTTTGAAAGTCTGGATGAGCGCCTGTTTGTCTTTGACTGGGATGGAATGACCGAGGATGAAGAGGTCAAAACCAGCATTCCTGCATTGCTCAAGTGCGGCAGTAAACCCCAGAGACGATGTGACTTTATAGCCTTTCAGTTCAACCATGAGTTGACGTGTCGCTAACAGGCTCACGTCATACGAGACCGAGAGTATGCGCTTAGACATCAGTTTTTCTCCGTACAGGCACTATTTTGAAGTGAAAAAAACGATGCTGTCAATACCCCTTCTTTTGCGTTTTGAACTAACCTGTATGCCGCATTTTTCTGCACGTACAGAAAATTCTTTGACAGCAAAGAAAAAGTGAAGTAACATAGGCCGATTTGGCTATCGCTGGTCATCCTGATGGGGGACCAACGCTGAAATGGAGTGCACCCCGAAAGTGAGACAGTGAAAGAAATGCACACTTAGCAGAAAAGGAGCTGCGAGTGGCAAACACGAAGGGTAATAGGAAACGAGGCGTGGAGTTCTGGCGCGCGGCAGTGGAACGGCTGCAGGCGGGAGAGAGCTCTGCGGATTTGGCGGCGGAGTTGGGAATC
>DASTCT010000187.1:0-2658 GCA_035710845.1 Candidatus Angelobacter sp.
GACCGGGACCGCCATGATGCAAGAAACCGCAAAAACAAGGACCGTGATCACGATCGCGACCATGATCGGGACCACGACCGGCACTAAATGTAATTGGCCGCGAATAGACGCGAATGAACACGAATATCAAAAAAATAGCCAAGGCCTGATTCGTGTTTTTGGCGTGGATTCGCGGCTGGATTTTGCCTGTAAAAATCAAGCGTCCTGCGACGAATCGCAGGACGCCCGGCAGCCCTCCCCCAGAACTGCCTTACCACCGAGAGTGAGTCTAGACCTGCACTGGCCCTTCGTCCACGTCACTTTAGTAACATCTGGGCAGAATTTTAATATCTCCCTCAATATCAATCGTTTAGAGATCCCGCAACCTATTGGATAGAGCTTCATCTAATCATTTGCTAGGATAGTGGGTCGACGCGAACGGTCTTAGGCAGGCAATAAAAATTTAAAAGAGCACAGAGGAGTTTCATGGCAAGCCAGGCGATCTTAGAAGTGACAGATGGAAATTTTGATCAGGAAGTTCTCAAGAGCGATCAGCCGGTGATGATCGATTTCTGGGCTGCCTGGTGCGGACCTTGCAAGGCGCTCTCGCCCATTGTGGATGAAGTTGCAGCAGCCTACTCAGGCAAGGTAAAAGTGGCGAAAATGGATGTTGACGCCAGCCCGGTCACACCGCAGCGTTACGGAGTGCGCGGTATTCCCACGCTGCTGATCTTTAAGGGAGGCCAGGTGCAGGAGCAGATTGTTGGTTATGTGGCGCGCGATGTGATTGAGAAAGCGCTCAAAAAGCATGTGAGCTAAAACAGGAATTTTTGCCCAAGCAAAAGTGGCCCGGCTTTGCCGCCGGGCTATTTTTTTGCCGCGCCATTTTTTCGAGCACACCATTTTTTCTGCCCCATCATGCTTAAAACAAAAGTAAAATCCGGATGCGTTCCTTATTTCCAACCCATGTTTAACGTTTCTCTTCCAGATGGCTTCTCCGTGCTGCTGTTTCCCGCAGGACTGTTTGTTTTTTACCTGATCTCCTGGCTTTTGGTGGGCAGAGACCCAAAGATCCAGAACGTGGCCCCCCAATATGAGCCGCCACCCGGCGTTTCACCCGGCGTAGCCCGCTATGTGATTACCGGCGGCAGTGACGGAACGACTTTGGCTTCAGTCCTGGCAGGTATGGCAGCCAAAGGCGTTGTCTCTATTGAGGCAGTAGAGCAAAACTATCAACTGAAGCTGCTCAATTCTAAAATCACCGTCTGGCCGGAAGAAGCGGCGATTGCAAAAACTCTCTTCCACACGGAACTGCCCACGCAATCGTATGCTGCCAGCCATACAGCCATCATTGGATTGCCTGAGTCTGAGCAACAAGATGCACGACTACGCGGACAAGCAACCTTCGGCAATGACGTGGCTGAGGCAAGCCTCAGTATCGCCGCTGCAAGCATCGCCCCGGCGCAAGCCCAGGCAGAGCTTAATCCTGCGTTGGCCGGGGAGATCAAAGCCCATGTCGGCGCGATTCAGGACACATTCCGGAAAAATCTTGAAGGAGTTTATTTTCGCCAGAATTTCAAATTTGCCGGAATCGGCATTCTCGCCACATTGGTTTGGGCATTCGTAAGCGCTGCTTCCATTAAGACACCGTCTTCAATGTTTACCACCTTCTGGCTGCTGATGTTTACTTCGATTGCCGGCCTGGTCCTCGGTGGCGTCCTGGCCTCGAAGCCGGCACGTCCGACCGCCTCGCAGCGGGTCGGCCAATATCTCATGCCGCTTATTTTCTTCGCAGCGCCGAGCGCGATGATTTATTTCTTTGCCCTGCCGCAGGACCATCTGTTTGTGATTGCGCTGCTAGTGGCCGTTCTGCTCAATAGTATTTTCTTTGTTCTTATGCGCGCACCCACCGCTCTGGGCCGCACTACCCTGCAGCAGTTGGCCGGGTTCCGCGAGTTTCTGCAGCGGGTGGACCAGGACCGGCTGAATCGCTTGAACACTCCAGACCGCGCTGAGGCAATGGATAAATTTCTGCCTTATGCCATTGCGCTGGGCGTGAAGGAAGGATGGGGCGATACGATGGCCGCAGCGCTATCGAATGCGATTGTGGAGCGATAGACGCAGAGGATAAGAAACGTGGAGCAATGGCAACAACGGCGCGAGTCTTTGGAGACTCACGCCTGCCCGCGTTCTTTAGATCTTTAAGATCTTTGGATCTTGAGATCTTGTGCCCCAGTCTGACGACTAGTATTTTCTCAGAACGCCAATCACCCGGCCCTGCAGTTGCACTGACTTGGCCGGAACCACAATTGGCTTCATGGCAGCGTTTGAAGGCTGCAGCCGGATGTTCACGCCTTCGCGATAGATCCGTTTCAGAGTAGCGTCGGTGCCTTCCACCAGAGCCACCACAATTTCGCCATCGCGGGCATTGTTTACCTTCTCCACCAGCACGTAATCCCCGTCCACAATATGCTCGTCCTTCATGCTCTCGCCTTTGACCTGAAGAACGAAAACATCTTTGGATCGGGTAATATCGCCCAGGGAGATGGTTTCCGGGTTCTCCACGGCTTCAATCGGCTGACCGGCAGCAATGCGTCCCATGAGCGGCAGAGCGATCTCCTTGGGAGCTTGCCGCTTGAAGATGCCGCGCACCGGCAGCACGTCAATGGAGCGGCTGCG
>DASTCT010000188.1:0-15107 GCA_035710845.1 Candidatus Angelobacter sp.
AATCTCTTCCAGCAGGTGTTCCCGCGTTCGCTCCACCCGCGGGTCGCGCAATTCTGCAAAATACTTTAGGGGATTCTCCATCTCCCCATCTCATCTCCCTAAACCTTTCGTGCATATAGCATTTAAGATGCGTCGCCCCTGGTTTGACGGCGAGGCCGATTTGCCCGCCGAGCGGGCTATGATAGGAGCAGAAGAACTTTTGCTCAAGCCAACGTCGCAAGCGGTTTGGAGCGCAGCGACAGAACAACAGATGGACGGCGAGGCCGACTTGCGCGCCGAGCCGGCTCTGACAGGAGCAGAAAGAATTTTGCTCAAGCCAACGTCGCAAGC
Source organism: Candidatus Angelobacter sp. (assembly GCA_035710845.1). GTDB lineage: Bacteria > Acidobacteriota > Terriglobia > Terriglobales > Acidobacteriaceae > Angelobacter. Next base: position 331 of record DASTCT010000188.1, read on the forward strand.
GGTTTGGAGCGGAGCGGCATAAATATTAGGTCTCGCCAAAATCCTCGTCCTGAAAAATGTACGGCGCAGTACGGATCAGGCGGAAGCGCACGCGCTCTGCGCATGTATCGCACGGCGGAAAAGAGTCACCGCTAAGCATCACCACCTCATGCGCAATGCGATGCTCTTGATCGTGGATGACCTCATAAATGCCGGTCTCTTTCACCATCTCTCCGGCGGCAAAGACATTGCCTGGCTGATCCGGGCGTGCAGAGTGATGGCGTGGCTTGCCCCCGCCTTTTACTTTTGGGCGCTTTTGCGCGGGGTAGATCCAGAAGGGTATTGCTTTTTTCCTGGTTTGCATGGTTCCTAAGGCCTAAATTTATATACCTTTGCTGGTGTGTACTGATAATTTTTCGGTAAATCATGGAATTAGTAACCTGAACAATCACGGATCGCTTGCGCGCGGCGGCTGCCGAAAATCGGAATCCTCAGAAATAGGCGTAGCCGGACGGACCAGCACGAAGCGAACCAGCGCTCCACACTGAGCACACGAAGGGAACCGTTCACCTTTGAAAATAGTAGCAACGTGGTTGGGCCGATGCTGGTCGTGCATCACCGTGTACACGCCAGATTCCGGCACTTCGTCGCCTGATTGATAGATCTGCTCCGCTCTGGATGCGCCCTGCATAGGCCGTAACTCCAAACTTTAGAACCCCTCAGTGTACTAAACAGCGGAATTGCATGGCCCAATTTTAGTGCGGTGAACGCAAGCCGGATATTACTTGCCGGTGCGACCGGGGATTTCTGCCTGGTCCACAAGAAGTATAGGAATTCCGTCCCGTATGGGATATATCCTCTGGCAACCGGTGCATTGCAGTGAGCTTTCGTCAGCCGCCAGGTTCAGGGGTTTACGGCACTCTGGTACCGGACATACCAGAGCATCAAGCACGCGCTTCAGGATCATGGCTTCTATATTAGTCTATCGCGCAACAGCGTCTAGCGAATCGCGGGTCTTCAGGCAGATGTTATCGCGCCAGCTAATCCGCACTCAGAGATAATGAACTTTCGGATAAAACTGACTATCCTTCTGTGGCGGCCTGTGCGTTTCCCGCCGTTTGTGAGTAAGATATTTATTTCCCATGAACACCATGACAGCTACTGTTCTTGACGGCAACAAGATTGCAGCCCAAATCAGGGCTGAGGTTGCAGAAGACGTTCGCAGCCTCAACTCCGCTGGTTTTCGGCCCGGACTGGCCGTGATTATAGCCGGCCATAATCCGGCATCAGAGATTTACGTTCGCAACAAGGTAAAAGCCTGTGAACAGGTGGGCGTGCATGGCGAGACGCTCACGCCTCCTGATTCCGTAAGCACGGAAGAGTTGCTGGAGACGGTAGATCGGCTGAACCAGCGCGATGAAATTGATGGCATCCTGGTGCAGCTTCCTCTGCCTGCTCAGGTGGACTCCAAAAAGGTCCTGCTGGCCGTTTCGCCGCAGAAGGATGTTGACGGTTTTCATCCGATGAACGTCGGCAATCTCTCTACGCAACGTCCGGGACTGGTGCCATGCACTCCGGCAGGAGTTATTGAGATCCTGCGGCGCAGCAATATTCCGATCGAAGGCCGGCAAGCGGTGGTGATTGGGCGCAGCGATATTGTTGGCAAGCCGGTGGCCATGCTTTTGCTCAATAACAATGCTACGGTAACGGTCTGCCATTCAAAAACCAAAGACCTTCCACAGGTGGCGCGCCAGGGTGACATTCTGATTGCTGCCATTGGCAAAGCTGGTTTTGTTACTGCCGATTTCGTAAAGCCGGGCGCCACGGTGATTGATGTTGGCATTAATAAAATTACTGATCGCGCAGAGTTCGAGAAGTTTTTTGCCGGCGATCCAGCGCGTGAAAAATCATTTGCCGAAAAAGGCTCAACGCTGGTTGGTGACGTTGATCCGCATGTGGTCAGAGTTGCCGGAGCCATCACGCCCGTCCCTGGCGGCGTCGGACCATTGACTATCGCCATGCTGCTGGCCAATACGGTAAAAGCCTGCCGAATGCGCCGGGCCTCGGCCCAAAAGGCCCGGAGTTAACTCTTGCTTCGCGTCGGCCTGACGGGTGGAATCGCCTGCGGCAAATCAACCGTAGCTAAAATGTTTGCCGAATTTGGTGCGCAGATCGTAGATGCCGACGTAATTGTTCATGAGCTATATCGTCCCGGCCAGGAAACTTATCAAGAGCTGATCAAACATTTTGGCCGGGAAATCGTAAAGCCCGATGGCGAGATTGATCGAGCAAAACTCGCGACGATTGTGTTTGACGGCGGCCGCGTTGAAGAGCTGAACAAAATTGTTCATCCCGCGGTGATCCGCAGGCAGGATCAATGGATGCGCGAGATCGGCGCTAATGAGCCGCATGCCATTATCATGGTAGAAGCGGCGTTGATTTTTGAAGCCAACGCGCGTGATCGCTTTGACAAGATCCTTGTGGTGACCTGCAGCCCAGCCCAGAAGATAACGCGCTTCGCCCATCGCAGCAGCATGAGTGAAGCCCAGGCGAAAGCTGAGGTAGAGCGCCGCTCAAAGGCACAAATCCCCGATGACGAAAAAGCGCGGCGAGCGGATTTCGTGATCGATAACTCCGGGGCTCTTGACGAGACTTACCATCAGGTGGAACGAATTTACGCCGAGCTTAAGGTTCTTGCCAGGCGATCGGTTTCTTGACAGGTGAAGATATGAAGTATCTGCGTCCATTTCTTTTAGCTCTTATTCTGGTAGCTGCCTTTTATTTTTTAACCAACCGTCTAAGCGGTCCTTCCTGGATTACCCGGCCAGCGCACGTCGAGTTGACTCAGGCTGCCGCGCCGGCTGGTTATGATCCTGAAGAGCAGAACAATATTTCCGTGTATAAGAAAGCGCTGCCCTCGGTGGTAAACATCACGTCTACCGCAGTGGCTTTTGATTTCTTTTATGGCGCGGTGCCGCAACAAGGCATGGGGTCAGGCTTTGTCATTGATGGCGAAGGGCACATCCTGACGAACTATCATGTGATAGAGGGAGCGCGGCAACTGGAGGTAACCACCAGTGACAAAAAAAAATACAAAGCCCAGATTGTAGGCACTGATCCCGTTCATGATTTGGCTGTCATTCAAATCCCAGTTAAGGATGTCCCGCAGGCCTCCATTGGCGATTCAAAAAACCTGGTTGTGGGCCAGAAAGTGTATGCCATCGGCAATCCGTTTGGCTTGAGCGGGACCATGACACGCGGCATTATCAGCTCAATTCGCTCAGTGAAAGGCCAGCGCGGATTTATTGATGAGGCCATCCAGACCGATGCCGCCATCAATCCCGGCAATTCTGGCGGGCCGCTGCTCAATGTTCAGGGTCAGGTGATCGGTATCAATTCCATGATCCTGACCGGAGGCGTGGAACAGAGCGCCGGAATCGGTTTTGCCATTCCTATTAACACGGCTAAGGCGGTGCTGGATGATTTGGTGCATCTGGGGCGCGTGCGACGCCCGGAAATTGGTGTCCAAACCATTCCCATCGGGCCAGACTTGGCAGATCAGATGGGGCTGGCGGCTGATTCAGGCCTGTTGATTGTGCAGGTCATACCTGGAAGCGCGGCGGAAAAGGCCGGTCTCCGTGCCGGAACCGAGCGGGCCTATCTGGGAAATCTCCCTATCACTCTTGGCGGCGATCTGATTGTTGCCATTGATGGACAGCAGATTGAAGACCAGCAGGACCTTTCCCACGTTATGCAGAACCATCGCGCTGGCGATACGGTTACAGTAACGGTTTATCGCGGCAAGAAGAGGCTGGATATAAAAGTCGTATTAGGCGAATCCCGGGGTGGAGTGGCCTAGTGAATTCCTCTGCACATCAGGAAAAATCGTGATTAAGCAAGAAGTTTTCTTTTCTTCTATCGCAAGTCAGGCTAAGCTGTAACGCAACAAATTTAAGTTAAGACCAACTGCGGAAGGAGATCAGGATTTTATGGCTTTTTGTGCAAAGTGTGGGGCTCAGCTCGCCGCGGATTCAGGATTCTGTGGGGCGTGTGGGGCTGCGGCATCGGGGCAGAGCGTCACTACTACATCGGGGGTTGCTGCTCAGCCAGCGCCAAACGCTAACGCTCCTGCTACCAGCACCGGTATGACCAACAACGTGGCTGGCATGTTATGTTACATTCCGTTTGGCATCGGACTGATTCTAGGGATTGTTTTCCTGGTCATCGATCCCTACAACAAGAATCGGTTTGTGCGCTTTCATGCCTTCCAGACGATATTTCTGCACGTAGGAGTGTTAGCTCTCTGGATCGCTTTCTTCTTTCTTTCCATGATTCTCGGGTTCATCACGCGTGGCCTGAGCATCTTCCTTATGGGACCAGTTATGCTGCTGGTGTGGCTGGGAGTGTTAGTGACGCTGATTCTCATGATGGTCAAGGCATATGGGAATCAAGAAACAAAACTCCCATTTATCGGTGATATGGCAGCAAAACAGGCGGGATCCTAAGCTTTTATAGGGAACTCTGGTTGTATAGTACTTAAAATAGCTTTCTGGCGCGTCGAAGGTATGCACCTCCGCGCCAGAACCATTTTCGGAGCTCCCTGCGCATGAAATATTGCCGCTTTGTTTCGGCTGAAGGGCCGCAGTTTGGGCTGATTGAAGATGTCGGTGGCGTCGAGCATATAACCCAGGTTGCTGCTGATGGGCCGATCCCGCAGTTTTCTGGCAGCGCGCAGAGGCTCCCGAAGATCCAGCTTTCTTCAGTCAAATTTCTGGAGCCGGTAACACCTTCAAAGATCGTCTGTGTTGGCCGCAATTACAGCGAGCACGCCAAAGAGCTGGGCAACGAGGTCCCAACCGAGCCGTTGATCTTTCTTAAGCCCCCCACCTCAGTTATTGGGCTGGGGGATGAAATTGTCCGGCCAAAGCATCTTTCACAGCGCGTGGATTTTGAAGGTGAGTTAACGGTTGTTATCGGCAAGCCTTGCCGGAACCTGCAGCTTGCCGATGACGTGCGCCCATATATCTTTGGCTACACCTGCGCCAATGACGTGACTGCCCGCGACCTGCAAAAGAAAGATGGCCAGTGGACCCGCGGCAAGAGCTTTGACACTTTCTGTCCAGTGGGCCCCATTGTGACAGATGAGATTGATCCGTGGAAGGGCGTGCGGGTGGAGACGCGGCTCAACGGCCAAGTGAAGCAATCGGAAAGCACCACGGCGTTCATTTTTCCAGTCGATGTGGTCGTGCGCTTTGCTTCCCAGGTTATGACTTTGCTCCCCGGAGATATCATCCTGACCGGCACTCCTGCCGGGATCGGCCCCATGGTGGCTGGCGATGTTGTGGCTGTCTCAATAGAAGGAATTGGCTCGTTGACAAACCCGGTGGTGGATTGCGACTAGCGCAGCTTTCATTAGTGAGGTACATGCTCGGATGCTGCGCTAAATCAAGGGTTTACGAATGGTGCCGCAAGCTGTGAGAACTATGGTCACCTTGCGATTTTGCTGCATTCAGGCCATTCTGGAGTCGATTTCAAAGCGTATATTTTGACCTTGGATTTAGGGTAAGGGTTCCTGCGGATTTTCAGTGAATCAAAGTTGCATTACACTCATCTACTGAACCGCCAAAACGTCTTTGCTTTGTGGAGACGTTGACTTATGAACGAACAACTTCGTCTATATTCACTCTATTCGCTCTGTGCAGTCGCCGGCGCTGGCCTGATCTTTGGCGCCATGGCGTGGGCCCGCAAACATCGCAAGACCCCTGACCAGCGCGAGCGTGAGCGCCGTATGCACATCAGTGAAATCGGCCGCATCACGGATGGCACTGTGGTTGATGTGAGTGAGATGCAGAGCCACATCTCTGGCGAGTTGCAACTGCTCATTTATCACTATGACGTGGCCGGTGTGAGCTATGACGCCTCACAGGACGTAAGCACCCTGCGCCACATGGTTGATCTGCATTCCTGCCGCTCCGGCTTGATGACTTCCATCAAGTACGATCCCGGCAATCCGGGCAATTCCATTGTCATCGCAGAAAACTGGTCTGGATTGCGGCACTGATCTTTCTCTTTCTTTGATTCTTTCCTTGTTTTTCCAACGTCCCGAGCGAAGCGAGGGATCTCAATCGCCACGAGAGGATCGGATTTAAGGAGCGATTGTGCGAATTTCTGACCTCAAACTTTGTCCCCGAACCGCAGTGATGGAATAGCTAGATTTTGTTTGTCGCCGCTGCAAACTACATTGATGTACATCGATATAGTTAATCTGCACCAAGCGCTTCCAGAATGCGGTCAAAATCGTCTAGTGATCCGTATCGCAGAATGATCTTGCCTTTGCCCTTGCGATCCAATATCTCCACCTTCACACCCAAAGAACGCTCCAGCGTGCGCTGAGCTTCGCGAACATTGGGATCAAGCACAACAGTCTTTTGCTTTGGCGGTTCCTCAGATTCAGGTTGTAAGAGCCTTGCAGCCAGTTCTTCAGTCTGCCGGACTGACAATTGCCTGGTGATAACCTCGTTTGCGGCTTTTTCCAGTTGCTCTGGAAATCCTACAAGGCCAACCAATGCCTTTCCGTGGCCAAAGCTGATCGTGCCGCGCTCCAGAGCTTCCTGCAGTGATTCAGGAAGCTTTAACAAGCGAATGAAATTGGAGATGCTGGCGCGGTCCTTGCCAGTCCTGGCGGCGATCTGCTCCTGGGTAAGTCCAAACTCGCGGCCAAGGCGTTCAAAGGCTCGGGCCTGTTCCATTGCATTCAAATCTTCGCGCTGCAGATTCTCAATAATCGTGATCTCCATGGCCTGCTCGTTGGAGATTTGCCGCACAACTGCTGGAACCGTCTGTTTGCCTGCGCGCTTTGAAGCCAGCCATCGCCTCTCACCGGCTACCAACTGAAAACGTCCATTTGCCGCCGGACGCAGTACAACTGGCTGCACCACACCGCTGACCCGGACAGATTCCGCCAGCTCTGCCAACGCAGCTTCATTGATCTGCCGCCGGGTCTGGTATGGATTGGGATCAATCAGATCAACAGAAACCTCCTGCGTGCCCGTAGGCGGCTGCGGAGCAGGCATAGCAATGGGAGCAGGAGAAGGTCTGCCCGGCAAAAGCGAATCCAGGCCGCGGCCAAGCCCTTTGCGTTTGTCATTCATCATGATTCATTTACTCGTTTCAACTCAGTTGTGCTTTCAATTTCAGCTGGAGCGTCCGTTTGTGTCGCCTCGGATGAGGGTAAGGATGTCATTTTGGCTTTGCTCCGATCCATTAACTCTTTGGCCAAGCGAATATAGCTTTCCGCTCCGCGTGAGCGCACGTCATAGAGAAGCACTGGCTTGCCGTAACTGGGGGCCTCAGCCAGCCGGATGTTGCGGGGGATGATGGTTTCCAGAAGCTTCTCACCGAAATACTTCTTCAATTCCTGAGTGACCTGCTGGGCAAGAATCGTCCGATCATCATACATTGTCAGAACCACGCCCTCGATTTCCAAGCCGGGGTTAAAGCTCTGGCGTAGGCGCTCAATCGTATCCAGCAGCTCGCTTACCCCTTCCAAGGCGAAATATTCAGCCTGCATCGGGATCAGAACCGAATCCGCAGCAACCAAGGCGTTTAGGGTCAGCAGATCAAGAGCCGGCGGGCAATCAAGCACGACGAAGTCGAATTGATCGCGTATGGATGTGAGCGCATCACGCAGACGAAACTCACGCTGCTCTGCGGCCACCAATTCAATGTTCGCGCCGATCAGGTTCTTGTGCGATGGGATCACGCTAAGGCCTTCGAGCTCAGACGTCCGTATGGCCTGGGCTGCGGTGGCTTCCCTCATCAGCAGATGATATGTGCTGAGACGCTCCGGATCCCTCTGAAAGCCAAGGCCGCCCGTAGAGTTGGCTTGTGGATCGCAATCTACGAGTAGAGATTTTACTTCAGCCGCAGCAAAAGAGGCAGCAAGGTTGATGGCGGTTGTAGTCTTACCCACGCCGCCTTTCTGGTTGGCAACAGCTATGACTCGTCCCATGGGGAGTTAGGTTCCGGAAGAAGCGCCGAACATTGAATGTAAGCGAAGGGCGGACAATGCGCAATGCCGCAAAGTGGTGCATTGTTCCACGTGGAACAACGCAGTTTTCAGAGCTGATTATTATGAAGCTATGTAGTTGTTCCACGTGGAACATATATTTACTAGAAGGCGCTATTGATACGATTTTCAAAAAAATTTCCCACTTTGCCGCTCACAATAGAAGATTATGCCTTTCAATTTGAGATAAAGGAAGCATTCCGAGCTAGTTCATTCCACATTTACCGACTTGATTCTAGGTGAACCCGTCTTAGACGGAAAACGTCACTGTGAATCTTCCCAAAGTAATTACTAATTTGATTCTGCTTTGTAAAATATCCACTTAGCACCTAAAATGTCAGCATTATTACCTGAATCCCAGCCAGATCTAATCAGATTCCCTTGGATTCGGTTCCACTTTTACTGATTTGATTCCAACCAACAAGACCCGAGAATGGCCACCAGGAACTCTGACCGCCTCTCTCCACTCCACATCGCTAGCCAAATTTCTTGCTAATTCAGCCTGCGATTCACCAATCATGAGCGCAATTTGGCCTTCCTGGCCCACCAAATTAAGTGCTGTCGGTAATGCCTGCTCAAATCGTTCTACGGCCCGCATTGTTACCATTGCTGCTTTCTGTCGGTAATTCTCGCCTCTGTCAGAAAAAACAGAGACGTTCGTAAGCTTGAGCGCAAAAATCACTTCCTTCAGGAAAGTCGATTTTTTCTGGTTTGATTCAATCAATGTGACCTTGGCTTCCGGCAGGAGCATTGCTAGAGGAACACCGGGAAAGCCGGCGCCGGATCCAAGATCAATCAAGCTCACAGGCGAGTACGGCCGCAAAATTCCAGCCGTAAAAAATGACTCCCCAAAATGCCGCGTAACCATCTCTTCCGGATCGCGCACGGCCGTAAGATTGATGCGAGCATTCCACTTCAGCAATAGATCGATATACATCGATGTGAGAATAAGCCGCTGTTCATCAAGTTTTGCGAAGGGTTGCAACAGGCGATCAATATCAACCGTGTTCACGATTCCAATCGTAAATCAGCTGCTGATAACTTGCGGACCGTGCCGGCTTCCGGCGGCAATTCGGCCAGCAATTCACGCACACTGCGTTTTAGCACAGGATGCCGAAAGTCTGGCGCGATCTCAGCCAGCGGCTCAAGCACAAATCGTCTTTGCTGCATTGCAGGGTGAGGGATGGTCAATTCCGGGGTGTTAATCACAACATCGCCCCAAAAAATAATATCGAGATCAATTGTCCGCGGGCCCTTTGGCTCAATCCGACGCCTGCCCATAGCTATCTCAAGAGCCAATATGCGCTCCAGCAATTGCTCGGGGCCGAGCTGGGTTTCAAGGGCCACAGCGCAGTTGAGAAACCAGGGCTGTTCCAGCTCGACTTCCACCGGCTCAGTCTCATAAAAGCTAGAGACAGCACGTACCGCGCCCAGCTTTTCAAGGCTGCTGATCGCCTGACGCAGGTTAGCCGCCCGAGCGCCTAGATTTGAGCCAAGCGATAGATAAGCAATCATTTCAATGTATTTTCCCAATTTGGGAATTTTGGATCGAGGGTGCCCGCCCGCGAAAAATGCGGAGAACCGTTACGTTAGTTATATGGCCCTTTAGTGCCTTATTGGCTACCTTTACGGCATGGCTTTGCAAGCACTATTACTCAGCCGCGACCCTGAAGTACATCGTACGATACGCCGAGTTCTTGACGCTGCCAATATCGACCTTGATCTTTCTGATAATACGGATCAGGCACGTCATATCCTTCTCCGGCGCAAGTATGACGCGCTTCTGGTTGACTGTGATGACATGCCCGACGGCCCTCTGGTGTTGCGCGAACTGCGCCAGGGCAAGTCAAACAAGAGCTGCATCGCTTTTGCTCTCGTCAACGGCAAGACAACAATTCAGCAGGCTTTTGAAATGGGCGCAAATTTTGTTCTTGATAAGCCTATTTCTTCAGACCGCGCTACCCGTAGCGTGAAAGCGGCACAAGGTCTCATCATGCGTGAGCGGCGGCGTTATCATCGCCACCTGATCAAAGCCACCGGAGCAATCCTGGTGGATCAGGGAGCCGAGCTTCCACTCAACATCACCAACATAAGCCATGGCGGTATTTCTATTGAGTGCTCGCGCAAGCTGGATGAAGGCGGAGCAGCCCGCGTACGATTGCAGCTTCCCGGCAATAAGCGTGCCCTGGATATCAAAGGCGAAATTGTCTGGTCAACTCCAGAAGGGCGCGCAGGAATACGCTTTCAGGTGCTCTCTGCGGAAGCAAAACGCGATCTTGATGCCTGGCTGGAAAAACGTGCTCTGCCATTGGGCAGTGGCGCAATGTTTATCAACGCTACAACAGTCTAAAGATCACACTTCGCTGGAGCTGTGCGCAGGAGCAGCAACGCTTTCCGGTAATTCCTGGTCGTAGTTAATTTCTGTTGTTTCTTCCCAAAGCGTTCGGTCTTTCAATAGGCGTGAAACCAGCGCAGTATGCATGGCATGGCCGGCGCGATCGGCAACAATGTGTCCAATCACCTGCTTGCCCAGTAAAGCCAGATCGCCAATCAGATCCAGAACTTTGTGGCGAACAAATTCATTCTGAAAACGCAACGGACCGTTCCTCACTCCGGTTGATGTAAGCACGATCACGTTCTCATCGCTGGCGCCGCGTATCAGGCCCATGTTTTTCAGGGCCTTTTCGTCGCTTAAAAAACCAAACGTTCGCGCTGCCGCAACCTCTTTCCGATAGAGGTCCTGAGAGAGATCAATGGCAAATGATTGTTCGCCGATGGGCTGCGGAAAATTGATCTTGTAGGCGACGGTGTATCCCTGCGAGGGATATGCGGCAATAAACTTATTCCCTTCGCGCACCTCAATTTCCTGCATGATTCGCAGATAGGTGCGCTTTTTTCGTTGCCTTCTGAGTCCTGCACTCAGCACCATGTCAACAAAAGGCTTGGCGCTTCCATCCAAAATGGGTAATTCCAGGTTGTTCAGTTCAACCACTGCATTGTCCAAGCCAATGCCAATGAATGCGGAAAGCAGATGCTCTGTGGTGGAGATTAATACGCCTTTTTTCTGCAGGCTGGTGGCATAGCTTACGCGAGCTACGTTACGGCCAACGGCTTCAATTTCAAAGCCATCCAGGTCAACCCGTCGAAAGACGATGCCTGTTCCAGCAGGCGCAGGCAAAATTCGCAGTGTGACTGGAGCGCCGCTATGCAAACCAATTCCCTGGCACTCCACGGGAGCCCGAACTGTTTGTTCAAATGGCAAGTTATTCCAGCTAAACAGATTAACACCGGTGTCCGGGAGTTGATGTGTGGTTTTTCCGCCACAATCGTGTCTGCCATGCCTCCATGCAACTAAGGAGTTACTACTTCGGTTTAACCGGATTAATCTTGGCTACCGTAGGATCAAAGAGTGAATCAGCAGGGTGGGTGTTATAGGTGATGTTCAAAATGATCTGTTGCGAAAGCGTTTCGCCGTTGCGTTTGGTCACCATGATGCGTGGTGTATTCACTCCTTGTATCACTTTCCAATTGCCGTAAATGGTCGATTCTTCGTCGCGATCGCGATAGCGCGGGTCTCGCGTGCTGAACCGCTTTTCCATGGGAAGATGGGTATCAGGCGAAACCAGCAGGGTAACGGATTCATTCTTGGCGTTGATGATGGTGATCTTCTCCGCCATCAGGCCTTCAGAAATGCTTGGGCCTTCATCCAGCAATAGAACGTTAGGTTCAGCGAGCCACGTGCGCACGACATTTTCCAGCGAATAATGGCGGCGAATAATTGCGGCTTTCAGCCTGTCATCCTTTGCCGGATCCAGCATTCGAATGCCTTTGTAAGTGATTTCGTAGGCATTATCGCCCAGGTAGAGTTCCACCACGTCGCGCTGTGGCGTTAACTCAACGCGGTCTTTATCCGGCCACTTCCAGAAGCGATAATAGAGGCTCCAGGCGGTCAGACTTTCGTTATGAAAATTGCCCAACCTGCCTTCAGAGTAATAATCCTGCACGTTCAGATAGGCCTGCCCGCCCAGGGCCTGAACCATTTGGTCAATAACGGCTTTGGCTTTTTGTTGATTGGTCTGCGCGGTAGCAGCAGGCTTCTGCGCAGGCGCTTCTTGGCCAACCACGCTGGCCAGGAACAAGCAAAGGAACGCTAGAATTTTCATGAGATCAATGTTCCTTAAGATGCAGGAATAACCAGAGCCGCTGCCTGACATTAGCCCACAAGCACTGCGCCGCCGTTTACATTCAGTATCTCGCCCGTAATAAAGCCGGCGTATGACGTACACAAAAATAATACCGCCCCAGCAATCTCTTCAGGCTTTCCTGCGCGGCCAAGCGGAATGGTAGCAAAAACGCGTTTGCTGATTTCCGGATCATGCAGCGCCGGTGCCGCCATATCCGTTTCTACCCATCCCGGTGCGACGCAATTTACATAAATCTTGTGCTGCGCCAACTCAGTTGAAAGCCCTTTTACCATGCTGATAATAGCGCCTTTGCTGGCTGCGTAATCGCAATGGAAAGCCTCGCCGCGCTGGCCGGCCGTGGAGCTGATCAGCACAACATGGCCGCCGGAGCGGTGCTTTTTCATCTGCGCCACGCCATATTTCACCAAGCCAAAAAGGCTATCAACGTTAATAGCCTGCGTGGACCGCCATTGCTGGTCGCTCATCTGATCGATTGGCACATCCTGCGGCGGCCAAACCCCGTGATTGCCAACCAGGATATCTACTCTGCCGAACCGCTGTACTGCAATATCGACCAGTGTTTTAGCAGCCTCGCTGGAATCGAGGTTCGCTTTTACCGCCACACAGCGCTCCAGCCCGCCACACGCTGCCGCCAACGTGTCCGCTTCCGCTGCAGCCCGTTGATAGCTGAACACAACACGCGCTCCCGCCCGGGTAAACAGTTGCACAATAGCAGCGCCAATGCCGCGCGAACCGCCGGTAATAACGGCAACGCGATCTTCCAACGAAAGCACAATTCCCTTTTCCGCCATGGAAAGTACGATACGGAACAAATGACTTTTCTTGCAAGCCGGACAGGAATCAGCTGCTACTTACAGAACGGGCGATGCTGCAAATCTTGGAGTTGTAAAACGCTGGCAGGCTATCTCATTTGGCTTGAGAAGCCCATTGTTTCGCAGCCTGAACAAACGAGCGAAAGAGATTGGCTGAGGCGGCATCATGATCAAAACCGCGTTCTGGATGCCATTGAACAGCGAGCACATAATGCCCCGGATGTGTGCCTTCAAGCGCTTCAACGATTGTATCTTCCGGGCAGCGGGCCACCACGCGCAGGCCATCGCCTACCGTTTCTGCGGATTGGTGATGGCTTGAATTCACCGGAATGGATTGCTTATCCGCCTCACCTGCTGAAGCCGTAGCCAATAGTGAATCAGGCTCGATTTGTACTTGGTGAGCCACCTCAACCTTTGCGCCGGCGGAATGGTTTACCTGCGATTGAATATGCTGCACCAGCGTGCCGCTGCGCCACACGTTCAGTGACTGCAATCCATAGCAAATGCCAAAAACGGGCTTGTGCAGGTTGTAAGCATCCTGAAGAAGAAGTTCATCCGCGGCGTCGCGAAGGCGGTCTGCCGGAGCAGTACGCGGGTGCTTGGGTGCGTTGTATTTTTGGGGATCGACATCCGCCTTGCTGCCCGGCAGCAGAATAGCCGAGCAACTAGTGATTGTCCTGGCAATCTCCTCAGGCGAGCTTGTTAGAGCTATGACAACTGGTTCCCCGCCTGCAGCCTCCACCGCCCTCAAGTAAGCCGGTAAGGCACGATTGCTGTATTCCAGATCGTACGAACACGGTTCGGGAAGAGCGATCCGTGGCTTTGTTCCCTCAGCCTGATGTTTTTTACTGGAATTCATTTAAAATCCGGCTAAACAGAGTCCTTTTAGTCCACTTTTACTGCTTTGATGCGTCACTCATCTGGTTCTGCCCGCGCAAGTCAGGGACCATCGAATGAGAATAGTAAAGTCCTGCAATCACAGCTTGCGCCTGCTCAGACAGTTTTTCCATGTCACGCGTGGACATGCCCAAAGTCGAGATCGGCTGGCCTACCAGCAACTGCAGTGGGCCGGGCTTGATATGCCAGGTATTCATCTTGAGCATTTCATACGTACCTACAAGCGCCACGGGGACAACATCCACCTGGGCCTTGATGGCGGCATAAAACGCTCCGCCCATAAAAGCATGCAACTGCCCGTCTGGCGTGCGGCCGCCTTCAGGGAAGATCACCAGAGACATACCGCTATGCAGCGATGCCACCGCCCGATTCAAACTGCGGACAGAAGCCCGCGGATTTTCCAGTACAACAGGAATCTGCCCGGAGCGCCGCAAATGCCAACCCATGAATGGATAATGAAACAACTCCCTCTTCGCCAGGATGCGGAATTGAAAAGGAAGATGTGCGTATAAGATCGGGATATCAAATGCTGAAAGATGGTTCACTACGTAAACCGCCGCCTTCGTGGTATCAATCTTCTCCAGCCCCTCAATCTGCGGTGAGGCGCCGACGGTTTTCAGGATGGCCCTTGCCCACAACTGCGCAAAGCCATGCTGAATGCGGCCTGATTTATCAAAGAAAGAGCTGAGCAGTGATAACGTGCCCAGAACGATAGTGTAGAGCCAGATCAGCGGGGTCCACACGAAATAAGAACGCAGCCGCGACATCAAGTGTCGCAGGCCATGTGTTTCTTGCTGTTTACTAATTTCAGCTTGG
>DASTCT010000189.1:0-19643 GCA_035710845.1 Candidatus Angelobacter sp.
GCCATCTTTGGCAGCATTATTCCAAAAGCTTCATGATATCCCTCCTTCGCCGATACGCTCGCGGGGTTACCAAGATAACTCGACCATCGAAAAAAATTTGACCTCGGTAATAATTTTATTGGCGATCACTTTACCTGCACGCGCTGACCTTCTTTCCCAGCCAGCTCTGGCTGCAACATTGCCCCCAAAACAGGCATCTCTCCTCGTATGTTGTACGCGACATGGACCGCAGCACTCTTTTCGGCGATGCTGCTCAGCGGATGCTCAGGCCATCGTTCTCTCAATGATGATGAGATGAAAAGCGCGGCGACAGAAATCATCTCAATCGCCTCTGAGGGAGAACTATTCGTGACGGCGGCCGCAGAAGATCATGCTCCCGAGAAATATGTTAAAAGCCACCCCGAATATCTGCGCAAGGAAGCAACGGACATCGCAAAAGAACTAGCGCAAGGCCAGCCGGAACTCGACGCTAAACCTCGTTTCGATCAGCTGCGGTACGCAGCTACACACCTTCTTGAAACGCTTAACGCGCTTCCCGCAAGACCTGGCGATCCTCGCTGGGAGCAATCGGGATTGGCGCTAAAAGATATTCGTCGCGAGGCCGGAAGAATCAGGCGAACGTTTTGAGGAAGATTCTTGGCCTTACCCTCGGCATCATGACCGCGCTCGGCGGTTTTGTCGACCTGGGGCAGATCGTGTTCACCATGCAAGCCGGGGCCTTGTTCGGGTATCGCTTGCTCTGGGTCATTGTGGTAGGCACAGTTGCGATCATCATTTATATGGAAATGTGTGGCCGCGTCGCCGTTGTGGCCCAGGAGCCGGTCTTCTCCACGGTACGGACAAAACTTGGGGAGCGACTTGGTCTGGTGACACTGATCGCCTCCAACCTGTTGAACCTGATCACCTGTGCGGCGGAACTCGGCGGCATCGGCATCATTCTGCACCTGCTGACCGGATGGAATGAGCGCCTTTGTCTGGTGGCAGCGGCGGTGCTGTTGGGCACGACGATCGCCTTGCTGAAGTTCCAATGGATCGAACGCATCTTCGGGCTCTCCGGCCTGCTGATGATTGTGTTTGCCCTGGCCGCGTGGAAGCTCCAGCCGAATTGGGGAGAAGCAGCGCGGGGATTTCTCCCCAGCGTCACCGCACAGAATAAACATGACCTCCTGCTCTACGCGTACTTCGCAGTTGGAATCTTCAGCGCGATGCTGATGGAATATGAGGTCCACTTCTACTCTTCCGGCGCAATCGAAGAAGACTGGACTGTTGATGACCTGGGTGAAAACGTGGCTGTGGCGAGCCTGGGGTCCTTGTTAGGATCGGTCCTAACCTGTGCATTGGTTGCAGTGGCCGCAATAGTCTTTCTGCCGCGCGGCATCTTTCCCAACGCGATCTCGACGGCGCCGCTGCCCATTACATCGGTCTACGGAGCGCGTGCCGTCTCTCTTGCGCTACTCGGCTGTCTTGTATGTATCGCCGGCGCGGCAGTGGAGACGGCTTTGTCGGGCGCTTATAACGTTTGCCAGTTCTACAACCTTGTATGGGGCAAAAACCTAAAGCTCAAAAAAGCCTCGGCATTCACCTCTATATGGATGGCCATGCTTGCAGTCGCGGGGATTATCGCAATTACAGGGATCGAGCCGTTGACCTTGGTTAACTTCTCCATCGTTTTTGGCATGGTGGTCATGCCCTTTACCTACTACCCTATCCTCACCGCTGCAGCCGACCGCAATATCATGGGCAAGCACGTGAACGGAAAGACGTACAACATGATCGGCTGGTTTTTCCTGATCCTGATTGGCGTCGCAAGCATTGCTGCAATTCCTCTGATGGTGTTGACCCACTCCGGGAAGCCGTAGCGCAGCCCGTGGTACTCAAAAGTGGAGATTCAGCAACTCAGACGCAAACGCGACCACGGCCAAACTTTTACTCCCATCAGCTCTCTAACCAAATAGTGCTCAACAATGGCCACTCTTCCGCAGGCGTTCAGCTGAGACAACCGATTCGGCGATGGATTTTGGGGCTTGTGATTGGCCTCTTGATCATTGGAATTGGCGCAGCTGTCATACTCAAGCGTGCCGAGCCCATCCTGCGTGCGCGCGTTATTGAGACTCTTTCAGCACGTTTCAAAGGGCCCGTGGAGTTGAGTGAGTTTCATGTGTCTTTGTCACATGGAGTGCAGGTTCACGGCAGTGGGCTGAAGATTTATGGCGAACAGGATCCAAACATTCACAAGCCAGGAATTCAACCGCTCATTGAGATTGCAAACTTCACATTTCAGACCAGAATTCTCGAGCTGATGCGCTCGCCAATGCGGATCGAGAGTATCAACTTGAAAGGCCTGCTCTTGAACCTGCCGCCCAAGGAGCAAAGACAAGCCGGGCCAGGCGCAATGTTGCGCAAGGCAAGAGCAAAAATCGAAGTCCATCATTTTGCCTGCGAAGAAGCAACGCTGATCATCAATACGTCTCGTTTGGACAAGCTGCCTTTGGAATTTGACATAACAGACCTGAAGATGACCTCAGACCGCCCGGGACAGCCTCTTCATTTTGAAGCCAAATTGATCAATCCAAAACCGGTGGGGAACATCGCTACCCACGGGCTGTTTGGCCCCTGGCAGCCTGATAGTCCTCGCGACACTGCCATCAGCGGAGAGTATTCATTCACCAATGCAGACTTAAGCACCATCCACGGAATTGGCGGGATACTGTCTTCCAAATGGAATGTACAAGGGCACGCTGGACAGGATCGTAGTGGATGGAAAGACTTCAACTCCCGACTTTCGCGTTGCGACGAGCGACCGCCCCGTTCCGTTGGACACGGTCTTCCACGCCATTGTTGATGGCACCACTGGGAATACTACCCTCCAGCCAGTACAGGCAAAGTTGTTGAGCTCTATCATTTCGGCTAGTGGTTCTGTTATGAAGGTGAAAGAAGCACAGGGCCATCACATTCGGCTTGATGTTGCAATTGAGAAAGCGCGAATTGAAGATCTCCTGGTGCTTGGCGTCAAGACAGCTCCACCAATAATGACCGGGGCTGTGAGACTCAAGACCAAACTTGATCTTCCTCCAGGAGAAGCCGATGTACCCATGCGGCTACGCTTGACAGGAACCTTTGCCATTTCTGGCGCACATTTCACGAATCCCAAGGTCCAGGCAAAGGTCGACAACCTGAGCATGCGCAGTCAGGGCAAGCCAAAGCTTGCCAAGGACGATATCCCCGATAACGTGCCCTCGGATATGAGCGGTAAATTTCAGCTTAGAAAAGGAGTTCTATCGTTCTCACAACTCTATTTTCAAGCACCGGGAACGCTGGTGAGTTTAAAAGGCGACTACAGCCTTGATGGCAATCGATTCGACTTCCGCGGCAAGGCCCGACTGAAGGCAAAGCTGTCTCATTTCGGTGACGGGATGGAAATCCTTGTTGCTAAAACCTGTTGATCCCTTTTTCCATAAACATGGAGCTGGAACAGAAATTGGCGTAAAGATCACAGGCACGAAATCCGCACCGCACTTTGGCGTGAATCTTGGCGGCGACGATTAAGAGAGCTGCAAGCCAAAATAACCCGATGAATGCTCAACAGAAATAAGCCTGGAATTCCTTGATCTTTGATCCTTCTTGGCGGATAGACTTACACGTAATCAAACAAAGTCATGAAGCCGAAATCCATGTGCAGTTGTTGATGACAGTGAAAGAGCGTCAGCCCTGGATTATTTGCAACAAAATCAACAGAGGCTTCCTGGTATCCGTCCAGCATCACCACGTCTTTCATAATCCCGGCTGTTGTGCGTCCCGCTATGTTGGTCAATTCAAAGGTGTGCCGGTGCAAATGAATTGGATGGATGTCATCGCTGGCATTGCGCATGTGAATGCGGTAGCGCTTGCCTTGCTTCAAATGGAACGTAGCGGGAACCGGTTCAGCAGACATGGGATATGCCACGCCATTGATTGTCCAGCGATTAAACCCATGCTCTGCCGCGTTTTCTTTTTCAAAGAGCATTTCAAAGGTTTCATCCGGCGGCGCAGGATTCGCATTCGGCTTGGCAAAGCGTAGATAGTCCCACCGGAAATGCGGAGGCGCGATCCACTGGGCCTTGCCTGTTCGCCCGGCATACTCTACGACGATTCCCATACCATGATTGCGGTCATCATCTGCAGTGTCGCCCATAATCCAGACGCCAGGATGGTTCATCTGCACAATTGCGGAAACCCGTTCTGCAGTGCCCAGCCACAGCACAGGAACACTTGCGGGGTTCGGTACGGGATTGCCATCCAAAGCAACTACGTGAAAGGAGTGTCCGGGCAATGCCAGACTGCGAATCTCCGTGGCGCTTCCATTCAGCACATGGAAGAGAACCCGCTCTCCTTGCTTTACGCGAATTGGCTCTCCGTGATGCAGCTTTTTGCCGTTGATCGTAAAAGAGTCATAGCCCACCTCAAATCCATGCGGGGTACCTTTCTTCAAAGACGCCTTCATGGCCGATTCGCCCTTCTCTTCAAGTTCCTTCACGCGAGTTGCCGGCGACAAAAAATTCATCGGCATGTCCCCGCCCTGGCTGAAACTGGGTTCAAATTCCTTCAGCACAAGAAAGACTTCGCAATCATATTTGCCGGGTTCATTTATGGGTTCAATGTAAACCGGGCCAACTTCACCTCCATACTGGCCGGCAAATAAATTGGCTCCTGCTCGATTGTGCGTGTGATAAAAACGAAAGCCCGCCGGTCCGGGAGTGAACACAATCCGGCGTTTCCCGTCTGCCGGAATGAATGGTGTGCCTTCTTCTGCCGCTCCATCCACGTCTACCGGAACTGCCTGTCCATGCCAATGTAACTGCTCCGGAAGCATCGTTTCGTTATAAACATCAACGGTCACCTGATTTCCTTCTTTAAAGCGAAGCAGCGGCCCCGGAAACTGTCCGTTGTACGTGGTCATCGAGAGAAACTTATTTTTGGCGATCTCCACTGGAGCCGTTTGGATGTGCAAGGTATAGTCTGCAAAACCTGGATCTGCAGAGGCGCTGGAGGATTGACTCTGCTGCGCCTGATCTTGATTTTGCATCTGGCCGAGGCTTTTGCTTCGCGAAAATATCATCGCTCCAGCGGTAAGCCCGACCGTTTTCAAAAAACTCCGCCTCGATTCATCTCGCATCTATCGATTTTCCTCCCTCCGCAACGCCTATCCTTTGATGTGAACACTAATTCAGCAACTCTCGTGCCGACAACCAGGGTAATAGCAACAACCACGGTACATCAAAGAAGCTTTGGCAATTACTTCAGTTCCCGCATCAATGGAGTAAAGGTGATGCCGATGAGCAGCCCCTCTGGCGAGATGAACCGGCTCACGATTTGTCCCCACTGTTCTTTTTTGTTCTTGACCAGGATTCGATACCCATTGGCCTCGAGTATGGCAGTTGCATTTTCTACATTATCCACGTCGAACTCAAGCCACGCTTGCGGAACAGGAATCGTCTGAGGCCATGACTCTTTGCCAAAGCAAGATTGCGCTGCCTGAGAGAGGGGCCAGAGCGCAAAACTCTTTGCGCCTGAAACGGCTTCAGTATGAAGATAGCCGCCATTTTCCTGCTTAAATTGAACACCTAGGACGTTTTGGTAGAGCTTGCGACTTTCTCCAATATCGCGGACGATAGGACCAAAACCAGCAATAAAAAGAATCTTCAAATTTGAAATACCGTGCATGGCTTCTGCTCTTCCTGAATAGGGGCTGCGCTGCACAATGCTTCCATCCCGACATTAGCTCTCTCCGGATCACCAAAAGCTTCAAAATCAGCGCTTCAAAGCTTCGCCCAGATTCACAACTATGCCGTGACCTCTTCGTGTTGAGATGCTTCTGCAAGTTCCAGGTTTGGCAGAATTCAGCCAACTCGGTCCACGCTTTATTTTGCTCTTCTTCGATTGATACGACTTCTATCTAAAAACGCTATTGCTAAATCTGAAAAGCTGCGTGTAACGCAACAATTCGCTCTGATGGTCAACCCGTACCTTCTCCACCTGATTTGAATTGCGGCTTTCTCATGATCCAGACGAATGGGATGGTGATGAAGAGCAGTGCCGCCATGATGCGAAAGCCATCCAAATAACTGAGCGCCGCGGCGCTTTGCAAGATTCGGCGGTAGATCAATGCCAGAGCTTGATGCGCCATTGGGCCTGAGCTTCCGCCCTGTTGTCCTAAAAAGCTTTGCAGCCCGGAGATCATGCCTTGCAACGGGCTTTGCTCACGCGATGCCGCAACGACCAGGCGAACCTGGTGGAATTGTTCCCGCCGCGCTATGAATGCCGTGAATACGGAGATACCGATCCCTGCGCCGAGGTTTCTGGCCAGACCGATCAGGCTTGTTGCGTAGCCCATTTCCTCTTGTGGTATGGGATCCACGGTGATAGTCGCCAGGGGGACAAACATGAAAGATAATCCTGCACCCATCACGATTTGCGGCCAGAAGAAACTCCACGGACTGGCATTCAGATTCAGATACGAAAACATGTAAGCGCCGATCGCGGAAATGAACAGACCACCGGACAACAGCGCACGCATGTCCCATCGCCTGCCAATCAGGATGCCGGCGATGGGCATCATCGCCAGCGTGGCAATCCCACGCGGTGAATTCCATACTCCCGCCGTTACTGCGGGAAAATCCAGCAGTTCCTGCATAAATAGAGGCAGGAGCACGATGCTGCCGTAAAGAGCAAAGAAGAGGACCAAAGAAAGACTGGTGCCGGCTGCAAAAATGCGATAACGGAACAGACGGAAGTGGACCACAGCATTGCTTGCGCGCATCTCCCAGATCACAAAAGTTACCAAGCCAATGATCGCGATGATGGCCATGGTCACGATGAAATGCGAGGCAAACCAGTCTTCTTCCTGGCCTTTGTCAAACACAATTTGTAAAGCTGCGATGCCTATGGCGAGAAATCCCATGCCCCAGTAATCAATGCGCGTTGAACTGCGATGGATATAAGGTGGATCAAAGACGTAGGTCCACACCAGGAACAATCCCAGCAGGCTGATAGGCAGGTTGATGAAGAAGATCCAGCGCCAGGAATAGTCCGTGGTCAGCCAGCCGCCCAGCATGGGAGCAACGATAGGCGCAATAACGATTCCTACTCCCCAGAAGGCCATTGCGTGCCCGCGCTCTTCCCGTGGGAAGGCTTCCAGCATGATTGCCCGCGTGGTTGGCTGCAGAACGCCGCCCGCCGCGCCTTGCAGCACACGGAATAAAACCAGCGCCGGTAACGATGGCGCAAAACCGCAAAGGATGCTCGCAATGGTAAAGCCGGTAACGCTCATCATCAGGAGGCGCTTGCGGCCAAAATAATTCGCCAGCCATCCAGAGAGCGGCAGGATGATCGCATTGGCGACGAGGTATGAAGTCAGCACCCAGGTAGCTTCATCCACTGATGCCGAAAGATTGCCCGCAATGTACGGCAGACTGACGTTGACTGCCGACGTATCCACCAGTTCCATCACCGCACTGACCATCACAGCGATAGCGATCATCCAGCGCGTCCATTTATCTGGCGGCACGCCAGCTTCCAAAGCGCCATTTTTAGGCTTGGCGGGCGAACTCCCGTGGTATGCGGGTTCTTTGTCTGGCATAGGTGCGTTTACATGGGTTTGAAATTTTGCTGGCAATCATTTCCGTAAGTGAATGAATGCAGCACAAAGCTGGGAGCTTGCGGCTCGAGCGTGAGCAGATGCGAACCAAAGGCCCTATTTTTTACCAGGTCATACATCCGCGGACTGTTTACTTCGAGATAAGAACCCTGCGAATCGAAATGCACATCAGCGCCTGCATCACTCTGATTCAGCGCCTTGCCATCCTGCAGAAGATTGACGCGCACAGGTTTTTTTGAATTCATAACGCTCAGCACTGCATAAACGGAACGCGCGTGGTAGCGCAACTGCGCTTGCCCGTGCTCGTCGTCAGAGGTCATGCCGTCCTGTTGCGTGATCCATTTACCAGAAAGCATTACTCTGCCGTCCTGCGGTTCGCCATCGGCATGAAAATCCCTGGCGGAACCATTGTCGCTATAGCCTTTGACATTGGCTACAGCGCCACGGCCGAACCAATTGCCAACGTACGTTTCATCGGTGGAGATGCCGCACGAAGGCGCAAATGTGTTCTCCGGTGGATCGAGCGGAATGCTCTTGATCTCAGGATGCGCCGTTGCCAGCAGCTCGCGGATCTTCTCCTCCATTGGCCGATTATTTCCTTCACCACCAATATGCAAAACGATGTAGCCGCTTTGATCGATCAGATAACGGTTGGGCCAGACGTCAGAATGATATGCGTTCCAAATTGAACCTTTCACATCGGCCACCACAGGCCATGGCAACTGGAAACGTTTGGCAGCGTTGCGAACATTGTTCGCGTTGAACCCCATCGCGAACTCGCCGAAATGCACGCCGACAACGTCAAAGCCATAGCTATGGTATTTGCCATACCAGCGCTTCAGCACACTGAAGTCACGAATGCAATTGATGCAGGTGTACTCCCAGAAATCCACCAGCAAGACCTTCCCTCGATAGCCTTTGATGGAGTGTGGGACCTTTTGGCCGGTTGAACCAGCATCAATCCACTGCGCATCGGAGGAGAAATCCGGCGCCTTTTCGAGTTTTTCGCTGGCGATGCATGTGGTGGTACCGAGGAGTATTAAGGCAATCAGAATGGAAAACAGATTTCGCACGTTTATATAATTTTGGATGAACCAGAACAGACACTCGATGCATTGCCTTGTCGTAAAAGGTTATTGGCCGTCAACGTCTTACGTAAATCATAAATAATCCCAATTCGGGACAGGCACGCTGTACCGCAAATTTTTGCGGCATTCTGCAAATGCAGAGTTCATTGCGGCTGCCGGAGAAATTACAATAGACGTACAATAAAATTCTGGACTTAATTGGACCAACTGGGGCAGACTTGCGCTCCGGCAGCCTTGTAAGGCGATGAACAAGAAGGCATAAAAACAAAACCCTAGAGCGGAATCAATAAAGCAAAAAGAAGGGTCGCAATAAAATATGAGTAATCAAAATTTATATCTTCGACAAAATATCCAAGTAGAACCTCTGATCGATCATTGGTATGCCTGGCCGCATCTCATTCCGCCTGCAACTGCCGCTCGCAACATAACTGAACGGCACATGAAGATCATGACTTCATACATAAACTCTCCGCAGGTCCATGTGAATGCTGTTAAAAACCCCAAAATGCAGGGCGGACCGTTTATTGATCTTGGAGGCAGGGTGGATGAAGTTCGAGCATTGCGCGATCGCATCAAGGCACAGCGGTCGCATTTGTTTGAGCTTTCCGCCGCCATTGGCGAACTCGACAATATGCTTCGCACCAATGCCAAGGGTTACAGTTTGCAGCCCCTTTATGCCAAAGTCCCGGACATACTGCGTGGATATGTGGAGTTGCTTTACGATCTGAACCACCAGCCATCATTCCGGCTGATTGAGCCTCTGCTATATAAGAGCCGCTATTATGACCCTTCCATGCAAAGCCTGATGCTTTCTGTCATCCAGCAAGATGACCGGCCGTTCGTGCTGAGCACCCCGCGTTTTGAAGATGACGCAAGCCTGCATTTGCAAATTCCGTTTAATAGCCCTGTGGTGGATGAACTCTTCCGGCTCAAATCATCGCCCCGCCCGCAGGAAGAGATTGAACAAATGTTCGATCTGAAAGAAGGCCAGCGCGAGCTATTGAGATCCTTCCTCACCCCAGAACCTCCCCCCCACTATCCGTCTTATGAAGGTGCGGGAGTTCGCTGGCGCTATTTTGGCCACGCCTGCATTCTGATTGAGTCACAGGGCGTAAGCATGTTGTTTGATCCGGTACTCAGCTATACCTACGAGAGCGGCATCTCGCGTTATACCTATCTTGACCTGCCGGATTCCATTGACTACGTGCTAATTACCCATCATCACCAGGACCACGTGCTTTTTGAGACGCTTCTGCAAATTCGCCATAAGGTCAAAACCATTGTTGTTCCGCGCAGTGGAGGCGGACAGTTGCAGGACCCATCGCTCAAACTGCTGCTGGAACAGGCCGGTTTCACCAACGTGATTGAAGCAACGGAAATGGAAGAGATCAAGACCAAGAATGTCCGAATTACGGCGTTGCCATTTTTTGGCGAACATGCAGATCTCGACATAAGAAGCAAAATGGCATGGCTGGTAAAAATTGGCGCCCATGCCATGATATTTGCCGCCGACTCCTGCAACATTGAGCCGCGCTTGTATGAGCATATCCATCGCGAAGTGGGAGATGCAGATGCCTTGTTCCTTGGTATGGAGTGTGATGGTGCTCCGCTCACCTGGCTTTATGGTCCGCTGATTACGGCGCGAACTGAAAGGGCCATGGATGAGTCACGCCGCCTTTCTGGTTCCAATTTTGAACAAGGTAAAAGCATTGTTGAAGTTTTCAACTGCAAAGAGGTATACGTTTATGCCATGGGACAGGAGCCTTGGCTGAACTACATTACAAGCATCAAGTACACGGCTGAATCACGTCCCATTATGGAATCAGACAAGCTGGTAAAGTGGAGTCATGAGCGTGAAATCATTGCTGAAAGACTGTTTGGGGAAAAAGAAATCCTGATTGAGCAGGCTCCACTGGTCGCAGCAGGCTGAGATAATAGATAACCCGTAGCTCCTGGAGGGTCTAATTTGACGGCGCCGCACCATACTTCAAGCAATCGCTGGTTTGAAAGTCTGTCCACCGCTCGCGCGCCCCTGCGTCTCTTTTGTTTTCCGTATGCCGGAGGAAGCGCGCATGTGTTTCGCGAGTGGCAACGGCATTTAGGCCCGGAGATCGATGTCTGTCTGGTGCACTTGCCGGGACGGGCACGACGTTTAAGCGAGCGCCCTTATACGCATGTGAAACCACTGGTGGAAGAAGTGGCGGGTGCAATCCGCTCGGAGATTCGCGGCCCATTTGCTTTTTACGGGCATAGCATGGGTGGGCTCATCAGTTTTGAACTGGCACGTGAGCTCCGCCGCAGAAAGGCCGCCTTGCCCATTCATTTATTCATTTCAGCGTGTTGGGCTCCTACCGTGGTGAATATGCACCCTCCCGCTTTTAACCTTCCCGATCAGGAACTCATAGCTGAGCTAAAGAAACTCAACGGTACGCCGAAAGAATTCTTTGAAAATCCAGATCTACTGCAGGCGATTCTGCCAATGATGAGAGCGGATTTTGAAATTACTGATGTGTATGAATATCTTGCTGAACCGCCGCTTGCCTGCGGCATCAACGTGTACGGCGGAACACAAGATGAGCGTGTACGTCCCCAGGATTTAACCCAATGGAAGTTGGAGACATCAGCGGATTGTAAAATTCAATTATTTTCCGGAGACCACTTTTTTATTCACAGCAACAAGACAGAGTTCATCCCGGCGCTTCGCCAGGACTTGCTTCAAGCCTTGCCCGTGGCATCAGGTCAACATTAAGCGAAGGTTCAGCCTGTTCTGGCAAGACAAAGTTGTAATAGCTTAAGAATTAAAGAGACATCAATACAATTGGAGAGATACGCAAATGCCTGAAGAAAAAGAAGACAAGACTATTTATAAGGTCGTACTGAACCATGAAGAGCAGTACTCTATCTGGCCCGCTAATCGCGAAAACGCTTTAGGCTGGAAAGATGCAGGAAAAAGCGGCACCAAAGAAGAGTGCCTGGCATACATCAAAGAAGTTTGGACAGACATGCGGCCGTTGAGCTTGAGAAAGAAGATGCAGGAACAAGGGGTAAACTAAGATTCCTGCTCCTATTCTTGTTCGGCTATTGGACCGGGTGCCAGGATTTCCTGCTGACGTGTGTCTGCCAATGGTCGAGTTCTCTCAAATTTTTGGCGGATATAATCGATTTCAGTCCCTTTTCTTAGGAGCATAACCCATGAAGATCGAGATCAAGCGCTGTTTCTTTTGAGCCGACATCAAACAAAAGGCCGTGAGCCTTAAAGAAGAAATAGATCGAAAGTTTGGTCTCAACTCGAGGATCCGGCTGGGCAGTCCCGGTGCGTTGGACGTGATTGCAGATGGTCAGGTTGTTTTTTCTGCAAAGGCTTCCAAGAGAATGCCCACGACAGGCGAAATACTATACGCATTAGCTCTACGCCAAAGCGGCGCATAACCCGTGCCGCACCCTTCAGTAGATTGACCGTTGCTGGCTGGTTTGCTTTGCGGCGAGAGAAAAGCGCGGCTCTGCCGGAATGCCGTAAAGAATGCGAGAACACAAATACTCTCCCAGCGCAGGACCATGCTTAAATCCGTGGCCGGAACCGCCGCCGGCGATCCACACATTCTCCAGCTCAGGATGGCGGTCGATCAAAAAATCGCCATTCCATGTGTTCTCATACTGGCAAACTCTGGTTTCAACCACAGGGGCATTGGCCAGAGCTGGGACGTGCAGTTTCAAATAGGCATGCAGTTGATCAAGCGAGGATTGTGTGGCCACACGCGAGCCGCTATCAGGATCAAACGCATCGCCGTGGCGATCAAAAGCGATTTTAAAACCACGGTTCTCGATATCCGGCAGCGCGTATGGCAGATCAGGATGCGTGCGCTGCAGCCAAGCCGGCATGTGCGGAGGCTGGAATGATCTATCTCCCGGCGGTGGCCCAAGAAAAAATACTTCCTGGCGCGTAGGGAAAATGCGGTTCTGCAGCAGCTGCGGAAAAACTTTTGGCAGCCACGAGCCACAGGTAAAGATGAACGTGCCTGCGGCAATGGAATCTCCTGTGCTGAGATTGATTTGAGCCAGCCTGCCGTTTGCATTCGGAACAGCCACAGCAGCAGTGCAATATTCCACTCCTTTACTTGCAAGATCGGCCGCCAGAGCCTGCACGGAGCTACGCGCCATCAGGAGACCGCTCTCCGGTTCCAGAACGCCCCACGTCACATCTGGAAAATGCAGTTGCAGCCAGCGCTGCTGGATTTCAGCGGCTGTAAGCCGTTCCAGTTTGACGCCTGCATTGCTAAGGACCCTGTGCAGATTTTGCAAATAAGCATCAGCGTCATTGCTCAGCCAGAGAACTCCGGTCTGATGAAAGATCTTCCGGCCAGTGCGCGCACCTAATTCGCGCCAGTGTGGCAATGAGCGCATGGCCCAGCGTGTGTAGAGTTCATCTGGGCCATAGCCCATGCGAATGATGCGGGTTTCGCCGCCGGAACTGGCTCGACTGTTAGCCGGACCGTAAGCATCAAGCAAAATTACAGACGCGCCCGAATGGTGGAGAAAGTGGGCTGTCCAGACCCCGAAAGATCCCGCACCGATTACAGCAAAATCAAAGTGTTTGCTCATCAGAATCAGTTTCGCTTTTGTGTATTTAACGTTTGATCTCGTGAAACAGATTGTTTGTAGGCCATCACCGCTGTTACCAGATCTTCCAGTGCACAGCCCACGCTTTTAAATAAAGTAATGTCCTCACGGTCGATTCGTACTACTTTCTTACCGCTGGTGATCTCGTGCAGGTCGGCCACTACATGCGACCGGCTAATCGCTCCGTTCTGCAGCGGGATCAGTAGATCGCCGGCTTCAGCTAAACAGCCATCATAAGTATCCACCACCACGCGGGCGCGGCGGACGGTTTTATCGTCCACCTCGCGAGTATGTGGCTGGAAGGCCCCGATCAGATTGAGGTGTGTTCCCGGTTTTAACCAGTGCCCGTCAAAAAGAGGCTCAGTTGCGGTTGTGCAAGTGCAGATTACGTCAGATTCACTTGTACAAATTCTGGCAGTTACCGGCTCAACTTCAATTCCATGATCTTCTTTCATCTTCTGGCAAAAAGCCTTCACATCAGATCGTCCGGAACCGCAAACCAGAAATCGCTTGAAGTTGCGCACGCGTGGAAAGACACCAAAATGGGCTGCAGCCTGCCTGCCATTGCCAAAAATCCCAAGCGTGCTCACATCTTCCCGGGCAAGCAGATCAGTTGCAACCGCCGAAGTCACCGCAGTACGCAGGTCTGTCAGATAGTTGGCTTCCATCCGTGCCAGGGCGATGCCGCTTGCTGCGTTGAGCAATTCATAACTGGCATTGACGCCTGATTTCCCACTCACACTAACCAGCTTCACGCCTGCGGCTTTTAAGGAATCGTCATAGCAAGCCATGAGTAGCAGCACCGCACCATCAAGCTTCAGCGAGGTCCTTACCGGCATCCGAACAGACGAAAAGCCGCGCGAGAAAGCATCGTGGATCGCCTGAATGACCTGGTCATGATTCAAGAGCTTCCTCAACTGGTCATCTGAGAGAATGAGCATAGAAGGATCCTAGACAGAGTAACGGCTTTTCGGCATCACACGGTTGTTGTTGTGAGTGCAATGAGGGATCAATATTATTTCTTCTTCCCTGCCCGAGCCAGAATCCGGCGCACCTTTTTCGGCGAGACTGAAAGGCGCTTGGCGACACGCGCCACCTTCTTGCCTTCCTTTTCCCAGACCTTGGGAATCACAATCTCAGCAAACTGTTCAGTTAGCTCCTGAAAGGTTTCTTCGCCGGTAATCCCCTGTGACCAGGCGCGCAACATCGGATCAATACTTCCTCGCGGCATGACTTTCTGCTTTAACATTTGCAACTCTTCCCAGAGGTCGTCATAGTCCACAGCTTTCAGGAAGGAACTGGCCAGTTCGCAGCAGCGCTTGGCGTCGTCTATATCGCGAATGGCAGGATTGCACGCGGTCAGGCCACGCCAGATATAAGCGCGCGCCAGCAGACGCTGGTTCTGCGTGTGCTTGGCTGCTTCCACGGCTTCGCGGGCATAGTCGCGAGCAGCCTGCGCATGCTCCCAGGCAGTGGTGCTGCCTTCTATCTCCTCGTCCAGCTTGGCTATCTCAACTTCACACTGCAGAAGACGGGCACGCGCCATAAGGATGGAATCGTTTGCAGTCCTACCCAGCTCGTGGGCCTGGGCAGCATGAGCACCGGCGTTATCAAGATCGCCGATATCGAAATACAACAGACCGCGATTCTCCATGACACTGCCGATGCCGTGATGATGTTCATGCAAGCTGTAGATTTTTTCCGCCTGATCAAGATTGGCAAAGGCGCTGTTGCGCAATTCAGCATGTTGCCGCAATTGGCTCTGTTTGTGCCCGCGAGCGGCGGCTAGCCCCTTACTATTTTGCCGGCGTTCCCGTTCAGCATCGATATGCCGGCCAAGCTGCACCGCCACCAGCCTCTGGACATAAGCAATGTTGGTGAGCGTACGGGCCAAATTGCGATGTTGCGGGTTGCGGCGCTCAAAATGTTCAATGGCACGAGAGAAGAACTTGAGCGCTTCCTGGTAGTGCCCCTGGCGGCGAATCATACGCCCGTGAGCGGAATAAATGTTGCCCAGAGTGATATCGTCGTCAGTGGTGCGCAAATCCGCTTCCGCCTGGCCCAGAATGCGCTCCGCCTCTCTGTACTGCCCTTTCTGAAAGAGCAGCCAGCTTTCCAGCACGCGCATGACCGCTGCCATTTTGGGGAACCCGATCGCCTGGGCCATTTCACGCCCAACACCGGCGCGCTTCAGCGCCTCGTCATACTCGCCTTTTTTGCGGTGGCAACGCGCATTCCAGAAGTGCGCGATTGCCACCAGCTCTTTGTCTTCAATCTCCTCCTGCATGGAGAGCACCAGATCAAAGTGCTGCAGGGCTTCATCGGGATGGTCGCGCAGCAGGGCCAGCAAACCTTCTGCCATGCGCAACTGCAGATAATCAGCCAACGTAAGCTCTGAACGCTTCTCCCTTGGGAAGCGGGCCAGCAATTGCTCTAAAAGGTCCGGCGCGGCGTAACCAATATCTACCCATTGGGCTACATAACCGACAAAAGATGCCCCATTGCGCTTGGCAGGGTCGATTGCGGCAAAGAGCTGGGAATGAGCATCAAGCAACGCAATACCATTGGAAACCTGGCGCATGGCCAGGTTGTGCTTCAGATCGCGCAACAACTGGAGCGGTATTTCGCCGTTTTTCGCGATGGTTGGCTCAGGCATAGCCACACTAGCGCCCATCATAACACTTTTGACCAAGTCGTCCGAATCGGACGAGTAGAGTTGCCCCCGTAAAACCGGGGGCATCTAATGACCTCACGAATAAAAACCACCCTGCTCCCTGCCCAGGGCTGGTGGAAGGAAGAGGCCAGCTAAAGATGCGGAGGATAGCTATTGTGCGGCAAAGTGAAGCACAGCGTTTAGAAGAATCATGGATACAGGACCCTCGCTGGAACGGGATAGAAAGACCCTACAGCGGCAAAGACGTGGTCCGGCTGCGTGGCAGCATACACATTGAACACACACTCGCGTGCCTGGGCGCACAGCGTTTTTGGGACCTGCTCCATACCGAGCCTTACGTGAAAGCTCTGGGAGCGCTCACTGGAAACCAGGCCGTGCAGCAGGTGCAAGCGGGTTTGAACGCCATATACCTTAGCGGCTGGCAAGTGGCGGGTGATGCAAACCTCGCCGGCCAGATGTATCCCGACCAAAGCCTCTATCCCAGCAACAGCGTCCCGAACGTTGTGCGCGAGATTAATAACGCATTTCTCCGCGCCGACCAGGTGCACCACTCGGAAGGTAAGAACGGCATTTACTGGTTTGCGCCAATCGTGGCCGATGCGGAAGCCGGATTTGGCGGATCACTAAATGCTTTTGAGCTGATGAAGTCGATGATCGAAGCGGGGGCGGCGGCTGTCCATTTTGAAGATCAGTTGGCATCCGCTAAAAAGTGCGGCCACATGGGCGGTAAGGTGCTGGTGCCGCCGCAAGAGTTTGTGCAAAAGCTGATTGCCGCACGTCTGGCGGCAGACATCATGGGCATACCAACAGTCCTGATCGCGCGCACGGACGCCAATGGGGCCAAGCTGCTGACATCAGATTGCGATATTCGCGATGCGAAATTCCTTACCGGCAAACGCACGGTGGAAGGTTTCCTGGAATTTAAAGGCGGGATCGATGCAGCCATCGCCCGCGGCCTGATCTATGCGCCTTATGCTGATATGGTATGGTGCGAAACATCAGAGCCGAATCTGGACGAAGCGCGGCGCTTTGCCGAAGGCATACACGAACAGTTCCCCGGCAAGTTGCTCGCTTACAACTGCTCGCCTTCATTCCACTGGAAGAAGAAGCTGAGTGAGGCGGAGATCGCCCGCTTCCAGACCGAACTGGCCGCCATGGGATACAAATTCCAGTTTGTGACGCTGGCCGGTTTTCATGCCCTGAACTACAGCATGTTTGAGCTGGCCCAGGGTTATGCCCGCGATGGCATGACGGCCTATTCCCGGCTGCAGGAAAAAGAATTCCGGTGCGCTGAGCGCGGCTATATGGCAATACGCCATCAGCGCTTTGTTGGTACAGGATATTTCGACGAGGTCGCACAAACCATCGCCAACGGCAATGCTTCTACCGTAGCGCTGGAGGGTTCGACCGAAAATGAGCAGTTCATCGAAACTGCCATTGAGCCTGCTGTGAATCCTGCTGCTTAGTAGCTCCGATTGAAGTGAGTTGCCCTTTCTGCCCGGCCCGGCAGGAAGGGCATTTTTATTGTCGCTACGCTCCAAATGGCTTTGACATTCTCTTCGTATACGATTGTTCTGCCTTGATGCCAGCGGCTCAGCGCGGTGAGGTTCGCTGTTCCGTTTGCTTAGAAGAGCTTGCACCAAGTGTCTTTACCAGCAGCTTGGTGTCATCAGAAATGATCCCATCAACGCCCATTTGTGCAGCCAGGCGCATCATGCGAGCGTCGTTGACCGTCCAGGTGATCACGGTTTTGCCTGCGGCGTGCAGTTCATTGATCAGCTTTGGGACAAGCAATCCGTGGTGGACCACAACATAGCTGATGGGCAGTGATTTCCAGCGGCGCAGGTGCCAATACGATTTTGAAATCGCTCCCAGGATCAGCGATGGATCCAGAGCATGCAGGTTGCGGACAACGCTGGGCAGGAACGATGAGATGAAGTAGCCGCAGCGGGGAGGAAAACGCTTAACCGCCTGAAACACCACCTGCTCCATGCCGCGCACCTTCACTTCAATGTTGAGGAAGGCCTTGCGCTGATAGAACTCAAGCACGTCTTCCAGGCAGGGCGGCCTGTCATCAACCGAACATTTTGCATGGATTTGCTCAAGGGTGCTTCGGCGCACCACCATGCGATTGAACTTATGGTCGTGACAGATGATGGACTGCTTGCTGCGCGTGCAACGTACGTCAAACTCAAAGCCATCGACGCCATGCTGGAGCGCAAGATCAAAGGCGGCTATGGTGTTTTCCGGCGCGTACAACCGTGCGCCACGATGTCCGAGAAGTAGGAGATTGGCTGGCAAACGCGCGTCCGCTCAGTCAAGATCGAAATCGCGCAGGGGCCGGCCCTCTTCAGGATTTTCTTTAGCCTTCTTCACCGCCTCCTGGAATTTCTTCTCCAGCAGGCTGGCCTTGTTCTTTTCCGCATCCACAGCCTGCCTAAAGATGGATTCCTTGCGCACTTCCTGCTCGCGCATGGCCTTGGCTGCGGCATCAAAATCCGCAAAGGTCTTGGGCTTGATGGGCGCTACGTGCGAGATAACGGCCCTGGTATCAGGATCCACTTTCAGCACCGCGCTACAGCACGGACAAGCGACTTCAAAGGGTTCGGGCGATGATTTTGCCTTTGCCATAATGAGATTGTAAGCCAAGTTGACGCAAAGAGTCTGCTGAGACCCGAAATCTTATTTGGGATGAATTGGTTCAGAACTAAGCGAGTTTTCCTGCTCATCCTTCATCTTTCTAGCAAGGCTTTCAGGCCGCAGGGTGAAAAACCAATACCATACACCAGAGAACAGAGGCGCAAGGACCACGAAAAAAATGAAGAACGTGCGGACTTGGTGCAGCTTTGGTTGATTATCGACCAGCACTCCAGCAATGGCAGCACCCAGGAAAATGCCAAACAGGCAGCTTGCAACCGGAGCCATCCAGATTGAGCGGGTGCGCTTGATAATCTTCTCTTCAAATTCCTGAGCGGTATAGCCGGGCAATACCTGTTGCCATTCCGAGAGCGTAAATGGCTTCATCTCCTCTTCTGAGAGCTCTGCGAACTCATCATCAGGAGATTCCTCATCGGGAGGTTCCATATCCGATTCCGGTGAAAACGGTTTGGTCGGGAATTCATCTCCAGGATCGCCGATCTCAAATTCGTTCTTGTCTTTGAAAGCCATACGCGCTTGCAACCGCAGAGCAGCTATCTTGCTACAATCTTCAAGACAATTCCAGCCGAGCCCGCATTCACCGACGTTCCCACCGCGATTGAGGAGATCCGCGCCGGGCGGATGCTGTGGGCGTGGATGACACCGTGCTAAGCCCGAGCGTCAGCAGTTTCAGCGACACTGGGCCTGCGTGAGAGGCGAGCTACGCGGGCCCACTGGATTCCCACTTCAACGATGAAACACCCCAGAGTTTTCGGCCGATAATCTCTACCAGTATGTAATGCTCATCCGGTCAACCCAGATCGAGAAGTCGTCTTGCTTCTCATCGCCATCCAACTGCACCGCTGCGTTCATCTCAAAACTATTGACCTTAACCGCCGCGTAAGTCCGGTTCACATACTGCAAGTTGCCATTCATGGAAACGGAAACGAACCGCGTGTTGCCGTCCGGCTGGCGGTAAAACTCCAGAGTGACA
>DASTCT010000190.1:0-12250 GCA_035710845.1 Candidatus Angelobacter sp.
AATGCGGCGCAATGCCCATGTGCTCAGGCGTGAAACACAGCGTGAGCGTTGTGATGAAAGGTTCCAGCGTCTCCATTTGGCGATCAAACCAGGCTTCAGCGTTAGGACGGAACCAATCTGCCCAGCTAATACCGGTGCGCAGATATTTGACTCCCAAATGCTTGAGCCAATCCGCAGCAATCTGCAGCCGCGGATCTTCAAAATGAAACCATTGGCAGATGCCCATACCTGAAGGAAAACTTCCGGCAGCAAGCTTGGGCGAGCCATCTTCGCGAAGCAGGCCCATGTAATAGTGCCGATAATAAGCGCTGCCTTCCGCTTCCTTGTGCCGCGTGGTAGCAGTCCAGGTAGCAGGCAGATCAAGCAAGCTGTACCAGTGCACCCGCTCCACCAATGGCAGAAGCAACTCTGCCGTGCGCTCCAGACCAAAGACCTGGACTTCTTCCGCGCCAAACGATGACACGCCAGCCTCAGAAACCCACACTGGCTTATTGGTCACGGCGCGAATTTCATCGATCTTCTTTGGCCAATCATGAATCTGCCAGTGGTTCCAATCGAGCGGAAACCCATGAACAGCCACTACGTCCACGGCATCCAGAACACCGTGCGATCCCAGCAGCTCAATGAAATGTGGATCAATGGGGGAAATTCCGCCTAACACGATTGGCAAATCAGGGTTCTCCTGGCGTATGGCCCGCGAAGAGGCAATCACCATTTCAGCAAACAGTTTCCAGTCAGGATCCAGCTTGAAATCCCAATGGGAAAGGTTATTGGGTTCATTCCACAGCATTACTGCTTCAACCATCATTCACCTTTGCAATAAGCCGGGCTGCATTACAAAGTGCCCGCTAATTCGTGGTCCAAAATAAATTTGCCGTCTTCCTTCGTAACTTGCGATGGCGCACAGAGCCAGGTTTCCTGCTCTGGATGCGCCTTGATCTCCAGTCCTGAACTGCGCAGCATTGCTTCCATGGCGCCATGGTTGGGGATCCACCAGTTGGTGGGATCGCCTGCATACTTCTTCTCAATAAAGTACATGCAGGGAAAATCCGATCTGGAAAAGATCTCGGTATTCCAAAAATGATAATCGTCGCGCAGCTCCGGACTGCTGAGCGCACCGCGAACCATGGTCTGAAAAACGAGTGTGCCTTTAACCTTCTTTATTACCTTGTCCAGGGCATACAGGGGATAACGCAAGTGGTAGAAAACTCCCATGAACAACACGTAATCGAATTGGCCGGCGAGCGAGTCAACATCATAAACCGAACACTTGGCAAGCTCGATTTCCAACCCAAGCACCTGAGCGGCAAAGCGCGCCTGATCCAGATATCGGTCATCGACGTCAACACCCAGTACGCGGCTGGCGCCCCGCTTCTTTAATTCAATGGAGTAGAAGCCGCCATTGCAGCCGATATCCAACACGCTGAGACCGGATAGGTCTTCAGGAATTGCCGGAGCAATGCTTTTCCACTTGACGTTGGGGAAGTCACCCAAAAAATGATTGGGAGCAGTAAGGACGCCGTGAAGATTGATGTTGTGGAACCATTCACCCATCTCGGCAATCTGCCGAGTAAGTTCCTGGCTACAGTTTAACTGTTCTGCAATGTCTGCCCGAGCGATGCTCGATTGAGTAGTCACCATTTCATGAACCGTTTTTCTCTTTGCTGGGTTAGAGATGGGGCTTGGAACTCGGGATGCCCTTTGTAGTCACTGCAGACGGGTAACAAGCCGCTTTGGCGCAAGTTGGCAGTTTCAAGTATGTTCGTTAGCCGAAAAAGATTGGAGCCGAGACACTGCAGGCTTTCTTTCCTTGCACTCAACACAAATTGCCGACAAGAAGCGGCTTGGACGCGACGCTCAGACAGCTCTACGGCCGGAGACCAAGTTAATCACCGCTACAATCAGAGCGATCACCAAGAGAATATGAATCAAACCGCCGGCCACATGGAAGCCCCAGCCCAAAAGCCACAGAATGATGAGGATGGCAAAAATTGTCCAAAGCATAGGTACTCCTCGCAATTAAAAACGTGCGTCGATGCCGACCAAAGGTGAGAGGCAGCTTCTTAGGCCGGAGTTGTCTCACTAAGGAGGAATTCTCAAGAAGAATGGCCGCGAACACATTGGCTAAGTAGCCCGGTTCGCGGCCATTTGTAAGTTTTTTCAGCGCCTGGTTTTTACTTGCCTGCCTGCTGCCCGTTAGAGGGTGTGTTGATCCAGTGCGAGATGCCGTACTCTTTCAGCTTGCGGTACAAAGTTGTCTTGCCAATGCCAAGCGCACGGGCGGTCATCAGTTTGTCTCCATTCAGTTGCTGGAGAGCTTCAAGAATCGCTTGTTTTTCCATCTCTGCCAGAGGCATGATCTGGGCCTGCCGCCCTGGAGCCGGCGTGCGCATAGCAACAGTGCGGATGTGGGGAGGAAAATCGCTGCTCTGCAATACCGGCCCCGGACTCATGGCCGCTGCGCGCTCAAGACAATTTTCCAGCTCACGAACGTTGCCTGGCCAATCGTACAAGAGCAGCAGCTTCATGGCTTCAGTGCTGATGGAATATTGAACCTGCTTGCCTTCACCAATGCGATCAAGGAAGTGCTCCGCCAGCAGACGGATATCTTCTTTGCGATCACGCAAGGGTGGCAGGCGCAAGCCAACCACGTTCAAGCGGAAGTAGAGATCGCGACGGAAGGTACCCTGCTGCACAGCCATATCCAGATCACGGCTGGTTGCGGCAATAATGCGCACATCCACCGGAACTGCTTTTGTGCTGCCCTGAGGATGGAACTCCTTTTCCTGCACGGCGCGAAACAGCCTGGCTTGAAGATCGAGCGGCATTTCTCCGATCTCATCGAAGAAAACCGTTCCTCCACAGGCCATTGCCGGATGTTCTTTGGTCTTGCCGGCAACAGCTAACTTCACCGAACCAAAGATCTCATTCTCCAACATACCCTGCGCTGCTGATGCGCAATCCACCACCACGAACGGACGGTCCTGGTTTGGACCATCAGAGTGGATGGCGCGCGCAACTGTTTCCTTGCCAGTGCCGCTCTCACCCTGAACCATCACAGGATGTTTGCTGGCAGCTACTTTAGTGATGATCCGGTACAGCTTCTGCATCTCTGGTGAAGTGCCCAGCAGGGTCTTATATCCAGGATTGCTTTGCAGATGCTCACGCACAATGCGGTCCTCCAGGGAATTCCGCAAACGTCCTGCGGCGCGCATCAGCAG
Organism: Candidatus Angelobacter sp.; assembly: GCA_035710845.1. Taxonomy (GTDB): domain Bacteria; phylum Acidobacteriota; class Terriglobia; order Terriglobales; family Acidobacteriaceae; genus Angelobacter. The sequence continues at coordinate 3,222 of DASTCT010000190.1, forward strand.
AGGACGCAACTCCTCCGCCTTAAACGGCTTGCGGATAAAGTCACACGCACCGCTCTTCATGGCTGTTACCACTGAATCAACTGTGGCCTGGCCGCTTAACATGATTACTTCTGTTTGGGGGTGAATCTCCTTGAATTTTGCGAGTAGATCCATACCGTCTTGAGCTGATTGGCGCACATCCAGCAGCACCACATCAACCGGTTGTACTTCCATTTGCCGCAACGCTGCGCGCGGGCTATCTGCGCCGTACACTTTAAAGCCTATGCTTCCTGCAACTTCCTTGCACAAATCCCGGACCGAGCGATCTCCATCCACGATCAGGAGGAACAAAGATTCTGCAGGGGTAATTTCCTGCTGTGAGATGAGCCGTACTGCTGTCGACATATCTTCAATTTCCCCGCTTTCTAGACGTCGTGCGCTTAGGTAACCCGGCCCCACGGTTTTCGTCCCTAAGCTGGCTGGCCAGCCGAGTACCTTGCAAAAATCGACCACCGCTTCAGCTCACGACCCGGTTACAGAGTTGGGACAGAACGCGAATTGCTATAATGGATCACCTAAATTTGCGTTCTGTGCCTTGAACTCAATTCACCTAACAAAATGAATCCTTCTCGCAACTTAAACGACAGTTGAAACTTTTTTACCCATTAAGTTAAAAATTTCCAATTTCAGAACACGAGCTAGAGCAAGGGACTAAGAAGCTACGTGCAAGAAATGCAATGATCGCTGGTTGATTACCAATGAACTACGCTGACTTGACTTGACGTAAAGCCACGCGATACCTTCGCGAAAAAGATTTACGCTGAATCCAGCGGGAGTGAATTGTGCCTTTTCAACGGATGATCACGCTGACCACTGACTTTGGTCTTACAGAACACTACGTTGGTGCAATGAAAGGGGTTATTTACAGCATCAATCCTGCAGTACAGCTAGTGGATATCACCAATGCAGTGCAGTCATTCGATATTTTGGACGGGGCCATTGCTATCGCTCAGGCATACAGCTACTTCCCTAAAGATACAGTGCACGTTGTGGTCATTGACCCAGGAGTAGGCGGTACGCGCAGACCGATCCTGGCAAATGTTGGACAATACCTGTTTGTCGCTCCGGACAATGGCGTCTTGTCACTGGTCTATGAACGAGAAGAACGCGTAACGGTGCGACACATCACTGCGGATTACTATTTTCACCAACCAGTCAGCAATACGTTCCACGGACGGGATATTTTTGCTCCTGTGGCCGCTTACCTGAGCAAAGGAGTGGATACCAGCAAGTTTGGCGACGAAATTAATGATTATGTACGATTTGCCGCTCCTAAACCCAAAGTCAGTGCCCCGAATACCTGGAAAGGCATTGTTTTAAAGACAGATAAATTCGGCAACCTTATAACCAACATCACTGCTAATGATGTCCCACAGGTTTTTGACGGTTCGTCTAAGGCCTTTAAGATCAACGTAGGCAAAGCCGAGATCATCAAGCTTTGTTCAAGCTATGCTGAAGGCGCGCAGGGTGAGTTGTTTGCGATTGTGGGCAGCGCGGGCTTTCTGGAAATCTCTTGTAATAAAGGTGCAGCATCACGGTTGGCTGGCGCAGATAAAGGTAGCGAGGTAGCGCTGACGATAGCGGATAAATAAACCTTTACTGCAACAGGCACAAACATACAGAAAAACAGAACACAACTATGAGACATGGTAGGTGCTCTCACGGTTTTCTTTTCATATTGGAACGGATATTCAATTCTGAATATTAGAAAAAAATTAATTCCTGTTTGCGATTTCCTGTGTGTTCGTTTGTGCCCTTTGGTAGTTAATGTTTTTTCATGTCCAACAAAATGATATTTTCCGATCTTGCGCTCTCACGCCGCTTGGAGCGCGCCGAGGGAAATGCCTGCATGGAGTTTGCCCGCGCCCGGAAACGGCTGTTCCCGGAGAGCGGCGCTGAGTGGATCAAGTGTGGTGGCGCGTATGCTGTCTTTGATGGCGTGGAGTCGCCGATTACCCAGACGTTCGGCCTAGGCATCTTCGAAGAGCTGAGCGTGGGCACGTTGGATACAATCGAAAAATTTTTTCACGAGCGAGGAGCGCCTGTCTTTCACGAAGTGAGCCCGCTGGCCGGCACGGCGGCTTTTGATCTACTCTGCGCCCGTGGATACCGTCCCATCGAGATCAGCAGCGTGCTTTATCGTCCGGTGACGCGGCCGGACAACAACACCGCAGGCAGAAGCAATATTACCGTCCGCGTGACCGGCCCGGACAAGGCGGCGCTGTGGAGAGAGATCAGCGCGTGCGGCTGGTCGCATGAGCATCCCGAGTTGGGCGATTTCCTGCGTGAACTGGGGAGGCTTGCCGCCGCGCGTGAGCAGAGCGTCTGCTTTCTGGCCGAAATCGACGGCCGACCCGGCGCGGCTGCCATGCTCTCATTGCATGAAGGTGTGGCGCTGTTCGGCGGCTCGGCCACAATCCCGGAGTTGCGCTGCAAAGGACTGCATGCCGCGCTGCTTGAGGAACGCATGCGTTGGGCCTTTGAACATGGCTGCGATCTGGCCATGATGGTGGCTCTGGCCGGCAGCGAGTCGCAACGCAATGCCGAGCGCAAAGGCTTCAAGATCGCGTACACCAGAATGAAATGGCAGTTGTTTTCTGAGTAAAAGCGGGGATGCTACAGTCCAACTGGGGTACACTTCATACATGCGTCAGCTACTCCGCTTTTTCTGGAACGCAACCCGTGGACATCGCCTGGCTCCCTGGCGCAGCCCTTACTTGCGCTGGCGCATGGAAACCTATTCCGGCCTCAAGATGGATAAGATCGGCTTTGTGGAATTTTGGGGCTTCATGCTGCGAGAGAGAAAACAACTGCGGCACTTTCTAAAGTGGACGTCTGACATGGAGAATTACGCGCGTCCGAAGCCGAAGAACCCTTAGCTAGCAGCAATCGCATTCAGCATCAGCAATCTGCAGCCAATTCAGAAGTTGATCTAAGCTCGCCGGAATCTCAAATGCATCCAAATTCAGAGAAACAAAATTGCAGCCGAGATGCTGCTTTATGAGGGATTCCAATGGCTGAAAAAAAGCGTAGACAGGACCAGGATAGGGATGAAAGATCGCCAGAGAGGAAAGGCGATCTGGAAGCAAGGCCGGACGAACTCGGATCAGATCCTAGGGAGGTGGGCGAGGACAGCGCTGGACAATCGGGAGATATGCAGGAACTCTCAATGATAGAAGATGTCAATGAAGACTCAGTGGAGGACCTTGCGGAATCAGAACAGTCCATTGAAGCTGCGGTCGTGGAAGGCGTGGAAGACGCAGCTGATCATCCGGAGCGTCCGGTGCACACGCATCAGGAGTATGGCCGGCCAGACGATGTGCCACCACGCAGAAGAGATGATGAGGCGGCGTGATGAAAATCAGTAGTTAGTATTCAGTAGTATTTAGCAAAACATCAGCAACCAACGAAATAAAAACGGGACGCTGCGCGCGTCCCGTTTAAGTAAGCAAGCCGGTTTACCGGTGAATCGTTTACCGGTGAACCACGGTATGACCGCCTCCGCCGAAGCTTCCGTGGAAGCCTCCGCTGGACCCGCCGTGAAAGCCTCCATTCGATCCGTGAAACGCTGGTGGCGCGCTACGAACTGTGCTGCCGTGAAACGCTGGGGCGGGACGAGGAGCGCTACCCACAGTATTGCCGTGGAATGCTGGGTTCCTTCCAACCACCCCCGGTCCACCTGATTCCACGATTGATCGTCCAGGAGAAGTACTCGCGAATCCTGGGTGGAAATGCACGAAGCCCGGATGGAATGGAACTCCAAACCTTGGGAAGAGCGGAGACCGGAACACCACCAGCGGCGAGAAGAAGCTGCATCCGAATGGGCCATAAAGAACGCCGTCGCCAGGAATAAAGGTGTAATCGCCAAAAGCAGGCGCCCAGTACCAACCCGGGCCGTACCAGCCAGTGCCGTAGTAGCCATCGGCTGCATAGACGCTTGCCGCGTTCACGTTGGCTTCTGCCAGGTAAGTAGCGCGCAAGCTGCTCCACTGATAAAGGTCGCTTTGCTTGTACTCATCTTTATCAAAGCCATGCGGTTTGAGCGCTGCGCTGGTGTTCAGGTAAAGCTGCTTTCCGCCGCCCACGGAAACCGTGCGGTCGCCATCAAGGACTTTAGCTTTGCCGCTAAAGACCATCAGGTCCTGCTGGTCAGCGTCAAACTCATAGATGCCTTTTTTGACCAACTGCGCGTCATGTCCGTCTTCACGAACGCGAAGATTATTCTGGTCATGGATCTCTGCCACTTCCACCATGGCACGGCCCTGATTGAGCTGCACCTCGGTATCGGTGATGCTGGGCGAAATCATTTTGACCGAGCTGTTGTTGTCAACGCGAAGAAAAACGCCCGGCGTAAGCAGGATTTCCGCTCTGCCGTTACCTGTTTCCAGGGTCTGGTTGGGTTCCAGCGTGGCGGTCCCAATGGAGTCCGCATTCAGCGTATCCGAACCGATATTCACCTGACCCTCAATGTAATTGACAGTCCCGGGCAGCGCAGAGTGAGCGCCCTGGTCAGCAAACAAAGGCGCAGACAGTACCACTGCCAGGAACAAACTCGCAAACGAAGTTATTCTCGACAGTTTCATTGAATTGACTCCTTGGTTAATTAGATTGATTCGAGGTGAAAAAGATTCTATCGTGGGGCGATACACATAGAGAGGAAATGCAAAGAATTGTTAGGCAGGGCAAAGAAACATTCAGCTAGCAGCCATCAGCTATCAGCGAAACCTTTCACCACAGAGACCAAGAGAACGCAAGGGGAAAGCAAGCGCAGGATCAGTCGTAAAAACTGTAAGCTGACTGATGGCCGATTGCTGACTGCTATATGTCGTATTTCTTCAGCAGATGGCGGAATGACCGGTAAGACACTTTCAGAAGTTCTGCAGCGCGGGTCTGCACGCCGCCGGACTGCTGCAGAGCCGATTCAATCAGCGAACGCTCAATCTCGGCGACGTACTTTTCAAAATCCATGCCATCGGCAGGAACATCCGCGTGATGGTGACCGTTGCTGGAGCCATTTACGCTCGCGCGGGGTCGCGGATGGTCGGCTTCGAGATCGACCTTCAGCACGTCAGTAGTCTCCATGGCGACCGCGCGCTCAATTGTGTTTTCAAGTTGACGGACGTTACCGGGCCAGTCAAAATTTCTTAATGCCTCTAGCGATTCGGGGCGAACGCGCAAAATGCTCTTTTGCGCGGCATTGGCGTACTTCTTAAGGAAATGATTGGCCAGAAGCTCCACATCATCGCGCCGCTCACGCAAAGGCGGCACGTTAATGGGGATCACGCTTACGCGGTAGTAGAGATCTTCGCGGAAGGTGTTTGCAGCCACCATCTGGCGCAGGTCTTTGTTGGTGGCGGCGATCACGCGCACGTCAATCGGCGTTTCCTGCGTGCCGCCTACGGCGCGAATGGTGCGCTCCTGCAACACGCGTAACAGTTTTACCTGCATGGAGACGCTCATCTCCCCGATCTCATCCAGGAAGATGGTGCCGCCGTTGGCCACCTCAAACAGTCCACGCTTGTTCTGGCTGGCACCCGTAAATGCGCCTTTCACGTAACCGAAAAGCTCGCTCTCCAGCAGCGTCTCAGGGAACGCGCCGCAGTTGATGGAGACAAACGGCTCCGCTGAACGCGGCGAGCAGGCATGGACAGCACGCGCCACCAGTTCTTTTCCCGTGCCGCTTTCACCATAAATAAGGACCGTGCTGCCGGTAGGTGATACGGTGCGAATGGTGGTCTTAAGCTTCTCTACGGCTGCGCTGCTGCCGACGATGTTATCGAGCGAGTTGCGGGTGGCGGCATCGCGCTTGAGAGCGAAATTCTCCTGCTGCAGCGCCAGAGTTTCCAGCGCGCGACCAACAGAGATCTTCAGCTCTTCAAGCAGACCGGGGCCCTTGTGAATGTAATCGAAGGCGCCGCCCTTCACCGCCTGAACCGCTGCCTCATAATCTTCTACAGCGGTGATGAGGATGACGGAAGTATCCGGCGACGACTGGCGTGCGTAGCGAAGAACTTCAATGCCGTCTGTCTGCGGCATCTTAATATCGGTAATCAGAAGCTCGTAATTGGCGGAGCTGAGTTTCTTCTTGGCCGCTTCTCCGCCGTTAACGGTCTCCACGCGATGACCATCCTTGCGAAGCGAGATATCGAGCATCTCGCAGATGGAACGCTGGTCATCGCACACAAGAATGCTAGCCATGCGCCACCTCTGTGTTTAGCGGCGAGGGCTCAGACTCAGGTTCCTGCTCTGCGGCTTTGGCATGAAGGATTTCCAGAATAAATTCAGCGCCCCGGCCCGGCTGCGATTGGACAAATATCTTGGCGCCGTGTGCCTGCACGATCTGATAGACGATCGCGAGACCAAGCCCAGTGCCACCTTCAAAATTGGATTGGAATGGCTCAAAGATCTTTTCTGTCATGTTTGGTGGAATGCCCGGCCCGGTATCGCGAATGCCGACGCGCAGAAAATTACCCACTTCGCGCACAGAAACAGTGATGACGCCTTTGCCGTTCATCGCGCGAACGGCGTTTTCCAGCAGGTTCCAGAAGACTTGTTTAATCCGATCAGCATCAATCGCGGCAAAGGCGTTGGGCACGGCGTACTCGCGAACGATCATCAGCTCGCCGCCCTGCGAACGATTGGCCAGAAGTACCAGAGCATCTTCCAGCAGCGGCAGCAAATCTGCCCGGGAAAACTTAAAGCTCTTCTCGCGCGAGTAAACCAGAAAATCAGAAATAATGGAATTCAGGCGCGTTGATTCGCGCGTGATGATATTGACCAGCGTCTTCTGCTCTTCGTTGAACGCAGTTACCTGAGAAAGCACGTTGACGGAACCAGCTATCGACGCCAGAGGATTGCGAATCTCATGGGCGATGCCGCCGGCAAGCCGCCCCACAGCCGCCAACCGGTCACGCCTGCGAACTTCCTGCTCCAAGCGGTGCAGCTCAGTGCGATCCTCAAAGGTATAAACGTAGCCGATGGTGCCTTGTTCAGGAACGATCAACGCGGTCACGTTCACGTCAAACGTTTTTTCTTTTCCCGCTGGAGTCAGGCAGCGGACTTCACATTGCCCGGCATCGAGACTGGGCAGGCGATCAACAAACAGATCTGAAATATGACGGCCATAAACGGAGGAAGCCGTCCGCTCCAGCAACTTCTGCCCGGGAGAATTGACCAGCGTGATCCGGCCCTCAAGATCGGCAGTGATGAGGCCGCTGCGAATGGAATGCACAACGTTCTCATGCAGAGCTTGCAGGCTGAGCAGCTCGCCGCTTTTGTCGCGAAGCTCCATGCCGGCCTGGCGCAGCTTGGCTGCCAGCGCACTGGAAAGATGCGCCACCGCAAGATAAGCGCAGAAGTTGACCAGAATAACAACCTGGAGAGATTTGAGATCGCCACGTGCGGTGATCTGGAAAGTGGGAATGCGCTCAAAAAAACTAAGCTCCAGCACCGCGCCAAAACAGATGAATGAAACCGCCGCCGTGAGGTAAGCCCAGTAGCGAGGCAACAGAATTGCGGCTACGATGATGACCAGCGGATAAAGAAAATTGAAAAAAGTGTCAATGCCACCGGTGACGTAAACCACGCTGGTGGCAAAAGCCAGGTCAGTAAAAATCTGGACGATGGCTTGCAGCTTGTATTCCTGCCAAAGTGAGTGCAGGACGATGAAGAAAACAGAGGTGGTGTACCAGACCAGAACAACCGTGATGAAAAGCCGGATGTTCACGTTGTTCGGGGTGAGCTTGGCGATCATCAGCTCAACGGCAAGCAGAAAAGAAATAATGACCACACGGACTTTTACAAGCCATGCCAGCCATGCTCGCTCGTTGAACTTAATATCACTCATTCTTTAAACGCTTCTAAGGATTGTTTCAGCTTTGGTTTCAGTTCAAAGACCCGCCCTGTTTCGCATGGGCGGGTGAAGGTTGTAAGGCCAGAACGCCGGAATTTCTTAGCCGGACAGTTTGGCGATCATGGAGAACAGCGGCATGTAAAGTGAAATGACGATACCGCCGACGACGATGCCGAGAAAGCCGATCATGATTGGCTCCAGCAAAGTCAGCATATCTTTGGTTGCGGCGTCGACTTCATCCTCATAAAAATCGGCGATCTTCTGCAGCATGGCGTCCATAGCGCCTGTGGCTTCACCAACGCCGATCATCTGCGTAACCATGTTAGGGAAGACGCCGCATTCCTTGAGAGGATCAACGATCGTGCGGCCTTCTTCCACGGCCTTGCGAACTTTCATCAACGCATCTTCTAGAACGGCGTTACCCGACGTTCTTGCAGTAATGGACAAACCTTCAAGAATCGGCACGCCAGAGGTGATGAGAGTTCCCAGAGTACGGGTAAAGCGCGCTACAGCAATTTTGCGGAGCACGAGACCCAGCACGGGAAGATTCAAGAGGAGCTTATCAAGTATGTAGCGCCCCTTGGGATCTTTGCGCACGTACTTGATGCCCAGAACGAGTGCGATCAGCAGGCCCAAGGCCAGCCACCAGAAGCGGCCGACGAAGTTACTGAGCCCGATTACGATCTTGGTAGGCAGCGGCAGATCAACGCCCATGCTGTTGAACATGTTGGCAAAGATGGGCACCACGAACTTGAGCAGCGCTCCCACTACCAGGGCAGCAATCGAGATAACCGAAACTGGGTAGATCAGCGCTGATTTGACTGCCGATTTCAACTTGACCGCTTTTTCCACGTAGGTGGCCAGGCGTTGCAGAATGGTATCCAAGATACCGCCGGCCTCGCCCGCTTCAATCATGTTGGTGGTGAGGTCATCAAATATCTTGGGGAACTGGCGCATGGCGTTGGAGAGTGTTGAACCGCTTTCAACGCTGGTGCGCACGCCGGTGAGGCATTTCTGGAAAAACAGATTTTCCTGGTTGGCGGCAAGAATTTCCAGACATTGCACCAGAGGAAGTCCGGCGTCAATCATCACGGAAAATTGCCGGAAGAAGACGGCCAGGTCCTTGATGGGAACTTTG
>DASTCT010000191.1:0-71937 GCA_035710845.1 Candidatus Angelobacter sp.
AATCTGGTCGGCCTGGCGAATGGTGGAGAGCCGGTGCGCGATCACAAACGTGGTGCGCCCCTGCATCAGGTATTTGAGGCCCTGCTGGATGTAAGCCTCAGATTCAGAGTCAAGGCTCGATGTGGCTTCATCAAGGATCAGGATTTTCGGATCGGCCAGCACAGCCCGCGCAATTGAGACGCGCTGGCGCTGGCCTCCGGAGAGCTTTACACCGCGCTCGCCGATGATGGTGTCGTACTTGTCTTTAAAGCGCTCGGCAAATTCATCAACGTGGGCCAGACGGCAGGCCTCAAGGATCTCCGCTTCGCTTGCCTCCGGACGCGAGAAGGCAATGTTCTCGCGGATGGAACCATCGAACAGAAACGAATCCTGCAACACCACGCCCAGTGCGGAACGGTAAGAATCCAGCCGCACCTTGCTCAGATCAACTCCGTCCACGGTCACGCGGCCTGAGGTTGGTTTGTAAAATCCGGCCACCAACCCGATGATCGTAGACTTGCCTGACCCTGATGATCCCACCAGCGCAGTTACCGTGCCCGGCTGCGATTCAAAGCCCACGTCTTCCAGCACCGGCTTGCCCGCTTCATACTCGAAATTGACGTGCTCAAAATTGATTTCGCCGCGAATTTCCCGGAGCATCAGCATGCGATTAGGATCGGCGTCTTCCCGGTTTTCCTCCAGGACTTCGCGGGTGCGGTCCAGGCCTGCGAGAGCTTCAGTGATCTGGGTGCCGATGCTGGCAATCTGCGCCACCGGCGCCACCAGGAAGCCCATGAACATGGTGTAGCTGAAAAGCTCTCCTACCTTCATATGCCCGGCAAAAATCTGCCGCGCACCTATAAACATGATGATTGCCCCAACCACACCCAGCATGGCGCTGGAAATCAGGCTCATCATTGACATGGCCGTGAGTGTCTTCAAAACGTTATCCAACAGGCGCTGCACGCCGCCGCTAAAGACACCTGCCTCGCGCTCCTCGGCGTGATATCCCTTCACCACGCGCACGCCCCCAAGCGACTCCGTCAGCCGCCCGGTGACTTCAGCCTGGATTTTGGAGCGTTCGCGGAAGATAGGCCGGATGGTTTTGAAAGTCCGGCTGAGCGCCACCATCAGCACCAGCAGAAAGCCTATCGCGATAAACGTCATCTGGGCGTTGTAGTACAGCATGACGCAGAGGGAGAGGACGGCCGTGAGTATGCCGCCGCAGAATTCCACCAGTCCCGTGCCGATCAGATTGCGCACGCCTTCAACATCGCTCATGATGCGCGAGACCAGCGCCCCGGTCTTGTTGGCGTCGTAATAATTCAAGGGCAACCGCCCCACGTGGCTCTGGACCCTGCGGCGTAAGTCCGCTATGACCCGCTGTGCTTCTTTGGAAAGCAGTTGCGTAAGAGAAAACGAGATAACTCCCTGAATCAGCGTGGCTATCAGCACGCCCCCTACCAGGGGCAGCAGCAGGTCTGGACGGTGCTTGGCCAGCACCGTATCCAGCAGGAATTTGGGAGCGATTGGAAGCACCAATCCGCAGGCGCGGCCTATCAGCAATAGCAGGAAGCTGAAGGCCAGCAGTCCTCGCCGCGCCCGCACCAACTCGCGGATCATCGGCATAACGGATTTCAACTGCTGCCGCGCAGGTTTCTTCTGAGGCTCAACTTGAGGGGCCACTTAGGAACTCCGATCCAGCAAAAGCGTTCCTACTAGATTACCTTGGCTGGCGTCTGGATGCGGCTTTAATTGGGCGGGAATGTCCTAAATCAGGACATTACAAATGGTTAACAGCCTTCCGCTGGCTATTTTCTGCGATAGCGATTGAATTGGTGGTCGCCAGCTCGGTGGCAGCTCATCCAGCGAAACCATGGAGCATTTTCATGAGTAAATCCAGGCGCCATAAAGGTAGTAGGCCGCAGATAAGGCGAGCCGCTATTGCCGGCAGGCATTGGCTCCTGTTGCGGCGGCGCAAACAACCCGATTTCAATGGGTGAAATGGTTACGAACTTCTCATCAATCAGACCGGCTCGCGCCATGTTGCCATAAAGCGTTGGCCCGCCTTCACAAAGCAAATAACGGATATTCATCTCCGCGCGCAGATGGCGCACAGCGTGAGACAAGTCAATAGTCTTATCTTCACCTGCAACAATCACCTGCGCCCGTGGATATCTTTTGGTTAGGCGCTCTGCTCCGGCGGTGGTGGTAAGGATGAAAGCCTCCATCTGGTCGCCATCAAATATTCTGTAGGTGCGCGGATCGATAATCGCTGAGGCTGTCACAAAGATTACTTTTTCTCTTCCCCGTCCCAATTTGGCACGCAAATCTTGAGCCAGAGGGTCTTCAATGCGATATACCGGCCCCCGGCCGTTATTCAGTTCCGGCTGGCTGAGCGTCTCTTCCATCAGGGTATTCACGCCCATGATGATGGCATCGGCGTGGGCGCGCAGCAGGTCCATGAGCCAGCGGTCTTCCGCTGACTGTGAAATGTCCGCTCCGGCGGCGTGGCCGCCTTTGAAGGAAGCGATGCCGTCAATGGATTGAACAAAGTTGGCGAACGTCCATGGCCTCTCACTGTGCGGCTCAGGAAAGCCCAGCTTGCCATAAGGCGCGTGTGCCGGATGGTTGAGAGTGGAAGGCTCGGCGTCATCGAAGAGGGTTTGGAAATCGCGCACAGGTGATGGTACTCAGGACAGATCATAGAGAAATGTCGGCGTTCCCACCAGTCGGGCTGCTGCCGGCAAAGATCTCTAGTTCTTCAATTATCTTTTTGCGCGAAGGTTTGCAGATGGGCCAGAAAAGCCCGCTGGACGCGGCTCAAAAATCTTCCTTTCAGAGTCGCCACGCCGATGGTGCGTGTAGCCCGGTCGTCTGACACCACCACAAAGCTGCAATCGGGCCGCTGTTCCTGTGCCATTTCGGGAACAATAGAAATGCCAAGGCCAGCGCCCACCATGGCCAGAATGCTCGAGAACTGTCCGCTTTCAAAAACTATATGCGGCGAAACACGCGCGCGCTTGCAGACTTCAATCGCGGTCTCACGAAAACAATGGTCTTCGCGCAGCAGGAGAAAAGGCTGGTCGCGCAGGTCCTTGAGCGTTACCCGGCGTTTCTTGGCCAATTGATGCGCGCGCGGCACAATGGCAAAAAGTTTTTCCGTGCGCAATTGAAAGGTTTCAATATCGTGGCCGCGCATGGGCAGCGCCAGTATTGCGAGGTCAATCTGTCCGGCGCGCAACCGGTCCATCAGCCGGGCAGTCACGTCTTCCACCACGTTAATATCCGCCTGCGGATACTTGCGTGAAAACAGCGCCAGCGGCAAAGGCAGGAAATACGGCGCGATCGTGGGAATCACTCCAACTGAAACCGGGCCGGAGACGGAAGACTGGTGCTCGGCTACTTCGTCCTTGGCGGCTTTGAGCTCCACCAGGATCGCGCGGGCTCGCGGCAGAAATACCTGGCCAAAGCCGGTGAGCCGAACGGTGCGCCCAAGACGGTCAAAGAGCCGCACGCCCAGCTCCTCTTCCAGTTTCATGATCTGCTGTGACAGTGAGGGCTGGGCCACCTGTTCTCTTTCGGCGGCACGGGTAAAACTCCCTGATTCTGCGACCGCGCAAAAATACCGCAGCTGATGAACTTCCATAGTTAGTGCCTATTAAAAACAGTCCAATTATATATTGGACAAATAGATGAATCATCACTAATTTTGTCTCCAGCTGAATTGATCTTTGCGGCTCTTGCCTTAGGGGCGGGCTTTTTGTGGGCTGCAAATACCGCTTAAATCCGTGGCAGAACCATGTCTGTGATCAGTGTCCAGGAATCGTTTCTTAACGTGGCCGCGGCGGCCGGAAAGCACATCACTGTGCATCTGCTGAACGGCGCTAAAGTCTCCGGCAGCGTCCGCTCCTTCGATAAATACTCTATTGTGCTTGAAACCAACACGCAGGAGCAGCTTATCTTCAAGCACTCAGTTTCCGCTGTGATGGTCTGTTGCAGGAACAAGCGCTGCACTGAAGAGTGCGCGTCTAGCTCCTAACCCACCACTCACTCGCAATAAAGTACGCTGCTTCTTTTTCTGCCCTTTATCCATCTAAACTTCAGGGAGCCGCATTGCGCTTCCTACGTGTGTTCCCAGATCGTCGTGAAGACCGTTCGCGGAGATCGATAGAAAGAAGATCGCGCACAAAAGCAAGTCGCGCACTGGAGGGTACTCATGAGTAAATCGATGCCCGCAGTCTTTATTGGCCATGGCAATCCCATGAACGCCTTGCAGCGCAACCCGTATACAGACGCATGGTCGGCGCTGGGCCAGAGCATTCCTCGTCCCAAGTCTGTGCTGTGCGTCTCCGCGCACTGGTTTGCTCCGGGAACCGGCGTTACTGTGACTACCGCTCCTCGTACCATCCACGATTTTGGCGGCTTTCCTCGCGAGCTTTATCAGGTAAAGTATCCGGCGCCGGGCGATCCCGACCTCGCTCGCCGTGTGCAAAAGCTTTTGGCACCCATGCCCGTCACTCTCGACGAAAGCTGGGGCCTCGATCATGGGACCTGGGCCGTACTTTGCCATGTTTATCCGCAAGCGGATGTCCCCGTAGTGCAGCTCAGCATCGATGAAACCCAGCCCCCCGCGTTCCATTATGAAATTGGCAGGCGGCTGGCACCGTTGCGCGATGAAGGAGTTCTAATCATCGGCAGCGGCAACCTGGTGCATAACCTGCATGCCTATGCGTGGGGCCGGCATGTGGTGGAACCTTTTGATTGGGCAATCCGATTTGAGCAAGAGGCGCGTGAAATGCTAGTGGCCGCTGAGCATCGGCCGCTGGTGGATTACGAAAAGCTGGGCCGCGACGCCCTGCTCTCCATTCCTACTCCTGACCACTATCTGCCTTTGCTCTATGTGATTGGCGCTCGCCAGAGCGGCGAAGCAGTCTCATTTCCGGTTGAGGGTGTGGATGGCGGATCGATCTCCATGCTGTCTGTGCAGGTTGGCTGATTTTTATCTTTGTGGGACAGTCGCCTGCCTGGCGCTTTCTTAGTGTTTAGCGGTGCTCACACCCGCAGCGTGGCCAACTCCCATTTCAGTATTCAGCCAGCGATCCACAAGTTTTTGCAGACAGGCTTGCCCGCATAGATGTTTTACCGTGGCGTCGTGCGCCAGCATGTTTTCCCATGGATAGATCTTGAACAAGTGCCGCTGTGGAGCATCGGGATGAGGGCTATAGAGTTCGCTCCACGCCAGCCACCAGTGGTCCACGCTCCCCTTCTGCTTGCCACAGACGTCGCAATTGAACGTTTCAGTCCAAGTCACCTTTTCTCCTCCGGCGATCCTCATCTGGGTATTCCCGCGGGCAAGAGTAGCCTACATCTGCCATTCATTCAACCGGCCAATTTCTGCCGCCGCAAATCCGTCAAAACTAGCCGGAATTTACCAAATTTCATATCTCTGCGTTATTTGCCAAGGTTTACACAGCTATCCACAGGACTTCCACAATTAATTTGTTGTAGCTTCATAGAACCGTAACAATCGCTATGTAAGATCATGCCGGAAACACGCTGGGAAAATTCTGTTTTCTCGCTTGCTTTTCCGGCGTTCATGAATATGATGGGTGCCCTGGTTTCCCGGTATCCCGCCAATTGAAGTCCTTCACAGGAGAGAGAGCAATGAAGTCACGCTTTTGGAGTTCAATTCCACGGCTAGTTACAGTGGCGCTGCTGGCCATGTGTTGCAGTGCGCTGCTGTATGCGCAGTCCACCACCGATGGCGCCATTGGCGGCACAGTCTATGACAGCACAGGTGCTGTCGTTCCTAACGCCAGGATAGTGGTCCACAACACCGCGACCAACGCCGAACAGGCGGCCACCAGCGATGCATCCGGTTACTATCGCGTTACTGGACTGCAACCCGGCAATTACACCGCCACCGTTACCGCCAGCGGAATGGCCAAATACAGCGCCCAACAGGTAATTGTCTCGGTTGGCAGCGTCACAGACCTTTCGCCGCGCATGGGCGTGGCAGGCACCTCTGAAATTGTGGACGTAACTGCTGAAACGCCGCAGATCAACACCACTTCCCCCGAATTTGCCCCGACTTTGAACCAGACAGCCATTGCCAACCTGCCTATCAATGGCGGTCGCTGGTCAAACTTTTCTCTGTTGACGCCCGGCGTGGTAAGCGATTCCAACGCGTTCGGTCTGTTGAGCTTCCGCGGCATCAGCACCCTGTTGAATAACAACACGGTAGACGGCGCTGACAACAACCAGGCCTTTTTCTCTGAAGAGCGCGGACGCACACGCGCCGGATATTCAACGCCCAAGGTTGCCATTGAAGAGTTCCAGGTCAACACCTCGAACTATTCGGCCGAGTATGGCCGTTCCGCCGGCGGCGTGGTTAACACTGTGACCAAGAGCGGCACCAACCAGATCCACGGCGAAGGATACTTCTTTGATCGTGACAACGTTTGGGGCGCTGCCAACCCGTTTACCCAAATCGCCGTCCAGACTTCTCCTGGCGTTTTCACGCCGACCAATTTCAAGCCTACTGACTGGCGCAAGATTGCCGGATTTGGCGTCGGCGGCCCGATCATCAAAGACAAGCTTTTCCTGTTCGTGGCTTATGACTGGTATCGCCACAACTTCCCCGGGACCGCGGTAACCAGCAACCCGACGGCATTCTTTGCGGCTCCCTCGGCCACAACTCTCTCCACTCTCGCCACGCGGCTTGGAGTCACAACAGCTCAGGCCAGCACCATCTATACCAATGACCTCGCCGGCCTGAACACAATGTTGGGTCCTGTCGCGCGTGTTGGGGACCAGAACATCTTCCTTCCCAAGCTTGACTGGCAGATCAACACAAAGAACCACGCATCATTTGAGGTCAACCGGATGCGCTGGTCATCGCCGGCCGGCATTCAGACTCAACCTACTGTGACTCGCGGAACTAACAGCTTTGGAAATGATTTTGTGAGCGACACGTGGGGCGTGGCCAAATTGGATACTTCCATTAGCCCGACCATCACCAATGAAGTCCGCTTCCAGTACGGCCGCGACTTTGAATTTGAGTTCAGCCAGCAGCCAAGCGCTTATGAATTGGCCAATCTGGTAAACGCTCCCACGTTCACCAACCCGCTGGGTCTACCACCTACCGTTTCCATCACCAACGGTTTTACTTTTGGCGTGCCCAACTTCCTGCAGCGGTCAAGGTTCCCTGATGAAACCCGGAACCAGATTGCTGACACAGTGACCTGGGCCCACGGCAAGCACAACTTCAAGTTCGGCATGGATTTCAGCCACGTCAACGACAATTCCCAAAACCTGTTCAACGGCTTTGGCAGCTATAGCTACAGCAGCCTCTTGAACTATTTCTCTGACCTGAATAAGCCGAATACCTGTGCCGGGAAACCTTGCTATACGTCGTTCTCCCAAGGCCTGGGCCTGCCGGGGCTTGAGTTCACCACCAATGATTATTCTTGGTTTGTGGCCGATGACTGGAGAATTTATCCTCGTCTGAGCCTCTCACTTGGTCTGCGCTATGAATACGAGCAGATGCCTAGTCCTGTTTCCAGCCTGATCAACCCTCTGGCTCCTCAGACCGGACATTTGCCGAGTGACAAAAATAACTTCGGTCCTCGTGTAGGTTTCGCCTATGACGTATTCGGCAACGGCAAGACCATCCTGCGCGCCGGCTATGGCCTCTATTATGGCCGCGTCATCAACTCAACCATATTTAACGCTCTAACCAGTACCGGAGCGCCTGGCAGCCAGGTATCGTTGTCCTTCACTCCCTCAACGCCCGGTGCGCCTTCGTTCCCTCAGATCCTTACTTCACTGAGCGGGGCTGGCAAGAACATTGTTTTCTTTGATCCTCACTTCCAGAATCCGCAGGTCCATGAGTTTGATATGTCCCTGGAGCGCGATCTGGGCTGGGGAACGTCGGTTTCGCTCAGCTACCTGGGTAGCATGGGCCGTCAACTGCCCACCTTTGTTGATACCAATGTTGCCACCAACAACATCAGCACCATTACTTATCGGGTACTCAACGGTGGTCCCTTGGGTTCAGGAACCTACACAACGCAGCTCTTCGGACCCTTCAGCCCAACCCAGGCCCGACCCAACGCCAACTTTGGCTCTATGACTGATATCCTGAGCGGCGTCAACAGCAGCTATAACGCGTTTGTCGTTCAGGCGAACCATCGCATGAGCCACAACATTCAGTTCGGCGCCAGCTATACATGGTCGCACGCCATTGATTTTGGCCAGAACCAGACCACCTTCACCTCAACCAACACGTTCTTGTTCCCCAACAGCATCGCGGCGGAAAAGGGCAACTCGCAGTATGACGTCCCCAACCGTTTTGTTCTGAATGCCGTGGTTACATCGCCTTGGAAGAAAGAAGGCTGGGCCGGAATACTCACCAATGGCTGGGAGTTTGCTCCCGTGTACCAGATCCAGAATGGGTTGCCGTACACCCTTTTGGTTGCCGGCAACGCGCCTTTGCCGGGCGTTACCACTCCCGGAGCATCCCTTGGTGGCATCAACAACTCTGGGGGCACCAACCGTATCGACATCCTGGGCAACAACTCATTCCGCCAGCCTATGACGTGGCTAACAGATATGCGTGTTGGTAAGAACTTCAGCTTCCACGAAAAGTACAGACTTGAGCTGATGGCTGATGTCTTCAATATCGCCAACAAGCAGAACGTGATGGGTGTAAACACGACTGGTTACCTCATTTCAACCGGCAATGTGAACACGGCATCTGGGACCGTTGCCTGCTCCGCAACAGCGCCTTGCTTGAACTTCAACGTGAACAACGCCTTCTCGCCGCTGTTTGGTTCCACCACTAGCGTCAACAACAGCAACTTCCTGTACACGCCCCGGCAAATTCAGTTGGGCGTGCGCGTGCATTTCTAACCCTTGTTAAAAAAACTCACTCCGCGGCAGCTTCGGCTGCCGCGCTTTTATTGGATACAATCAGGTCTTCATGAAAAAGCTGATCGCTCTCCTTCTTCTTTTTGCTCTGGTCTCCACCCAGCTTGTAGCCTGGGGCCCAAAAGGTCACGCCATCGTTGCCGATATTGCCCAATCTCGCCTGACCCCGCTTGCCCGCAAGAATCTTCAGTTGCTGCTCGGCCAAGACAGTCTGGCTTCTATTGCCAGTTGGGCAGACCAGGTCAGGAAAGAGCACGACGAAAGCTACGACTGGCACTTTGTCGATATTCCCAAAGACGCAGCAGGCTTCTCTGAGCAGCGTGACTGTTTTCGTCCGCAGGACAACCATAAGGATGCGCAGACTGACCGCCACAACTGCGCTGTCGATCGCATTGAAATTTTCAGCAAGGTCCTTGCCAATGAAAAAGCTTCTCGCGCCGACCGTCTGGAAGCCTTGAAGTGGGTCGTTCATTTTGTTGGCGATCTTCATCAGCCTCTCCACGCCATTGATGAAGCACGAGGCGGCAATGACATTAAGCTGCCGGTCTTCGGCTCGCCCAAATGCGGCGACTACGATTGCAACCTGCACTGGGCCTGGGACACGCTTTTGCTCGAACACACCGGCTATTCTGAAGAAGAATACGTACAGCATTTGAACAAGCTCATTGATGAGCAGCATCTGTCACAACAGGCGCAGGGCACTCCGGAAGATTGGGCGAATGAGTCACACTTAGAAGCGCGGCAGATCATTGAGCAAAAACCCACTGCAATCGATGAGCATTATTACCAGTCCAACATTGATCTGGTAAACAGAAAGCTGGCGCTCGCCGGCCTCCGCTTGGCCGCGCTGCTCAATGACACGCTGGGAAAGACTCCCATTGCCAGATTCAAATCAAGCATGGAGAAGAATTCGCGGGGGATGTAAATTGGACAATCTCAAGCTCGCATCGTCAAGCGCTTTTACTTCCAAAACTTTTGCTGCGGTCATGGCCTGCATTCTTCTTCTCTGCCTTTCGCGCGCCGAAGCCCAGAAAAAAGCTGCTGCGCCAGAGCGAGTGCCTACGGGCATGAGCATCACCCCAACGGTTGCGCCGGGATCGTCATTGCAATTCCTGAACCCCGATCTTCCTGGGATGCCGGAATACCTGGCCGACCATCCCATTGCCACCGCGCTCAGCCCAGACGGAATCACGCTTCTGGTCCTCACCAGTGGTTACAACCGCGTTTCAGACATCAAGGGCAAATCCATTCCTGCGCTGTCGAACGAATATGTCTTTATTTATGGCGTAACCCATAATCCACCAGTGAAACGGCAGGCACTCCAGATACCGAATACCTATATGGGTATCGCCTGGGCGTCGGATGGCAAAACCTTTTACGTCTCCGGCGGCACGGACGATAACGTCCACATCTTCAGTCAAGATCAAAATGAAGCTCGCTGGTCTGAATTGCTGCCTGCTATTTCTCTGGGACACAGGCATGGCTTAGGCGCTAGCGACGAAGAAGACGAAGGAAGCAACAAGTCGGTTGCAGCCGGTCTGGCTGTGAGCAAAGATGGCACGCGCTTGCTGGTTGCGAACAATGCGAATGATTCTGTTTCTCTGGTCGATCTGGCCCAGAAAAAAGTCATCGCTGAGTTGGATCTGCGCCCCAGAAAAAGCGATCCCGCGCAGATAAACGTTCCCGGTGGCGAATATCCATATGACGTAGCTTTCAAGGGCAACAATAAGGCTTATGTCTCTTCTCTACGCGATCGTGAAATTGTAGTGATTGATTTGCGCGGCGCTCCGGCCATCGCTGCTCGAATCAAAACGCGCGGTCAGCCGGGCAAGATGATCCTGAATCCTGCCCAGACAGTCCTCTTCGCCGTAGCTGATAACAGCGACTCCGTAGTGATCGTTGACACCGCCAAAGATCGCATTCTGTCGGAGATCAAAACCGTTGCCCCGACCGGCATGTTGTCCACACGATCGAATTTTAAAGGCGCAAACCCCACCGGTCTTGCCTTTTCGCCAGACAACAAAACTCTTTACGTTACCAACGGCGGCACAAACTCTGTCGCTGTGATTCAACTGGATCGTGAGATGGACGAAGGCCGCGTAGTCGGGCTAATTCCCACTGCCTGGTATCCCAATGCCGCGAGCGTAAGCCGCAATGGCAAGTTTCTCTACGTCGTCAACGCTAAATCCATCCCCGGCCCAAATCCCGGCAATTGCCGCAAGGACTTTGCCACCAAAGGTGATCGCCCTTGCGCGCTGGCCCAGCAATACGTCTGGCAGTTGGAAAAAGGGGGTCTCACCACAATTCCGCTGCCTGGCCCAGTGGAGTTGAAGGCGCTCACGTTGCAAGTCTCACGCAACAATCATTTTGCTATATCGGCAAAGCAGCCGGAAAGCAATGCGCTTTTTGCATTTCTGCGCACCAAAATTCACCACGTCATCTACATCATTAAAGAAAACCGTACCTACGATCAAGTGCTGGGTGATCTGGAAAAAGGCAATGGCGATCCCCGGCTGGCTCTCTTCCCTGAGCCTCTTGCGCCGAATCATCACGCCATCGCGCGCCAGTTTGTCACGCTCGATAATTTCTATGACAGCGGCGAGGTCAGCGGCGTTGGCTGGAACTGGAGCACCGCCGCGCGCGCTACTGATTTTGTGGAGCGCACCATTCCCATGAACTACGCGGACCGCGGCATTGGCTATGACGTTGAAGGCATGAACCGTGGCATCAATATCGGCGCGCCACGAGGAGAAGAACGCACCCACGATGAAGCTGAAGGCCTTGATGATCAACTGCCGGGTCCTGCCGATGTAGCCGCACCAGATGGCCCGGGAGAAGATGAGACCGGCGCAGGCTATCTATGGGATTCAGCGCTTCGCGCCAAACTCACGGTGCGAAATTACGGCTTCTTCGCCAACCTGGCACACTATTCTGCCACGCCAAATGGCGGCCCTGCGGTGCCGTTGTTGCATGATCCCGCCGCAACCGGAGTGCGTGTCGCCTTCCCCACCAATGCCCGCCTTCAGGACATCACCGATCCCTACTTCCGCAGCTTTGATATGCGTTTTGCCGACTACTGGCGCTTTAAAGAATGGGAACGCGAGTTTGACGGCTATGTGAAGAACAACAACCTGCCGAACCTCGAGTTGCTTCGCCTGCCGCACGACCATTTCGGCAATTTTTCTGAAGCTCAGGATGGCGTCAACACCGTGGAAACCATGATGGCGGACAATGACTACGCCGTCGGCCTGGTCCTGGAAAAAGTAGCCCACAGCAAATACGCCGCCGATACGCTGATCTTCGCGATTGAAGATGACGCCCAGAACGGCGCTGACCACGTGGATGCGCACCGCAGCATCGCGCTTATCGCCGGCCCTTATGTGAAGCAGGGCGCGGTTGTTTCCCGGTATTACACAACGGTCTCATTGCTGCGCACTATTGAAGAAATTCTTGGCATGAAGCCGCTGGGCCTGTACGATGCGTTTGAGTCGCCGATGACCGAGGTATTCTCCACCAAACAGCGCTCCTGGACCTATACCGCAGTCGTACCCAAGATTCTGTACTCTACTCAACTGCCCCTGCCCGCGCCTGGACAGCAACAGAAATCCGGCAATCTTGCCTCTTGGTCGGCTCCCAGGCATGACGCGGCCTATTGGTCAGAGCAAACCAAAGATTTTGACTTCAGCGTGGAAGACAAGCTGGATTCTGATCGCTTCAATCAAATCTTATGGAACGGACTTAAGGGTGAAGAAGCGCCTTATCCCTCAGAGCGTGATGGTCGCGACCTCAGGGAAAATCGCCCCGCGCTGCTGCGTGAATTTAACAAAAGCAAGGACTGATAACGCATCACGTAACAATGCGTTATCATTAGGAAAAAGAATGCTTGGCGGTTTTTTGTCGTGGATGAATAGAGCGCGCGCTCGTCCGCTGCATGAATAACCCATCGATCCGAATTTTCCGCCCGGGCCAATATAGGGTTGTGCAATAAAAGCGCAACGAATCACATTTTGAGGAATCACTGATTACGTATGAGCACCACCATGCCGCCCCGGCACGACCTTGGCTCGCTGCGCATTGAGGACCACTCTCGCCGCTCCGGCAAGACCGGCAAGCGTTTGGGACTGTTTGCCGCGGCACTGGGCGGTCTTGTGCTTATCGGCGGGCTGCTGCTCGCCTTCCGCACGCAGAAACCCGTAGTTGAAGTTGCCGCGGCCCAGCCGGCAACAGGAGCTAAGGCTGAAGCTCTTCTGAATGCCAGCGGCTACGTCACGCCACGCCGCCGGGCTACCGTGGCCGCCAAAGTCACCGGCCGCATTGACCAGATTTATGCGGAAGAAGGGCTGCGCGTAAAATCCGGGCAAGTGCTTGCCACGCTCGATTGCTCCCAGCCGGATGCGGCTCTGCTCTCAGCCAAAACAGACCGTGATGCCACCGCAGCCGCGCTCTCTGATCTGCAGGTTCAATCAGCTAACGCAGATCGCGAGTGGCAACGCGCACAGGGTTTGCATAACGCAGGTGTCATCAGCCCTGAGGCGCTTGATACCGCCAGGACCACGGCAGAGAGCCTCCATTCCAAGATCGCGCTCACCAAAGAACAAGTCCGCGCCTCTGACGCAAAAATCGGCGTGGCCCAGCAGGACGTGGACAACTGCACGGTTCGCGCGCCATTTGATGGGATCATCGTATCCAAAGACGCGCAACGCGGTGAAATCGTCTCACCTCTTTCCGCCGGCGGAGGCTTTACCCGCACCGGCATCGCCACGCTGGTTGACATGAATTCTCTGGAGATCGAAGTTGACGTGAATGAATCGTATATCGCGCGCGTGAAGGCGGGGCAGCCCGTAAGCGCCACACTGGATGCATATCCTGACCGCGACCTGCCTGCCCACGTGCGCACGGTGATCCCCACGGCTGACCGTCAAAAAGCAACGGTGAAGGTTCGGATTGCCTTTGACAAGCTCGATGACACGATCTTACCCGATATGGGTGTGAAGGTGGCGTTTCTGAGCCCTGAGCCGCCTGCAGGCAAAAAAGGTGGAACTGATGCCAAGGCGATTATCCCCAAGTCTGCCGTGCATACAGACGGAGATAAACAGATTGTGTATCTGGTTCGGGAGCAAAAACTGGAACGCCGCGCCATCAGCCTGGGGATGGAACGCGGCTCTGACGTAGAGGTTCTGGCAGGCGTTGCTCCCGGCGATCTTCTGGTAGTGCGCGGTGCAGAAAAGCTGCACGAGGGCCAGGCGGTAGAAGTTAAGCAGTAGGAGGGAAATGATGGTACGCGTTGACGGACTCGGCGGTTCAGACAGCCTGATTCAGGCACGTGGCCTGGGCAAAACGTATTCCCGCGGAGGCGAACAGATCCACGTCTTGCAAGCTTTGAACCTTGACGTGCAGAAGGGCGAGTTTGTGGCCTTTATGGGCCCCAGCGGCTCCGGTAAAACCACGCTGCTTAATTTGCTGGGCGGCCTGGATGTCCCTTCAGCCGGCAGCATCACCGTGGCAGGAGATGAGATCACCCACATGGCGCGCCGCCGGCTTACAGAATGGCGCGCGCGTCACGTTGGCTTCGTTTTCCAGATGTACAACCTCATTCCCGTGCTCACTGCTTTCCAGAATGTCGAACTACCGCTGCTGCTCACCAGCCTTTCTAAGGCCCAGCGCCGCCAGCACGTGGAAACCGCGCTAGGAGTTGTCGGTCTCAGTGATCGAATGCACCACTTCCCGCGCCAGCTTTCCGGCGGCCAGGAGCAGCGCGTCACCATTGCGCGCGCTATCGTCTCTGACCCAACATTCCTGCTCTGCGACGAGCCTACGGGCGATCTTGACCGCAAGAGCGCAGACGAAATCATGGAGCTGATCCTGCGCCTGGTAAAGGAATACAAGAAGACCGTGCTGATGGTGACGCATGATCCCGTGGTGGCCGAACGAGCTGATGTGACCCTGCACCTGGAAAAAGGCGTTCTGGTGGAAGCAGACTCACGGCAATCGGTTTCGAGCGGAGGTGTGCGATGAAGTTCTTGGGCCTCATTCGCGCGAATTTATTTCGCAAGAAAATACGGCTATTTCTGACGCTGGGCTCCTTCGCTGTGGCCATGTGCCTGTTTGGTCTTCTGTTCGTCATCAGAGAAGGTTTTAATCAGGGCATTGATGTGGCTGGAGCCGATCGTCTGATCGCCTATAACCGCGTTGGGTTAGTCACTCCGCTGCCTCTTTCCTATCGTGACCGCATCCTGCAGATTCCCGGCGTCACGCTGGTGACCCACCAGAACTGGTTCGGCGGCGTGTACCAGGACCCCAAGAACTTTTTCCCCCAGTTCGTCATTGATCCTGAAATGCAGCGGAAGATGTATCCCGAATTCAGCATCCCCGATGACCAGTGGCAGAACTTTGTGAAAGACCGTCAGGGAGCAATCGTTGGCGCTTTCACGGCGAACAAATTCGGCTGGAAAGTCGGCGACCGAATCCCCATTCAGGGAACGTTTCTGCCGGGAACGTGGGAATTCAATATTGACGGCATCTATCACGGCACGCGCGCCAAGGATGATGAGACGCAATTCTGGTTTCAGTGGGACAACTTTGAAAACTACCTGGAGACCCACAAGATTGATCGCTATCTCGGCATGGTGGGCTGGTACACAATCAAGGTTGATAATCCTGACAACTCTCTGCGCGTCGCCAAGGCCGTGGACGCACTGTTCTCAAATTCTGACTACGAAACGCACACTGACAGTGAGGCCAACTTTGCCGCCGGTTTTGCCAAGCAGATGGGGAATATTCAATTCCTGATCCTGAGCATCGGCTCAATCGTGTTCTTCACCTTGTTGCTCGTCACCGGCAATACCATGGCGATTGCCGTGCGTGAGCGGACATCAGAACTCGCCGTCCTGAAAGCGGTAGGTTATTCAGACCGCTTTGTTCTGTTCCTGGTGCTGAGTGAAGCGGCGCTGATCGCCATTGTAGGAGGCGTGTTCGGACTTGCTCTGGCCAAAGGCTTCACTCTGCTACCCGCAAACGTCAATCCAGTCCGAACGTTTCTGCCTCTTCTGTATCTCTCCGGCGGAGTGTTTGTCATTGGGATTGGCGCGGCCCTATCCGTTGGGTTGATAAGCGGTTTTCTTCCCGCGCTGGGCGCAATGCGGCTGCGCGTTGTGGATGCTCTGAGGAGGGTGTGAAATGGCCATACCGGTTGTTTACAACTTGCGCAGCGTAAAAGAACGCTGGACATCGGCCATTGTGGCTGTACTGGGCATCGCCGGCACGGTTGGAGTGTTTGTGGCTGTGCTCTCTCTGGCCCGTGGATTCAAAGCCACACTGGTCTCTTCCGGCTCTTACGATAACGCCATTGTCAGGCGCGCCGGCTCTACCTCAGAAATTGACAGCAACGTGCCTCTGGAGCAGGTCAAGATCATTCAAGATGAGCCAGGAGTGGCCCGCAATGGAGGCCAGACCATGGTTAGCCCAGAGATGGTCGTGATCGCTCCGTTCCCGCTGGTCACCACAGGAACTGATGCCAATGTGCAAGTCCGTGGCATTACGCCCGCGGCCTTGGCCGTGCGCAGCAAAATTAAGATCGTAGAAGGCCGCATGGTTCAGCCCGGTCTTTTTGAACTGGTCATTGGGCGCAACGTCAGCCATACCTATCAAGGGCTATCGCTGGGCAGCACAGTAAAATTCGGCGGCGCAAAATGGCAAGTGGTCGGCGTCTTTGATGCCGGCGGCAGCGCCTTTGACTCTGAGTTGTGGTGTGACGCCAAGCTGCTTAAGCAGGCTTACCACCGGCCGGAGGATTTCTTCAACTCGGTCACGGTTCACCTCTCCTCTCCTGATTCATTGCAGCAGTTCAAAGACGCCATCAGCGCTGATCCCAGAATGAGCGTGGACATTATGCGTGAAGTGGAGTATTACGAAAAGCAATCAACCCTGCTGAGTACCCTGATCAGGGTACTGGGATCAATTGTCGCCGGCATCATGGGCATCGGCGCCATCTTTGGCGCGCTGAATACCATGTATTCAGCCGTGGCGGAGCGCTCGCGCGAAATCGCCACTCTGCGTGCTCTTGGCTTTGGTGTGGGCAGCGTGGTCTTTTCGTTTATGGTGGAAGCGCTGCTTATCTCGCTGGTCGGCGGCTTGCTCGGCTGCATTGCCGTGCTCCCCCTAAACGGACTCACTACCGGAGCGATGAACTGGCAGACGTTTTCTCACCTGGCATTTGCGTTCCGTATCACGCCGTTCCTGTTGGGATTGGGAATCGTCTTTGCTTTGCTGATGGGAATTGCCGGAGGAATTTTTCCTGCGATCCGTGCGGCGCGACGTCCAGTGGCACCAGCGTTGCGAGCCATGTAGTTTGCAATGGGAAGCATTCACTGGCGTGACCATGTGTCAGAGCACGACTTTCGGTTGTGCCATAAAGGCTTCAGGATAATCGGAGCTTTAACCGCTGAGTACGAACTCAGGCCCTGCTCAGATGCCGCATAAGCTGATCAAGACCGCTGATCTTGAGTTTCTGCGCTTCAGCCTTCTGCTCTTGCTCATCCGGAGTCTTCATAAAGCGTTCCACACGCTGCGCTGCCCGAAATGAGAGCGCCTGCCTTGCGGCATTGCAAATCTCCACGCCGAACTTTTCATTTTTGGCGATGCTGGCCAGCAGGTCGCCGGCTTTCTCCTGCGGTATAGCGGAGATTACGTTAATGACCAGAGGCAGTGTCTTAGCATTTTTTGCCACGGCTGCGTTGAAGTACTTTTCCAGGCCAGGCAGGCTTTCTGCATCGGCCTGATGCATCAACTCGCAAAGCGCTTCTTCCACTAATCGCGGAGAAAGCAGCAGCAGCGCGTTAGCCAGGACTGCGGCCCGGCCCGGCAATCTGCTCTCAATCACCGCCTGGAACGCGGCTTTGTGCACACGTTCATCGGCGTGCTCGAACGCCGGTTGAATATAGGTGAGCAACTCAGGATCTCTAAGTTCACCCAGCAGCTTGCATGAGTTGCGCACAACGTACCACTCTTTATGCTGCAAGCGCTGTCGGGCCGCTGGTAGCGCGGCCGGTCCCACACGGCGCAATAGCCGTATCAATGCCATGCGATTCACTGCTACCTGTTCGTCATCCAGGGCTACAAAGAGGCGCTCAATGGCGCCAGAGCCTGCCCACCGCATCACGTTGGCCACAGTGCGTACCCAGGTTGGATCATTCTTCCTGGTCAAAAAAATCTCCGCGATCCGGTCCACAGCTGAAGCCTGAAGAAGATTTAAAATGCCTGCGCCGCAGCATCGCGAGTGCGCGTTTGGATCGGACGCGGCATTCGCTTCCAGCGCAGAACCAACTTTTTCTATCAATACAAAATCTTCATACGTGGCGGCAATCTTGGCCAGCGTAACCAGCCCGTTCACCACCTGTACGTGCACCACCTGGTTCAATTTGCGCGACGCCAATGCTTGAGTTAGCTGATCGGCGGCAAACTCCCAAAATTCTCCCTGCGTGCCAGCCAAGCTGCGCAACAGCTCAGGGATTCGCCCAACCTCGTTGATCTCAAGCGAAAGATAATCATCGAAAATGGAGAAGTACTGCACACCCAGCGCAACTGCGTCATCAGGCTTGCCCAGGCGCAGCAGCTCTTTGATGAGTTCCAGGCATCGCCGGAATTGCGCTGGCAAGAAGCGAGTAATAGCCAACAGATCCCGTAGCTTTTGCTTTGGCGTAAGCGTGATCCAGCGTATTTCTTCCTGGATGCGTCCGTAGGTCTCTTTGGGGAGAGCGTATTCCTGGGCGAATTGCGCTAGCTTTTGTGCCAGACGCGCGGCAGAGTGCGTGGCCTGCAAGCTGCGCATCAACACGCGAAAAATCTGCTCTTCAACGATTACTGCTTCTTCGCCGCTCGGCGTCGCGGAGAGTCGCCGCAAAGCCCAGCGCAACGCAGTATCTTCAAAAACTTCAGCGGTCGTAGTCTCAGTGTTTGTTTCCGCTGTGCCCGGCTCACCGGAGTTGGCCGGCATCAGGTTTGAAACTACAAAATCAGGCCGCACATTCCGCAACATCTTGGCCAATTCAACGTAGGCCTTTTGCGGATCTTCATCGGGATTTTTGAGCGATGCTTCAAATTTCTGCTCCACCACCTTTTGCATCTCGCTCAAATATCCGCTGTAACCCTGGCCACCTGCACCGGCGCCGTTATATACAGCTACTCCGCCTTCTGTACTTCCACTGCCAGACGAGCCATTGCCATTCCCTGTTCCGCCATCACCCCCGCTGCCAAAACCACCGCCCGGTCCAGCGCCATAGCCTGAGCCCGCTCCTGCGCCGGAGACTTCCATCTGCGTCAGCAGGGTTTCAATACCCTGCGGCAGGCCTGAATTCATGCTGTTGAGCGCTTTGGAAATAAGAAATTCTTCTGAGCCCATGTCCAGGACGGTGTCGCCATCTTCATTGCGTGTCTCGGTCTTGGTAGCCGGAAAGATCCTGACAAATTCAAGCCGCTTTTGTTCAAGGAAAGGCAGCAGTCCGCCGCTCTCTTCAATGGCTTTAGGATTGGCGGATATGGCGGCAATCGCATTTCTGTACGCCGCTAGGGTGATGCCTGCTTCAAAGGTCACAGCGCCGATGCCACGCTTCAGAAACTCGTTTTCGAGCGGTTTAAGGCTTTCTTCCGCGGTGAGAATGTTGTTCAGCAGAACTCGCTGGTCAACAAAGCCAATCGTCAGGTGGCGCGACTGCTTCACGATCGGGTTCAGCAGTTCATAGCTCCGCTGCAGCAGGCCAGCCGCGCTCTTATGGTCGGCGGAAAACATATTGACCATTTTGACGAGCGTCTGCAGCGACCGCGCAAAGCGCAGTCCTTGCACCTTTGCCTGATTCTTATCATCCATATTCAAAATGAGGGAACCTGGCTGTTCCTTATCCTCTTCCTGACGAGGTGGCTTCCAATGGGTTGGTTATATCGCCAATTGATATAGGGAAGGTACATTACCAAGGTAAGCAGCCGGTCCGGCAGTAACATCCTTATATTTCATCTGGTATGCAAGAAGAGCCCAAATGGAGCAAAAAATGCCGCACCTATTGAAGATGCGGCATTCGCTTTAAACGATCGGTTTTTTGGCTTACCAAACGTGGCAAGCGTTAGCGCTTACCATCTTCTGCCCTGCCTTGCATCCAAAGGCCTTGGCAAAATCTGGGCTGTTTTGCAGGGTACCATTCACGCGATACTGGCCGGGTGAGTGCGGATCGGTCTTGGCCAGCAGCCGTGAGCTTTCCGGCGTCGAGTTCGAGCACCACACCTGGGCAAAGCCGAGGAAGAAGCGCTGCTCCGCCGTAAACCCGTCTTTCTTCGCGCCTGCTTTGGGGTTGCTGGCAATATCTTTGCGTAACGCCGCCAGAGCAATACGCAAGCCGCCGTTGTCAGCGGTGTTCTCGCCCAGGGTAAGTTTTCCGTTCAGATGCACATCGTCCACGGCGACAAACGAGCTGTATTCGTCCGCAATGCAGTCGGTACGCTTTTCAAATTCGGTGCGATCAGTTGGGGTCCACCAGTTGGTAAAATTTCCTTCCGCATCGAACTTGCTGCCCTGGTCGTCAAAGCCGTGCGTAAGCTCATGGCCAATTACCACGCCGATGCCGCCAAAGTTCACAGCATCATCTTCACTTTTATCGAAGAACGGCGGCTGCAAAATGCCGGCGGGGAAATTGATATCGTTGTTTGAAGAGTTGTAGTAAGCATTCACGGTAGGTGGCGTCATGCCCCATTCAGCTTTGTTCAGCGGCTTGCCAATCTTGTTCAGGTTGCGATTCACTTCAAACTCGCGCGCCCTTTGCGCATCGCCAAAAAAGTCGCCGCGCACGATTTTCACTGTTCCATAATCGCGCCACTTGTCCGGATAGCCGATCTTGTTGGTAATGGCGCGCAGCTTAACCAGCGCCTGCTTCTTGGTTTGCGCCGTCATCCAATCCAGGTCCTGGATGTCGCTTCCCAGCGCGGCTTCCAGCGCGTTCACCATCTTCAGCATTCTTGCCTTGCCATCGGCGCCAAAAGTCTCATTCACGTACGGCTGGCCCAGCGCCTCGCCCAAAAGCCTGTCGGTCATCTGGACACAACGTTTCCACCGTGGCTCTAATTCCTTCTGCCCCGCCAGATACTGCCCATAGAAGCTGAAGTTCTCATTCACAAACGGGTCAGAGAGGGTTGGCGCCGCGGCCCGGACCAAATGCCATCTCAGGTATGCTTTCCAGTCATCGAGTGGAACCGAATCCACCACCGAATTGGTTTTTTGAAAGAAATCCGGAGGGACCACATTGATTTCAGAAAATTCTGGCGCGCCCGAAGCAGCAAAGAACCGAGCAAACTGGAAATTTGGCGCCAGAGCTTCCAACTCCGTCACTTTCATCTTGTGGTCGCGATTTTTAGGATCGCGCAACATGACGCGCTTATAAGCTGCGTCCGCCAGCTTGGTTTCAATATCCATGACCGCCTGCGCTTCTTTCTTGGCAGTGGCTTCGTCATCCCCAAGCAGAACGAACATCTTTCCTACGTGCTCCACATATTTCTGGCGGGTCTCCTGCGACTTAGGATCTTGCTCCAGGTAATAATCGCGATCGGGCAGGCCAAGTCCGCCTTGGACCACGTTTGCGACCTCCATGCTGGCGTTGTGCAGATCGGGCGTTGAGCCGAAATTCAACAGCGCCGGCACTCCAATGGAGTGCATATAGCCAATAGCTTCAATCAACTGTTCTTTATTCGTGATGGCGGCAATGCGGTCCAGCTCAGGCTTTAGCGGAGTGCTGCCCTTGGCATTGACAGCCGGCTCGTCCATGCAGGATTGATACATATCGCCAATTTTCTGCATCACCGGCGTGCGCTTAGGATCGTTGGCAGAAGCCTTTTCCAAAATGTTGTGCAGGAACTGGCGATTGTAGTCTGCCAATTCATTGAACCGCCCCCAGCGCGCCTGGTCTGAAGGGATGGGATTGTTCTTGCGCCAGGTTCCGCAGGCATATTCATAAAAGTCGTCGCACGGGTTCACGCTTTTATCCATTGCGCTTAGATCAAAGGATTTTGGACGCGCAACAACTTTGTCCCCGTTAACGGCGCCTTTTGCAGCAGCCGTCTTCGCGCTGGGAGCAGGCTCGCTTGCTGACTTCCTGCCTCCAACGTTGCTTGTTTGCGCCGCAGCAGTCATGACCCCTAAAACAACACACAATAACGATCTTCTCCACAGCATATTTGCCCTCAGAAGAGATATTTTTGAAACTGGCAAGTTTAAGCCGATTTGAACGGTCTGTAAACAGAAACAGGTAGATTTGGGAACGATCCACCTGGACCCACTCAGCGTTAGCGATTCGCTGGTTTTAGGCTGAAGCGCTCGGTCTCGTGTCCTTCTTGATATGTCTTAATACACTTGAGTAACGGGATTTATCTATTGCCTTAGACAGCCAGTTGCTAGACAATTGCTGCCAAACGTCCAATGCTGCCCACATCTAAAGATGGCGCTTCGCCACTCTCAGTGTCTAAAGGCGCCGGATTGCCCACTGCCGACTCTGACCGCAATGAACCTGACTTGATAGTCCGCAGTGAATCTCTGCAGCGCATCATGCGACTGGCGGAAAAGGTTGCGCGGCACCCTGCCGCGGTGCTCATCGTGGGCGAAACGGGTACAGGCAAAGAGATGATCGCGCGCGCCATCCACAATCACTCTCTGCGTTGTAACCAGCCTTGGGTTGACGTGAACTGCGCGGCTATTCCGGAACACCTGGTGGAAAGCGAGCTTTTTGGCTATGAAAAAGGCGCTTTCAGCGGCGCTGATTCCATGAAGCCGGGGTTCTTTGAACTGGCCAATAAAGGCACGCTCTTTCTCGACGAGATTGGCGATCTGGATTTGAAAATCCAGGTGAAGCTGCTGCGCGTGCTGGATGGCGTTCCTTATTACCGGCTGGGCGGCAGCAAGAAAGTCAGCGTTGATGTGCGGGTAGTCGCAGCCACCAATCAAAATCTTGAAAAGCTGGTCCCAACTGGCGGATTTCGCAGCGATTTGTACCACCGTCTTGCGCAGTTCAAGCTGGAAGTGCCCCCGTTGCGCGAACGTCCGGAAGACGTGCTGGGAATTGCCGAGCAGGTTTTGCATCAGCATTACCCTGACTCGCGCTTCAGCCAAGACGCTATTGATGCCCTGTTGGCTTACGGTTGGCCCGGCAATGTGCGGGAATTAAAAAACGTGGTCTTTGGGGCAGTATTGCAGGCACGAGACGCGCATTTTGAAGTCCGAGCCGTTGATCTTCGTTTTCCTGATTCAGTCAGTTCGGTTCGTCATACCGTTACTCCCGGAGCCGGGCTAGACGAGGTAGAAAAAAAGACCATCTTGATGGCCCTTGAGAAAAACGGTGGAAATCAGGGCAAGGCTGCGGAGGCTCTGGGAATTTCCCGGCGAACGCTGATTCGTAAACTCAAAAGCTATCGGCAAGCGGAACTTGAGAATCCTGCCGGCACGCTGAGCGTGGGGCAGCAACGCTACTATCGCGCCCAGGTGGAAATCGCCATCAAAATAAAATATACCGGCGAATATTTTGACGGTACATTGCTCAACATTAGTGCTGGCGGCGCTGGCATAAAGACAGAACGTTTGCTGAAATCAGGCGCTCCGGTAGCACTGGCATTCTCCGTTCCCGGTACGGAAGCAGAAGCCGAATTCCCCGGACGTGTCACCTGGACCAATAAAGGCGGCCAATACGGAGTCCAATTTGCCGACCTTCCTACGGCCTTGCGCACCAGCCTGCAACGCTGGCTGCGTACTGAGATGAAGAAAGACGGCTGGGATCTTGAAGCCGGCGAGTAGCTGGACCATGCCCGTCTGGCGCTGCCGCCCGTCAACTGTGAAGTTGGTTTCCCGATCACCAGATCACCCGGTCCTGTGGCCCTCTGCTTCTTGGGGTGACCTGGGGTTGAATTTCGGGCAATTTCGTCCAGCAGATTTCATCTAAGCCCTTGGTTTCAATTACCAACTTACCAAATTACCAAGCGCCCCCTCCCCCTCCCCCCTATGTCGACCCAATTCGACCCAATGTCACCCAATCCGACCCAATGCCGAGAGATCAAGCAGAGGGTCGCAAACACTTTTCTTGATGGCTGAATGCTGACGGCTGAATGCGCTAAATTTTCAAACACTCATGACCTGCGGACACCCCAGGCAATGAAAATGCCAGAGTGTGTAGAACCAATATTCAGTTATGAAAGATCCAACCCGCCAACCATCGACGGCCTCCTTGGAGGCATTTCGAGGCAAAGATCGATATATCTCTACCCCTGAGGGTGGCGAAAGAATAGCGCAATCCTTTGCTGCGTGCAATGAGAAATCAGTAAATCTTGGCAAGAGCCCTCCGCCGAACTTGTTCGTTCTTATGAGCTCCCAATCAGCACGCCTGCAGCAAACACCATCGCGCCACCCAGCACGACCTGTAGCGTAGCGGAGACCCAGGGCGACTCCATATATCGGTGTCGAACCCACGCGATCACAGCAAGCTCTGCCACCACCAAGATCACTGCAATCGTGGCGGCGATCCGGAACGAGGGAATCAGGAACGGCAGGGTGTGCCCGATGCCTCCGATCATGGTCATTAAGCCGCAAACCAGGCCGCGCACCCAGGGGTGGCCCCGCCCAGTGAGGCTGCCATCGTCAGAGAGCGCCTCGGCAAAACCCATGCTGATGCCGGCGCCCACGGAGGCGGCCAGTCCCACCAGAAAAGCCAAGTGCGACTCATGCCGTGCGAAGGCGGCAGTGAAAACCGGCGCCAGCGTGGATACTGATCCATCCATCAGCCCCACCAGGCCGGGCTGAACGATCTGCAGTACAAAAAGCCTGCGACTGGCTTGTTCTTCCTCACCTCGGGTGGTTGCATCCAGGTTGTCTTGGCCAAGTTGTTCCGCGCGATGCTCATGCTCGCGCTCTTCCTGCGCCAGATCATTGAGTAGCTGGCGGATGCTGGCGTCCTGCGCCCGCGAAGCGGCCCTTTCATAGAAGATTCGCGTTTCCACTTCCAGCGTAGAAGCCTGCCTGCGTGCTGCTTCCGGCCGCAGTGGCTGCGTGAGCCAGATGGCTCGCCGGCTGACCAGGCCTTTGACATCGCCGCGCCGGATCAGCGGAATATGTTCCCCAAACTTGGCGCGATACAGCTCTATCAGGCGACGCCGGTGTGCCGATTCTTCCTCACGCATTTCCGCAAACATGGCAGCAGTAGCGGGAAAATCCTTGCGCAATCCCTCGGTAAAATCAGCATAAACCCGTTCGTCTTCTTCCTCCAGCGCGATTGCCAGAGCCAGTACTTCCTGTTCTGAAAGGCTTTCAAAGGTACGCATAAGTCCCCAGAAAATCGTAAGTTTTACAAATACACGGACTTTGTCGGCATTTTACTGTATTGATGACTGTCGTGCTCCCACGGCACATCACATCTGATTTTCTAATTACTTGGGCAGAATCCTAGTCGCCTGAGTCTGACCAGTTTACTTCTGAAATATTAGGAAAATTCAAGGCGCTAAGCGATCAAAGTCTCGAGCAGATCTCTTTCAATATAAACATCATATTATCAATATGTTACATAAACATAAGTTTCTGACCGCATCTTTGTTGAGGATGGGATGAAACGCTGGCCAAACTTTTATCACTAGTTAAAGTGAGGGCCTTTAGAGTGTGTATTCAGGCATTGACTCTCCTTTGAATACCTCTTTACGGTCCTCTTGGCCGAACGACATCAATCCCCCTTATACCGGCTTGGTATTGATGTTTGGAGCTCTTGCAAATGAAAGTCGCATCAGTACGTTCTGGCCGTGAGAAGCCCAAAAGCGACGAAGTGTCGCTTTTGCATGAATCTTATTCACCGGAGGGAGCGACAGGAAAGAAGGAGACGATCGAGAGGGGTGAAGTATACTGGTTGCAAAAGCCCGTGGATTTCTACTCGTTCGATGAAGAATATCTCCGCCGCCTGAGCGCTCGAGACCCGGCGACCGAAGCCCATTTTTATGCCTACTTCAATGAGCGCCTGAAAGTAACGCTGCGAGCGCACGGCGTGGACTCACACACAATTGACGATGTGCGCCAGGAAACTTTTTGCCGTGTATGGGTTGCCATACAATCCGGAAGTGTCCATAACCCAAAAGGCTTTGGCGCTTACGTGTATTCGGTATGCAGGAACGTTTTGTCTGAAAAGCGGCGTGAAGAGTTTCGTAATCAGCACGATCCAATCGAGTCGACAGATGTCCCTAATGATCGCTTGAGCCTGGAAGAACAAATGCAGCAAGAGCAACTTGGAAAATTAGTACAAGAAATCCTGGCTAAACTCCCGGAAAGAGACCGCCATCTCTTGTTGGCCCGGTTCTTTGAAGAGAGAGAGAACGACGATGTATGCGTGCAGTTTGGTGTAAACCGCGACTATCTGCGGGTTTTGCTGCATCGAGCGCTTGAGAAATTTGGCGAACTTTATAAAAAGAACGATTAGAGATTGGAATGAGTGAGTACGCGAGATCAGGAGTAGGAATTCGACTATGAACGCAAAGATGATCGATCACGAACAAGCAGTTAAAACCATGATGGCAGAGCGTTACCTGCTGGGCGAATTGACTGGAAATGAGCGCGATGCTTATGAAGCCCACCTATTTGATTGCCAGGCATGCTTTGATCAGGTGAAAGCCGGAACAGAATTCGTGAGTTATCTTAAACAGATTGACAGTGAAGAGCCGGTCATCACAACAGTGGTCCAGCCACCACGTCGCCGGTTCCTCGATTATTTTTCACGTCCTGTCTTTGCCCCTGTATTTGCCGTGCTAGTTCTCTGTTTTGGGAGCTTGAGTCTTTATCAGGGCCGGCTTATTCATCAGTTTAAGGAATCCCGAGCAACGGCGGCGACAACACTTAAAGAAGCCCGTCGCGGAGACGGCGGGAATGTGGTGCGCGCCCCCCAGAATGGCATTTTTGCTTTACGCTTATTGTTTGATCCACAGCCCGGCTACACATCTTATGAAGGGCAAATCTACAAAGATGACGGCACTGCATCCTCTGCGAATTCAAGCCTGCCCAAAGGGAATACTATCTTAAAATCGTTCAATATAACTGGGCAGGATGCCCAGGATGCTGTTGATGTCTATCTATATTCTGGCGATCTGCACGAAGGTGACTATGCGCTGGACATATTCGGAGTAAAACCAGGCAGCCCAAAGGCGAAGATAGCCACATATTATTTCAAACTCCAGAAGTAGATGCCTGAGGTCAGTACATTAAATTTATAGATTAGTAAAATCTCAAAAAAACATGAGCAAGATTTCTTTTTCAAAAATAGCTGGGAAATTGATCGTAACGTGATATTTTAGGCGGCGTCAGGCTCTAATCCCTGTCCCAAACTTTTTCTAGAACGATCTAAAGTTCTTCGCATTCTGCCCTAGCTAGTCTGGCAGCGAAAACAGGGCTTTCAGCCAATGCAAATGGTTGTATTTGGCCCAGGTTCCCTAATTGTTGCCCAAATCTAATAAGGGAGTTCTTAGAATGCGTCACGCGCAGTATTTGTACCATGCTTTAGCCTATGGCTTGGCGGCAGAAGTCGACAGGCCTACTCGTCACAGCATCCCAACCCAAGCCGCCACTGCTCTGGCCGCCAGTGGAGGACGCGGTTGTCATCGCGTTCAGGATTACAAGTTTGACCGTTTTATCTCGTTGAAAGAAGCCTATGTAGAGGTTGGCGGCAGCTATGATGAAGATCAAAAGATGCATACCAGCTATGCGCTTTCTGTGATCGAAGGCGTCAACATTGCTGACGTCCTCACCGCTGATCGTGTTGTCTCCCGCATGTCCGTTTATGCCCCCGATGACCATAAAGAAGAAATCAGCTTTGATATTACCGGGAGCCACTTTGATAATCTTAGGATCGCTGGCCACAAAGTCGAGGTAAAATTGGCCACTCAGGTTTTTCATAATCATGATACTTATTCCAAAGTTGCCAAGGCCCACCAGGCAGCAACATCTGATCCGTGGCTGCTCGGGAGCAAACTGGAAAAATATAAGGATGACGAATTAAAGGACCTTGAGGATAAGTATTGTGCCCTGAATGGCATAAGCGTACTGGTTAAAGAATGGCAGAACAAAGACAAAGAAAACAGACCGGCAGACCGCGGAAGCTATCTGTTTTCACCCGCCAACGATTTCGATCTAGAAAAGCAGATTGGTTCATCCGAGCTCTTAGGCTATGGTTCTATCATCTGCATACCCAAGTTTGGGGTAATCCGTTTGGCCGAGTTGACCGTTCATCATCACATCCGCAGCCTGACCATGTTCCGTGTGCAAATGTGCTCAACCGGAAGCGGTACCACCGATGGCGGCGGAACAACAAGCGGTGGCACCAAACCGGCCCCGGCACCTCCTATGACCGAGCCGGTATCTCCTCCTCCCACCAACCCGACATCCACTCCTCGCTAGTTCCTATCTTACTCAGTCTGTTGGTTTGTCTCTGCGGCGGCTGCACACGCAAGCCGTCGCAGCAAGATTGGAACCAGTACTACCTTGACGTTCGTCACAGAAAAGACATTCATGACAAATCAGCGCCTGAGATGGCAAAGCGTGGGTTTCAGGAAACAGCCAACCTCGACCCTATTTTGCATTACAAATTTTTCTTATTAAAGGCCGGTTTTGCCAGCTGTGAATCTCCACAAAAAGCACTCACGATGTTGGATGCTGTATCGCCTGATCTGATTAAACACGGCGATCTTGAGGCCGAGAGGAAGTACATTCAGGCGCGCGCAAGTGGATGCGCAAAAAATTATGGCAAAGCCGAAGAACTCTTATCTATCTCTGCGAATCTGGCAAAACGATACAATCCTAGCCTAACTCCCAATATTGCTTTTGCTGCTGCGTGGTTGAAGGAAGAAGAGCTTAACGAGCGTCAAGCAGAGGCATATTACATCAATGCTATTGCCGTGGCCCGGCAGTCTAACAACCCAATTGAGGCGTCAGCCCTAAACAATTTTGCGCGGATACGCCTGAAAACGTGGCACTTTCGTGAGGCAAGCGAGAACTTCTTATCTTCTATTGCCATCGCGCGAAAATGGCATGACCAGTTGATAGAAGAAATTGCT
Organism: Candidatus Angelobacter sp.; assembly: GCA_035710845.1. Taxonomy (GTDB): domain Bacteria; phylum Acidobacteriota; class Terriglobia; order Terriglobales; family Acidobacteriaceae; genus Angelobacter. The sequence continues at coordinate 29,005 of DASTCT010000191.1, forward strand.
CTGGGCAATCTTGGCTATGTATATTCCGAGTTGGGAGATTTTCCCAACGCCGAGGATTATTCAAAGCAGGCAGCGGATATTGCTGAACGCATCAATGAACCAGACGACGAAAAGACCTGGCTGATTACGCTGGGCCGCTCATACCAATCTGACGCTCGCCAGCGGTTTACCGAAGCTGAGGCTGCTTATGCTCAGGCGGTTACTATCGCTCATACTCTTCATGACAATGAAGGTGCTGCCAAATGCTTTTCCAATCTTGCGCAACTAGCTCTAAAGAGATCCGATATTTCAAAGGCGGAAGATTACACAAATCAAGCAGCGGAACTCCATCCCACTGGCGAGCTCGCTTTATACCTGATTTTGGACAAGGCAGATATCGCCCAGGCGAAAAAAGATTACGGCACAGCTGAACACCTACTGCTAACCGCAATACAAGCGTCGCCATCACCACCAGTTCTCTTGTTATGGAGACTTGAGGCCGATTTAGCGAACAACTACGCGGCACAAGGCCAAAATAATCTTGCAGACAAATGGTTCAATATAGCCTTGAAAACCACTGAAGACGCATTTGCACGCGTTGTGCCCAGGGTTCCTGATCCCAATAATCCACAGATGACATTTCTGGACTCCGCCCCTTTCTGGTCGGCTTACATTTCGTTTCTGATTGAACACAATAAACCGGTGGACGCCCTTGCCGTGGCTGACCTTGGCCGCGCACGGATTCTGGCCGAAGCAGCCGGCAAAAGAACCCGGGCAAAGACTTTAGCTGACATAAAACGAGTGCAAGCCCACTTGAGCCCTGGAAAAGAAGTTGTACTCGCGTATTTTCTTGGCGACGACAAGTCTTATCTCTGGGTCATCACTCATGCAGAAATAAAATTCTTTTCTCTGCCTGCCATAAAAGAAATTTATGAAAAAATCCACGCTTACAATAAAGAAATTCAGGACTTGGAAAAGCTGGGCGATTCATCCAACGGGCGCGCACTTTATGAAATGCTGATTCGGCCAGCTGAGGGTCTTGTCCCTAAAAATGCATTGGTAACCATTGTTCCCAATCGCTATCTCTATTATCTCGACTTTGACACGCTCGTTGTACCCGGTTCCCATCCTCACTACTGGATTGAAGACGCTAACATTCAGGTTTGCAGTGCGCTCACGCTGCTGGCAAATTCTCACCCGGAGAATACCCCATCAGCCAAGCAAATGCTGTTAATCGGTGCTCCAATCCAGGCCAAAGGCGGCCCTGGGGAGCTGCAACATGCCAAAGAAGAAGTTGATCGCATCGCCAGTCATTTTCCGCACGATCAGGAATTGGTATTCAGGGCCGACCAGGCAATCCCTGAAGCTTATCTCGATCATGAGCCAGGACATTTTCGTTTCATACATTTTGCAACTCATGGCATTGCCAGCTTAGAGAAACCCCTGGAATCGGCCATCATACTTTCTCCCGACTCAAATGGACAATACAAGCTTGATGCTCCGGCCATAATCAAGATGAAGATCCATGCCGATCTTGTGACCATTTCTTCCTGCGAAAGTGCCGGCACAAGAACATATGATGCAGAAGGCCTTGTAGGACTTGGATGGGCGTTCATGCGCGCAGGCGCACACAAGGTAGTTGCAGGATTGTGGGATGTGGACGATGCCTCAACTCCCGCGCTGATGGATGAATTCTATACTGAGCTCGGTAAAGGTATACCGCCGGCTAACGCGTTGCGTTTAGCTAAATTGGCTATATTGCATTCCAACGATCATCGTATGCGTCCCTATTACTGGGCACCTCTTCAGCTTTATGTAGGCTCGTAGCACCAGAAAGTCAACTGCCCTTCGCAGATTCAAGTTTCGAATAAAGCCACGGGGCTATTGCAATCAGCATAATTGCCAGAACCATACCGGCAATCACGTCAATGACATAGTGATATCGCAGATAAATCGTAGAGAACGCGATCAAAGCAGCGAATACGGAAAACACGCGGAACACTGGCGTAGAAATCTGGCGGGCAAGATAACATCCCACTATCACCACGGCGACGTGGCCGCTAGGAAAGCAATCGAATTGTGCGCCCTCCAGGTTATCCAGCAGCTTTTGTAAAAAATTAAATGTCCAAAGTCCATGCAATGCGGGGTGTTGGGCCGCATACGGCATGAATCGCGGACCGCGCGCCGGGAGAACCATATATCCCAGATAGGAAATTAAAAAAGTCGCTGCAATCAGGAACGTGCCGTAGCGAAACTCTGCTCTTGACTTGCGCACCCATAAAAGAATTCCCAGAGTCAGCACGCCGGGAATAAACAGTGTATAAACCACCTGCAGCAACTCCACCAAGCCGCGATTCTGGAATTGGCTCAGCCAGAAAACAGGATCGGTCTTCCACGTTGCCATATCCCAGCCTGCCAGTCTGAAATCAGCAGAATGGAGCCTCAAGGCTGAAACAATAAATGGCACCTCCTTGTAACAGAGCGGGAGATAGATCAGGACAAACCAGTGGCGCAAAAAAATCCATATCGCTGACGAAGCACGCACAAGCGCCAGGAGCACTATGATCGCAGCCACATGCGCCGCAATATAAAGCAGAGAGCGCGTGTCATTCCGCGCTGCCACGCTGAGCAGACATATCAAGGTGATGGAATTTGCAATAAAGAGCTTGTCGATGGGCCACAGCGTTCGCGCCGTGGGCGTCTCTTGAGCGGAAGCTATGGTAATAAGTGGTTGGCTAAGCAAGTTTGTAATGCTTCATGAACAAATACTCGTACAGGCGATAAGGAAGAATGCTTTTCAGCTTTGGCCCTATCCTCTCTCCCATCGGCCCAGCGGTATAACGCAAGCGTGGAGAAGGATCATGAATGATGCGTTCCGCCAGACGCGCCACTTCCAAAGGATCGTGGCCGTTCTTTTCTTCTTCCTGCATCACGCCAACGCAGCGGTCCACTTGTTCGCGATAGATGCTGCTCTTTTCGGCCTCAGCAGTGTTCCTGCGGTTCGTGGGGAACTCAGTTTTAAAATCTCCCGGCTCAATCAGCACCACCCGAATGCCGAATGGCTTTACCTCCATTCTGAGAGCCTCAGTCAGGCCTTCCATGGCGAATTTGCTGGCGCTGTAAAAAGCTTGGAACGGTACCGCCAACAACCCTGCTAATGAGCTGATATTGATAATCACGCCGCCCCGTTGTTGGCGCATGATGGGAAGGACGGTACGGCAAACGCGATGGACGCCAAAAAAATTTGTATCCAGCTGTGCCATCGCCTCTTGAGAACTGGTTTCTTCTACTGCGCCTGCAATCCCGTTGCCGGCGTTATTAATCACCGCGTCGATGCGCCCGCAGCTTCCATAAATCTGCTGCACAGCTTCATTCACTGAGGCATCGTCTGTCACGTCCATGCGTAAGGAATTGAAAGCGCCAACTTTGCCTGCCAAGAGCGAGCGGCTTGCTCCATAGACCGTCATTCCTTTGCCGGCCAGATATTCGCAACAGCTCCGCCCAATTCCTGATGAGGCTCCAGTAACTAGCACCACCTTAGTTGCTGTGCTCTGCGCGGTTCCTGAAGTTTGTGACGTAGGCATGGTTTCAGTGGGTGTCATCTGAAATTAATCCGTTCCACTTTCAGCCTGGGAGATTGCCGGGCGGTTGCCATTTGCATAATTTTCCGATAGATGCCGCGCCAACTGCTCCACCGTCGGATAATCCCAAACCACGGTCGGCGAAATTTCACGATTCAGCCAGTTTTCAAGATCGCCGGAAAGAGAGACCGCTTGCAGAGAGTCCATGCCGTAGTTGTCAAATGTCTGCTTGACGTCGATCTGCGCAGGATCCATGTTTACGACGCTGGCAATGTTCGCAATCAGCCATCGGCGAATGCCCTCCTCTGTAGGAGGTTCTGTAACTGGCGCGGCTTTCCGTTTTTTCAGCATTCAGGTTCCTTGAGCTGTTCCTAGGCTGATTTTTGATTGAACTCGGTTTCCGGCTCTTTCTTTTTGGGGACTTTCACGGCAGAAGCAAGCCCCAGCCTGGCGCATAGCTTGATCATGGAGCCGGTGATATCAACCTGCCACCACTCCAGGCCGTGGATGGCGGAACTGGGAAACGCATGATGGTTGTTGTGCCATGACTCTCCAAACGTAGGGATAGCGAGCGCCAGATTATTTGTGCTGTAGTCTTTTACCTGGTAAGGCTGGCTGCCAAAAACGTGGCAAATGGAGTTGATACTCCAAGTTGTATGGTGTACCACCAGCACCCGAATCAAGCCGCCCCACAGAAAACCGCGCGCAGCACCGCCCCAACTCATGGTGATCAAACCTTCAGCAGCCGCAGGCAGAAGCAGTCCCAGCGTGATCCACAAAAAATATAAGCGATTAAGTTTGAAGATCAGGCGGTCATGCAGCAAATCGCGAACGTAGGTTCCCCAATCTGTCAGCTCATGGTTAAAAAGCCATCCCATGTGGGAATGCCATAGGCCTTTCAGAATCTCCATAGCGCCTTCTCCGTGTAAATGTGGAGAGTGTGGATCGCCGTCACGGTCGCTATAAGAATGATGGCGACGGTGAACAGCCGTCCAAAAGATAACCGGCCCTTGTGCCGCCATGGAACCGAAAATAACCAGCGCAATCTTCAGAACAGACGTGGCCTGGTAAGCGCGGTGAGCGATCAGACGATGGAATCCCATGCCAATGCCGAGTACGGTCACCGAGTACATGGCCGCAAACATAATCAGGTCAAGCGGACTAATCCCACGGCGCCAGAACAGGGCGATGCCGCCAACTAGTCCAAGATATGGCAGGAGCACTGTGGCCAGTGTGACCCTTCGCTCAAGCCGCCGGGCGCGTTCATTGAGCGGACGAACGCCCCGAGATGGCGAGTGTTGTTCCGCCGGTGCTGCGCCGGGACTGTCCTTAGTTGCCTGCATCGTGACTCCAAAACGTATTTTCGCTGTTTGGGTGGAGATCAACAGTTTCAAGTTCGCCTGCCATCAGAGATGCTTTGCAGAGCGAGCGTCGAACCTTGCCGCTGGATGTCCTGGGGACCTGGCCCGGTTTCAACAATGCAACCGCGTAAGCCTGCACGTCATAGTCGCGAACAATCGCCTGCCGGATTGCTGCCATCATCTCTGCCGAATCAGCGCGCAAAAACTCACGCTGCACTTCCTGGGCAATCACCAGCCGCTCCTGGCTTTCATGTTCCACACAAAATGCCGCTCCGCCAAAAGGCTGTAGTGCCGGATGGCTGGCCTGGGCCGTGATCTCAACGTCCTGAGGATAAAGGTTGCGCCCATTAATAATGATTAAATCCTTGATCCTGCCAGTAACGAACAACTCACCTTTCTGCAGAAAACCCAGGTCTCCTGTGCGCAGGAATGGGCCTTTTCCATCATCGGCCAGCCGTGCGCAAAAGACTTTGGCGCTTTCTTGAGGACGGTTCCAATAACCTGCCGCAACGCTTAGGCTAGAAACCCAGATTTCCCCTACGCTGCCATCGGGGCATTTGCGCTGGGTCTGCGGATCAACAATCACAACCTTTTGCTCGGCTGCAGCATGGCCGCACCCAACCAGCATTTTAGTATCACCATCGTTCGGCTTGGCCGCCACAGCTTTGCCCTGCTCTAATTCACTGCGATTCACATGAATGTATTTAGGTCCGGCAAGCGCCTTGCCGCCGGTCACATACAGAGTTGATTCCGCCAGACCATAACAAGGATAAAAGGCCTTGGGATTGAACCCGCAGGAAGAAAAGAGTGCAGAAAACCGTTCCATGGTTTCCGGATGAATCGGCTCAGCACCATTGAATGCGATCTTCCAACTGCTCAGGTCCAGCTTGGATCGCTGCTCCGGCGTTACCTTGCGAACGCAAAGGTCATAGGCAAAATTGGGGCCCCCCGTTACAGTGGCTCGCACCTTGGTGATGGTCTGCAGCCAGCGGAAAGGCTGCTGTAGAAAAGTATAAGGCGAAAGAATAACCACCGGAAAACCTACGAACAAAGGTTTGACTACGCCGCCGATCAGGCCCATGTCATGGTAAGGAGGAAGCCAGGAAATTCCCATGCTGCGGCTGTCACTCTCAAATCCACGGGCAATCAATTCGGAGTTGTGCAGCATGTTCCCGTGTGTAACGGCTACTCCCCGCGGAGAACTGGTGGAACCTGAGGTGTATTGAAGAAAAGCAACGGAGTCGCGACCAACGGCGGGTGCATGCCACTTTTCTGCGCCGCTTGCGCGCAGCGTATCGCTGGCGATTACCAGCGGACAGCGCTCGTCAATCACTTCTTCCCAGGCCTCAGCAAAACTTGCCGCCATCTCTTCTGTGGTCAACACTGTGCCGCACTCAGAATCTTTCAGCAAGCTGCAAATCTTTGGCAGCGCCTGCTTGAGCCGGCCACGATGCACGGGATAAGTGGTTACCGCAATCGCACCTGCATAAAGGCAGCCATAAAATGCCGTCACAAAGTGCAGGCCAGGTTGATGCAAGAGCAGAACCCGTTGGCCGGGCTCGCCCGTCGCTTGCAAGACAGAGGCTATGGCTCGAGCTTTCTGGTCCAGTTGCGCGTAAGAAAGCAGATCAAGGTCTTTTTCCGGATCATTGTCGCGCAAAAAAAGATAGCCGGTTTGCTGGCCCTGCGTGCTTGCCCGGTGCCGCAACAACGCAACAAAACTTGACCACTCTTTGTGGGAAGGGAAGTCCTGCGCTGCTGCCAAAGCTTGTTGCAGGCGCTCAGGCATGGGCAACCCTCAAGTCTTTAAGCCCGTTTGCCATCGATCCTGTACGCTCAAACTTGCCTAGGGCGAATCCATGTTTCTTCGCGGCGCTCAACGCCCACTGCACGCCCTCCGGCTTGATTGGCCCAAAGGAAACAGGCTCATTCACGCCTTCCAGCCCCATAAGAAGTGTCTCCGCCATGCAGGCGTATGCGTAACCCGGTTCAAGGTCAAGACCAGCAATCACGAAATCTGGATTGTGCGGCAGCTTCACCAATCCTCCGCGAATCACGGTTGCCAGCGGCCTTTCAGCCATCATGTCAGCGCTAACATCAGCAGGAACAGCCACGTCGCAGACCACCACTGGCCCCTCAGAGAGATGGTCCGCGCGGATCAGCGGCTCCGGGCTGTTGGACGCGGCAGCGATCATATTGCATTTCCGCAACGCATACAGATCGTCAGTTATTTCCAGATTGCCGGCGGCCCGCGCAATCTCTTCAACCATGCTTTTGACCCGTGGCGATTGCAGATCACGTACCACCAGCACTGTGCTCTCGACCTGTGGAGCCAGCATCAATGCCAAGGTAGCGCCGATGTTCCCTGTGGCGCCCAGAATCGCCAAACGCGCTTTGCTCAATTCGATGCCACTCTCTTGCGCGGCCTGTTTCATGGCTTCCATCGCCATGCCCACCGTCAATGAATTGCCTGAGGTTAATACCGTTCCCGGCGTCTGGATTCGCTTGCAATTACCCGAAAGAATTGAGGTATAAGCTCCCAGGCCCACAATGCGGCAGCCATTGTCCCGCGCGAGTTCCACCGCATTTTCAATTTTGTCCATCATCCACTGCGTGTCGCGGGAGTAAATTCCCTCCATGATCTGCTTGGGTGTCAGGTCCAGCCCAATATAGCTCAGGTGCACCTCGCCCTTGGCACTTGATTGAACATGAAGCTGGTCATAGATGGTTCCCTGCAGAATGCGGGAAGGCCTCGCCATAAATTCAGCAAGATGCGGCTCCAAAGCGATCAGCGATGCATCCCAAAGCACAGCATGATCCGGGTGGAGCAGGTGGCCGATAAACGCTACGCGATTTTCCGTGCGTGGTTGCTCCCGCCTGCTCAAAGCCCGTCCACTGTAGTCAATGATGGGCTTGGCCTGGCAGCCCACCTGATAGCCGGTGAGGTGGGGAACATCTGCCGCCTCAAGCGCCTTGCAAAACATCTGCAGCGCATCCAGAAAACGATCCAGCTCTTTCTTCTCAATATAGGCTGAAGGTTGCAGGCGCAGAGTGAAGCGCTCACTCAAAGTTGGGGCTACGCGAATGCAATGAACATTAAGCATGTATGCAGCCGCAAGATAGCCCAGAAACTCCTGCTGGCACAGCATCCGGATGGCATTGGATGGAGAATCGGAAATATCGTGCAACTCCACGCCCAGCATCAAGCCGCGGCCGCGCACATCTTTAATCATGCTGGGAAAGCGCGCTTGCACTTCGCGCAAACGCTCCAGCATATAGTCGCCGGTTTCTTTGGCGCGAGCGCCCAGACAGTCGCGCTCGGCAATTTCAATTGCTTTGACCGCCAGAAAACAGCCACGATCGTCTTCTGCAAAGGTTGAAGTGTGCTTGATGGAGAACTCTTCAATGAAGCGTTCACGCCGGATCAACAATGCGCCAATCTTCGCCAGCCCGCCACCCAGCGCCTTTGACATGCAGATGTAATCCGGCTCCAGCCCCATTTCTTGCGAAGCCAGGAAACTTCCCGCGCGATAGAAACCGCTCTGGATTTCATCAGCTACAATCGGAATTTCATCTTCGCTTTGGATCTTCTTGAGCCAAGCCACAAATTCTGCCGGCAGCGGCCTCACTCCGCCTTCACCCAAAATTGGCTCAATGAAAATCGCCGCTACTTCCTCAAGGCTGGCCTCAGCATCGCGCCAGTCAGAGGGATCATTCATGTCAAGAAAACGGACTTCCGGCCCCAAATGCGCGTACGGTTCGCGATAAGAATAGGTGAGCTGAATGGAGCCGGTGGTCTTGCCATGGAACGCCCCTTGAACGGCCAGGAGCAGAGGCTTGGGCCGCTCCAGCATCACATGCTTAATGGCAGCTTCAACCGTTTCAGTTCCGCTGTTGGTGAAGATTACAACGTAATCACCGGCACGTTCACAAAGCGCCTCCGCCAGCCGCGTTGCTCCCAGCCGGCAAGAACCTTGCGCCAGAAAAGGAACGCGCTGCTCAGTTAGGCGGCGTTCCTCTGCTACCAATTCAGGATGATAATGGCCAAAGAAGTTGGTCCCGAAGCCGCCTACCAGATCAAGGACTTTTACCAGCTTGTCGCCGCGGCGCTGCCAGAGATAGTCGCCTTCCGCCCGTTCGTACACCGCATCCAGGCTAAGCGAATGCAGCATCCGCGCCAACTCCGGACGGCAGTGGTGCGAGTATGCGGCAACCACATCTGGGTCAGTTCCCAGAGGAATTGGGGCTGAACCATTCTTTGTCGACTGCATCCCCTCGTTCTCCCCTCAACCCACACCGCTTGCTACGTAGCCTTGGCCTGCAAGCGCATTGCTGCTTCGTTCTTGCTGTATCGAATTGACCATTGAACGGCGATTGCGGCAATCACAATCAAGCCCGCCGCCGTGGCAATCACCGGTAATCTCTTGTCTGGCGGCACCAAGATCAGCGAGAGAATTCCAAAAATTGGCATGGCCACTATCAAAACCCAATGCAGCCACGCAGGTAATGGGCTGCGGAAAGTCCGGCGGGCGTTGGGTTGCGTTTTCCGCAAATGCACAACTGCCCAGATGAATGCGGCATAAACAAAACAAACAATTGCCGCCCCTACGATTGCCGCCACTTCTTCAAGCTCGTAACTGACAATAATGATCGATGCTATGGAAGCGAGCGAGCCTAGCACCAGCACACCGCCAATCGGGGCGCCGGTCCGCATCGACATGGTTGCCCACGATTTTGGGAAGTTGCCTTCACGGGCCAGTGCGTGTACCAGCCGCGAACCTCCCATTACCCCAGCATTGAAACAGGAAATAATCGCCAGAATGGAAAGCGCAAGCGCCACATAGGTTCCCTTCGGGCCGTACATTTGAAGGAAATATGGAAGCTGCGGAATGGGGCTCGCAGTAATCTTGGGCAGCGGTACTTGCGTGGCCAAGCCTAGCGAAAAAATGCTGTACGCCACAATATTGGTCAGTATTGCCAGCGGCATTGACATGGGAATGCGATGCTCATAAGACTTCGCGCTGAAGCCCATCATCGTAACCCATTCAAAGCCAATAAACAGATACACCGCTGTGCCTAGGCTGCCAAAGACCTGCGAAAAAGGATGCTCTGAGAAGATTCCGGAATTAAAGTGGAAATGGGCCAACGCCGGTCCCGCGCCTATTGCGCCTAAGACAAGGACACTAAGAATCAGCGCGGTCGTAGTAAACATCTGAACGCCCCGCGGAAGTTCCAGCCCCATCAGGTTCACAATTACAGTGAGGGCCAACAAGCCCAGCACAACAGCTAATGCTGGAAGGTGCGGGAATAGCGCCTTGACTACAAGCGCAAAAAGATAGCTCTCAATCCCCGCCACCATGATCATGAAGATCAAATAAAGATAAACAAGAAACAATGACGTGCGGGGTGGAAGAGCCACTTTCAGGTAGGTTCGCACGCCGGGAGCAGAAGGATACATGCTCGCCAGTTCCGCGATGCAACTTGAAAGCATCATGCAGAACAAACCAGCGAGACAGATTGCGATGATGAGCCAAAATCTGCTCGGGGCCACCCCGAACATTGCAGAAATCGCCGTAAACGAGCTGATGCCGAAGGCAATGCCAGCGCCAAACGTCACATAAAAACCTAGCTCAAAGGCCTTCTTCATCACTCCCCCGTGGTCTCTTCTTACAGTCCCCAGATGATCATTGCAATGGCTTCCAGTTTTACCTTGTCGCGCTCACCGGAGAACACGGCCAGCGCACCGTCAATCAACGCGTGCGCCGGGTTGTATTTGCCGGTAAAGATACGGACTAGCACATCCTGGCTGGCCTGGAGCGCAATCAGGTTCTCATCATCCTCTTCAACAGAACAGCCGGGCTCGACTTTGGTGATTGCAAGGTCTTCAATCGTGCAGGTAAAGACTTCGCCTGAGTCCGTACTTTCGGCTTTAAGATACCTGTTCCAGCCTTTGATCAGCTTTTTTACCCGCGCGTCATTGTTGAAGCGGTTCTGGAAATCATACAGTGACGCCAGCAAGCTGCTGGTCTGGACCGCGTTTACATCTGTGGTCGCCATTGGGTCCCTTTCCTCCTTGTTTACTCCCACGGCTGGGCAATGCCCAGGATCTGTCTTCCTACTATGAGCTTCAGTGAATCATCTGAAGGGGCCATCACAGAGCCAGCCCTGGCGTCACGCACCAGGCGCTCCACCGGATGGCCACGCTTGTATGCCGTTCCGCCACAAACCTGAAATGCTTTGTTTGCGACTTCAATGGCAATCTCGCTCACGGCAAACTTGAGCTGCGCCAGTTCGATAAAGAACGGATCGTCAGGGTTGGCGCGTATCACCTCGTCCAGCAGATCGGCTGAATGCAATTCATTGAACAGCACCATCGCGTTATCCGACATTTGCGCCACGCGATAAACCATGCAGCGCGCCTCGTCCACGCGCATCTTCATCTCTGCGATGTAACGCTGCACCGTCTCCACCTGGGAGAGCGTCTGCTTTGTATCACTGTGCACGCGTTTCTTCACATGCTCCACAGCCGCTTGATATGCTGCTTGAGCAATGCCCAGATACACGGTCGAGAGACCTACCTGATAGATGGGCAGCGAGTAGGCAAACAGCATGGAGAATCCGCAAGTTGGCGAACCAAGCCTGTTCAGATCGGGCACGTGGCAGCCCTTAAAATGGATGGGCATGCTACAGTTCCCGCGCAGACCCATGCCATCCCACTTGCCGATAGGAAGGATGTTGGGATCTTTGCCATCAATGAGGAATAAGCTCAGTTCGGTAGGCGGCTGCGTGGAATCTGCGCGCACCGGCACAACATAAAAATCTGCCTGCCCGCAACTGGTGCAGAACGACTTGAATGAATCGATAAGATAGCCGTTGGCGTTGCGCTGTGCGTAGCTATCCATGTGCCAAAGCCGGTTTCCTGAACCAGGCTCACTCATGGCCAGCGCGCCAATCCATTTACCTTCAACAATCGGCTTGATAAAAGCTTCGGTTTGTCCGTTTTGCACTAGCGCCGAAATCAGTGGAAGCGTACTCATGTGCATGCAATAGACCATGGCAGTTGACGCACATCCCTGAGCGAGTTCTTCCAGCACCATGGCTGTAGTGAGAATACCTTCACCCGGCCCACCCTGGCTCTTTGGGATCGTCAGCCCCATTAAACCGGCATCGGCAATGGCCTTGAGTCCTTCGCGCGGATAGATGGCTTCACGGTCCACCTGGGCCGCGACAGGAGCAAGCGACTTCTGGGCGACGCTCCGGGCCAGTCTCTTCCATTTTCCCTGGTCAACAGTGAGCGCAATTCCAGTTAAATTCAATGCATCTGGCATAGACTAATTTTCCCTCGAAATAAGCGACTCGCTTCCTTCGCCTTGTGCCGCCTGCGTCTTAAAGGACGCACTGCAGCGCGTTACAATTTCTTCAAGATTACAAGGCCACTCGCGCGGCCTTACCTGGTTTTTCCAGCTCCATATTCAGCTCTTTTGCAATGCGCTCCATGACCTCAATCAGGCGCCATGCATGGTCCTCAGTGTGCGCTGCAGTGCAGGAAATCCTGAGCAGGTTTTGCGTAGCTGCTGGCTTCATTACTCCGTTCACGTAAATTCCCTCTTCCAAAAGCCTCTTGGCCATCTGGAGAAGCAGTACGTCCTCAGGTATCACCACGGCTACTACCGGGCTGGTTCCGTCGATCACGTTAAATCCCAGCGCCGCAAGCTCGCGCCGGATCAGGTCTGCCACCTGCAATAGCCGTTGTCGTCTTTCCGGTTCGGCTTTCATAATCCCCAGAGCGCAACGCACAGCCGCTACTGAAGCCGGTGGAACGCTGGCAGAAAATACGAACGGCTGCGCTAAATGTTTCAAATAGTGGATCACAGGCTCCGTGGCAGCCACAAACCCACCGGCAGCCGCCAGTGATTTGCTGAACGTTCCCATCACCACGTCAACCTCTTCCAGCACACCCTGTTCTTCCGCCACGCCTGCGCCAGTGGGGCCAAAGATACCTATTCCGTGGGCCTCATCTACATAAGTGCGCGCGCCATACTTCCTGGCCATTGACGTAACGCCTCTCAAATCGGCCACGTCGCCTTCCATGCTAAACACGCTTTCACTCACGATCAACACACCATCGCCGTTCGACTGCTGCAGCCTCTTTTCCAGGTGCTGCATATCATTGTGGCGATAGCGCATGGTCCGGGCCGCAGATCGGAGCGCCCCATCCACCAGGCTTGCATGCAGATTGTGTTCACAAAGAATGGTTTCGCCTTCCGTTGCCAAAGCGGCAATTACGGCATAATTGGCCTGAAAGCCCGTGCCAAAAACAATGGCTTCCTCTTTGCCCATGAATTCTGCCAGCTCTTCCTCAAGCTGTACGTGGATGGGCAGGGTTCCGTTCAATAAACGTGAGCCACTGCAGCCTGTCCCATACTGCCGGATCGCCGCTGTTGCCGCTTCCTTTACGCGCGGGTCCCAGGTAAGGTCAAGATAGTCATTGGAGCCGAACATCAGGATCTTGCGCGATCCCTGCCTGATCTCGCTGGGGCCACAGCCTTCACGGCTGCCAAAGGTCTCAAAATAGACGTAAAGGCCCGCTTCCTGCAGCATGCGTGCGCGGTTGAATTTCCAGCATTTCTCGAAGATATCCCTTCGCTCGGTTGGTAAACCGCTCGGCGGTGGGACAGAAGCATCTTTCATAAGCTTTCAGCTCCTGAGATCGGTGCCGCAAGTTAATGACGCGGCCCATCCGTCAATCTTTGGGCCGGTTATTTTGCAAACTTTCGCACACCCTGCGCGGGAACTCCCTCGCGGGTAGTGAGCTAAAAGTAAAGTCCGGACGACCACTATCTTGTTTAATAGACTGAAGATTGTGCCTGTACAACTCCCCTTCTGACAAGTCTTTTCTGACTCTCCGCGGGAAGTATGTTGTAAATTTAAACCGGCAATGGTACCACGAATTCGCAATTATTCGCTTGTTTTCCAAGCTTAATTGACGTTGTTTGGAACAATTTCCGACGCCCTTTTCTGTGATGACCAGCGGATTTCTCTGGAATGAGTTCCGCACCCAGTGGCGCATACGCACTCGCTTGGCGGAAGATTGATCGAGCTTGCCTCAGTGGCAGTTCTTCACATGCTAAATAAGCGCATTGGGATTTTCTCGCAAAATAATCGCGGCCTGAACCAATGGCCGCGATTTGCTGATGCGTTTGCTTGAATGGATCGGCAGAAACAATCATTTTTGGGGATTAAGAGACACGTCTTACCCCGCAGTCTCCTGAAGATTAAACAATCTTCTGCGAGCCGGTTAGCTCGCCATCGGCCGGATAGCTTTACGAATCTGGATATTTCTTTTCCCTGGCAGAGCATTCACACGCTCGTATTCCGCCATGAACTGAAGTTTGGCGCGATGAAGCAGTACACGAAGATAATCTCTGCTTACTTTCATCTCCCGGCAAACTTCATCTTTATCGCGCTGATCAAAGAAGACGGCCCGCAGAAGCTTTCTGTCTTTGGGGCAAAGATTGATCAGGACTTTTTGCACCAGCTTCTTGGTCTCTTCTGCCAGCAGAACGGCATCCGGCCCCATGGCGTCATCAATTGGATCACTTTGAGCTTCATCCAGTGCCCTGGTTCGCGCCCGGGAGCGATACAGCTCCCGCAAAATGTTGTTGCACACGGAACTTACAAAAGCGCCAAAGCGCTCTGGCTGGCGAACACCGCCTTCAGCCCGGACTGCGGCCCACGTCCGCAAGAGCGTCTCTTGCTGTACGTCCTTGATGTGTTCCGGGCAAGCCAAGTGGCGGCGCAGCTTGTTTTGCAGAAGGCGGCCAAAATAAGAAACAAAGTGGGCCTCAGTAACGCCGTCCTGCGTCCGAAGACCCTGCAGATAGCTTTCATTGAATTGATGCAAATCCACGCATGGTGCGGTACCCATTGTCCTACTCCTTTTGACAGCGGGTCGCTCGATGCCCGCTGTGTGGCGAACGGCCTTTGCCCTTCGAGGCATGTCAGGCTCATCCGTCCACTGCCCGCCCAGTGCGCTCAACTTGGAATATTGACCGTTGCTAGTCACATAAGACGAGCCGTTCTGGGAATTCCCTTTGGGAAGAACGAAAATTTTTGGGACTTCGATAGAAATGACAAAAAATGACAATGCGACAACAGAACAAATGAAGAAAGGTAGTTTGATCTGGCAAAACGCGGGCTGGATCGTTTCCGCCAGCCCGTTGTAGGACGCCGCCGTTATCTATCCAGTGGGTGCTGTGTTCGTCTTAACAAGAATACCGCCAGCTTGGCAATCAACCATGGATGCTACCCGTAGTAATCGCGGCCTTGGAGAGGTCGAATCCAATATTGCCGGAACTAGAACAGGTGACTGCTCCAGTTTATTGAAGGTCGTTGGATACGTTGCGCCTGGTGGCTGAGGCTCGTCATCCGCTTGTTCGATGTATTTCAGCTCATATTTCTGACGCAGCTCCGGGAATGCCCGTTCCAGCATGAAATTAAAGAACGCAACAGCATGTCTTTGCCTCTCCTCAGGGCCATTCATCACTGGACGCACGCCGAAGTAAAAACGCGCGATGCCGGAAGGACAAAACGGCGATTTAGCGCAATGGCCTTCAGGATCATCACATTTCATCACTATTTTGCGTTCGTCCTCAACGCCATACTCAAGTATGTGGTTGGTGGGCATCAGCCCCGTGTGCTTCAGGGCATTCGGCCCAAACTCAACGTGGAGTGGACGGCCCATAAAGTTGATGCTGCGAGGTATAGGCAGGTTAATCGTGACCAGGCTATCAGGCAGCCTCCACTTCTGCGTTTCGGCGACAAAATCATTGAAATCGGGATTGATATAAGGGGACAGCTTAGCGTTCGGATATTTGCGCACACCTTCCTCACCCAGCTCGAAATGGTAACCTTTGGAATTTGCTCTGCCCGGCTCAGTATGATGTTCCGGATCATTAAAATAAAAATAGTGGGCAAGATCTGCAGCCTTCGGATCGGGCCTTGGCACAAATGCCGTCAGCCGATTAATATCTTGCCGCAGAACAATCGCGAATGTACCTTCCAGCAATACTTGCAACGTATGTACTTCTTCGCCACCATGCTTGGGCGGTGGCGCGCCCTTAGATTGACTTTCACGGCACTCGCTGAGTGCTGCCGCTATCGGTAAAACACTGAATACCTTCAGCAAATCGCGTCGCTTCATAAGCCTTCTCCTGTAACGTCACACAATGAAAACCTATACAACCGTGGGCCCTGTATAGCTGGTACAACAAACAACTCCCAAAACAAGACTTCAGCTAAGCTCGTCCCGTAACAGTGAATGCTGCCCAATAGTAGGGATGTGGCCTGGACTTTAACACTTCTGCGCGGGCCAGGCACATCGCTTGAGCAGCTTCTTTGCCTTGAGCGAGATATTGATAAAAAGCGATCATCAGCTCTGATGTGGTTTCAGAATCTACATTCCAGTGGCTGGCTATTACAATCGGCACGCCAGCCGCTAAAAATGCATGTACCAGGCTGTTTGTATCAAGCAGGCCTCCTGGATCGCTGCCTGTGGAACAAGCTGCAAGAACAGCCAGCTGCATACGTCTGAGGAGGTCAGGAGCAAAATCCTTTGCCCGGAGAGAACGGATGGCATTGTAGTCAAGGCTTGTTCCTGTACCATCCAAGCGGCCGTGTCCCATGTAAAGAAAGAGTTCGCTCCCTGCCATGCGTGCGTGCAAGACATTAAGTTCTGTCTTTGTTGAATCGACAAGACCTGCTCGGGGGAAAAGACGTAAAACCGTGCTCCTTTGCGCATCCAGTCCTGGAAGATAACCTGCTCCGGGAGCATGGGAAGCATCCAGCAGCAAGAGAGGCATAGATGTCACAATGGGACGCACAGGACGAAGGTCCTTCTCCAGCCCCATGCCGGGAGAATAGATGACAGAATATTCCTTGCCAAAGTAGATACCGGAAGGGTCTGGCAAGGCTTCCAGAACAAGATTGTTTGCCGATTGGTCCAGTTCGACGGTAATAGGCCGTCCAGTCAACAAGCTGGGAAGGACCGGCCGAAGAAGCTTTTCATAGAGCCACTGGCCTTGATCTTGTATCTCGGCCAAACTGGAATCTGGTGTCGTACAATGCTCGATAAAACTCCGAACAACTCGCTCAAACTCCTGTTGTTGTACGTTCACCCAAGCGGTGCGTTTGCCTTGTTTACCGGATATCCATATCTGAATACCATCCTTAAAATTCGCATAAATCACACGCAGGGTGGCTGAAGACGGCTCCTGAGTTTTTTGCGCCGCCAGTTTGCCATGCTTGGTAGCACCGGGAGTGCGATTGTCTCCCGAGCGGAGGCCTTGCAACAACGGACGAGCCTTGTACCATTCCCACCTGGTTAGAGCATCATCAGCTTTATTTTTTGCGATTAAGACCCGCACCAACCCGCGATAACTTTCATCTGTGGCACGCAACCAGGCTAACCGGTCACCCTGGCCTTTGAGGCTTTCCAAGGATGCCTCCGCAATATCAATCGCTTCCTGATATGCGGTTGCTGCTTGGTCCAGTTGCTTCAGCTCCCATTCGATATTTCCCAGCAAGCGATAGTAGTTCGTTGAGATGAAATTGTCTTGTATTGAATTTAGATGGTCGCCAACAGGCTTGAGCGTGGCTAAAGCCCGGTTTGGGTCTCCCTGCTGCAATTGAAGTTCAGCAGGCTCAATTTCAATAATCATCCGGTACTCTTTGGCGTATGGCTCGGGAATCTTCTCCAGCAGCGCTGACGCTTTTTTATCTTCAGAATCTGCCAGTTCGGTTCGCCTTTGGGCAATAAACATGTTTCGGAGACGGAGGTGTAGAAGCCCTTCTCGAATAAGGTTTCTTGCAATGTTTTTTTGTGGATCTTGGCGGAGTTCCAAAGTGTGGAGGAGAGTAGCTTCAGCAATATACAAAGAGCCTGATTGTTGAGCGCATTGCCAGAGCACCGCATAAAACTGATCTAATCGCTCGCCAGGGTACTCACCTCCCCAATAACGTTCCAGTCCCTGTGTTGCCTGGTCCAAAGCCTTATCGCAATGCCCCTGCTGGCTATGCATGCTTGCGGATATACCGAGGATGCGCATCTCCAGGACAGGGAACTGTGATTGCTGTGCAATCTGATAACTGACCTGTGAATCACTGTCAGATTCTCCAAGATCGCCGTGGAAATTGTGGCATTGTGCTTTTTCGAGCGCCAGTTGGGCCTTCAACCATTGATACTGTGTCCGTGACGATTCTTCCCAAAGCGGATCTGCTCTGGCAAGGCAGCTGGTGCCCTGTAGCATGCTCCTCAAAGCATACGTTTCTTGAAGTCGCGCCATCAATTCACCAGGGATGTTCCCAGTGCTTTTGAAAGTAGTGGCAGCAGAACGCGACCGCGTCACAGCCTGGTCATATTTTCCTTGCTCGTTGCTTTGCGCTGCACCGCTTAATTCCTGCACCGCAGTCAGGTCGCTCGTCTTCGTTGTTCTTGCTAAAAAATCTGTCCACCAGAGATCCTGATGCTCACGTTCAGCAAAGATCTGCGCCAGGCCACGGAGAGCCCTATATTCATGGCTTCCCTCGTCCTTCAAAGCAATCGGCAGCCAGTGGCTCAATGCCCTCTGCTGGTATGTTTCTGGATCTTCAGATTTCAGGTCTCCCTCGTCCAGTTGTTGCAAAAAAAAAGATGGATCAGCGTAACTCTGGCGCTTCTTCTCTGAAGTTTTGCCCTGCACATCTTTCAAATGCTTCCGTGCTTCTGCAGCCCAACCGCTGGAGGAATCTACCTTAAGATAGTCCTTCCAGACGCTCTCTGCCCTGTCCCATTGTTCGCTTTTTTCAAGCGCAATGGCCATATTGTAGAGAGCACTGGCACGATCTTCATTATCCAATTTCGGCCGGCTTAGGACTTCGCTTAACAAGTTCAAAGTTTGCTGCAAGTTAGGGTGGTCTGCTCTACTGTCGCGCTCATAGTAGCTTGCTGCCAGATCAATCTCCAGGCTCGGCGTATCCAAGCCCTCAGCTCTCGCGTTTTCAAAATCCTTCTCCGCTTTTTCCAGATTGGCAGGGGTTGCGACCCACAACAGAGCTCGCCCCTGGACCTGCAGCCATTGTGGGTTTAACTTATTGTTCTTTAAATTCTTCTTGGCCGCACTGATGGCGTCGTCTATCTCTGGCGGCGTTTCGGCGAGTCCACGCCCGTCGCTTCCGCCCAGTTGAGTGGAAAATGGGTTGTACTGAGAATACGGGACTGACGTCAACCGCATCGCCGTTGTGCGCCGGGTGGCAAATGCGATAGCTACATTATTCTTCGCTTTGCTGAGTTCAAATTTGGCCATCAGATACGGGCCTTGCACAATAGCCAGGATTGCCACTGCGAGCACAGTAAAAGCCGGAACAATTTTCATCCATGGCGCTCGCCGGGGACCACCTGATAATTTCTTTACCAATCGGCGCTGCCACTCTGGTTTTGAACTTTGCAGTTGCGCAAAAATGCGCGCGTTCTCAGGCGATTCCTCTATCGAAAACTCGCGGATATACCTCTGCAGGGCAGGTCCGCAGATGCTGCATCGCGCCACGTGCTGCATCGTTTTTTCCGCCAGTTCCGGGGATGTGATGCCTGCAGCAATCTCCTGCAACAACTCGTCATCAGGATGATGTGGGGTTGGGCTCATTGACCCACCTCAAGATGTTGAAATAGAGCCAGGGGCACACGCCGGGGTGTCAATCGCTTAAAGCCTTGGCCTGCGCGCCGCGACAATAGATGTCCTCTGGCGCGCACATAACCGGCTTGCTCGGATTGATTGCCTTTTTTAGTCACCTTCGCTGCCCCTTCAACCTCAAAGACGTATAGTTCCGGCTAAAACCTTTTTTCTCTCGCAAATGGAAGATAAGATTCAACTTTTCTCTCCTCCTGCCCCGTCTGTGGAACCAGGGAACCTATCTTTTATGAACTTGACGAGACGTTGCAACGTGCTTTCCACGCCTTTTATGCCCAACTCCATATGGGGCAAAAGCGAGATTTCCTTGGCGGTATGCCCCTGTTCGTAGTAGAGCCAGAAGATCGCCTGGTCCCGCGAAGAAAAATTTTGCAGACACTCCCCGATCTTGTCCTTTAACTGGGCAAACCGAATCCGGTCGAATCCATCCGGCAAAGGCGGGACAACTGGATCAGTAAGCTCTATCTCCGGTACATTGTTTTTTGGCTGGCGAAAATAATCAATCGTTGTGTTGGAGGCCGCTACTTTGAAATAGCCGAAAATTGCATTTTCATGCTCATTCCTGATGCCGCGCAAGGCCTTCCGGTCATTCGCAAATAGCTTGAGATATGTCTCTTGAATCAGATCGTCAACAAGATTAGGCGCGGGTTCGCGCCACCTGCGCAACGTGTTGATGATCACATTCGCAATCAATGGCTGCGTCCGGCGAACAAACTTCTGCCAAAGCTCTTGATCCTCTGAGCCCAAGCAAAGATTCAGTAATTCCCGAATTGGGATTTCTTCTGCCGACATCCCCTCGTTTTTGTTGTGGCAAAATCTTACTCTTTTGCCGCACGCTGGACTGCGTTTGTTTATGAAAATTAAGGTGTTTTGTAGCCAAACAAGCTTATCAACGATTCACAAATTGTGGTAAGGTCCTTCGCATTTCTGAATTCTATCGGAAATCCGGGGCAAGCACTTAATTCTATTAGGTTAATTATAGGTTTTCTGGTCAGGAGGCAAACTCTGATCTCATCGATCACTTCGATTGGAAAGCCAGCGTTCTTCCATCTCTTCCAGAGAACGCGGCCAATCTTCCCTCAATAGGCGACTGAGCGCTCGGTCCGCAAGCAGTTTTCCACTGGTCTGGCAGTGAGCACAATAATTGGTTTCATTTGACGCATAACGAATGCGCTGGATTTTCTCACCGCATCGCGGACAGGGCTTTCCATACCTGCCGTGCACGACCATTGCTTCACGAAAGGCCGTTACCTTCTTGGGAAACTTGCTGCCCGCTTCTGCCCGCAAATTTTGTGCCCATTGTGTGAGTGTTTGCCGCGTGGCGTGATAAAGCCGGCTGATTTGCTCTGTGTCAAGGCGTTGGGTCAGCAATATCGGTGATAGCTGCGCATGAAAAAGGATCTCATCCGAGTAAGCATTTCCAATCCCGCTGAACAATCGCGGATCAGTAAGTGCCCGCTTGAGCGTGTGATTGGCGGATATGAGGGTGGCGCTGAACTGCTCCAGGCTGGCTGAGAACACATCAATCCCGCCGGGGTCCTGTTTAGCCAGCTCTGATTCTCCGGCAAGAAGATAAAGTGATGCGCGTTTCCTTGAGCCTGCTTCGGTAAGCGTGAGCGTACCGGAATCGAAATCGAATGCAGCTAGCGTGCGCCTGCCATCGGGAACAACGCGCCGTTCGCTCCAATGGAGCCGGCCGGCGATCATCAGATGAAGTACCAGCCACAAGTCATTATCCAGCCCGATTGCAATGCGCTTCCCAATGCGGCGCAGGCTTGTCACCTTGTGGCCGTTCACCGATTCAAGCGGCGGATTGGCTGTGCGCAACAGAGACGGCCCTGGCGCCTGTATTTGTTCCAGCACATAGCCCAGTATTCGCTGCTCCAGCGCCTCAATGTAAACGACAATGTCCGGTAACTCTGGCATTCGATTCGCTACTTCAGTCGACTAATGCCTGTCTTAAAGAATACTGCAGAGATTCAACCATGATTCCAATACCCGTCGGCCAGGATCATCCATGATCGATCCTGCCAAAGCAACCTGGCAGTAACACATTTTTAACCATCCTTTAACCTGGCCTTGAACTCGTATCAACTTCTCAGCCCTATAGTGACACGGCGAAATATTTCTGCACTATTCTGCACTATAAGGAGAGCCTCGTGTATCGACTTAAAGTCTTTTCATTCTGCCTGATCGCCGCCTTGCTGTTGACACTTCAAGCTGGAGCAGAGGACAACAAACCCAATCACAATATTCGCCACGTATTGCTCATCAGCGTGGACGGCATGCACGCCCTCGATCTCACGAATTACATTGCCACTCATCCGCAATCCACGCTGGCGCAATTGAGCGCTCACGGCAATACTTATACCAATGCTTCCACTTCGCAGCCTTCAGATTCTTTTCCCGGATTAGCGTCCCTGGTGACCGGAGGCTCTCCTGTAACTACCGGGCTTTGGTATGACGTTACCTTCAATCGCAAGCTCTCACCGCCGGCAGCCACCAACCCGATACTTGGCCCAACGGGAGCCCCAAATCTTTGCCCCGGCACAGTCGGCACAGTTGTGGAACTGGATGAATCAGTTGATATCGATTTAACCGCGCTGAATGGCGGTGGCGGCATTAACCCCAATTTCTTGCCGCGTGATCCAAATAACGGCTGCGCGCCTGTTTTTCCGCACAACTATTTACGCGTGAATACGATTTTTGAAGTCGTCCGCGCCAACGGCGGCTACACAGCGTGGACGGACAAACACCCATCATATGAATGGACCAATGGCCCCAGCGGCCAGGGCGTGAATGATTTCTTTGGACCGGAAATTAATTCCAACCCGGTTGCTCTACCGCAATTTGCAGGCTGCTCTCCGGTTCCCGCAGCCGATAACACGCCTGACGATGGCTGGACAACTGACCTGAATAACATCAAGTGCTATGACTTGGTGCACGTGCAGGCGATCATTAACCAGATTGACGGGTTTACGCACGACCGCTCCAGAAGAGCGCCGGTACCCACTGTTTTTGGCACGAACTTTCAGTCGGTAAGCGTTGGCCAGAAATTGAAGGGTAATGGCTACCAGGATGTGCTGGGTACGCCTTCAGCAGGGTTGGCCGGTGAATTTGATTTCGTTGATCAGTCTCTTGGCCAGATGGTGAGCGAATTAAAAAAGCAAGGACTATTCAATTCCACGCTCATCATTATCGCCGCCAAACACGGCCAATCTCCGATTGATGTTCAAAAGCGGGTTGGTATCGGCAATGGAGAACCGCAGACGACCATCGGCCCGGATGAAGCGTTTGATATTTCTGACGACGGATCACTGATCTGGCTGACTGATTCCTCGCTTACGGCAAGCGTTGTTGCCAAGCTCAGCCTTCCCGCCACCCAGCAAGCCCTGGGCATTCAGGAAATCTTTGCTCTGAATTCCTTGCAAAATAAATTCAACAGCCCGCTGGACGATCCTCGCACTCCTGACATCATCCTGAAAACGAACACCGGCGTGATTTTCACCGGAGGATCAAAGCTCGCGGAGCATGGCGGCTTTAATGAGGATGATGTGCACACCGTGCTGCTGGTTTCGTCACCGCATATGAAGGCGAACCAGGTTAAAACCGCAGTCTCAAATCAGCAGGTGGCTCCCACCATTCTGAGAGCGTTGGGAATCGATCCGAACGAACTCGAAGCAGTCCGCAAAGAGCAAATCCACGTTCTGCCCTTCCTCTTCAATGAGGACAATGACCGGGACGGAGACCGCCACTAATTACCTTTACCAGCCAGTTATCGGCCTCACGCTATCGGCGTGCGGCCGATGCTTTTTGAGACATGAATTTAAGTTTGTCGTTTTTACCTTTAGCAATCCCGGATAAGACTGCGCAAAGCCTTCTTTGATACACAAAAAGATTGCTAGGTCTTGGGCTAAGGGATGAAGTCGTCTACTCGCAATCTTCTCGTTCTGTACGTGTGTGTCCTTGCAGTGCTTTTTGCGCAAGGGCAAACCTCATCGTCAGCTAGCGTGGAAGGCACGGTCAGCAACAAGCTTACCGGAGCGCCGGTAAAAGGCGCTCATGTAATTTACGTTAAGACCGGTTCCACAGCGGGCCAGCCGGCATCGCCGATCAGCTCAGATACGGATGCGTCGGGTCACTTCAGCCTGCAGCTTGCGCCCGGAACTTATCGTTTGTGGGTGGAACGAAATGGATTTGCACGGCAGATCTACGGCGCTCTTTCGCCTGCAGGAGAAGGCTCTGTGCTCACTCTGGCCCCGGGACAACAACTTCATGACGTTGCATTCCAGGTTGTGCCGCTGGGCGCAATTGCCGGCCGGGTGGTGGATGAAGATGGCGAGTCAATACAAGGAGTTGGAATCCAAGTCTTACGCTTTAGCTATGCAAACGGCTATCGTCAGCTAATCTCTGTTGCTGGCGCTACTTCAAACGATCGTGGCGAGTACCGCGTTTTTGGATTGCCTGCTAACCGTTATTTGCTCTTGGCATCGTTGCCAAACGGGCCGATATCAAGGCCGATGGAAACAGGAGCGCTGGTTCCAGAAGTCCAGGACCCATTTTCCCCTCTTTATTATCCAGGCGTTCCAGATGTGGATTCGGCTTCGCCGGTTTCTCTGGCTGAAGGGGCCGAACTGGCAGATATGAATTTTCAGCTTCGCAAAGTTCGGGCTATTACCGTCCGTGGCCGGCTGGTAAGCCCAATGGATAAGTTTTCATCCAGCCAGATTCAGGTTGTGCTCGCCCATAATGAGAACGGCGTTGCCTCTTATATTGATCGCATCTCAGGCGCTGTAGACATCAATACGGGAAAATTTGAAATTCGCGGTATCTCGCCCGGCTCTTATTTAATTGTGGTTTCACAGCTTCTTGCCGGCCACTCATTTGGAGGCCGCGTGCCGTTAGAAGTAAGCGCTGCAACAGCGCAGGAGCAAGTCGCCGTCTCGCTGGCGCCTGCCTTTGATATTCCTGGCGTGGTTGAGGTGGAAGGTGCTCCACGCGGAAGCCTGCCCAACCTCATCGTACGATTATTGCCTTCAGAAGGCTTGGCGCTTGGTCCCCATCCCTGGAGCAGGGTGGCCAGTGACGGAAGCATCCGGTTGCAAGGAGTCACCCCGGGGTTATGGCGCGTTGTTCTTGATTCACTGCCAGAAGACTTGTGGGTGAAAACTGAAAGCTTTGCCGGTAATGAGGTTCCAGCCGGAGAGCTGGTTGCCACTGAGAGCACGCGCGGAGAATTGCGAATTGTGCTGGCCGGCAACGGAGCCCAAATTTCTGGCACCGTTACATTTGATAACCAGCCTTGCCGCGCCACGGTGGTCTTGGTGCCCGCTTCGCCTGAATTGCGGGCTTTCCACCAGTTTTATCGAGTTACCAATGCCAGCGAACACGGCACCTTTACGCTCAAGGGCGTGCGCCCCGGCTCTTACATGCTGTTCGCCTTTCAGGAGATTGAGCCTTTTGCCTGGTTTAACCCGGAGCTGTTGCACGCGGTTGAAAGCATGGGAGTTCCTATGGTCGTCAATAAAAGTGACAACGTAACTCGAGATGTAGTTGCAATTTCGCCTGAATCGCTGCTTCTTCATTAAAATTTCTCAAGCTCATTTTCGCCAAAGCTTTAAAGAAATCTGAGGTTCGCTGCCGTATGCGCATTTATCTCACATTCCTACTTGCCGTGTTTTTCGCAATTGCGGAGAAGATGCAATTCGCCAATCCGGTTTTAATAAGCCTGACAAGGAGCGTGACCTTTTATGCAACAGTTTCCTGAACACAACTACACGAAGTCAATGCTTCCTCTGCTGGCTGTCATGGCCCTGCTGGTAGTTTGCTTTGTGCCGGCCTCAGCGCAAATCTCCGCTGGCTATGACCTGTTCCAGACTGGGTCTGGTGCATCTGTTGATTTAAGCAGTATTGGCCTGGGGAATGTGCCTTTGCAGAGCTTTCCAATTCAGTCGTCGCTCGGCAACACAGATACCATCATGCATCGCACTCAAAACATCCCGGCTACCGGGGGTTCCAGCCAGGTCGTGGTGACTGCGCTTTTTATGAAGAGCGTCAATAGCGTAACTTACAACGGCCAATCCGTAGACGTTTATATCACTCTCAACAATTCCGCTGGAGCTATTCCTACCAGTACGCTGCCCCAGCCTGACGCGACTTCTTCCAGTGGAAGCGTGACGGTGCGCTCGGACAATACTTTTGATTCCAGCATCACCGTGAATGCTGATGTGATCCTGGTAAAAGCGGGAACCAGCGTAACCAATTCCGCGAATTATGTTGGGCATCAGGGCGCGCCCTCTGTTACCCTGGCGTCCACAAATTCAACCTGGAGCGCCACTCCTCCCAGCGGGTATCCTTCCTCTTCCACGTTCCCATCCGGGGGAGGGTTTTATCCCAAGCCGGTGCATAATGGCCCGCATCCGGTGGTCCCGAGTAGTTGCAATACCACGCTCAATTCCCCGCTTATCAATCCGGGAACGGCGAGCACGAACCCCACTGTAGCTTCCCAGCCAACTGGGCAGGCTGCGGTAGCAGCGTGCACTTCAGTTGTTACTGCGCAGTGATTCAGGATGTATAGGCGCCTGGTAATAAGGCCCGGCGCCTATTTTTCAAGATAAGAAATTTGGCTCTTGTAAGTTTCTTACATTTCGAATGATGGCCGAGTTAGGATCCCCTTCCTAATGCTGCGTTGAGCCTTCTTATGAGTTTTCATTTTGGGAAAATCCGGCAATAAAATTTCATTCGTCCCTGAATTTTGTCTTGCCAACACACTTTGCAGCGGGGTATTTTGTCTTTCTCAAGCTATTCGGATCCGTCCTTCTAAAAATCCGAAAGACTTGAGATGGCTCGCGCAGAGCCGGTCACCATTTCCTTGGTCGACGGACAGGTTCCCAATTGCCTGGTCAAAGTGGGCCGCTTCACTCTTCCTGAGTGGCATTTTGGAAAAATCACTGTAAGTGATAGGGCGAAGCTGTACCCACACCAATCGTTAGAGTAGTTTCCCCAAAAGTTGGATTAGTTTTCCCCAAAAAGAGTCTCCCTTGGCGCATAGTTCTTTTTCGCTTGACTCTCATTGTCCACATTGGTTCGTGCTCTTTGTGCGCGCCAATCAGGAAAAGCGGACCGCACAGCGTCTGGCCAGTTATGAGATTGAACATTTCCTTCCCACTCATCGTTCACTGCGGCAGTGGAAGGACCGGCGCGTAACGCTGGAAATGCCGCTTTTTCCCGGATACGTGTTTGTGCATTTGCCATTTCTTGAACGCAATCGCGTGCTTACTCTTCCCAATGTAGTGGGCCTCGTCGGTAATAAGCATTCGCCTTCAATCGTTTCGATCGAAGAAATTGATTGCATCAGGAAAGGCATCAGCCTCGGCAACGCTGCGCCTCACCCCACGTTCGCAATCGGGCAGAGAGTGATGATCATTTCCGGAGTTCTCAGCGGAGTACAGGGAACTTTATTGCGCGGCCAGAACAACACCCGCGTAGTCATTAGCGTTGATTCCATTGGCCGCAGCTTTTCCGTAGACGTGGATATTTCCTGCCTGAAACCCATTGAAAGTTATCAGCCGCTGAAGCGGCAAGTAGGTTGAGTTTTTCAGCTCGTGATTTTTATGCTCTCATTGCTGCAAAAACTTTTGGAAATCGATACACGGGAAGTTGAATTTCCCCTGCGCGGATTTACCTGCACGAGCCCTGAAATTCGGCATCGACTTGAAAATATAGGTCGCATCTTTCTTCAGGGATATCACACCGCCCTTCAATATCGCAATCAGAGCGCGTTGGCAGAGTGTTTGAGTCGAATTGAACCTGAGCATTGTGGTTTTGCCTATGAAGGCGCAGCCATGGCATTGGCGCTCCAGGGCCAGATCTTTCTCAGGCGCAACTCCCTCCATCGCTTCATGGAAGGCGTTGGCAAGCAGCACATTTTTATGCTGCACGTCGGAGCAGGCTGGGCTTACGCAAGGCTTCCCTGGCTGCGCCGGCGAGTGGAAGCCGTTATAAAGCAATTCCACCCGGTTCTACGTTGGCTCATAGTAGATGGTTACGGGTTTCATGAAGGATATTTTCACTGGAAAGACCGCACAGGATTAGAAGTCCGCGCGCCCAGGGTTTTCTCAGCCAGGCTTTCTGAAGACGCGCGCCACGTTTTCTTCCAGGGACTGGGACGTAGCCTATGGTTCATTAAGGGCGCGAGCGTGCACGAAATCTCCCCGGTCATTGCGCGCTTCCATCCCATCTACCAAGGCGATGCATGGAGCGGCGTTGGATTGGCCTGCGCTTATGCCGGCGGATTAGCTGAAAATGCGATTGCCCAATTACGCGCGGAAGCGGAGATCCACAGCGCAGCTTTGGCGCAAGGCACAGCTTTCGCGGCCAAAGCCCGCCAGCTTGCTGGAAATCCAGCCAAACATACCCAGATTGCGTGCGACATTTTGTGCGGCATGTCTACAGAACGAGCAGCAGCCCTGTGCGATGAAACATTCAACAAAATAAACCTGCATCACTCATGCCCTTATCAGCACTGGCGCAAGCTGCTGCAAGAAGCACTGTTCTCTTCCGCAAGAAATTTCAAGCGAGGCAATTCACATGAAACCAACAGCCCTTCCTCCCTGGTTGCAGCACAACCTTACTAGAATTATTACCTGCTTGCTCCGGAAACGCAGCCTTGTCCTGCGAGAGATTCCCGCGGAAGTTCCTGCCGCTGTTCGCGCAGCTTCTTAAACAATCTTTATGGATGCAATTGCCATTGTTGGAATGGCCTGCCGCTACGCTGAAGCGTGCTCTCCCCGGCAGCTTTGGGAGAATGTGCTGGCGCAGCGACGGTCATTCCGTCGTTTGCCGCGCGTTCGACTGAACCTCGACGACTATTCTGCGGATGCACAGAGCGAAGATCTTATTGCGCCAATCATGGCTGCAGTGCTGGACGATTACGAGTTTGATTGCTCCCGTTTTCATATTTCTCGCGACGCTTTTCTCTCCACTGACCTTAGCCACTGGCTCGCCCTGGACGTCGCGGAGCAAGCGCTAACTGACGCAAAACTTCTTGATGCTTCCACTGAGCAGCGCGAGCGAACGGCTGTTTATGTGGGCAATTCGCTTACCGGCGAATTCTCTCGCGCCAATCTCTTGCGCCTGCGCTGGCCTTATGTGCGTCGCGTGCTTAGTGCTGCGCTCAATGAACGTGAGTTTCTGCCATCGAGCAAAATAGAGGAGCTGATCGCACAAATCGAAGCGCGCTATAAAGCTCCTTTTCCGGCAACCAATGAGGAATCGCTTGCCGGCGGACTCTCCAACACAATTGCAGGCCGGATATGTAATTACTTTGACTTTAAAGGCGGCGGCTACACAGTGGATGGCGCTTGCGCCTCAAGCTTGCTCGCCATCGCCACTGCTTGCTCTGCTCTCAAGAGCGGTGATGTCGATATTGCTATTGCTGGCGGAGTCGATCTGAGTTTGGATCCTTTTGAGCTTGCTGGATTTTCCCGTCTGGGGGCGCTTGCTACAGAGAAGATGCGAGTCTTTGATGCCCACTCTTCAGGCTTTTGGCCCGGCGAAGGCTGCGGCATGGTTGTGCTGATGCGCCATGAAGATGCGTTGGCTCAGCAGCACACGCCTTATGCGCTGATCCGCGGCTGGGGAGTTTCTTCTGATGGCCAGGGCGGCCTTACGCGGCCGGAAGTCAACGGACAAAGGCTTGCTCTCCGCCGTGCCTATGAACGTTCTGGATACGGCATCGATTCTGTTGCGTATTTTGAAGGGCACGGAACCGGAACTACCATTGGGGACGCAACCGAGTTGCAAGCTTTATCTCGCGCGCGGCGTGAAGCATCCGCGCAGAACAATCGTGCCGCCGTGGGTTCGATCAAGGCCAACATCGGTCACGCCAAAGCTGCGGCTGGAGTTGCCGGATTGATCAAGGCCGCTATGGCTGTTCACGCGAAAGTTTTGCCACCAACCACCGGATGTGATCAGCCTCATTCTGAGCTTACAACCGGCAAGCCTGCGCTCCGGGTACTGCATGAAGCTGAAGTCTGGCCCGCAGATTTTCCAGTTCGGGCCGGGGTGAGCGGCTTTGGATTTGGCGGAATCAATGTGCATGTGACTCTTGAAGCAACTGACACATTGCAACGAAGAAGTTTTACCTCAATAGAACAGGCACAGATTTCTGCTGTCCAGGACTGCGAGCTATTTGTTTTTGTTGCGAACAGTGTTCAAGAGCTTTCAAGCCGGCTTGAAGAAACTCTCCGTCTGGCTGAAGAAGTCTCATACTCCGAGCTTGCAGACTTATCTATCTCACTGGCAAGACAAGCCTCTGAGCACACAGCCGACCGTGCTGTGCGCGCCGCTTGCATTGCCTCGTCTCCAGACGAACTGGCTGAAGCTGTCAGGGGATTGATCGCCTGCGCGGCCCAGCCTAAGCAGACGATAGATGTGGACCAAGGAACTTTTTTTGCGACAGCCGCTAAAGCTCTACGCATTGGGTTTCTTTTTCCCGGACAAGCATCGCCTGTCTATATAAATGGAGGAATCTGGTCGCGCCGCTTCCCAGGGCTAAGCGGCTTATACGCACGCGCCAAGCTCCCACAACAACAAAGCAACAACACTGAAGTTGCTCAACCCTGCATTGTGGCAGCATCTCTCGCTGGGCTGCATGTGCTTGCGCAGTTCAATATACAAGCGTCAGTCGCTGTTGGGCACAGTTTGGGAGAAATCACCGCTTTGTATTGGGCGGGCGCTTGCAAAGAAGAAGACTCGTTCAGCCTGGTACGCGCACGCGGCCACGCAATGGCTGAAGCTGGCGATCCTAATGGCGCCATGGCATCCATCCGTGCCAGTTATTCTGAGGTGCTCAAGAGATTAAATGGTGATGGCTTGGTAGTAGCAGCCCGAAATGCGCCGCAGCAGACAGTCGTCTCCGGAGCGGCCGCTGCCGTTCGCCGCTTCACTCAGCGCCTGAATTTTGATGGCGTCACTGCCACTATGCTTCCTGTCTCTCATGCATTCCACTCGCCCCTGGTTGCAGAAGTAGCCGGCGCATTTTCACAGCATCTTGCAACCTGCACCTTCAGCAGCTTGCAGCGCCAGGTGGTTTCTACAGTTACTGGCGCAGTTCTTGATCCAGAAACAGATCTTCAAACTCTTCTAAGCGAACAAATCACTCAACCCGTGCTGTTTGCAGACGCATTCGATATCGCTTCTGCGGAGGCGGATCTCTTCATTGAAGTTGGACCAGGAACCGTGCTGTCCAGCATTACAGGCGAGTACACGAACAAGCCGGTGATCTCCCTTGATGCCGGCAGCGAATCACTGCGCGGACTCTTTTCGGCACTGGGCGCTGCCTTTGTTCTTGGCGTTCCAGTCCGTTTAAACCCGCTCTTTGAAAAGCGGTTTGGACGGCCTATCGATATAAATAAGAGACATTCGTTTCTCGCAAATCCCTGTGAAACAGCGCCAACGTGTGCCCCGGTCAAGCCGAATGCCGCCATCGTTGCACACGTACCTGCTGCTTTGGCGCTAGAAGCTGGCACAGAAAAACCAGCGCTCGATATATTGATGGGACTGGTTGCCCAGCGAACACAACTGCCTGCAATGACCATTAATCCCGCACAGAGATTCCTGACTGATCTGCATCTGAACTCCATCACCATTTCGCAGATCATGCTGGAAACCGCCAGCTTGTTATCGCTTCCCAGCCCTGTTGCTCCTGCGGAGTATACGAACTCCACAATTGCTGAAGCTGCAAATGCTCTTGAGGCTTTACGATCGCAAGCTCCTCAGCGTTCCCCTGAACAATATCCGGCCGGTGTTGATTCGTGGGTCAGAGTTCTGGGAATTGAATTGCAGGAAAAACCATTATGCATTGCGACCAAGCATTCACCGGGCCAATGGCGTGTTGCGGCGATCGGAGAAAGCGCCCTTTCATCCCAACTTCATAAAGAGTTTAGTTCGGTTCCCGGCAATGGACTCGTCTGCTGTGTTCCGCAAGAGTTGAATGAGAGAACCGCCGAGTTTTTGCTGCAATCGGCGCAAACCGCAGTCGAGCAACACATACCGCAGATTGTATTCGTACAGCACAGAGGAGGCGCTGCGGCGCTTGCTCGCACACTATATCTCGAAAATCCCAACCTCAAAATCACAGTTGTTGATTCGCCAATCGAGCACCCTGATGTTGCAACGTGGACGGCAGCTGAGGCTAGCGCCAATACCGGCTTTGTTGAAGCTCATTATGACAGCGCGGGAATCCGCCGCGAGCCGCGCCTTAAAGTGCTATGGCCGGAAAACGACGGAAACAGCTCACTTGAGTCTAACGATCTTTTGTTAGTCACTGGTGGAGGCAAAGGGATCGCAGCCGAGAGCGCTCTTCATCTCGCCCGCACTTCAGGCTGCCGACTGGCTTTGTTAGGAAGATCGGATCCCTCCATTGACAATGAACTCCAGAGCAATCTCAATCGCATAAAAGATGCGGGAATTACATGCGCTTACCTTAGGGCAGACATTACGGAGCCATCCGCAGTAAAAGCG
Source organism: Candidatus Angelobacter sp. (assembly GCA_035710845.1). Taxonomy (GTDB): domain Bacteria; phylum Acidobacteriota; class Terriglobia; order Terriglobales; family Acidobacteriaceae; genus Angelobacter. The sequence continues at coordinate 61,174 of DASTCT010000191.1, forward strand.
GCCATTGGAAATATTGAATTACAATTTGGGCCAATTACAGCCGTATTGCATGGGGCCGGAGTCAACGATCCAAAGCGCCTGGAAAAAATCACGATCCGTGACTTGCAGCAAACGCTGGCGCCAAAGATTGGCGGGCTGCGCAATGTTCTGAACAGCATCGATCCTGCAAAACTGCGCTTGTTGCTGACGTTCGGCTCCATCATTGCTCGCACCGGACTTCATGGTGAAGCGCATTACGGATTGGCAAATGAATTTCTCAATCTTATGGTGGAGCGCTGGCAGAAAGAGCATGCCCATTGCCGCTGTTTGAACCTTGAATGGTCTGTCTGGGGTGGAATCGGCATGGGACAGCGGTTAGGCGTGCTCGACTCGCTGGTTCGCCAGGGCATCACGCCCATTCCATTGGACGACGCGCTTGAACACCTGGAAACAATGCTCAATTGGAAAAGCGCGCCTGCGTCCATGATTGTCACAGGGCGGTTCGGCAGCTTACCCACGCTCAAATTTCATAAGCCTGAACTGCCATTGTTGCGCTTTCTGGAGAATACTCGCGTTCATCATCCTGGGATTGAGCTGATCACTGAAGCTGAGCTTAGCGCTGATTCTGATCCGTACGTCGCGGAACATGCGTTTCAAGGCGAACAACTTCTGCCTGCGGTGATGGGAATGGAAGCCATGGCGCAAGTGGCCCAAGTCCTGGAGCAATCAGAGTTACTGCCTGTATTCCGCAATTTGCGTTTTGAACATCCGATCGTCATCCCGCGAGACCAGCCGCTTATTCTCCGCATAGCTGCATTACGACGAAAGCCGGGCATTGTTTCGGCGGTGATCCGATGCTCCAGCACCGGCTTCAAGATCAATCACTTTAGCGGGGAATGCGTTTTTGAAAAAAGACAAATTGCTGGCGATAGCTCAGCCTTACCTCAGCGCACGCAAGCTCCTGCTGTTCTTAACGCTAAAAATTTGTACGGAAAAATTCTTTTTCATCAGGGAAGATTCCGTAGAGTGGAAGGTTACGAATTTTTGCACGCCTGCGAAAGCGTTGCCAAGCTCTTTGCTCCATCGGATGCTCCCTGGTTCGCCCGGCATCTGCCGCCTGAGCTTGTGCTCGGTGACCCCGCATCTCGCGATGCAGCTCTGCATTCCATTCAGGCTTGCATTCCTCACAAAACCATTTTGCCTGTCGGGGTTGACCACATTGTTGTCGGGTCCGAATGGACGCTCGGAGCATCCATCGTCCACGCTGTTGAGCGCAGCAACAATGGTGACAATTTTATCTATGGTTTGCGGATTGAAGACGCAGAAGGAAAACTCTGTGAAGAATGGGAGGGCCTGCACCTTCATGCTGTTGCGCCAATACAGACCAAAACCTCTTGGCCATCCGCTTTGCTTGTGACTTATCTCGAAAGAAAGCTCGACGCGATTTTTGGTGCTAGCGGGACCAGGATCGGCCTTGCCACCGCGCCAGAAGAGCGCTGCTCTTGCACGGCCGAAAGTTTGGTCCATGGAATCTTCGGTCCAGGAGCCAAACTCACTCATCGGCCTGATGGAAAGCCGATCATCAAAGGCGCTGGTGATCCCGCACCCTGCATATCGTTATCGCACTCCACGAAGGCGACACTATTGCTTGCTATAGATAACGCGGTAGCAGCCGGATGTGATCTGGAAGAAATTACCAACCGCAATTCAGAAAGTTGGGAGCACTTGCTGGGCGTTCAGGAATTTGCTCTTGCGCAAGTACTTGCCGATGCCTCCAAGTTTTCCTTTGACAATGCAGCAACCCAGATATGGAGCCTGAAAGAAGCCTTGAGGAAGGCAGGCGCCTGCTTGGACCAGTCCTCAACTTTTAGCTCCTGCTCTCCATGCGGCTGGGGGATTTTCTCAGCGGGAGAATTCAGGGCTGCTACTTTCCAAACGTGCGTTGAAGAAGCGCCAGCGCCTTTCGCCTTCGCGTTTGTCATAAGAGCACATCATGCGAGCGTATGAATACCGGCACATTGTCGGGTTTGAAGAAACCAGCCTGGTGGGAAACGTCTATTACGTGAATCATCTGCGCTGGCAAGGGCAGGCACGCGAGATGTTTCTGCGCGAGTATGTTCCTGAAATCCTCGAGCAATTCGGGCACGGCTTTGCGCTGATTACCCTTGAGTGTTCATGTCAGTATCTGGGCGAGTTGCGCCCGTTTGATCAGGTAATCATCCGGATGTTTCTTGCGGCAATCGCACAAAACCGGATTGCCATGCGCTTTGAATATTGGCGCGATAGCGAGCAAGAAGAGCTCGTAGGTCGCGGCGAACAAGAAATCGCCTGCATGCAGCGGCAGGGAGAGCGTTTGCTTCCTGCGGCGATTCCGGCGAAGCTGCTGGATGCTCTTGCGGCATTTGCCGAGCCGGCTTTTTCTGTCCACGGGTAAGCACGAAAAGCAAGGAGGTACACGAGTATGGGCTATCCAGTCATGCGGGATGCTACGCTGCGCTCACACTGTGAATCAGTGCAGCGCGTGATAGCAGCCATGCAGAACCAGCTTGACCGGCCTATGACGCTTCAGGAATTGGCGAGGATCGGGTTTGCCAGCCCCTGGCATTTCAATCGCACTTTCCGGCAAATCACGGGCGTACCTCCGCTGCAATTTTTCTACGCGCTGCGCCTTGATGCAGCCAAGCGAATGTTGACCGATACGCAAAAAAAGGTCATTGACATTTGCTATGAGGTCGGATATCAGAGTGTCGGCACTTTTACACGCCGCTTTGCCGACGTGCTGGGCCATTCGCCGATGCAGTTCCGCAAGCTCACCCGCGGCCGCACGCGGCCAACTGCTTATCCTCAGCCGAGCGCGCAAGAGCGCCGGCGAGCCCGACCAGGAGTGTCGCTTTCCGGTGTTATTACCTCACCAGCCGATTTTCATGGGCATGTTGCCATAGGCCTGTTCACAACCAGAATCCCTCAAGGTCGACCGGGTGCCTGCGCCTTAATCAAAGATGGCGGCCCGTATCGGCTGGAGAAGCTTCCTGAAGGTGATTTTTATTTATTTGCCGTTGGATTGAAAGACGCGCCCAGCGCTTCTGTTTACTTTGACTATCGAAGCGCCATGCGGGCTGGCGGCCAATGCATTCACGTTTCCCGCAATTCTTTCCAAGGCGTTACTGATCTTGAGCTCAGGCCACCTTCAGCCTTTGATCCGCCACTATTGCTTACACTGCCGGCACAGAACGTATCACCTGCTAATTACCGTGCAGAAACTGATCTCGGCTCTCAAGCCATGCAATCTGCAGGTTGAGCTTGTTATCTGCCAAATTGAGATCTGCGTGGCTTCAGCACAGCTCAGACTGATTGATTTTATTTGCCCGCCAAGATATGCAGCAACTCGCTGTCAGAAGTGTCATGGCTGAGTTCCCAGAACATAACACCTCCAAGATGGCGATGGTGAATGTAATTAATTTTTACCCGCATCGATTCAGGGCAGTCATAGCTCCAGAATGTGTGATCATCCCAAAGCGTGCAACTCACCGGCTTAGAGAAATAATAGCGGTCGGCGCTGTCCGGTAGCTGTTTTAGATCGCGATAGCTTCCCGGCCGGGTGGCCTCGCCTTCTGCTTTCTGGTAAAGGCCATGGTCCACATCCTCCACTCCCGCCCAACCTTTGCCATAAAAGGGAACTCCAAAAACAATTTTGCTCACAGGCACCTTTGCGTGCAGAAATCCTCTGACCGCATAGTCGCCGTAACGGTTGCGCAGTTTGGGATCTGTCTTGTCCTCTGGATCACGAAAGAGCGCGCTGTGGAATGCAGTGAGCGGCACTGAGTTCCAGTGCAGGTCGTACGCCATGATCGATAGAAAATCGACATAAGGCACAATTTTCTTGAGTTCAAAATTTCCGTAATACTCTTCTTCTGCCGGTAAGGCAGCAGTGAGCAGCAGGCCAGGTTTTACCGCATCCAGTTGGCGGCGAAACTCAGCCATCATCGCTGTGAAATTTGCCTTGTCCTCCGGCTGCCCGGGTTCAACCCCTCCATTCACCGGGTATTCCCAATCAATATCGATCCCGTCAAAAACTCCCGGCTCAGTAATACTGTCTGCAAATTGGCCTTTTACAAACAGGTCCACGCATGAACGCACAAACTCTTGCAGGTTTGCAGGTTGCGCCGCACTGGAAAAGCCACCGCTTTGTCCCCAGCCGCCCAGAGAGAGCAGCACTTTCAGATCAGGATGCAGATGCTTGAATTCCTGCAGTTGATGAAACGTTCCCCGAAGTTTGTTATCACCGGCAGGATCTGCGGCGCCATCCACACTAGAAGCCGCATCGTAGGTCTGGTCCAGGGCCGCTGCGCGATTCGCAATTTCACAGTGGTTGTTTACCACTTTGCCGAATGCATAGTCGATCTGAGTAAGAAGCCTAGCCGCGCCGCTACTCTCAATGTCCTTCACGGTATAATGTCCTGTTTTGGCTCCATCCTCAGTGAAATAACCAACAACGTGGAATGGGCGCGCGCCTGTACTGCCCTGATGTTTGCTTTCTGCGCCAAGCGCGGCGGCTATAATAAGGCAAGCCAGGAACAAACCGGCACTTCTTTGGTACATCGATTTCTCCTCAATACTCTTTTAGCTGGGAAATTTCCCTGCCGCCATCGTTGTTATCACTTCGCCTGACTGGGTAAGCACGACCACATCTGCAATGCGTCCGGGGGCAAGCATTCCGCGAGTTTCAGTGATGCCGAGCAGTCGCGCAGGATTGAGTGTGGCTAAGCGCACCGAATCCTGCAAGGTCAAGGCAGCATAGAGCATCACGTTGCGCACTGCGCGATCCAGCGTAAGAACGCTGCCGGCAAGCTTGCCATCAAGCTCACAGCGGTTGCCTTTAACTTCCACCACAAACTCTCCAAGCTTGTACTTGCCATCGGGCATGTCTGTAGCGCTGATTGCGTCTGTTATCAGGATGGCGCGTTCTGTTCCTTTGGCAGTCAGAAAGAGCTTAACCATACTGGGAGCCACATGCACGCCATCCGCAATTAAATCAGCCGTTACGCTATCGTCACTTAGCACTGCGCCCAGGATTCCCGGCTCACGATGGTCAAGCGGCCGCATGGCATTGAACGTATGCGTTGCATGGCGAGCGCCGGCTTGAATTCCGGCATTTGTCTCTGCAAAGGTTGCATTGGAGTGCCCCAGGCTTGAACGAATGCCGAGTTGCGCTGCTTCCGTAATCGTCTCCAGACTTCCTTCCAACTCCGGTGCAATCGTCATCATGCGGATAGCTCCGTCTGCAGCTTCATGGAATTGGCGCAGTAATTCTGGCGTGGGCCGCAGCAAATTCTCGGGCGGATGGACTCCACGCTTTGCATGACTGATGAATGGACCTTCCAGATGAATGCCCAGCAAGGACGATCTTGCTTCATCTGGTTTCATCCGCACGGCAGCCCCAAGGTGCTCCAGCGATTTTAGTGTTGCAGGCAGCGGCGCGGTCACGGTGGTGGCCAGATAGCTGGTCACGCCATGTTTCAACATGCCGCGCTCAGTGGCAGCAAGAGCAGACGTATCAATCTCCATCACATCCTGGCCGCTGCCGCCGTGAATGTGGATATCAATAAAGCCAGGAGCCAGGATTGCATTTGGAAAATCGTAATGACGCGCATTCTCAGGCAATGGAATTTGCGAGCGTGGGCCAACTGCGGCAATCTGGCCGTCTTCCACCACAAGCACTGGCTGTTCCACCACTTCCATTGGGGTAAGAAGGCTGGCGGCTGTGATTGCAATCTTCATGAGCGATGCATCAGCATTTCGTCAAAAAGTATACCCAAGAGCATGGGCCGAACCGGCGGCCCACCTTCAGTATCCATGTTCCACAATGGGATTATATTGATTTTGCCGGACTTTACTAAATCGATTGAATTTAGGTATTGAATCGGTTCGTTAACTGTATTATGGTGGGCACCGCAAAGCGATGTGACTAGGCTTCATCGCCGGAACTTCCTTCCCGTGGAAGTCATTCACCCCTGCCCCTCTTGAATGTGAAGATTGATGTGAGGGCGCTTCAAAAATTGAAGACTGGCTTTATTGCCAGCATCGGCTTTAGTCCGCACAGGAGATCATTGCAATAAAGAGGAAGTTGCTAAGGAGTTGCTTCACTCACGGACGGCGGATTATTCAGTCTCAAATTTCCAGTTCTCGCAAACGTTTGCAGCATTCAGGTAGAGGAGAACGCAGCGATGTAACCAACCATCTCTGCCTGAACCGCGGAGGCGGGTGTTTAAAACATTCGTCTCCGCTTTATGTGGGCGAGCAAAAATGGTCCGCCTTTGATATCTTGAACCCTTCCTTATGCTGAAATTTTTGATTGCAATTATTTGTGCTTGCTTAAGCGCCGTACCCGCGAATGCGCAACATGATTTTTCCAAAGCCGAACCAGTCCATCTTTCCGCTGACGGGAAGCGATGGGTGGAACGAACACTCAAGCATCTCTCGCTGGAAGAAAAAGTCGGGCAGATGCTGAATGTCCGTTACTTCACAGACTTTCAGAATTTTGATTCGCCGACCTACCAGCAGTTCCGCGAGCAGATGCAGAAATACCATCTGGGATCGGTAACGCTCACGGTGCATACAGACGGGCCAGTTCTGCTCAAGAACGGTCCTCTGGAAGTGGCGGCCGTCGCAAACCAGTTGCAAAGGGATTCCAAATTGCCCTTGCTGATCGCCGCCGATTTTGAGCGCGGGCTGGAGCCGCGCGTGAGCGGCACACTGGCGTTTCCGGATGCCATGGCTTTTGGAGCAGTAGGCGATCCCGCGCATGCGGAGCGATATGGCGCCATCGTCGCGGAAGAAGCGCGCGCCGTTGGCATCCAGTGGAACTTCTTTCCAGTTGCCGATGTGAACAGCAATCCGGACAACCCCATCATCAACACGCGCTCTTTTGGTGAAGACCCGGTGATGGTGGGCAAAATGGTTTCCGCATACATAAAAGGAGCGACTGAGCATGGATTGTTGACCACGGCAAAACATTTCCCGGGCCATGGAGACACCAGCACAGATTCTCACCTGGGTGTGGCGAGAGTGGAAGGAAACTTACAGCACCTGCAATCAATTGAACTCCCGCCGTTCCGTGAAGCTATTTCTGCGGGAGTATCAGCGGTGATGGTTGCGCACCTGGCGGTTCCAGCGCTGGAGAGCGATCCGAACAAAGTCGCCACAATCTCATCGCGGGTAGTAACAGATGTTTTGCGGCAGCAACTGGGCTTTCAAGGCGTGGTTGTAACCGATGCTCTTGAGATGCGCGGGCTGACCAGCATTTATCCGCCTGGGCCGGTAAGCCCCACGGCGCGCGCGGCGGTGGATGCGGTGAAAGCCGGTGACGACGTTATCTTATGGCCAACAGATATTGATGGAGCATTCCAAGGGATTATCGCGGCAGTGAAGCGCGGGGAAATTCCAGAGTCGCGTATCAACGATTCAGTCCGCAAGATCCTGGAGATGAAGGCTGCTGTAAGCTTGCATCGCGCGCGACTGGTTGATCTTGATCAGCTTTCACACCTTTTGGACAAACCGGAAAACGTGGACTTCGCCCAAAAGATTGCTGAAGATGCCATCACGCTGGTCCGGGATAATCACAAGGTCCTGCCTTTACCACCCTTGCCGCCTCCGCCTACGGAGAGCGAAACATTCCAGGCACAGGTAAAGCCGGATGTTCAGGTAGTTTCAGTCATTATCACAGATACCATTCATGGCAATTGGGGACGCGCGTTTGAGAGAGCGCTCAAGCAGCGGCGGGCTGACGCCACCGTTTTCTATGTAGATAAGACCGTGGCCAAAGCGATGAGCAGCGAGATTTTGCAAGCAGTAAAGGATGCAGGCAAAGTGGTTGTGGCTGCTTACATTGTCCCTACGCCAGCCAAGCAGGTGATGGTGAAAGGGCAAATGGTGAATAGTATTGGCCTGGAAGAAGCAACTGGGGAGTTGTTGAGAAACATTCTGGAAACAGCCGCCCGCAAGACTCTTGTAGTGGCAATGGGCAATCCCTATGTGGCGCAAAGCTTTCCCAACATTGAGAACTATCTTTGCACGTTCTCAAATTCAACAAACTCGGAGATTGGCGCGGTGAAGGTGCTGTTCGGGCAAATTGCGCCGGCCGGGCATTTGCCGGTGACTTTGCCGGGAATTGCGCAGCGGGGATTTGCTGTTCAGCGCGCAACATCGCCTACTGGCACAAAATGAGCCACGCAATATTAGGGGATGGCGCGCGTAGAATCCCGGATTACCAACTCCGCTGCAAGCTTGCGATGGATAGCGCCCAGCGTACGGTTCTCGGCAGCAGCCGTAATTGCATCGTTCACAATTGTGACAGCAGCTGTGCCCATGGCTTCCATCGGCTGGCGCACCGTGGTTAGGGCAGGGACAAAAAGTTGCGATGGGTTGATATCGTCAAAACCAACAACCGAGCAATTGCCGGGAACTTTTATTCCGGCGCGAGCTAAAGCCCGCAGTGAGCCAAACGCAGTCATGTCGTCATAGGCCATCAAGGCTGTGAATTGACGTTCACGCTTAAGCAACTCTTCCGTCATGCGGAAGCCATCATCCACGCCCACATTGGGATTGCGCTGATCAGGCAGATCCACAATCAGGCGCGGATCCAACTCCAGGCCGGTATCTTTGGCAAATCGCTGCACCCCACGCCAGCGCGCCTTGCTACTGGAAAGAGCTTTGGGCCCGCGAACAAAAGCAATTTTGCGGTGGCCAAGTCCATAGAGATGCGAGACAGCGGCATAAGCGCCAGCTTCATCGTCCACAATCACGGAGCTGGTGGCATCTGATTCCAGTTCGCGCCCGATAATCACAGTCGGAATCTTGCCTCGTTCAATGTCCGCCAATAAATTGATGTCAAGGTAAAGCCAGTTGGCCAGAACAATCAGGCCCTCAATCCTGCGCTCCAATAGCATTTCAAGATAACGTTCAAAGCGACCGCGCTCATTGTGTGCATCGGCAAGGATCGGCAGGTAGGAAGCCTGATAAAGGCAATTTTCAATACCGCGGAGAATCGGGGTACAGTACGGATCGGTAATATCAAAAACCATTACGCCCACAGTATGGTTGCGCTTGCTACGCAGCGATTTAGCAAAGACATTCGGGCGGTAGCCCAGGTTCTTTGCCGCCTTTTGAATGCGGGCCTTGGTCTGCGGGGGAATGTAGCGGGCAAGCGGAGCATTATTGAGCACAATGGAAACCGTGCTTGCAGAAAAACCGCTTGTTTTGGCAACGTCGCGGATCGTAACGGTGGTTTTATTCGGATTACGCTGTGCCATGAGTCACCTAATCTTGAGGAGGCCAGGCAAACCTGAGCTGGTTCTTACTGGATATTCTCGCACCTTTTCAATAAAAGCGTTCAATAAATTATTGACTTAAATTGCCAGTTGTTTTATTGAAACGTTTCGCTATAATAAGGCCGTTGACTGGCTTGCATTCCCGTGCTCTGGTGCCGGGAGGTGAAAAGGTGGATAACTTTACCATCGGAGTGGACCTGGGCGGGACCAACCTGCGCATTGCCGCAGTCGATGATAAAGGCAAAATCCTCGATTCACTGGACACGCTTACCCATGTCAGCCAGGGGCGTGAAGCAGTTGTTTCAAGGCTGACTGATGCGGTGCAATTTATCTCCCATAAATTTTCAAGCACACACAAATTTTTGGGCATTGGCGTGGGCTGGCCTGGAATTATAGATCTGCAAAAAGGCACGCTTCACTCCGCGGCCAACTTCCCCGGCTGGAATGGTTACCCTGCGCGTGAAGACCTTGAAACCCGGCTTGGCGCAACCGTGATCCTGGAAAACGATGCCAATTGCGCGGCGCTGGGTGAAAAGTGGCTCGGCGCAGGACGAGAAGTGAACGATCTCTGCATGATCACGCTGGGTACTGGAGTGGGCGGCGGCTTTGTGGTGAACGGCAAGCCCTGGCATGGAGTCATGGGCATGGCCGGAGAGCTAGGGCACATGACAGTGATCGCGGAAGGCAATGCTTGCCCTTGCGGTAATCATGGCTGTTTGGAACAGTATGCATCGGCGGGAGCCATTCATCGCATGGCCAGTGAAGCTGCCGACCGCGGCTCTCCTTGCCTGGCTGAAGCTCGCGCAAAAGATCCAGAACTGAGCGCGCGATCGGTGCACGCCTGTGCCAGCGCGGGCGATCCCGCAGCGATTGAGATTTTTCAATCCGCCGGCAAAGCACTTGGCATTGCGCTGGCGAACTTGATCAACGCTTTCAATCTTCCCATGTACATTATTGGCGGCGGGGTGGCAAAGGCCTGGGACCAGTTTTCTCCCGCCATGTTCCATGAACTTCATGAACGGTCGATTGTCTTCAGGGCAGGTGAGCAGGAAAAACGCAGTCATCGCTCCACAGAGGTAACTCCCGCACTGCTGCAGGACCGGGCAGGCATCCTGGGCGCTGCACGTTTGCCGATGGTTATGTGTGGGACGAAATGCAGAAATTCCATGGCAGGCTAAAGCTGCTGATGGTTCGCACGTGCAATTAGGCCCCGGTCTTCAGACGGCTAGAAACTTCTTTTCGCCGCACGGGATTACAAATTAGGTTCCCATTTTGGTACGGTTCGCTCGGACAAGAACAATTTCCTTTTAAGCTGAACAATTTCTTTTTAACATGATCTTGACAATCCATAATGACTCTGCGAGAATCCCCGCCGGTGTTTATGAAAACGTTTCAATAAACACTAGGCTTGTTTAATAAAGCCGCACTCGATCAGGAAAGGCGAGTGCCTGGAACGTGC
>DASTCT010000192.1:0-18673 GCA_035710845.1 Candidatus Angelobacter sp.
GACCTACAGCGGCGATAAGATGCTGGGTGGCCCGCAAGCCGGCCTGCTCAGCGGGCGAGAAGCACTGATCAGCCGCGTTCGCTCCAATCCTCTATTTCGCGCCCTGCGGGTCGATAAGCTCACCTATGCCGCGCTGGAAGCCACTCTCATGGAATACATCCGTCAGAACCATGATGCCATTCCCTTTTTGCGCATGTTGCGCATGACCGCGGAAGAAGTTCGCACTCGCGCAGAAGCCCTGCAGAAACAGCTCTCATCAGCAGCGCATCTCAAGACAGAGATCGTTTCTGGCGAATCCCTGGTCGGCGGTGGTTCCGCTCCTACTTCCACGCTGCCTACCTTTATATTGGCCGTGACGGCCGATTCGCTCAGTGCCGACGAGTTAGCTACTCGCTTACGCCGCCACAATCCGCCAATCGTGGCCCGCGTGGAAGAAGGCCGCGTGCTGCTCGACCTGAGGACTGTTCTATCCGCCGCCGAAGACGCGGAGATCGCCCGCGCACTGATTAAAACTGCAGCCTGATCTGGCCCGCAGGATGTATCCTTTCCCACATGCCCACTTACATTGATTGGGCCCGTGAAGTCTGCCTTGCGCTGCCGCACGCCACAGAAGACGTGAAGTGGGAACACAACCTGCTTTTTCGTATTGGCGGCAAGATGTTCTGCGTGGCCAATCTGGAACCTGCAATCAGCCCAACCCGCATAGCGTTTAAGTGCACGCCTGAACGCTTTGCCGAACTCGTGGAAATTGAGGGCATTATCCCTGCGCCGTATATGGCCCACAACAAGTGGGTCGCAGTGCAGGAGCTTGGTGCTCTTCGCCAGGCAGAATTGAAGGAGCTGATTCAAATTTCTTATCAACTGGTATTGCAGAAATTGCCGAAGAAGACGCAAGCTTCGTTAGCGGAAAAACCAGCCGCAAAGCACACAAAGGCTAAACGATCACCGGCTGCGAAGCGTAAGAAGTAATCCGCTCCACCGCCAGCCGCGCTGACTTAATGCAATCCGGCACGCCTATGCCATGGAATGAATTGCCAATAATATGAAAACCCGGCATGTCACCCATGATCTTCTCCATCGCGACTACTCGCTCCAGGTGGCCGGTTTCATACTGCGCCATCGCGCGATCCCAGCGAAAAGTGCGGGCAAAAATTGGCTGGCTGCTGATGCCCAGAATGTCTTTCAGCTCCTGCTGCGCCATGATTTCAAAATCATCATCGCTATAGCTGAGAAGATCAGCCAGTCGCGAACTGGAGAAAAAGCAACGCAGTAGTTGTTTCCCATCCGGTACGCGATAAGGGAATTTTTTGTGAACAAACGTACAAGCCATGAGCTTGCGCCCTTCTGATCTGGGAACAAGAAACCCGTGGCCGGCAGGAAGCCTGATGTTTTCATAAGCCAACGCCACCGCAACTGATGACGTATATTCGATTTTCCGCAGCCCTTCAATCAAGTCCGGATGAAACTGCCGCAGTATCTCCGCCGCAGCAAGCGCAGGAACGGCCAGCAACACCGCCTGAAATTTCTCCTGGATTCCACCGTTCTCCACTTGCCAATCTTCATTCACAGACCGCAGCAGCAAATTCTTCTGTCCAAGCCGCAGTAACGATTTTGGCAGCGAGTTCACCAATGCATCCACCATCTGCTGCATGCCGTTCTTCAGAGACGTAAAAAGAGGCTGCGGTTTTCCGCCTGGCCTTTTTGCTTTGGCCTTCAGCGTCGCTCGAACCAAGCTGCCGTTGTCGCGTTCCATCTCAGCAAAACGCGGCAGCACGGCGCGCACGCTCAGCCGCTCTGCGTTTCCGCCATAAACGCCTGCCAGCAGGGGTTCAGCTACTCGATCCACCATCTCTTGGCCAAAGTGACGGCGAACAAATTCACCCACTGATTCATCAGCGGTTTCATCCCTGCGGGCAGAAAACAACTCTCGCGCCATGCGCAACTTTGTGCCAAAGGAAAACAGCGGCGTCGTCACCATGGGCCAGATGCGCGTCGGCACCATGAACTCAAGCCCTTGCGGAATGGGAACAAGCTGGCCCTTTACCAAAATGTAAGTCTTGCGATCTTTGTCATTCGAACTGATGAGTTGATCGGCCAATCCCAGCTCAGCGCATAGCCGCGCCGCATCCGGCTTGGCGGTCAGAAATGAATCGGGACCAGCCTCAAGCACAAAACCATCGCGCTGCTCCGTTTCAATCACACCGCCCAGGCGATCAGATTTCTCAAACAGCACCCAATCCAGGCGCGCGCCGTTCTGCTTTGCTTTTTCCAGGTAATAAGCCGCGCTAAGTCCGGCAATGCCGCCGCCGATAATCGCAACGCGCTTCATGTGAGGGAGACAATGCCGGCGGCCCGCGCCATTTCAGTCGTAGCCAGCCTGGCCAGCGCGGCGATGAATGTCGGCGAAGCATTCAGCGACTCAGGCCGCCACAATCTGAGCTCGTGCTCGTTAGCGAACTCGCGGAAGCTGATGTCCACGTCATACAGCACTTCAACGTGGTCGCAGACAAATCCAATCGGCGCGATCACCACGCCGGGATAGCCTTGGCGCTTGAGTTCGAGCATTGCGCTCTCCACGGTCGGGCCCAGCCATGGTCCGCCGGACATCCCCTGGCTCTGAAACGCAAAGTGCTGCAACTCCGGCCTAAGATCAGCAATTTTCGCTCCCACCAGGCGCGCGGTTTCTTTAGTCTGTTTTTCGTAGGGATCGCCGGCTTGAATAGTTCGCATGGGAACGCTATGCGCAGTAAAAATAATTGGTACCGGCGCTCCAACTTCGTCGCTCGCTTGCCGCCACAGAGGTTCCAACTTTTCCGCAAAAGCCTGCACCAGCAGCGGATGATCATGCCACGCTTCCACAAATTGCAGCCCAATGCCCGGCTTCAATTCCGCCATTAAAGCCTTGCGATAGAGACCGACGCTGGTAGAAGAATTTTGCGGCGCCAGGCAGATGGCGACGATCTGCTCAACGCCGTCCGCCATCATCTGCTTCACCGTGTCGGCAATGAACGGCTTCCAGTTGCGCATGCCGACGTAGACAGGAAGACCGATTTTGTTTTTGAGTCCCTCGGCTTGCTCCAGCGTGATCGCCGTAAGCGGAGACTTGCCAATCAGCGAATACCGGTGCGCAACTTCCTGAATCACCGAATCAGGCACTGGACGCCCGCCGGTGATGTAGCGCATAAATTCCGGAACGTCAGCCGGTGAATCAGGGCTGCCGTGGGCCAGCAACAGAATGGCTGCTTTTTGATCGCTCATCGTACAGCTCCGGCCGAAGCATACTTCGGGCTTAGCTCTCTTACGAAGTTTACCAGCGCACGCACGTTTTCTACCGGCGTCTCTGGCAAGATTCCGTGACCTAAATTAAAGATATGTCCTGGCCTGCCCGCAGCCTGCCGCAGTATCGCATCTGCACGTTTGCGTAATTCCTTCTGATCGGCAAACAGAAGCACCGGATCAAGATTGCCCTGTACCGCGCCAGAAAAATTCAGGCTCTGCCATGCCTGGTCTAGCGGGAACCGCCAATCCACTCCGATGACATCAGCTCCGGTTTCTTTCATGGCAGGAAGCAACGTCGCCGTGTCGGTGCCGAAATAGATGACAGGAACGCCGGTCTTCTTCAGTCGCTGAACCAGATCGGTGGCAAACGGCAGAACGTATTGGCGATAATCTTCCACGCTCAGGCAGCCCACCCAGCTATCGAAAATCTGCAGCGCATCAGCACCCGCAGTGACCTGCTCAGCGGCATAAGCGGCCAGCACATTCACCAGTTTGCGCATCAGCATCTGCCACGCAGCTGGTTCCGTGTACATCATTCTCTTTGTGTGGATGTAATTGCGCGATCCGCCGCCTTCAATCATGTAGCTGGCCAGCGTAAAAGGCGCTCCGCAGAAACCAATCACCGGCAATTTCTCGCCAAAATGTTTTGCTACGCGCCGAACAGACTCGGAAACGTAACCCAGTTCTGAACTGCGATCGGTCACCAGCGCATCAATATCTTTCTTCGCGCGCAATGGCCGCTCGATCACCGGGCCTTCACCGGCTTCAAAACGAAACGGCATCCCCATCACTTCCAGCGGCAGCAGCAGATCAGCAAAAATAATAGCCGCATCCACGTCGAGTTTTTCCGCCGCGGTGATTGTCACCTCGGCTGCGATCTCCGGGGTCTTGCAGATCTCCAGAATCGAATGCTTCTTGCGCACAGCGCGATATTCAGCCATGTACCGTCCAGCCTGGCGCATCAGCCAGATCGGCGTCACATCCACCGGCTCACAGCGGCAGGCGCGTACAAACCTTGAATTAGGCGCAGACATTACGCCCCCCGCCTGCCATGGCTATCTCGATCACGTATGCACCCCACCCCCTACGGGGGTCAACTATGAAAATAGACAACTTAGCGGATTCATCCCCAGGGATAACCTGCCTCAACCCCCGGTCAATCGCATCCAACTGGGCTCGGTTTTGCCCTGAAATCCAGCTTCATTTCCGGGGCCCAAAGATTGAGTTAAAACATTGCAAACAAATGAGTTAATCTAGCATTTTTCGTCACCAAAGTCAACGGTTTTCTGCTCACGGATAATGAACCGCACCGACCATGACTTCCACCATTCCTTCGGTTCCGAACCTTAGATCAATCCCACATCTTGTAGTTTTGCGATCTGAAAAATGCATCAGCATCCTGTGGTTATCGCCGCTCACAATTCCAGCTCTTGCCTCCGCGCCTCAGTATCTCCGTGGTAGGTTAGTTTCATGCCGATGAAAAAGATTCTCCTTTCATGGAGCAGCGGCAAAGACAGCGCCTGGGCGCTGCACATTCTGCGCCAACAGGACAAATACGAAATTGCCGGCCTGATCACCACCATCAACTCAGCTTTTGATCGCGTCGCCATGCACGGCACGCGGCGAGTTCTGGTGGAAATGCAGGCAGAGGCCGCTGGTCTGCCGCTGATTGCAGCGCCGCTGCCCTGGCCGTGCTCCAATGCCGACTACGAGTGCGCCATGAAGCAGGTCTGCGATCAGGCTCTGGCTCAAGGCGTGAGCGCGATTGCCTTCGGCGATCTTTTCCTGGCCGATGTGCGCGCTTATCGCGAACGCCAGCTTCAGGGCACTGGGTTGGAACCGCTGTTTCCAATCTGGCAGACTCCAACCGATCAGCTTGCGCGGCAGATGATCGCATCAGGACTGCGCGCTCGTCTCGTCTGTGTCGATCCCAAACAACTCGATCCCAGCTTCGTTGGCCGCGACTTCGACCAGCAGCTTCTCCGCGACTTGCCTCCCGGGGCCGATCCCTGTGGAGAAAACGGCGAGTTCCATTCTTTTGTTTACGGCGGCCCAATGTTCAGCCGAACACTGCCGGTCGTCGCTGGCGAAAAAGTGGAGCGTGACGGCTTCTGGTATGCAGACGTGCTGGCGGCAGCGCCGGTCTCGCCCTACACTTTTTCCAATCGCACCACGACTCCCGGCCTTGGCTGGAGCGTGACCGAAGGCTCGGCGTGGATCGTTGCAGGATCAACGGCCAGCTGAAAGCGGAATCGCTGCAAGATCAATGCCAGCACTACCAAAATTTCCGTCATCGCAAAATTCTGGCCGATGCAGGTCCGCGGCCCTGCTCCAAAAGGAAGATAAGCATAGCGCGGACGCGCAGCAGAGTTCTCCGGTGCAAACCGCTCCGGCTGGAATACATCCGCATCCTTCCACCACTTGGGATGGCGTTGCGTAATGTAGGGAAAAATCAGAATCTCCGATCCGGCGGGAACATAAAAGCCGCCAATTTCATCGCTGTTTACGGCCGTGCGCGCCAGCGTCCACACCGGCGGATATAGGCGCATAGTCTCTTCCACAACCATGCGCGAGTAGCGCAGCTTCATCAGGTCTTCATAAGCAGGCGTTCGGCCATTCAGGAATGCCGCTTCAGCAGCCATGCGCTCCATCACCTCCGGCCGTGTGCCGATCAAAAAGCAGGTCCATGCCAGCGCCAGCGTTGTGGTCTCATGTCCAGCGGTCAGCAGGGTAATTACTTCATCACGAAGCTGCTTGTCAGACATGGGAGCGCCATTTTCATCGCGAGCTTCCATCAGCATGGTAAGCAAATCAGCAATCCGCGTCCTCTCGCGCCGCCGCTCTGCGATGATGCGATCAATAATCCCGTGAATGTGGGCCAGCGCTCCGCGATATTCCCGATTGCGCCGTGTAGGTAGAATCAACGGCGGCGGAAAGATTGACCACGCGCGTTGCACGGAGTAATCGCGGCCAATATCGAGCGTGCGCCGAATCGATTCGGTCTCATCTTCCAGGTTCGTGGTGAAGAGCACCTGCGCTGCAATGTTGAGCGTGAGCCGCATGAGCTCCGGCACCACGTCAAACGGCTGGCTCCGCGCAGCATAATCTTCCCAGCGGCCTAGCATCGCCAGCGCGTTCTTCGCCATGGCCGCCACAAACGACGCTACCTGCTGACCCTGAAATGAAGGCTGGGTCATCTTGCGCTGCCGTTGCCAGAGCGCGCCTTCGCTCGTGAGCAGCCCTTCACCCAGCGAGAGTTTCAGGATGTTATAGCCGCGGCCCTTACGATAGTTGGCAACGTTCGATTGCAGCACCTGCTGAATGTGGTCCGGGTGGCTCAACTGGTGCGAGACCCACACGCCGCGATAGCGCACGACATCGCCATAGGTGAGCGCCATTTGAAAAAAGCCGCCTAGCGGGTCTCTGCGAAACTGCGGCAGGTTCAAAAGAAACGGCAGCGTTCCCGGCCCAGACGCTTTCCTCAATTTGCGGGTAAGTGTGGCCACTCATGATTTTACCGCGAGGCCCACCGTAGAAAGGATAGCGCAGAAACCCAACAGTCTATGCAGATAGACGAGACAAAATTAAATGGGTGCGAACTTTCGGGTTTAATTTTGGTTCCAATATGGAACTAGTCATCACAGCCACTGTTCGCGCGCGAACACTGCCATGCCGAAAGTGAACACACAATGTCCACGTGACTGTAGTTCATCATCAGTATTCTTCCTGTAGATTCAACAGCTTGCGTGCGTTGGACGGTTTGGCAAAGCAGATGCCACTACTAAAGCAAGAATGTCCGGTATTTAAAGCGGGATTCGAAATGATTTCCCAATGATTAGGAGTTCTTTATGTTTGACGGCAAAAATAACCGCTTGCTCGATAGTTTTGCTTTTCGCCTGGCTCTCACCGCAGCAGCTTTTGCGCTGTGGGCAGGCGCAGGGTACGCGCTGATTGCCCTGATTTAAGTTTGTGAGCGTCAATACTCAATTAGGTTAAAGCCTTTTAAGGCATCAAGAGTCTTCCGGGCTTAGTTTGAGAGCCAGCCAGCTTTACAAGTGTTGTGGGCGCCAGTACAACGTCAAAGGGGTAAGACAGGATTTTGCGCAGTATCCGGTCTCATTACTTTTCACGTAAGGGGGTACGGCGCCCCAGCTACCTCATCAACCCATCGCACATACGACAGCAAAATCCTTAAAACATTCGGATGGGATCAAGAAGAAAATCGTCCGGAAGTTTGTGTGCGAGTCTTACGCTATCTGTGCGCCTGCAAAGGGCCCATTCCAGGACACACAATTCAGTTCACAGGAAGATGGGCCTGCGCCACCTTATTGGCCAACCGTTGCAGCACCTGTGATTTTGCTGCAATCACATCCTGGTCACGGCAGGTCAGCAGGGCTGAGCACTCGCGCAGGGAATAACCCTCCAGCACTGACATAACAAAAACAAAGCGTTCAAATGGCGTCCATTGCATCACCAGGACTACCAAGGGGTTCTCCGGCTCGTCTGCAATTTGCGGATTTCGCGTGGGGATTTCTTCCTTTGCCGCGGGCTGTCCGGGCACGGGCGCCATCATTTTTACTGCGTTCTGGATAATCGCGCGTTTACTCCATGCGCGCGCCCATTGTTTGAAAACAGGATTGCCGTGAATACTATCGTCCAGCCCTGAAACAAAGCATTGTTCGGCCTTGGCCATGTCCGCAGTCAATAGATACGCCAGCAGGTGCAGGCCGGCCATATCTTCCGTAAATATCTGGCGAAAGTCATTGCAGGTTGCGTATTCCGTAGTGCGTTCGCGGGCTCGCTGGCTTTCTTTACGGCGGAACATCAGGAATCTCCTTCGCTCAAACTTTAGTACGCAGAAAACCAAAAAAACGGTTTTCACAAAAACAGCGAATCATGCACTTTCCTGCGGGCCTAAAATAATTAGGCTTTCGCTATCTTTAAATAGCGACAAAATTTATTTTTTTGTTTCACTGCGCAGAAAAGAAAAGGTGAGTTGCTTTAATAAAAAGCTGGTGGAGGGATCAGCAATTGTTTGCACGCAGCAATGAATTTTTTTGCATGCAGCGTTAACGCCCCCGACAAAAGACACCGTCTGCAAGCGCCCGGTTCCCGCGTGCGGAGAAAAATTATCCTGCTCCGCCCAGCGCGAAATCCGGTAAACTTGCAGTAGAGAGCATTCCAAAGAAGAATGCTACATATAAAGAATACTACATAGGGTGAACTGAGCTCAAACATGGAGCCTGCGGTCAAAATTTCCCACACATCGGCGCTGATCCTGCAGACCATCAACTCGGGTTATGTGTACGGGTTTGACATTATGGAGATCACGGGACTGCCGAGCGGAACTATTTATCCTGCGTTGCGCCGCCTGGAGAAAGATTCATTTGTGCGCGGCGACTGGGAAGACAGGCGGACTGCCATCCGCCAGGACCGTCCTCCACGGCGTTATTACAAGCTGACGCGCCAGGGAAAAGAAGTGCTTGCCGGAGCGGTGGAGCGTTATCCGCTGCTGGCGAGATTGGCTCCGCAGGAGAAAGTGGCGCGCCGGTAAGGGAGAGTTGTGCAGCCCCATCCTCAAATTCGCGGTCTGATGTGGCAATGCAAAGCAGTGTTGCGAACCGCTAGCCTGCTTGTCCCCAAGTCTGCTCGCGCTGCCTGGTACCAGGAGTGGTATGGAGAAATCTGGCACTGGATGCACTTCCTGGCTGAATCAGGGCGGCTGACGCGCCAATCATCCACGGAACTGATGCGCCACTGCTGGGGCGCATTTCCTGATGCCGCATGGCACCGATTTGATCAAAAGAAGACCGTCAAGACTTTTGAGGAAGCGCCGCGCAGCGCGCGCTTCTGCCTGGGAGCAATCGGAGTTGCATTTCTTTTTCTGGTGCTGGTCACTGGCTTTGCGCCCACCATTCGGTCAGCGTTCCGTCCATTGCCTTTTCATCAACCAGGACGGCTGGCGTATCTTTCTTTCCAAAGCGGCTTTACCCAGTACGATGAAGACTATCTCTTTCGCAACACTGCAGACTGGGCCCAGCAAAGCAAAACTACGGATTCAGTAGCCGCATATTCGTGGCATCCGGTTGTCGTCCGTGTTCCAGACGGATGGGTTCGCAATGTCAGCGCGCGCGTGGCGCCCAATTTCTTTGAAGTCTTAGGCAGCAAAGCTGTGCTGGGCAGAGTGTTTGCCGCAGGTGACGAAACTGCCTGTCCCAATTGTGTGGTCATTACTCATCGGATGTGGAGCACAGAGTTCAAGTCTGACCGCGACATTGTAGGCAAGACGATCTCAGTAAATGACCAGCCTAAGACTGTGATTGGAGTGCTGCCGGGAAATTTTGTTTTTATGTTTCCTGAGGTCGCTGTTTGGCAACTTCCGCATACAGGATTCGCCGCCAAGAACATCGCAGATCGCACCGGAGCAGTACTGCGGATGAAACCTCGCGTTTCTTTGGCCGATACTGGCGCAGAATTTCAGAGCCTCGCCCAAAAGGGCGGTTACACGCGGCCGCAAATGGAGTCATTCGAATCGCGCGCACACCAGGGCATTAAGTTCTACCTGTTTTTCACCTTGCTGTCTCTGTTCGGCGGCATCGCTTTGGGTAGCAGTCGACTCGGCGGCGCTAAGACTCGCAAGTTGAAGCTCAGCTTCCACTACACTTGGCGGTGGTGGGGGTTTTTTGCGGCCAAGACTCTGCTAATGCTGGCCATCTGTTTTGTCGGCGCGCTGGAGATCACAAGCCGGCTCTCCATTATTTTCACGGGCTCGATCAATCCGTTAGTGGGACCGGTTTCCACCTGGCTTTTCCTGGTCACGGCGATGATAGCGCTTTCATGGTCTCTGCAAGACCAATCGCGCCGCTGCCGCTACTGCCTCAATCGCCTGGGCAATGAAGCTTCTGTAGGGATGCCAAGCTATTTGTTCCTGGGATGGTGGGGAACTGAATTGGTTTGCTCTGATGGTCACGGTCTGCTGCATGTGCCAGAGATGAAATCCAGTTGGCAGGAGTTTGACCAATGGGTCTCACTCGATGAATCCTGGAAACCGCTCTTTGAGCCGGAAGAAGCGGTCCACGCTCCGTAATTTAGTTTCTTCTGATCACGTTTCTCTTTCGATTTAGAAACTGCCGCCGTTTCCCGGCCCGTCATCGTCGTCACTGGTCATTCCGGCGAAAGGATCGTCATCATCCATGGCGGATGTTCCGGCTTTCTTCTTGGCAGAAGCCTGGTCGCCGGGAGTTTTACTTTCCTGCTCTTTCTTGTGCTCTTCACGCATCTGCTTAAGCTTTTCTTTTTGCTCCGGTGTCAGCACGCCAAACATCTCCTGATGCGCCTGTTTCCGCACCACCTGCATTTTTTCCTTCTTCTGCTCATCTGTTAGCGAACTATCCTGGCGAAGCGCCATCATCTGCTTGCGCGTGTTCTGGTTGATTTGCCGGAATTGTTGTTTCTGCGCATCAGTCAGGTTGAGTTTCTCGGCCAGCATGGCCATACGTTGGCGCTGGTGCTGCATTGCTCCGGCGCGACGGCCGGGTTGCTGGTTTGGCTGGCTCTGGCTATTAGCTTGTGGCTGAGCAGACGAGTCATTGCCTTGGTCTTGTGGCTGCTGTGCAAGCGCGGCGCAGGATAAACACAACAGCAATGTAAGCGTTGCGAATAGAGTGCGATGATGGAATCGTGTCATGGCCGATACTAACCCGCAGCGCCGGACAAAGTTCTTTCTTACGTCTCCAAGGTAACTTTTGTATTTGTTTCGGGTTTGTTACCTTATAGATAAACAGATAAGCGGGGAAGCCATGAAGAAGTACCTATTGTCTGCAGCGTTGGGTTTGCTGGGAATGTTTCTTTTCGCTCAGGAGCCCGATCACGGGCAGCAACCGCCTGGCGGCCAGGGCGAATTGAACGCAGCTACTGAAGCCATGAGCCACCATCACCATGAAGGCCATGAGCACATGGGCGCGCACATGCACATGACAGAACTACGCAAGCCGCAGCCCGGCGATGCCGTCAAAGCGCAGCAAGTAGTCGATGAAGCCCGGCCGGCGCTGGAGCGCTATCGCGATTACAAGGTCGCGCTCAGCGATGGCTACCGAATTTTCCTTCCTAACGTTCCGCAGAAGATGTACCACTTCACCAACTATCAATATGCTCTTGGCGAAGCTTTCCGTTTCGACCCCACCAAGCCCACCTCATTGCTCTATGAAAAGCACGGCAACGATTACAAGCTGATCGGCGCGATGTACACCGCGCCTGTGGCTTTTAGCGAAAAGACGCTCAATGAGCGCATTCCGCTCAGCGTGGCCCAGTGGCACCAGCATGTGAATATGTGCAGACCACCGCAAGGACGCGGCATAGAGATGCTGAGCAAGAATCCCAAATTTGGACTTAACGGTTCCATCACCACGCGGGAAGAGTGCGAAGCTGCAGGCGGAACTTTTATGCCCCATGTTTTTGGCTGGATGGTGCACATGTATCCGTGGGAAAAAACGCCGGATGAAATCTGGTCGGTAGAGCGCCAGCTTGAGAAGCCAGCTTCAGCGCACCACGATCACGGCGGCATGGCGGGAATGAATCACACGCACTAGAAAATTTAGTAATTGGGTAATTTGGTAATCGGATAATTGAAAAGCAACCCAAGGCGCAGATTCAAAGGATGCTTGCAGATTTCATTTACCAATTATCAATTACTCAATAACTAAATCCTGATCTCGATTTCCCTGCTCGACTCTTCCCTGGTTGCAGGATGGCGCAGCGCCGCCACTTTCAGCGTTGTTCCCGGCTCGATCAACGGCGGATCAAACTTATAGCCATCATTTGCCGCCGTCAGCCTAAACTTGGAGCCAAAGTACTCAGGGAACTCGGCACTCTCGCGCGAACCAGAGCAAGCATAAAGAGAGAGCAGGTCGCAAAGCTGCAAAGCATCGGTGAGCAGTTCCAATTCTTCAATGCTCCGCTCTTGATTTGCTGTTAACTGCTTTTGCCGGGCGGTTTCATTCTGCAGAAAATGAGTGAGTCGATTCTGGTCGTTGGGCGGCACACGAGTAGTGCCTTGTTCAGCAAGGCGGGCAAAATGGCGGCTCACCATGTATCCGCCTGCTTCGCCGGTGGATGTCGCTATTTCAATTGATTTTTCCCAGGCCGCCAGAAACTCAGCAGCAGAACACTGGATGAACGATTTTGGGCAGCCTTGCCTGACTGACCGGCTCTGCATGATAGCTTGCGCGTCAGGCACGCCCCAGCCGGCATCATGCAGCGCGATGGCGCGCAACACCGCAGCATCCATTTTCGGAATTTGCGGTGCTATTAATTTCGCGGCAAAGTCGGCGGCCAATACTGCGTGAGAGGGTTGCGTAATCATCCAGCATCCATCGTAGGACTGGCGTTGCATGCGCTCCACCACGCTCCATGCAGGCAGAAACTCTGCCGTTGAGGCACTTGGCGGCTCCAGAGGGCGCAAGATCATAAGATCATCAGCTTGGGCGCCGTTTGGCCATGCGCCGGGGCACTGCCATGGCTTTGGCTGGTCCACTGCTGGAAGGCGGTTTCTTCGTTCCATCGAGCAGTTCTTTCAGCGCCACGGCATTGTTGCGCTCTTCATTGCGCGAGGAATAAATCAACGTGACCAGTTCATGCTTGTGCAGCAGGCCATAAAGAAGCTGCAGGTCAGCGGAAGCTTCAGGCGTGTTCAGCTCTTTGAAGTAGCGCTTCTTGAAAGCTTCCCAATTGGCGCTGGAATGGTACCACTTTCGCAACGTGTTTGAAGGAGCAAGGTTGCGGAGCCAGTGGTCAATGCGGGCCTTTTCTTTGCTGATGCCGCGCGGCCACAGGCGGTCCACCAGCACTCGCTGGCCATCCGCCAGAGAGGGCTTTTCATAAGCGCGTTTGATCTCAACCGGCATGTAAGCAGCCGCAGTGCAGCCCGGGGGTTTGCAAAACGCTGCGCTCCAGACATAATAGTCATTTGAGGCAAACAGCGTCCATTTTTCTGATGATATTTTTAGCCGCAATTTTGTCCAGTTGCGGCAAAGATCCGGCACAGATGACAGATGCCGAATTGGGGCTTAACCAGCAGCAATCCCAGGGACGCAAGGTCTTTAATATCTACTGCGCCAGTTGCCACCCTGCGTATTCTTCCAAAGGCAATAAAGGACCGGGACTGAAGCACCTTTATAAAAAAGAGTACCTGCCCAGCGGCCTGACCCCGACGGACGAGCACGTGGAAGAAACCATTGTGCGTGGGCGAAACATGATGCCTCGTTTTGCAGATCAGCTTGACCAGCAGGAACTGCAGGACTTAATCGCGTACCTGCATACGCTGTAGCACCGATCTTGATTTCAGACTTGGTTTCCATTCGATCAGCGGCGGGCTTGAATAAGAGCTTCACTTTGGTGGCGCTTCCCAGGATGAACTTGGCCGTCGCATTTGCTTCAGTCTTTCGCTTTCAGCCAGCACGCTCTGCTCGTCCTTGAGCATTTCCTCGTATTCAACAGCTTGAAATGACCACAAGCGAGCATTGTGCCAGGCCACAAGCACAGCCACCACAAGGATGAATGGGCTGATCGTCAGGAACACCCACCAGGATGGCAGGATGAGAAATGAAGCGAGAAGGAAGAAGATGGAAAGAGCGTAAATGACAGCCAGCACCCCTGCCAGCAGTATCTGGAAAGGCGTGACGTGCACTTTAGGTAAGTAACGCTGCCGGTCCCATGGGCCACGGTCTACTTCCCAGAGAGCGCGCGCAGCGTCCACTGATACCATCAGGAACAGAATAAGAGCCGCGACCGCACTGATGCCGCGCAGGATTACCGAACCCGTTTGACGCGCCAGGTATGCGAGCACGATTGCTGCGGCCGGCGTCCATGGCCGCCAGGGGCTGGTGTAATAACCGATTCTCGTGAGCAGGGAACGCCCGCTTGCCCGCCAAGAGTTGTCGGCATCTTCAGTCATTTGTGTCCTCTTTACAGCCAAATGGTACTGCTGCATTGCGAGATTCGCAGCATTACCAGAGTGTCGATGAATCGCCTCACTAACCCCGGGCATCGTACAATAGAGATTCACCCAGACTTCTGATCTATGGCCAGCTCTGTAGAACTCGTCCAGATTGACTTGTCGCCGCGGCGTCCACATCCCAAGCCAGCGTGGCTCAAGGCCCGCGCACCCATGGGGGACAATTACCATGAGCTCAAAAAGCTGGCGCGCACCCTTGACCTGCATACGGTTTGCGAATCCGCCCAGTGCCCCAATATTGGCGAATGCTGGGACCATAAGACCGCGACGTTCATGCTGCTGGGCAATCTGTGCACGCGCCGCTGCGGTTTTTGTGCTGTACCCAAAGGCAAGCCGGAACCGCTGGATTGGGATGAGCCTCGCCGCGTGGCTGAAGCCGTGGCAACCCTGGGCCTGAAGCATGCTGTGGTTACCAGCGTGAATCGCGATGATGACAACATGGGAGGCGCAAAGATTTTTGCTGAGACCATTCGCGAGATCCGCCGGCAAGCCCCGGACTGCCAGGTTGAAGTCTTAATCCCTGATTTCCAGGGCCGTGAAGATTGCCTGCAGGTGGTGATTGAAGCCAGGCCTGAAGTGCTCAACCACAACACTGAGACGGTGCCGCGACTCTATCGCGCAGTGCGCTCCGGCGCTCGCTATGAGCGCACGCTTGATCTGCTGAGCAACGTAAAGCGTTTTTCGCCAGGGATGGTTTCAAAGACCGGCGTGATGGTCGGCATCGGCGAGACCATGGACGAGCTGCTGGAAGTTTTCCGTGATCTTGCAGCACGCAAGGTCGATATCCTCACCGTCGGCCAATATTTACGTCCTTCAAAAGACCATCTGCCCATGACGCGCTATTACACGCCGGAAGAATTTGCTTTCCTGAAGGTTGAAGCTTTAAAGATAGGCTTCCGTCACGTGGAGTCTGGCCCGCTCGTGCGCTCTTCTTATCATGCGCACGAACAGGCGGAGAGCACGGGCTTGATCAGCATCGGTTCTTCCACTGCGCAATAAAAAGCCCGGCATTGCGCCGGGCCCATTTCGACTTACGTTAACAAACTCACCACACGTGACATGCATTCTGGGAGACCATTGGCTGGCCCACTTTGCAGCCCCATGCTTTCTGGAATTCCGGCATGTTCTGCACTACGCCGTTCACGCGGAAGTTGCCGGGTGCGTGCTCGTTGTTCAGGGCCAGCAAGCGGGCCATCTGGTCTGTCTGGTTCTGGCACCAAATCTGGCCCCAGCCGATGAAGAAGCGTTGTTCAGGGGTATAACCATCAATATCCCCCGGCTTCTTGCCTGAATCGGCAATTGATTTCATCAGCGCCATGTAGGCGATGCGAAGGCCGCCGTTGTCGGCGGTATTTTCACCCAACGTAAGCCTGCCGCGCACATGAACGTCATCCACAGCAACAAACTTGTCATATTCATCAACAATGCACTGCGTCCGCTCTTTGAAAGCTTTCTGGTCTTCCGGAGTCCACCAATTTTTAAGATTGCCTTCCGGATCAAAGAGTGCTCCCTGATCGTCAAAGCCGTGGGTAAGTTCATGGCCAATCACGGCGCCCATGCCACCGAAGTTCAGAGCATCATCAGCCTTGAAGTCGTAAAACGGCGGCTGCAGGATTCCCGCCGGGAAGTTGATGTTATTTTCCGTGGGATTGTAATAAGCGTTCACCGTGGGCGGCGTCATCAGCCACTCCTGCCTGTCCAGCGGCTTGTTGATCTTGGCCAGTTGGCGGTGAACTTCAAAAGCATTGGCGCGAAGAGAATTTCCCAGCGCGTCACCGGGCACAATCTTAAGCGTGCTGTAATCGCGCCACTTTGCCGGATAGCCAATTTTGTTCTGGATAGCTGCCAGTTTTATCAGCGCCTGCTTCTTGGTTGTCTCAGACATCCAGGAAAGCTCCTCGATGTCCCGATGCAAAGCGTCTTCCAGTTGCTTTACCATCTCCAGCGTCTTTGCTTTGGCTTGCGGCGGATAATATTTTTCCACAAAGACCTTGCCCAAGGCCTCTCCTATATCACCATCCACTGCGGCAACGCAGCGCTTCCACCGCGGGCGGATCTCCTTTGCGCCTTGCAGCGTCTTGCCATAGAAATTGAAGTTCTCATCCTGGAATGCTTTGGGAAGGTACTGCGTCTGTGACCGTACCAGGTGCCAGCGGAAATAAGCCTTTAGATCATCTAAGCTGACGTTTGCCAGCTCTGTGTTCAGCGCCTTAAAAAAGT
Organism: Candidatus Angelobacter sp.; assembly: GCA_035710845.1. Classification (GTDB taxonomy): domain Bacteria; phylum Acidobacteriota; class Terriglobia; order Terriglobales; family Acidobacteriaceae; genus Angelobacter. Next base: position 16,511 of record DASTCT010000192.1, read on the forward strand.
TTGGCTCAGCAACGTTCAAGCTGGTAGCGGAAGGAGCGCCAATATCAGTAAGGTATTTGGTGAAATTGAAATCCGGGGTCAGCGCCTGCCACTCTGTTACCGACATCTTATGGTAAACGCGCTCCGGCTCGCGGCGTTCCACGCGGTCTCCTGAGCCTTTGGCCAAGGCAGTCTCAATGGCCATCACTGCGTTGGCTTCCGCTTCAGCTTTTTCCGGCGAGTCTTCCAGAAGCTTGAATGTATTGGTGACGTGTTCTACATATGCTTTGCGCAACTGGACCGAATTAGGATCTTCCTTTGTATAGTAGTCGCGGTCAGGCAGTGAAAGGCCGCCCTGGTCTGCCTGCGCTATGACCTCTTTTGCATTTTTAAAGTCCGCACCGGAGCCAAAACTGAACAGCGCATTAAGGCCTTGCGAGTGCAGGTGGGCAACTAATGCCGACAGGGAAGATTTGTCCTTGATCGCATTGATGCGGTCAAACTCCGGCTTGAGGACAACGATGCCTTTTTTCTCAATGGCAGCCTCATCCATGCACCCGGCATAGTAATCGCCGATCTTCTGCTCATCGGGCGTGCGATTGGTGGCCTTGGCTGCTTTCTCCAGAATGCCGCGCAGCTCTGTGCGATTGCGCTCTGCCAATTCGTTAAAACGGCTCCAGATCGGCTGATCGGATGGAATTGTGTTGTTTTTAGTCCATCCGCCGCAGGCAAACTGATAGAAGTCCACGCATGGATCAGCCGTTTTATCCAGGGCGGAGATTGTGGCGTTGGGAACGGATTTTTCCTGCTCCTGGGCTCCAGCCAGCATGGTTGCGGCGATCAAGAAGAGCCCTAATCCGATCATTTTTGAAAAACGCATGGTGTGTAGCCTCTCTAGAATTTTATTGCGTGTTCGGAACCTGAAAGTGCATTCAGCCCTGGGCACCAGAGCTTCATCTCTTTTTTAAAAGATATTCCTATGTTTTCTTTTCGTCCACAAGTGCGGCTTAGAACACCCTGAAGTGGATGGTCAGATACTTTTTAGGATTTTCACGAATGGCCTTGACCAGGTTGCGCGTTTCCACCAGCAATTGATCAGTATTGTTATAGACAGAAGGATCTTTGAACAGCTTGCCGGCAGTACCCTGGCCTGCTTGCAACTGGTCAGTGATGTCAGAAAGTTTGCTGATGGTGTTCTTCAGCTTGGCTGCCAGCTCTTCATCCTTCAGCAGTTTGCCCGCCGGGCCACGGCCGGCGTTGAGATCATCCATCAGCTTGTTGGCTTTGGCCACGGTCTGGTTCAGGTTGTTATAGAGCGCCTCATCCTTAAACAGTTTTCCCAGATTTCCTTTGCCGCTGTTGACGTCATTTATCAAACCATCCATCTTATCTATGGCATCGTTTGCTTTGACAACAAGCGTCTTGTCAGTAAAGAGCTGCCCAATTGTCCCCTGACCATTCTTTATATCGTTGAGCAATCCCTGAACCTGGTTCAGGATCGCATTGAGCTTGTTGATCATAGTGGGATCGTTAATCACCTGGCCCAGCGTTCCTTTGCTGCTCTGGACCGCCCCCAGAATGTCATTTGCTTGCCCCAGCAGAGTGTCGACTTTCTGTAACGTGGTCTGGCTGCTCTTGATCACATCCTGGTATCCGGGAGCATTGCCGGGGGGAAGTTCCGCACCGTCATGGGCAATGGGCCCAACAGGTCTCGTGGAGTCGATCCTGCTGCTGTCAATGTCAATGAATGATTCACCGAGAACACCGGCGGTCTGAATGGTGGCGACGGAGGCGTTCACGCTTTTCCCGTCGGCGGTCATTATCCAATTGCCCTTTGCGTCTTTCACGCCGAGGCGGATGAACTCCGCATACTTGCTGTTGATCTTCATCATCACTTGAATCGGATCCTGCGGGCGCCCGGAAACAACATGCACGCTGGTTACATTTCCAATCGCGACGCCCTGAAAATCAACCGGCTGGCCGGCGCGGATTCCTTCAGCATTATCAAAATAAGAAACAAGCTTGATTTGGCTGGTGAAAAAACCGCTCGTCCCGCTTATGAGAAAGACGAGAACGGCCAGGGTCACCGAAGCTACAATTACGGTTATTCCGACCCTAAGTTCAGACCACCTGAGTTGCTTTTGGCTCGGCAAGTTGTATGTAGTCCTACGCGAAAATCATAGC
>DASTCT010000193.1:0-68351 GCA_035710845.1 Candidatus Angelobacter sp.
GTGCGCGTACGGGAGTTTCGTATTGTGGAAGATCGCGAACCCGACCGAGTGATGAGCTTGCTCTGGCAGACGCCAGAGGTGCAGGCCTTTTTGCGCCACAGCCATGCCAGATTTGCCCGCCGCGCTGATGGCGTAAAAAAAGTCCTCTCACCGCCGATGATTGTGGAGATGAAAAATGCGACGGTGGCGGAGATTCTGGACCGCATTGCCGCCAGCTATCGCAAGGACCCACCTAAAGTCTGGGTGTACCAGGAGTGCACAGAGAAAAAAGAGATGTGGATCGATGTGCAGATGCGGTAATCGCTCCTGCCGAGTATTCTTATAACGGACTGACAGGATGACAAAGGCGCTTATTTCTCGTGTGTTCATTCGGATAGCCACAGCCGGGCCTACTTGCGCAATCCTTATTGTCCTTGCCTTGGGGAATCACGGCATGGGCCAGCAAAGCAATGACGAACAATGGAGATCAGTTGAGGCTGGGAATGGGAGGTTTTCTGACGGCACATTTCTGGCATGGAACACCTACGAGGCTGTGGATAACACGCGCGTGAATGTTACTCAAGGGACATTCAGATCGGCAGAAGCTGCACGGAAGGAAATGCATAAATGGCTGCATACTGCATCGAGAGTTGTTGATCCTTTAAAGAGAGATTCGTCCGGAGAAAGGGCCGTCGGCCTGTTTACTCCTGAGTCTGGCGGAAAGTACACCGCAATTTTGGTGGTAAAAGGCGCTCGGCTTATTTGGATATCATCTTCTTCAGTAAAACGAGCGATGCAAATGGAAAGATATTTAGTTCAGCGCTCTTCTGCTCACGCCAAAAATTCGATCAATTGAAACATCCAATAACCAATCTAATAAAGGCTTTTCTCCGTGCCCCTCGTGTTTCTGTGGCAAAGATTTCCGCTGTTAACTAATTTGCTACTCCCTCTGGGAGGTGATCCCGGTTATGCTGCATGGAATGGCAATGCGGATGACCATACTGGCGAGCGGCAGTCGAGGCAATGCTGCTGTGCTCTCCAGCGAGAGTGCGAGCATTCTGGTGGATGCGGGTATTTCCTGCCGGGAAACGCTCAAACGCATGAAGGCCGTGGGAGAAGATCCGCACAAGCTCAACGCCATTGTGATCTCCCACGAGCACAATGACCATGTAGCCGGGCTGGAAGTTTTGGCGCGCAAGCTGCGCGTGCCGGTTTACATTACTGAGCCTACCTACCATACCTGGCGGCGCGCAACGCGCGGGCCTGACGGCAAGCCGGTAAAGCTGGAGCGGGTGGAACATTTCCACGCAGGGCGGAGCTTCCAGATCGGCGATATTACCGTCAGCACGTTTACCACATCGCATGACGCGGCTGATCCCTGCGGATTTACCTTCCGCGCTGAGGGCATCAAGTTCGGGATGGTGACTGACCTGGGCTACATGAGCGCCAACGTGAAAGACGCGCTGCGCCATTGCGATGGGCTGATGATCGAGTCAAACCACGACCTGGAGATGCTGCGCACCGGGCCTTACCCGTGGATGGTGAAGCAGCGGATCATGAACAAAAAGGGCCATCTTTCCAACGCTGCCCTAGCGGAATTTTTTGCCCATGACTACGATGGCCAGGCCGCCTTCCTGGTGCTGGGGCACCTCTCTGAGCACAATAATCACCCGGAATTGGCGCGGGAAACCGCCTACCAGGCCCTGGGCGGCAAGATGAACCTCTTCCAGGCCTGTTCACTGGCCCTGGCCCAGCAGGACAAGCCATTGCACCCCCTTAGCCTGGGGTGAGAATATACCTGTACGAAACCACCTTTCCGGGATGAAAATAGAGGTAAGGCGGAAGCTTTCGAATCTGCGGAATTTAGGGTTTGGCAAGTCAGATGAGCACTGTTTGTACAGACAGGGTTATTGGGGACATCTTAGCCGGGTGGAGGTACGACATCTCCGGCCTTGCGGCGGAAATGCGCTCCGATTATGAGACCCATCTGGCAGAGTGCGCCCGCTGCCATTCCCGCCAGGTGCTGCATCGCACCATTGATATTGGCTTGATGATTGTGGCCAGCGTCTCCGCCATTATGTTTCTGGTGGCCTTTGGCGCAGTACGGCATTTTTCTCCGCGACGCGCGTTGGTGCTGGAGTTGATTGCGCTGGCAGGCTTCCTCTTCTTTAGTGTTGTATGGCTCATTGTGGCCGTGGCCACGCCTGCGCCGGTAGTGGTGGCCGATGTCGCGCGGATCCAAGCCCGCCGCCTGCATGACCGTTTGCCCAGCCAAGTCCGCGACAAGCTGCCGGAAATTACGCAGGAATTCTTGAAAGAACGCTAACAGCAACCTGCGGCGATTTTCGCGAGCAAGTGCCTGCACACCTGCAGGCTGCTGCTCTTCAGGATACCAACCCTCCAACCAATCTTGAATAGCCCTACAGTGCAGCGGAGCCGATCCTGCGGCTTCGCAGAACCGTGTCGAAGCACTTTGCAGTTCGCGTGGCGCGCCTCAGGATAGCGCATCACGGGGATGAGATGGATCGCTAATAATGACGTGCGTAGTAGATATAGCAACTCAGGAAACGCTATAAGATCTGCAAGCATAAAAAAGGCCACCTTGTTTATAGGCGGCCTTTTTGTCGATGAAACTGCTCTTTCAGTTACTGCTGTGCCCAAATGTATCCGGCTATGCCTTCATCCTTCCATCCCAGGCCGACGAACTGAGCGTGCTCAGTAGCCGAGGTGGTATAGAAGTGAGCGCTGCCATCGGGCCTTACCATGCGATAGAGCGGTTGAGTGCCGGAGACCTGTGAGCTCTCCACGTATCCGACAACGCCCATGTCGTGATAGCCGCGTGCCTGCATGCTGCTGTGCTCGTTGGCGTCAGTGGTCAGGAGCGTATCACCGTTCGCGCCGCTTAACCGATAAAGAGGAACGGCGCCGGAAACGGGTGAAGAGAGCAGATAACCGGCAGTACCTTCCGGCTTGAACCCGCCGGCAGATTCGTCACTGGCGTTGGTGCTGTAAACATGCAGATTGCCCTGGGAGTTCACCCCGCGATAGAGCGGCACCTTGGCTGCTGATGCTGCGTCGCCGCTGCTGACCGGAGCCGGTGTTGCAGGCGTGGAACCGGCGTTTACGTCGGGTGCGGTGCCGGTGGCCGTGCCTGCCGATTGAAACTGTCCTGCGGTGCGCACATCGCCATCACGCGTGAGGATCTGCCATTCATAGGTCTTGCCCGGCTCCAGGCCGGTGAGTTGCAGGTTGTGGTTGGTTCCACCGCCCGCAGCGTAAGCCGATTTCCATGCGCTGTTGCTTCCAGCTACGCGATAGCGCACGTGATTTGCGCCTGCGCTGCTGGTGGTCCAGCTAACGTTGGCGGAAGTTCCGGTAATGCCGGTGATGCTTGGCCCGGAAGTGATTTTTACGTTCTTCTCATTCTGCTGGTCCATGGTGCTTTGCGCCAATGCCACGGCGGCCATCAGCAGCAAAAACCCCGATATCGTGAATATGCGTTTCATAACTTGTGTCTCCCTTGTCCAAAGCATTTCGACGTACTCATTCATCCACCCACGGCAAGCAGCACCGCTGGGCGATTGTTGTGGTCTTTAAAGACCTATTCCTTATTTCGTCTGGAACTCGCCTTGTTTGCGCACATCGCCGTCGCGCGTCAAAATCTGGTATTCATAGGTCTTGTGCGGCTGCAGTCCGGTCAGTTCCAGCGTATGCGTAGTGCCGCCGCCCTGGTGGTATGCCGACTGCCACTCGTCATGGCTTCCTGCAATGCGATAGCGCACGTGGTTCGCGCCATTCATATTCGTAGACCAGGTAATGGTTGCCGCGTTCCCGCTGATATTGCTGACGTTTGGCCCCTGCGTGATGTGCACGGCCTTCTCAGCCTTTGAGTCTATCGCTCGCGATTTCTGCTGGTCAGGCTTCTGGCCCCAGGCGCTGGCCCCCAGCAGCATCAATGACAAGCCCACTATTGTGAAGATGCGTTTCATACTTTGTCTCCCATGCATGGAAATATTCAGAATCGCGTCAACCACAATCCCCTATCCCCCTCGTGGTTCCGTGCCGGTCTTGGACTCAAGACGCGGCACCGCGCTGGCGCGCGCTGAACAGCCATTGCTTAATTCGAAGGATTTAAATACGGCAGGGTTGCCACAAGGTAGAATTGGTAATTGAGTAAATCGGGTAATTTGGTAATTGTAGAGCTCTGATTGCCCCACATTTTGCAATTACCGGATTACCGGATTTACTCAATTTCCAATTTCCTGCAGCCCGCCGATGAGGTCGGTGATCCGCTTCACGCGGTTTTCAAAGCACCAGCGCTGGATTCCGTCGACAATTTTTTCGGTGGCGCATGGGTCCCAGAAATTTGCCGTACCCACTTCCACGGCAGCTGCGCCGGCCAGCATGAACTCGATGGCGTCTTCTCCGGTGGTAATGCCGCCCATGCCGATCACCGGAATCTCCACGGTATGCGCGGCTTCCCAGACCATGCGCAGGGCAATCGGCTTGATGGCAGGCCCGCTCAGCCCGGCGGTGACATTGGAGATGCGGGGCTTGCGCGTCTTGGCATCAATCGCCATGCCGACAAACGTGTTCACCAGCGAGATTGCGTCAGCCCCGGCATTTTCCGCCGATTTGGCCATGGCGGGAATGCTGGTGACGTTGGGAGAGAGCTTCACGATCAACGGGCGCTGCGCCGCGCTCTTGCAACTGGCCACCAGCTCTTCCAGCAAGATGCGATCCGTGCCAAACACCATACCGCCCTGGTGCGTGTTGGGGCAACTGACGTTCAGCTCATAGGCGGCAATGCCCTCGGCCTCATTCAATATGCGGATGGTCTCCACGTAATCTTCACGCGTGTAACCAAAGACGTTGGCAATCACCACCACGTTCTTCTTCGTCGCCAGCTTGGGCAGTTTCTCTTCAATAAACGCGCGCGCGCCGATATTCTGCAGACCAATCGAGTTCAACATGCCCGCGGCGGTCTCAAACAGCCGCGGCGGCGGGTTGCCAACCATCGGCTCACGCGAGAGCCCCTTGGTGACAAATCCGCCCAGCTTTTCCAGCGCGACAATGTCTTCAAACTCGATCCCATAGCCAAATGTCCCGCTGGCAGCGATGACCGGGTTCTTGAAAGCGATCCCGGCAAATTTCACGCTCAGGTCAGGCTTGCGATGGGTTGCGGTGTCCGGTGTTGTGGTGGTAGCCATTGGAGATAGTTTAGCAATTCGCAGTTGGCAATGAGCAATTGACAGGGAACGCGTGAGTGCATGGCTTACTAGGAATCGCCGGGATCGCCGAGATCGCGCGGGATCGGAGCGGCTCAAAGCCCAAACTCGGGTAAACATCGAAAGTTACACCGGTTGAATCAGCGGTTTTCAGTTTGAGCGCGTCAAAGGAATGGCGTTTCTGATTGCCAGCTCAATCCGCGCTCCTCGGCGAGCAAATCCGAGAACAGAAACCATCTCCGTGATGATTTCTTCATCTGTACGCAGTCGCCCATCCGAGTTGATCCAGTTAATCAGTTCAGCCAGTTCACGCATGCTGTAGTGAGCAATTGAAGGCTTGAGCGGAATGGCTGGCCTTGTCTTCCTGGGTTGCGCGTGATTTGCGCTTTGTATGGAATGATCAATGTTGTGTGCTCTATTGTTGCCGTTCGACACTCCACTTGCAATCGACGAACCGGCATCGACCTTGTCCGCGAATTTGACGGCTTCTTCAAATGCTGCCATCGTCCTCTTTACCTCATCTTCTTTGCGCAAAAACCAGTCTGTCGACCATATCCTGTGGAAGCGCCAGCCTAAATTCTCCAACTGCTGCTGGCGCAGACGGTCGCGATCACGAGCGCTATAGCTGGAATGGTAAGTGGCCCCGTCACATTCAATGGCCAGGACGAACCTACCCGGTTTCTGCGGGTGCTGTGCAACCATATCAATGCGATATTGAGACGCTCCGACTTGTGGAACGAGCTTGATTCCCTGGCCACTCAACACATCAAAGATGTCTGCTTCAAAACCGTTGAGCGGCACGCTTGTCAACTGCTCATCTCCAAGGCGTTTTCCATTGGATGCGGCATATTGCAGGTAATTACGCAGCAGCTCAACTCCGCTACCCGGACGTATGCGAGACACATCGATATCCAGATGACTAAACGAAGACACAACCGTAAGACGTTGCCGTGAGCGAGTAATGGCAACATTCAGCCGCCGGCGCCCGGCCTCAGAAAGCAAGGGGCCAAACCTGAGCGGCAAATTTCCACCCCGGTCCTTTCCATAACCAATACTGATAATGATGGCATCGCGCTCGTCACCTTGTACACGTTCCAGGTTCTTCACAAAGAAGCGTTCTCTGGCATTCGGATCAAAATATGCGTGAAGATCTTGATGTTTTTCCAGTTCGCGATCAAGAGCGGCCTGCACCTTGTCCATGTGGCGAATGCCCATGGTGATTACGCCCAGAGTTTCATCAGGCCGCTTGCGAGCATGATCAAGAATGAGTTCGACGACCCTCCGCACCTCAGCGTTGGAGCTCTCTTCCTGACCATCCACTCCGGGGACCTGATCCACCAGAACATGTTCAATCGCTGGAGGGCCACCGGGGCCAGGAAAGGTCACCAGCCTGTCCTGGTATAGATAGTGGTTTGAGAAGCTGATCAAAGATTCATCGCGACTTCTATAGTGCCAATCAAGATAGCGTGATCTGACAAACGGCACCATCATGTCCAGCAAACTCTCAAATCCCGCCGCGCTGGTTTCTTCCTCTGCCGCGTAGTCGTCATCCTCATCAGTGGCGGCAAAGAATGTAGTAGGAGGCAACTGCTTGTTGTCTCCTGCCACGACTATTCCCTTGCCGCGCAACATGGCCGGAACTGCATCTTCCGGCAGCACCTGGCTGGCTTCATCAAAGATCACAAAATCAAAATATTGTTTGCCTCCATCAAGCAACTGGCTGACTGAGAGCGGGCTCGCCATCCAGCAGGGGCACACTGCGGTGAGCACTTCGGCTGCCTGCGCAAACACTTTTCTGAGCGGCAGATGCTTTCTACTCTTGCTTGCCTCCGCTTTGATGAGTTGTTGCTGATCAGAATGGGCATTCATGGCAGCAATGGCATTCAATCCATGGGCCCGTCTGACGCGATCGGCTGCAATGGCCAGCCGCTCTTCATCCAAACGCACAAAATCATCGACATAACCAGTGTGGGTTTGTCCTTTGAAGCCACGGATTTCAGAATCCTGCTGGCTGACCGCATCCAAAGTTGATCCAAGCCACGCATGCTCAAATATGTTTGCCCAGGAGTTTGGCTCAGGCTTTCGCTCACGCAACTCCGCGACAAGTTTTCCTGCGCCTGTCATTTCCAGCTGCTTCTCTATTTCCGTGAGCCTGGGAATTTCATAAGGCGTAGAAGAATCGCCAGCCAATTTTTGGACCAGCGTTGAGCAATCATCCAGGGAAAGATCGTCTATGAGCTTGGCAGGCAGGATTGGAGCTAGAGTTTCGAGGTCTCGCAGCAGGCACTCAAACTTCTTAAGGTGCTGGTCCATGCCAGCAACCGGAATGGGTTGGGACGAACCTTGAGATTTCTCAGACCATTTTCTGTACTCACCGGCCGCCTTCGTGATCTCCGCAAAGACCTTGGCAGAAGGAGCCTTTCCTTTTGTACGCAGTTTGAGGACTCTGGAACGTGCAGTCCTGAATTTTGAGTTTGTGCATAAAGCCCATGCGGCGCTTATTCCGCCTTCTTTTCCAGCCGTGAGATCATTCAACAAGCTTGTCAGGTTTTCCTTATAAAGATCGGGACCATAGGTTGTCAGCGTCCCTTGCACTCCCGACAAGAGGTTTGACAGCTCGCGAACGCTCTTAATAGAAGCTGGCCGGCAAAGTTGCGCTTGACTGATCACTGCGTTCAACGAGCCAAAAAAATTGGGCCAACTTTCACGATCTAAGCGGGACACCAAATCCAGGGCTTGTTGAATCGACTTGCCATCGGGAAGATTGGCGCTGCACCACGGAGAAGGATCGTCTCTTAAGAAAAGCGAACTGAAACCACGAGCCTCGGTTAGCAGGTCGTGAATTTGCCTTACGGTTTTAGGATCAAGGCGGTTAAGTTCGGCGCCACGCCACCGTGTTACCGACTGTACCGGCAGCCGAAGCAATGTGCCTTCCATTTCAAAAACACTTTTGTTTGCTGGAAGCCTTGGTTCGTGCAGCCGCTGTACATGGTTATTGAGTCGTGCCCGCCGGTCAACCAGTTGTTGGTGGACTACCTCACATTCAACCGGCGTTGAGTTACGCACCATCTCCAGCGTGTGGGCCACATGCTGCATTACCTTCTTGGGCGCAAGATCGGCGCCATGAAGATCAATTGCGAGATGAGACAGGCCTGCTTCATCCAGCCTATGCAAAACAACATCTAAAGCGGCGCGTTTTTCCGCTACAAATAAGACCCGCTTACCCATGGCGGCCAATCCGGCAATCAAGTTGGTGATTGTCTGGCTCTTTCCAGTGCCTGGCGGACCATGGACGACAGCGTTCTGTCCCGCAAGCACGTTAGCGATAGCGCATTGCTGGCTGGAATCGGCGTCCAGCACATTGAACTCATTTTCCGGCGGAATGCGATCCAGTTCAGCGGGTTCAGTCTCATTCTGTTGAGCAGCGCTGACGCTGTTGCGCGCATCAGAGTCGCCTGCGATCGCCGCAACAATGTCATGGGCAGCCAACTCTTGCTCGCGCTGCTGCAGGTCTTTCACCATTGCCATTTTTTGGAAGGCGAAATTACCCAGTACGGCAAACTCTTTTATTTCCAAGCCAGGTACTGCGGCACACTTTGTGCGAATCTCCGTATAAACAGGGTTTGGATCAAAAGACTCGCCCTCGTCATCTCCAAGCAGCTTCGTTACCAGTTCGTCCGCTGCAAGTTTGGCTCCGAACTGCTGCTCAAAAACGTGCAGCAATACCAGATTGGCTTGAACAGCTCCATTCCTTTTGAGTTGAAAGTTCTGGTGTCCCCGAGCTTCCAGCAGCGCTGGTACAAGCAGAATAGGCGCTTCCGCCGGACGCCCGCCATCCGTAGCCGGCCATGTGGCTTTGCCAATCGCTACGAACAAGGTTTGCAGGCCCTTTTCCTCCAGGTTTGCCATCGCGCGGCGGTAAATCTCTCGCACAATGTCAACTGCAGAACCCTCCGAATGCGCTGCAAAAAGAGAAGCCTCTGAATCCTCCACCAAAACCTTTTTGACAGAAATTTCCTCACCGAGCAGGAACGCAGCTAAGGCCTGCCTGTCAGCAGCCGCCAGATCAAGCGTGCCCCTTTTTAAGGGCCGAAAATAAAGAAGATTGTTTCGGCGTGAAAGATCGATCAGCTTTTTGATCCAGGACTGCCTTGCCTGATTAACAAGTAGTTGGCGTTGTGCCGAGATGTTGGGAGCCGATGGCGCTCGAGTCGGAGTAGTGGACATGATGCGTTAAGCCGACTCCAACGAGCGAAACAGAGCGACGTTGGAAGCAACAGCAAGAACCGGCAAAGTATAACCCACCCGGTCAAGGCTGATCCGCGAACTTTCAGGCTGTCATAGGAATGTGATGAAAAACTAGCGCCATTCACTTCCCACCAACCTCCTCAACTCCACCACCTGAATATTCTTCGGACACTCCGCCCAGTTTAGGGTCAAATGGAGATGGCAACCTCCCCGGATGCACTTTGGAGGTATATTTTGGTTCGGCTGCCCGGTGAAATCTATCGTCTTTCGTGAAATGAGTTGGATGTTCCTGGCGGGAAAATCGGTACATCTGCACGTGGTATCTTAATCGGAGATGCTGTCTGGCAAAGGCCAATTTTGGGCGTGCCTGATCGTTGTCTCACTTGCGGTTCAGGCAACGGCTGTCTCAGGCGACACCGCTCGAAAGCTGGATCTTCCTGGCGTGCCGCAACTCATCGAGATCACGCCGCACCTCTATCGCGGCGGACAACCAACATTGGATGGATTTCAGTCGCTGGCGAAAATGGGGATCAATATCGTCATAGACGTACGGGGATCGCGTAAACGTGAGCGCGACCTGGTCACTAAATTAGGGATGCAGTATGTGGCGATGCCCTGGCACTGCCCCTTTCCCAAGACAAAGTATTCGCACGCTTCCTTCTGTTTCTTCGCCAGAATCCAACCAAGAAGGTATTCGTCCACTGCCGCCTGGGGGATGATCGTACAGGAATGATGATCGCGGCTTATCGCATGGCCGAGCAGGGCTGGACCGCGCAGCAAGCCATGCAGGAGATGAAAACCTCGGGCTTTGTGCCATGGCATCACCTGATTTGCTCCGGACTGGCGCATTACGAAAAGCAGTTTCCAGAGCGATATAGAACAAAACCGGCCTTTCAGGAGCTTCAACTGCCGAGTTCAAAATAAAGAGACACCCGGCGCTCACATCGCTCATTCTAAAGATAAAAACCCTGTCCCACAAAAGGAGACAGGGTTTTCAAAAAATCGCCTACTTGCACAGGCGGTCGCGGGAGAGACGAAAACCAAGTGAAGTCAGGCAGTTATTTTTGTCAGATCTCGGATCGGGCTCTCGGGATTGGTACTGAAAGATGAGGGCACGAAATTTTGGCTTAGGTGAAATCATATATAGATAGAAGCTCTGCTGCTCGCTTCAGCTCATTTGAAAGTCAGAAGGTAGAAAAAGGTAGAATAAGCAAATGTAGGTATATGGAAGCTTCAAAGAAATACCGGGAGCCAGTTTGTGACCCCTTTTCGCAAAGATTGCTGACAAACGAGAGCAAAATTTACGTGGTCGGTGGAGGCAAGGGCATGGCCCAGTCTAAGGGGATCACCGTAAAGCGCTGAAAACAAAGGATCGCAAATGTGCCTTGTAAATCAGGAGTTTGGCAATCGCGGTGCAATGGCATTAGCGTAGCGTTGTGAGGCTTCGGGAGTTAGCTGAAAGCCCTGTCATTTAAAGCGGTGCCCCGATGCACGAACGACCCCCGGTTCGGAGGATTTTTCCCAAATGAAAAAGTATCTATTGTCGCTTTCGCTGGCCGCCGCACTCGCAATCCCCGCGGCTGCACAGGCCAATCAACAGAGCAGCGCACCCGCAGACCAACAGCAAGCTCAGCAGACGCAGAGCCAGGCGCAGCAGACCCAGAGCAATGAAACTGCCACAGGCAAAGACCCCTTGACCTACCAGAGAAAGGAAGGTTTCTGGGGACATTTGAATCCTTTTGCCCGCAAAAAGTATGTCAACCGTCAGCTTGATCCTATCCGTGGCCGCGTGAATGAGCTGGATGAGCTCACCGCGAAGAACGCCAAGATGATCGCTGATGTGGACGCGCGGGCGACTGAAGGCATTCGCAACGCCATGAGCAAGGCCAATGACGCTGATGCCCACGCGCTTGACGCCGGCAATCGCGCCAACCAGGCCCAGCAGACGGCGCAGCAAGCGCATGCTCGCATTGCCACCGTGGAAGATACGGTCAGCAAGATCGACCAGTACCAGCCGATCACGCAGGCTGAAATTCGCTTCCGCCCCGGCCAGACTGTGCTGAGCAAGAACGCGAAGGACGCCCTTGATCAGATGGCAACCTCGCTGAAGAACCAGCGCGGATACATCGTGGAAGTCCAGGGCTTCTCGCCCGGCAACGGCATCTCAGCCGTTGAGAACTCCCGCGAAATGGCGCAGATGGTGGTCCGTTACCTGGTCCTGAACCATGAAGTTCCGGTCTACCGCATCTACACCGTTGGCATGGGCAATGCTCCCATCCAGGCGGAAGAAGGCGGCAAGAAGACCCACCAGAAAGGTGGACGCGTTGAGATCAGCCTGCTGAAGAACGGCCTCGGCGATCTGAATGCTTCCAACAGCTCAGCTCCGTCAAGCGGCAGCGGCGTTACCGCTACCCCGGCGCAGCCTGACAATTCCACTCAGCCAGCTACTACTACGCAGCCTTCAACTCAGCCAGCTACTCAGCCCAACACCACTGAGCCGCCGGCCCAGAAGCCGCCGCAACAGTAAACCAGGAATCGATATCCAACCGTAAAGCCTCTCTTGCTTGTAACAGCAGGAGGGGCTTTTTCAGCGATAAATCTGCTCAAATTCCGCCGCAATTTTGCTCGCAATCTGCGCGCACGATTTGGTTTTAAAATCTACCCGCAAGTTTAGGCCAACCTTCGCCTTGCACAAAAAACAAAATCTCACCACGGAACACCACGGATGACACGGATTTACGAATTCAAGAATAATTCTAAATTCGAGCTTTTTGATCCGTGTAAATCAGTGTGATCAGTTTCTATCTGTGGTAAGGGTTTAGGTTTTGTGCAAAGCTGGCCAACCTTAAAAAGCCGCAGCGGCAGACGCGAAGCACTTGAACCTGCAAGCCCAGTTTGCAGCGCAGAATCAAGGCCATTCGATGGGGCACCCTTTTATTGCGGGCATGATTCTAAATACCCGATAGAGGGACTCGCGAACCGCAGATTGAAATGGCAACGTCTTTACCGTACGATTTCTTTCAGTCTTGGGCCTGATAAACGCCGGCGGTCAAGAGGGGCGCAGATTCTGTGATCTACAAAGGGGCCTTCGTTGTTCGCGCGTTTTTTTGACTGCCGTGCAATAAAAATAAATTCAAAAGAGAAAAACGAAAGAGGAAAAGATTATGCGTTACATCACCGGACTAGGAACGGCCGTATTGGCCCTGGCAATTGCGGGACCGTGGGCAGCTTGCTCAGCGCAGGCTCCGTCAGGTTCCTACCAGCAGACCTGTAAGGACATTGGCGTGCGTGGCTCAACCCTGTATGCCAGATGCAAAGACACAAACAATGAATACCGCGATACGCAGCTTCAGGATTATGGCCGTTGCCGTGGAGAAATCCAGAACCTGAATGGCAGCCTCCAGTGCACCGACCAGGGCAACGGCAACGGCGGCTACTATAACAACAATGACCGCGATAGGGACCGTGACCGCGATAGGGACCGTGACCGCGATCACGATAATGAGCGGGATCGCGATCGTGACCGTGGCAGATACAACAATGGCATCCCGAACGGCTCTTACTCGCAAACCTGCCAGAACGTAACCATTGCCGGCAACACTCTCCGCGCCAGTTGCCAGAAGAAGAATGGCAAATGGAAAAACACTTCACTGAACAATTTCAATAGCTGCAATGGGGACATCCAGAACGATAACGGCAAGCTGCGCTGCAGGTAAGCCGATTTGAACTCGTGAGGCACAGACGTTCTCGTTTCTGTGCCTTTTTCTTTTGCATTCAGCTTGAGCAATGAGGGATCGTTGCGGATAACCCAATCGCGTTTTGCGACGTAGCACCCCGCATTTTCTAATCCAACACAACCACCTGCTTGCTTTGCTCGCTTGCAGGCGCTGGATCGTCCGCTGTGGCCGGCCGGTTCTCCGAGGTGACGTGAATCCCATTCATATCGAAGAAAAAGTTTTTTGAACCAGTTTTGCCGAACTCTACGGGAGTGGCCGTGATCTCAAACATCCCAAACCCTTGCACACCGTCTCCAATCTGGATACGCACGTAGCGGAAGCAGTAGCCGTCTTTGATCAGAGGATCGGCGGCAAAAGATTTGTCCAGGTATGGCTCTGGCGGGGCGACATTCCCGTGGTCCGCCGGCTCCGTCAGATCGCTCAGCTCTGGTGGAAGTCCTATCCGCGCATGATAGACATATTGCTGCAGGGCGCGTGAAATTTCCTGCAAAGTTTCGCGCGCGGCTGTCTCGTTTTTCTCCATCTGCGTTGGCTGATGCACCAGCTTTTCCAGGCCGAGATCGCTTTTCTCCCATGGCCCAAAATCGTCGATGCGCCATTCATCGTCTTCAAGGTGCATGGTGACGATAAAATTCTGCGCGCCATCTTCCAGGTCAATCTCCAGCGGCAGCAGCGCCTCAGTCCCGGAGATGAATGCATTGGCCAGCTTTACTTTGCCCTTGCTGTTGCCGTCGTCATCCAGGATCTCCCAGCCATCTGAGTCATGCGCCGGCCGGACCGTGCAACCGCCAAGCTGCGTGGCCTTGATTTGCAGAAGCTGCTCCATCACGTGCTGCTTCTGCGCCTTGGGCAGGTCTTCAATCGTTTTCTGCACCGGCTCAGGCAGATGGCGCGCGATGACTTCAGGTTTTGTGGTGGTGGCCAGTTCTTCCAGCGCTGCTTGCGGTGTGCTGCCTTGCAGCGCGTGCAATGGAATTGCTGATAAGAGCGCGATAAGAAGCCATTGGGTCTTCATACGGCACCTGGGTAGAAAGAACAGACACCGCTGGCGCGATGTGAGTTCCTGCTGTTGAGAACGTGCCTGCCAGGAGATTTTGCGCGGTTAGCTTTCTTTTCTTTGGCGAGTTATGGATTTCTTGTTCTTCCGGGTGTAACGTTTCGCTGGCCGGCAGCACTTAGAAATAAGGAGAGAGGGTTTGCTCTCCATTTTCCTGGCTTTTCTTGTGGATTCCATTTTCCAAAGTTTTTCGGGGTCGCAGGGCGCATAATCTTGGTCTGCTTTGCTTGAATTGAAAGGTCGCAACCATGCTGGGCAATTTTGATAACGTTCTTCAAATTGTGCTGAAAGAGGAAGGCGGGTTTGTTAATAATCCCGCCGATCCTGGCGGAATGACCAACCTGGGCGTAACCAAGCGCGTGTGGGAAGCGTTTGTTGGCCATGCTGTAACTGAAGCTGATATGCGCGCCCTTACCCCTGCCGATGTAACGCCTCTCTATCGGCAGAATTATTGGAACGGAATCCGCGGCGACAATCTGCCCGTGGGCGTGGACTGCGCCGTGATGGACTTTGCCGTCAATAGCGGAGTGAACCGCGCGGCAAAATTCCTGCAACAGGCGTGCAACGTCACGGCTGATGGCAACATTGGTCCTAACACGCTGAATGCGCTCAACAATGCTGATCCCATTACCTTGATCGATACCGTTTGCGATCAGCGGCTGGCTTTCCTGCAATCACTCTCAACCTTTGCCACGTTCGGCAGGGGCTGGACTAACCGCGTGAACCGCGTGAAAGCGGCTGCGGAGCAGATGGTGCAGCCTCCGCCGCTTGGCGCTGGCGCTGCTCAGGGCCAGGGATAACGCAAATCCCTTCAGGCCCAGAAACTGCCCCGGTTTCGGCCTTGATGCGCGCGGGCTAAAAGCTAAAGGCTAACAGCTAATGGCTTTTATCCCCCATCCATCCCGAACTGCTGCTTTCTCATCCAACCCTGAGTACATAAATCTGTCTTTATTTAGAAGTGTCATGCAGCGCATTATTACGTCTATCGGTATTTCTTTGTTTTTTGCGGCAAGTGTTGTCTCTGCCATTGGCTGTGCGCGGCCCAATCCGCGCGGATCGCTGAGCTCATTTCAAGGGCAGGCGCCGGAAGGCAGCCCCAGGCTGCTGGCTATTTATCAGCCGTGGTTTGGCCAGAAAGAGCACATCAACGTCGGTTATTCCTGCCATGATCCAAATGTTTTGCGGCAGCAGATTGCCCACGCCAAAGAGCTGAACATTACCGGCTTTGTGGTCAACTGGTATGGCCCGCGCAAAGAATTTGAAGACCAGAGCTATGCGCTCTTGCAGCAAGCTGCCAGTGAAGACGGACAGTTCAAAGTCGCCGTGCAGTATGACGAAGCGGTGGACCATCCGGGCTATGACACTGAAGCGGTGATTGTTGATCTGCAGTATCTTTTTGATCGCTATATTGGGCCGAACGCCGGGCCTACGCGCAACGCCTACCTGCGCTATAACGGGCGTCCGGTGGTATTCATCTTTCCCAAAGATTCTGGCACGGACTGGAACCGCGTGCGCCAGGTGACCAAGTCGTGGCCTGATCCGCCGCTGCTCATCTATAAGGACCAAAGCTCGAAATATCCTGATGCCTTTGACGGATACTACGCCTGGGTGCAGCCGGGCTCGGGCGGCTGGGCGCGCGATGGCAGCAACTACGGCGAAGACTACCTGAACTATTTTTATCGCAACATGCAGAACCATCATCCGGACAAGATTGCCGTGGGCGCGGTGTGGCCGGGCTTTGATGACAGCAAAGCTTCCTGGAGCCGCAACCGTCATATTGCTTATCGCTGCGGCAAGACGTTTGAGGATGTCCTGCACATCTACCGCAAATATTATGGCTCGCAGGACGCTTCGCCTTATCTGCTGGTGGAGACCTGGAACGACTATGAAGAAGGCACCGACGTGGAACGAAGTATCAGCCACTGTGGTAACGCAGGAAGCAATACCGCCGCAGGCGGCCAGCAGTAAAATTAGATCGAGGGTAGAAACAATATGCGCGTACTGGTGACTGGCGGAGCGGGCTTTGTGGGGTCGCATCTGTGCGATGCGCTCCTGGCGGAGAACCATCAGGTGGTCTGCGTGGACAACCTGCTTACGGGCAGCCTGCGCAACATTGCCCATCTTAAAAACGAGCCGCGCTTTGAGTTTGTGCAGCAGGACGTGAACCAGCCTTACGATGTCGGCTCGGTGGATTACGTTTTTCATTTCGCCTCGCCGGCCAGCCCCGTCGATTACATGGAGCACGGCATTGAAACGCTCAAGGTCGGCTCGCTGGGATCGTTTCACTCGCTCGATCTGGCCAAAAAATACGGTGCAAAGTACATGCTGGCCTCCACCTCAGAGTGCTATGGCGATCCGCTGGAGCATCCGCAGAAGGAAACTTATTGGGGCAATGTAAATACCATTGGGCCGCGCTCGGTGTATGACGAGTCCAAGCGCTTTGCTGAAGCAGCCACCATGGCCTACCACCGCTACCACAAGGTCGATACGCGCATTCTCCGCATCTTCAACACCTATGGACCGCGTCTGCAGTTGAACGATGGCCGCGTGATCTCCAACTTTATGAAGCAAGCTCTGCGCGGCGAGCCGCTCACCGTCTACGGCGACGGCAAGCAGACGCGCAGCTTCTGCTACGTGAGTGACGAGGTGGAAGGAATCCTGCGGCTCTCGCGTGTTGAGATCCATGATCCGGTAAACATCGGCAACCCGGTTGAGTTTACGATCCTTGAATGCGCGCACCGGGTGCTAAAGGTCACCGGCTCGCGCAGCCCCATCACCTACGAGCCTCTTCCGCAAGACGATCCTAAACAGCGCCGGCCTGACATCAGCAAGGCGCGTGAACTGCTGGGTTGGGAACCGAAGATCGATCTGGAAGCCGGCCTCAAGCTCTCCATGGAATATTTCCAGCAGGCGATTGAG
This sequence comes from Candidatus Angelobacter sp., assembly GCA_035710845.1. Lineage (GTDB taxonomy): Bacteria > Acidobacteriota > Terriglobia > Terriglobales > Acidobacteriaceae > Angelobacter. The sequence goes on from DASTCT010000193.1 coordinate 17,169, forward strand.
ATTGAGGACGGGGTAAAAGCCGGCAAGCAGAGCACCGTAGCGGTCTAGCTCGAACTTCCTACTTAGTGAATCGCTCGGACTGAGCCACGCATCTCTTTTCCTACCATGCGAACGGCAGGGATGATTGGCGGGCTCGGGCCGGAATCCACGATCGATTACTACCGCTCGATCCTCGCCCGCTACCGCGAGTTGAGGCCCAACCAGGGAAATCCCCGCGTGATCATCAACAGCCTCGACGTCGACAGAGGCATCGCCATGCTGGATGCGGGCCGGCTCGACGATCTGGCCAATTACCTAATGGCGGGACTTCGTGCGCTGGAGCGCGCTGGAGCGGACTTTGCCTTCATGGCAGCCAACACGCCACACCTCGTATTCAATGAGCTCCAAGGCCGCGCGAACATTCCACTGCTCAGCATCGTTGACACCACCACGAAGCATGCAAAGCGGCTGGGCGTGAAGAAGGCGGGCTTGTTCGGAACCGGATTCACCATGCGAGCCAATTTCTATCCTGAAGGATTCCAGCGAGCAGGGATCACGCTGGTCCGGCCGCAAGAGCCAGAGCAGGAGTTCATTCACCGCAAGTACATCGATGAGCTACTGAAGAACCAATTTCTGCCGGAGAGCAGGACGGAGATCCTGGGCATTGCGCGACGCATGAAGGAAGAAGACGGTATTGAAGCACTGGTCCTGGCGGGCACAGAGCTTCCGCTTCTTCTGCGCGACTCTGGGAGCACTGACTTGCAGTTTCTCGACACAACACTGATTCACGTGGAAGCCATCGTGAACGAATTGCTGCACTAACCTTGCTGGCTCTGCCATTGAAGCTGAGGCTGTTGCTTCATGCGGCGGACGACTTCGCGCAATTCGATGACCTGAATGTGGGGCGGACAGGTTTTCCAGTTGTGAATCCAGCAGACAATGATGTCGCAGCGGCGCGCGTCATGCCGATGGGCGCGGAAGTGCTTGCTCTGGTGCTCAAATTCAATATTTACATCCTGCCAGCGGCCCGGCTCAACCTCCAGCTTGGCGTGGCAATCGGGATAACCTATTTGCGCCGATTCAATCATGAAGCCCAGTCGCCAGGCCAGCATACCGAAGAGAAGAATTACTCCCATTTCATTGGTAGGTTCAAAGAGAAAGCCGGGCAGCCCCAGAGGCGCGCCGAGGAGCGGGCGGTCAGGATAGACGCGTCGGGGGACAAGGGAGCGAAGCCCGGGCGCGGAAGATTCTACAGACGCCCTGGAGATGAGTAGCGCCAACATAGTGACGGTGACGCACTTTTTTCCGTGAAGCGGTGGCGGAAGAATGGAGATTGATGCCGGTCTGCCTAAAGGCACGCGATTGCGCCCGCTATTCGTGCGCGAATCGCTAAACCCTGATACGGCTAACGGGCTGGTTTCCTGAAACCGACCCTTCAGCCAGCGACGGCCTCCGCCGCGCGTGGGCATGGGACCGGTTTGGATGCTGCGCATGACGTCAGACCATTCTCCGGAGAGACCGGCGGATTCAGAGAACTTGAGAAAAGCTGTAGGCACCTGCGACCAGCGATGAAAGCGCGTTTCCAGGCTGGCGGAGGCATAGCGGCCTTCATGCTCGTATTCGTCGCGGGTGGGAATGCGGCCTTTCTTGCGGGCAAGGCGGGCCCAATCCGTGAGCAGGGCGGCAGTGTCGATGCGAAGTCCACCGGGATCAGGCGAGAGTCCGGCAGCACGGATGGCCGAGCGATAGCCATCAGGAAAATGCGGTATGAGCCGGCCATAGTGAATGCCACTCAGGCGCATGAACTCGGAGCGGGTAGGAGCGCGACCCAGCTTTCGGGCAGCAGAGCGGATAGCAGTGAGGATTTGAGAACGGGTGAGCATGGGAAATAGTAGCACGAATAAAAGGAGAAATAAAAGTCGAGGCCTAATGTGCTTTAAATGACACTCGGGGTCAGCCGGTGATAGCTCATGATCAACTTAATATCTAAAATCCAAAGAGGTTTATGATGATGCAAGGCATTTGATCAATGAATCCGACGATTGAAATCTTGGAACGGTATGGCCTAATTACGCCAGATCGCATTCGCGAATATGTAAATCGACTCGACCTAACCGGATGGAACGCACTCCAAGAGCAATTAAAAGAAACTCTCAAATCAGAACCTGAAGTAATTGACCCCGAACCGGATCTTACACCATTCAACTTTATGGCCAGCTCCGCTATTCGAGGAGAGTCGGGCTGCTCGACTGAAAAATGTCGATTAGAGAAGGTGAATATGCTTGCTCGATTCGCAGGGTTATTCTGCGATCGGGTTGTAGTTCCAATACATTTTCATGAACTGGATAAAAAGCCAGACTACTATGACAGGAGATTTTTCTCGACCTCCCTCATTTCATTGTTAGAGCTCAGACCACTTGTCGAGCATGACATTGTGAGGCTTGTAGCAGGATTAGATGTTTGTCCAGTATGTACTCATCACAAGCTAGTGACAGATGACATGCTTACTGCTTCACAAAGAATAATGGACCATTATTACCCGGAATTCTCTCTTTCAAAAATAGGCTCGAGAGGGGGGGATCGTTTGTTGCTAACTGGACCTGAAGAGTTTATTGAACATGGAAGTATTCTCCCCAACCCTCCGTATCCTTTTCCGATAAAAGGTCTGAGGCATGGAAAGTTAAATCACCGGTTTGTTCAAAAGTCTCATTATGTAGATAAAATTTTCAATCGAGTCATCAGGGAAACAATTTTACAGCAACTCTACGGTGCTCAGTTTAACGCCAAATACTTAACGAGCCTCCCTGGCGAAGCATTGGTTCTTGCATTATTACAAGAAAAGGATCAGTTAGCTGAGGCAACCTCGTCGTTGACAGCAATGCTCGCTCACAAGATTCCTCTACTAAGCGAGGTCCCGATTGAGACAATCATCCGGATTCGGCGTGAGGATCATGAGGTGTTTGTCAATTATCGCTCAGCCTTCCAGAAGATCCTTAAAGACTACGTTGTAACCAAAAAGAGAATTGGTGAGGCCGAGGCGAAAGGATTGTTTACAGACATTTTGGAGCCCGAGATTCGAAAAATGAATGTCAAGGCGAGCACCGAGCGCAAATCAATATTGAAGAAATCTACTGCGAAGGTCGTATTCACTTCTGCCGCAGTCTGCTTCGGTGTGCATACAGGGATAGTCCCAACACAAATGGCAGCTATCATTGCTGCACTCGGTGGCTTTTCTGTTATCGGAAATCTAGCTGAATCGCTTGCAGCACTTAATCCTGCGTCTGTAAGAAATGAAAATTTGTATTTTTTACTTCGTCTAAAAAAAGAGATGGAATAAAGGTAACTCTCAAATTCAAGCTTGCTCTTCGCCGCATTTCTCTCCCCGCGAGAGCGGACATTATTTGAGACTTTACGGATACGGCTGTAGCTTGTACCCTGATACGACTTTAGTGTCGCACCTACGGCGCTCACCCACAGATTGCTCGTTACCCAAGGCTTACGCGCTTGGGCTAGGCTCTTTCGCCCTTCGGGCTGCGGGGCGGTACCCATTTCACTCTCGCCCTTAGTCCGCCCTCGCTGCGCTCCGGGCTTCTGCGGGCGATTCGTGAAATGGGTACCAAAAGATAAAGCAGCCGTGTGCATGGCTCGATCTTTTGAAATTGATCGGATTTCCAAGAGCAATTCCAAATCCAGACTCGTCCTTGGCGATCATGAATTCAGTACCAAGAAAAAGCAACGCTGCATGATTCAATCTTTAAAATCCATTGGACTCCCAGGACTGGATTGATTTGGCTTGAGAGCAGCAGAGCCCGAATCCATGGGTGGTTGGTGTGTCGGTAGAACTCCCTGAATCAGCATGGCGGAGGAAATATCTTCTGATCTTTCGACTTGCCCTTGGTCGCGTTCGCTCCCGCGGGCGGCGCTCAAGATGATAAGAGTTGAGAGCGTGGCTGCGGGACGTCTACGCCACAGCAAGCCGAACAGCCTTGCTGGCTGCTGAAGCGCGTGCCTTGATATGAAACTTCCGTGTTGCACCTACGGCGCTCGCTACAAAGATCGCTCGTTATTCAAGGCTTACGCGCTTGCGACAGGCCCTTTGGGCTAGAGACACCAGCACAGGCAGGAGTGCCTGTGCCACAGAATGCAGAAGCCTTTGTGCGCAGGCGGGGGCGACTCAACCCGCCTGCGATCCACCTAACGACAGTACCCAATTCATGATCGCCCGCGGAAGCCCGGAGCGCAGCGAGGGCGGACTAAGGGCGAGAGTGAATTGGGTACCAGAAGAAGTAGCGCTGTGTGATTCGATTTTTTTAAAATCCCACCTAATCCTTTGTCTTGGGAGCGTCCTTAGGTTTTTCAGCTTCGGTTGTTACGGGTTCCAGAGAAACCCGTGCTTTGTCCACGACTTTATCAGCATCCAGCGGCTTCAAATTCTTCGCTTGCAACTCATATCTGGCCTGCTCCGGGACCATCATGATGAGCCTGCCATGGCCCTTCATAAACCCGGTGGCAATTTCCACGCGGAAAAAGTATTCCTGTCCTGCTTTCAGTTCGATCTCCGCTCCAGATTGTTTGTCATTGGACCGAAACGCATGCTTTCCTGGATCCAGCTTGACGGCAAAGTAACGGCCGTTTTCCATGCGGGCAAGCTGCGCTTCATCGCAATAGACAGAGGGCGCGAGAGCGCTGCCGACGTATTGCTTGTAGCGATAAAAATACACGGTGGCTTTATCGGACTGCGGAGCGACCGGCGCTGCCGGCGAAGCAGCAGTTTGTGTTGGAGTTGAAGCAGGCTGGGCTGAGGGGTTAGAAGGTGAAGCATTGTCAGGCTGCTGAGCAAAGCTGATGGAAGCTAAAAGACATGGGACAGCCAAGAGGAAAATCAATCGCTTCATCGTGCAGGTCTCCTTTAGGGTTCGAAGTAGTTACTGAATATTCCAAGAACTACCTTCTCCGGTAACCTTAAGGGGGATGTTTGGCGAGAGTGTATCACTTCAGCTTACAAATTCAAGAAATAGATGTGATGTCGCGCCTAGCGACGGTCGCAAGGAAGGATTTTTCGAAATAGGCTTTTACCTTCTTATGCGACCCTTGAAATGAGTATCAGAAAGGAGCAGGTCTGGCTGGCATCGCCGGGAGTGGATTGTTGGGATGAAATTCCTCCCAATCGTGAGCTGCTCAAATCGCACACCAAGGCCCTGCCCTGGCATTATGTCCCTCCCTTAGTGCCCAAACCCCCATGCAACCCTACCAGAGCGACTAAGGTCTAAACCCTAGAGAAATAAGGTCTTTCCCTGCTAGCCAAAGAAATAGTAACTATTTAGTTCACATAAGGTTCCGGGCGCTGTAAAATACCTAGAGATTAGGGGTTTTCCGCTTGTTTAAGGTAGTAAAATTACCGGCAAACGGCCACTCGTCAAGTTTTCTAGCCTTAGGGAAGTGCCAGTGACAGCTGTACCGCCGTTTAAGGAATCTTCGCGTGAGCTGATCGCGGAAGTTGCGCGAGCCCTGGAACCTTATTTCCCTGACATTACCAATAAATGGCGTGAGCAGCTCACAAAAGAGTTCGGCTTTGACGGCCGGACGCTGGCTGCCGTAGAACGGCTTACCTTGGCCGCCGGGTGCTCCTATTTCTGCCATGATGATTATCCGGCGTTTGAGGAGAACCTGCAGTATTTCGGCACGCGCCTTTCCAAGCTGCAGGTGGATACACGCGCGGTAGCGCGGGCGCTGGAGCTTTACCAATCCTGCTGCGAACCTTATATTGCCGGGCTTTTTCCTGAGCGCGAAGCCGAAGCCAAAGCAGCTCTGGAAATGCTCTCCTCCGTCTCTTTTGTGATTGTCTCTGGCGCGTATTTTGACGCCAAGACTCTGGAGTCTTCTGCTCTGCTTTCTTTGCTGGATGCAGAGTTGGTTTCCGGCGATCTGAACGCGCTGCTGAAAAAAGTTCTCGACATCAACCTGCAGACGTTTGAGGCTTCACTGGGCATTGTGCTTTTGCGCGATGCGGAGAGCGACACGCTGAAAGTTTCCTGCTCGGTTGGCCTGGGCGTGAGTATGCCAGACGATTTTAAAGTTGAGATGGGCAGCGGCTTCTCCGGCAATATTGCCGTTACCGGCGAGCCGGGAATGATTTTAGACATCAATGCAGAGACCGGATCTTTGCGCCCAATGGTGCGGGTAAAAGCCAAATCGCTTTGGGGCGTTCCGCTGAAAGCTGACGGCCAGACGATTGGCGTGATGGTGATCGGTTTCCCCAAACCTTATGAATGGCTGCCAACCGAACGCGAGTTGATGCGCGCCATTGGCGATCGCACCGCTCTAGCCATTGAACGCGCGCGCATGACAGATGCTCTGCGCGAACGCGAACAGCGAATCGCTGAACTTTCCGGCCACCTGTTGCGCGTGCAGGAAGAAGAGCGCAAGCGCATCAGCCGCGAACTGCACGATGAAACCGGCCAGGCGCTTATGGTGATTCGCCTTTACCTGGGCATGATGGAGTCTGGCATTACGGGCCGCAACGTGCGCGGCAAGATTCGTGAAACCGTGGAAGTTGTCGATCGCACCATTGAAGGAATCAGGAGAATTATTGGCAAGCTCTCACCACTGGTGCTACAAGAGCTTGGATTGGTGGCTGCAATCCGTAAAGAAGCCAAAGACTTTGCCCGCAACACCGGAGTAAAGGCGCGCGTGCTGATTTCAGAAGATGTTGGCCGCCTGGCTCCGGGGACCGAGCAGGCGATTTATCGCGTGGTGCAGGAAGCGTTGCACAATGTTGCCAAACACGCCCACGCCAAGAACGTTACCGTGCATCTCATGAGAGAAGATCGCGAAGTGCAGATGGTGGTGGAAGACGATGGAATTGGCATACAGCCGCGGTCTGATTCCCGCGACCAGTCATTTGGGCTGGCGGGAATCAAGGAACGAATTGCCATGCTGGGCGGGGCTTCGCGCGTGATCTCCGCTAAAGGAAAAGGTACGCGCATTGAAATTAACGTGCCTGCCGGCGAACCCGTGCAGGTAGTGGATCAACGAACCATGGCCCAGGCGGCCAACGCCGCTCAAAGACCGAACTAAAAAGAAGAGGACTCCCCCAATGCCGAAGATCAAATGTTTGCTTGTAGATGACCACACACTGTTTCGCCAGGGCGTACGCCGGCTGCTGGAAAGCGAAAGCGACTTTGAAGTCGTAGGCGAAGCGGCCGATGGCGGTGAAGCGGTGGAGAAAGCGCGCGAATTGCGCCCGGACATCGTGCTGATGGATATCGGCATGCCCGGACTATCGTCGTTTGAGTCGGCACGCCAGATCAAAAAGAACCGCATGGAAACCAAGATCCTCTTCCTCACCATGTATGAGGATGAAGACTACCTGGTACAGTGCCTGGAGGTCGGCGCCTCTGGCTACGTGCTGAAAGATACGCCCGCCCCGCAATTACTAACCGCCGTCAAAGACGTTTATAAGGGCGGGAAGTATTTGAGCTCGCAGGTGCTGGGCAAGCTGGTGGAGGATTTCCGTTCGCGCGTCCGCGATACCAGAATGCGCCCGCGCATCTCCACGCTCACGCCGCGCGAAAGGGAGATCCTGAAGCTGCTGGCGGAAGGAAACTCAGTGAAAGAGATTGCTGTGATCCTTGGCCTCAGCGTCAAAACCGTGGAAGCGCACAAGTTCAACTTGATGCGCAAGCTCGATATTCACAACAAAGCGCAGCTTGTGACGTACGCGATTCAGAAAAAGATCATCAAGATTCCTGTAAATCAGTAAGCTGTTACCCTCCCCTCGCAAAAGAAGGCGGCGCTCGCAAGAGCGCCGTCCTCGTTTTAGCAGCATGAAATTTTTTGCAGCTTTTGTTCACAATAAAACCCGATCTCTTTCGCATTCGACAAGTCGCGGAAAAGTAACTATCGTTACGGGCTTCCTTTGCTCAAATTCGGGCAATTTTGGTGTATAAGAGCCATTAGTCACTGATCCCTATCTCTAGGAGAAAAGAATCGTGAAGCAACGTTTTTTCGCCCGACTGGCGATTTGTACCCTGATCTTCCTGGCCGTTCCTGCTGCGTATGCGTTCCAGGCGCCGCAACCTTTTTCCGCCGATTTCTCCACCACCTCTTCCAATGGCAACATGCACATGACCGGCAAATTTTATTTTTCGCTTCCTAAGATGCGCATGGACATGGCCGACACCGGACAGCACCAGAACGCCGGCCCATTCGGTGGCAAGATGAGCATGATCGTCGACGGCGCCAATAAAACCGCCTACATGCTCATGACAGATCAGCAGATGTACATGGAGTTCCCAGTCGATCAGAACAATCCCTTCTCCCAGCGCATGCCCAAATTCCAAAGCTTCGCTGGCGATCCCTGCTCAGTTAATGAGGGATCAACCTGCAAGAAGCTTGGCACTGAGACCCTTAACGGCCGCACTTGCGACAAATGGGAGATGACCGAGAAGAACGGAGAGAAAGAAACCTTGTGGATTGACCAGAAACTGCATTTCCCCATCAAGTCACAATCTGATAAAGGCATGACCAGTGAATTCACCAATATCAAAGAAGGCGCGCAGGACGCCGCTTTGTTCAAAGTCCCGGCGGGATATCGCAAGTTCGATGCCAGCATGATGGGTGGCCAACATCCTCACTAGAAAACCTGAATTAGAGAAGCGAAAAGGGCGCACACGCGCCCTTTTTCTGGCCGTCCAAAAACGAACTCTGCTTCGTTCCTTGCGAAAAATTATTTCTCTTCGTTCTTCAAATGCTCTACCACTTGGCTTCCCAAAGATAGCAATGCTTTTCCGCGTGCTTCTGACTCTGCCCGGGCCTCTGTCTCACTGAAGTTTGCGTCAGCCGGCGTTTTTACCAGTTCGATAATCTCTGTGGCCTTTCCCGTGTGCACCACAATTCCCGTGCGCACGTCCAGCAGAACGGATTCAGCCACGCATTGCGCATGGACCTCATTCGGCTTCAGGAACCTGTCATGCCGGAATGTCTGGATCCGCGTGGTGTACACAAACAGCAGGTCGGCTTGCACGCGCGCCGCGGCTTCTCTCAGGTAAGGGACCGTGCGTTTCTCCGGAACCAGCAATGAAGGCAAGAAGCGGACATCCGTCAATTGGGCTGACGCTTTGAGCGTCTTCACCAAATTATCAAAGTTCTTTGCTTCCGCCTCCGCCAGGTCCTGCGACCAAAAATAATTTGGGTTGAGGCCCAGGATCGCCAGATGGTGGCGCTCGTCAACTTTTACCTGCGTGCCAAGAATTCTCGCAATGTCCTGGTCAGAGAGCACCGCCTGGTCGCCCTTAAAGAGGGAAGCCTGGGAGTTATTGGCATCTGATTCTAGGATCGTTTCTGGAGGTGGCGGAGAAAGAGACGCCGTCCTTTTCATGGCGCAACCTACCGCCATCAAACTCACCATTGCAGCAATTGCAACAATTTCCAGCCTTCGATTCACGCGAGCCCCCTTGGGAAATTCTATTTATCGCAGGCTTGGGTGAATTGGGCAAGCTCGAATTTTTATTTTGACCCCTGTTCAGATTGTGCGCCACCGTCAAAATCGATAGCGGCTTTCTCACCGGCTGCGACCATATTTGCGTAGCCGTGGCGGCGGTTCTGCCAGGCGCTTGAGTTGTGGAGCCAGATCTTTTTGCGGAATCACAACCTCCACCAGTGCGGGAACATCTTTCAGGTTTTTCACTTCCAGCAACACCTTCCTGAGGTCATCTGTCGTTTTTACTTGATAGCCCTTCACCTTAAAGGCCTTGGCCAGGGACAGATAATCCCATGCTGGAAGAAGATCAAACGCTGCAAATTTTCCATCGGGCTTGAATGCGTCAAGCTGTACAAATGCCTGCTCAATGGCATACGCCTCATTGCTCATAACAAAGATCACTGCATTGCACTTCTCGCGGGCAAGGCTTGAGAGCTCCTGGCAGATCATCATAAAGCCGCCATCTCCGGCCACAACAAAAGGGCGCTTCCCGCTGCCCAGCGCAATTCCCAGTGCGCAACCTGTTTCGTGCCCCAGTGAGCCCCAGGCCGCATTGGCTACAAAGCTGTTCCGGGGCAGGCCAAATAGATTGCCAAATACATAGAGTGATGTGCTTTCACCCAGCACAAGCACAACTTCCTGCAGCAGCTTCTGCTCCTTGAGAAAATTCGCCAGCTGGTGAAAGAAAGTGTTGTACAGCATGGGATCGTCAGGTTTTGCCGGCGCGATTACTGCCTCTTCGGCAACGCTGGGCAGTGAGTATTTGCGTGGGCCGGTTTTTTCTGACTGGAATCTTGCTAAAAGGCCTTCTAAAAAATCCTTCAGCGTCACTCGCCGGAAATATTCGTAGCCGCAGCGTGCTTCCTCATCATTCACCTCAATCATCTTTCCAAAGCTGGATTTCATGATGTTGAGATAATCGTCAGTAATAATGGCTCCCAGAGCAACTACGCAGTCGCTGGCGGACATAACTGCTCGCGTGATTGCCGGAGAAGCCGGTCCGGCGTATGTGCCCACAAACTGCGGCTGGCTTTCATCCAGTACAGTTTTCCCCAGGCTGGTGGTGGTAAAGTAAAGCCCGCTCGCGGCTATAAGTTTTTGCAAAGTATCTTGAAGACCGTAGCGCTGTATCTCCACTCCTGCCCATAAGACAGGAAGTGTGGCGTTACTAATGCGGTCCCAGCATGAATCCAATGCGGCCGCCAGCGAATTTGGATTGCTGGCAATCACTTCCGGCTTGAGCGTTCCTTCAGGTTCGGCGCAATCAAGCTTCCATACATTTTGCAGGACTTCAATGTAAATGGGCCGACGGTGCGTCAACATGGCGACAATCGCCCGGTCAATCTGCGCCGGGGCAGAGGCCGGGTCCTCAATGACCTCTGAGGCCACAGTTACGTTCTTAAATATGATCTGGTCTGCCCGCAGATCCCCTGTACTGTGGTGAAAGAGAATCGCTTCGTTGTGTTCCAACTCGCGGTCTGCGGTGGCTGGGCTAGCCGATATCACCGCCACCGGAACTCTCTCAACAAAGGAGCCGGCAGCGCAGTTCAACAGGCTGAATGTCCCCACGCCATATTGCACGCAAGCCGCGCCAATACCTGTAAAGCGGGCATATCCATCCGCTGCGTAACCGGAGCCCAGCTCATTGATGTTGGCAACACGAATGATTCCTTCAGTTGCATCCACTGCTTCCAGAAATGCTGAAGCATAATCGCCGGGAACGGCAAAAAGATGTTTCAGCCCGGCTTGCATCAGGCGCGCGATCAGATACTGGGCAACATTCATTGTTCTCTCTCTTGCTTTAGCCTTCCTGTATTTTCTGCAGGCAGTTTGGCGTCACGGCTTGCAGGCTCTTGCCGCAATCTTTGCATTCCACGCAACCCTCTATGTCTTCACAGCCAGGGCAGGGATTCGGCATGAGATCGTAGCCACGCTCCAGCCAGCCCGGACGTGAAAGCTGGAAAAACTCTTCCAGCATTGACTCCGCTATATCAAGCGCGCCTTCCACCCAGCCCTGCCCATAAGAATAAGCTTCACCTACGATGTAAATGTCCTGGTTGCTTACCGGTTTGCGCATGCGGCACATGATCTGGTCAAGCCGGTATCCCGCCTTCCATTCATGCCAACCGCCTCCATAGGGATCTTCATTCCATGTGTGATAAACGGCGGAGTACGGCATGGGAATTTCCGGCAGAGCATGCACCTCAGCAACCTGCCGGTTTGCTACCTGCACCATCTGCTCCGTAGCCGTGTATTCGGTGATGGGCATTACGTGCTTTACTGCAGGTTCCAGGCATGAAGGCTTGTAGCCCGGATACTGATCTCCACCTTCCAGTCCTTTCCAGAAGGGCACAGTGCTGATGTCGTTGTAGCTGGCCATCAACAGCGAATTCATATATGGGAGTCCGTCTTTCTGTTCGCATTCGGTCCCAAAATAATAGACCTGCCGGACGGGCAGATCGGTAACGGCGCGCCCAGCTACCAATCCAAGAGCGCGCCACCAAGGTCTTTCATAAGCCATAAAAAGTTTAAATGCGCTCTGGATAAGGACTGAGGGAATGTTGGCTTTGAGCCACGGATCATCAAAGTAAGCGCTCTTAATCAGTTCAAGCGAGCGGCGCGGCATGGCCAGAATCACTTTCTTGGCCCGTACCTGCAGGGCTTCAGCGCCTTCTTTCACATGGGTCTTGCAATCCTTGGTTGCTGTCGGCCGGAAGATGAGCGTGTATGGATATTCACCCGAGCCAATGATGATCTCTTCCAGCCGCTGGTTCATGTGCACACGCTTGCCCTTGGGCGTTTTACCGCTGAATTTATCGTTAAATTCATGGGCCAGGCGGATTGGTAGCTGGTCATAGCCATCTTGCAGAGCAAGAAACTTGGTGGTATCGCTATACTCGGTTGCAGGCAATTGTGTTACTGCGTTGGCGTTCGCCACATTGGCGTCATAACCGCCGGCGTCCCTCATGAATTGATAGCCTTCATTGCTCAGGACCCGGTAGAGCAGGTCCCAAAAACCAAATTTCCAGATTGGCGTATTGAAGACCTTGATCTTCATCTGGTCGCAGAGGCTCAAATTGCCAAAATTTGGGTACAAATTGTTCATGACCTGGACTTGAAGATTGGTCGGTCCCAGGCCTCGCTCAGACCACGCCAGGTTGTATGGGACCTTGGCAGGATCAGCCAGTTCATGCAGCCGCAGATGGCGTCCGCGAAGATAAAAGAGATTGCAGTTCGACCCTACTGGCTCTGGAGCGCCCATAGGAAAATCTTTTGTGGCAAGATGCAGATGATCGATCAACCCGGCCACCATTTTGTGCTGGTCAGGGATATAACGCATGCCACCCAGCTCCGCTTTTACGTGGGGTACGCCAGGCACGGTGACTGAGTAGAGACGGCCGCCAATGCGGTCACTGTATTCAAACAGGGCAATGCTCTCTTTGTCTCCACGGTCCTGCTGGAGACGCCATGCACTGTAAGCGCCTGAGACACCTCCGCCTATAACAGCGATGTCAAGTTCAAGGTTCATCAATCTTGCCTTTCTATGTCTGCGCAGCTTCTGAGTTTGCTCTCTGAAGGGAGAGGTAGTGGTGGCCAATCGTAGTGACTATGTAGCGGTGAAGAAGCAAGCTTTATATTAGGCCATTTCCGGAACGGAATGGTGATTAGAAGCTAAAGATTTCCATTTTCGGAAATAAACGCTGAACGCATGGCGCGTTTTTGTTAGGTCAAAGCTAAATCAAACGTGAGAAGTGCAATCCGCTTCACATCAGAAGACTGACCGGTGGCATCGTCATTGGCCTTTATCAGGAGCCTCAAAAGAGTAGCTGAAGCTTATTTCGGTTGCTGCTGCTCTGGCGGCACTTCCTTCACCCCGGGCAGGATTGTCACTGAGGTGCTGAACTTCTTGTAGTTTGTGAACGTGTCTTCCTGCTCAATTGCTTCGTTCTTCAGCAGGGCGATTCTGGCACTGCCGTTGATGTCCAGCGTTTTTATGGCCCACATTTCATTGTTCACGTGCTGGGTCTCCAGCACAAACCGCGAGCCGGGATGGATGCGGAACAGGAACAACCCGAAAGAAATGGTGTCAAACGACTCGGCTTCTATCTTCACCCAATTGTAATTTTTCTTTTCCACCCACATGCGGCCTTTGATCTTTTTCAGGATGTCGGCGTGCGGCTGCGTGGGTTTAAAGTCCGGGCGTGGGATGGCTTCAATCACCCATGTGTCCTCGCCTGAAACCTTGTCGTCACCCACCAGGCGGAAGTCGTAGGCATTTACCACGTCGCGCGCAAAAGCGCGGCCTTCTTCCCGGTCTTTCTTTTGTTTCTCCAGCCGCTTCTCGCGATCTTCAGGGCTTTCGTTGCGCCGCTTGGCCAGAAATTTCTCCAGCTTCTCGTCTTCTTTTTTCTGCTCTTTCTCGTTCAGAGGCTTGTCATTCACCTGCACCAGCCTGGAGTAGAACTCGCCAAAATAAAAATTAATGTCGTAGGTCTTGATCTCTGTGGATTTCACCTTCCCGTGCTTGTCCAGGGTCTTGATCACCTCGCGCTGAGTGCAGGTATATTTCTGCGCTTTTTCAAAATTGTGGTGGTCCATCTCCGTCGCGCGCCGGACAATTTCTTTAGGATCATTCGTGGGCGGAAGCTGCGCTGCATCGTTTTCAGCATTCTCTTGCTGGGCTGTCGATTGCGACGGCTGCGCAGTCTCTGCAGGTTGCGCTTGCGTGGGTGAAGCCGATGGAGCCGTCTGTTGCCCTGCCAGGCTGCCAGCGCAAGTAATTATGGCAAGCAGCAAGAACTCTATGCGCCTGTTACGGTTCATCTATTAACAACATACGCTGGATTTTCAGTAAAAGGTGCAACTATTCGCGCAAATAAATAGATGAATGAATTCGCGGCACATTATTGCCGTAACTCGTTTTGCACAAAAAGCAAAACCCCACCACGGATGAACGCAGATGACACAATTTACAAATTCAAAAATAGTCCTAATTTGAATTTTTGATCCGTGTAAATCAGTGGGATCAGTGTTATCCGTGGTAGGGTTTAGGATTTTGTGCAAAGCTCCCGCTAGCTTCCTACATCGCCGTTTTTCTGCTCTGCATCTGGGTAGGTTCTGAGGTCATATCTTCCCGGAAGAGGATTTGCATAATTGGCGGGCCAACCAGCGTGGTAATTCCCGTCATAAAGATAACCAGGGCATAAGCGGATTCAGAAACAATGTTCATCTGCAGGCCAACCAGCGCCACAATCAATCCAACTTCGCCGCGCGGCACCATGCCAACGCCCACTTTGGCCGCGGTCTTCCAGCCGGAGAGCAGCACGGGCAGCCCGCAACCAATCAGCTTGGAAAGGATCGCCAGCAATGAAATCACAATGGCTGAAACCACCAGCTTGCTGTCAAATACTCCCATGTTCAGCCGTGCGCCCATGCTGAAAAAGAAAAATGGCGCCAGAAATTCATTGATGGAAAAAGCGCGCTCGCGCAGGCTCCATTGCGGCGAGTACTCGGCAAAGGCCAGCCCGGCAAAGAACGCGCCGATGATGGCCGCCATCCCAATCTTCACCGCAGCATAAGAAAGTCCAAGGCAGATGGCCAGAGCGATAATCAACGGCGCGTCGCGGGTTGACATGCGCTCCAGGCCCGGTTTCATGCGTTTGACCACGCGCGGCGCGTAAAACATCATGATTAAGGCAAACCCTATGGCCTCAATCGCGGTGATCACAAGCTGGGCCCATTCCAGCCCGGTGGATGACACGATTCCCACCAACACCGCCAGAACGATCATGCCCAGAACGTCGTCAAATACTGCGGCTCCCAGAACAATTTTGGCTGCAAACGTCTGCAGCACGTTCATGTCTCCCAGCACCCGGGCAGTAATCCCTACACTGGTCGCCATCATGGCTGCTGCCACAAAAATGGCCTCGTGGGGCGGATGATGGCGCGCCACCATGTAGCTATAGCCGAATAGAAGCGGCACAGCGATGCCCGCCAGCGCCACGTACAATGAAGTCCGTCCAACGCTGATCAGGTCTTTGGGCTGGGTTTCCAGGCCAATGGTAAACAGCAGGAAGATAGCGCCTATTCCAGCAATCGCATAAATAGCATCCGTTGGGACTACCAGGCGCGCCCCATACGGCCCCACCAGCACTCCAGCCAGGATTTCTCCTAATACCGCAGGCAGGTGCAAGCGCTCAAACACCTCGCCAAAGAGCTTGGCCCACACAAAGATGAAGAAGAGCTGAAATAAAAATGGATCAGCAGTATGCATTCGTTTTAAATTGCTGCCGGGGCCTAGGGCGAAACTTTAACCTATCTACAAATGCTTAACCTATAGGATGCCTTTCCGTCCATCTAAATCCAGAGTAGCTGCTGCCTTCCCTCGGCCCTAAGCCGCCGCCGATTTGCGCCTGTGATCTGCTTGAGAATTGCCCTGCTGGGTTGCCCAGTTCTCGACAAAAAATGCATTCCAGCTTTCGATTTTCCCCACATCAACCCTGTCTTTTGTCATCCTAGGTTATGGTTGATTTTCGTATGCACATCACCCATTTCATCAACCGGACCGGAATGAAAACAACGGCAAGCAAGCTCTGCTCTGCGCCGCTCATGGATGTTGCCCTCGGTTCCCTGATTTGCGGCCTTGCTGCCGTAGTTGTTAGCATCATCTCTGCTGGGCACTCCTGGAAAAATCTGGTTCCACTGCTTTTCGCCCTGGTGTTATTGTTTATTGCCGAGATTTTTGGCGCGCGCGCCGGGATTTTGGGTACGGTCCTGGCTGCGCTGGTCTTTGCTTCTTTTCTGTTTGCTCCAATCTGGAGCGTGAGCATAACCAGTGATTCCGCGCGCAGCAATCTAGGCTGGATGCTGCTGATTGGCATTGCTTTTTCGTTCCTGTTTGCGCCGCCAACCTCCGGCTTCCGCCGCCATTAATCCCTCTGAATTAGTAGCAACGATGCTGGCCAGCCGGGCATCCTACAATTTTCAGGTACAACCTTTCGGGCTTGGCCCCGATGGAGGGAATTTTTCATGGCTACGGCACCGCAGTTGCCCGCAACTCGTTCGCGCTGGGCGCGTGCACCCTTTTACTTCAATTCTGCTTCCCATCTGCTCCGGATCAGCCGTGAAAAAGCCTTGAATCTTCAGGAACTGGTGGATGTGCTGCGCACCTGTTCTGAGTCTTCAATCTTTCAGCACACTTTCCAGACCCTGGAAGAGCACCACTTTATTAAAGAAGGTTTTTCCAACGATTTTTCGCACTGGGCCTTTGCCGCCTGCAATGAAGTGGAACTGGCTGAGCGCCTTGCCGCCATCGATGTCCGTGAATTTACCTCTATCGCCACTTTGCGCGAGCGGATCGTTCACATCATTGAAACCTATCTGCAGAAAAACCCGCGTGCGGCATCGCGGCCGGCCATGGAACCTTTTTATCTCATGGCCTCTGACCTGGTGGTGGTTCCCACTCCTTACGTCGCCCGCAATGTTGAAGAATTTGCTGACGGCCTGCGCAAGGTGAGTGTTCACGCCATTTACTACCACTTTATTGATGCCCGGCTGCGTCTCAAACTCAACACCAATGATTTTTCTGTCTGGCTGGAACAGGAGGTGGATATGGCGCAGGCGGCTGACAAGCTCAATCGCATCGATATCTATACCTCCACTTTGGAAGGCGTTCGCCGCAGCATTCTAAAGGTTATCGAGGCTGAAATCGCCCGTACTTGATTTGAGCGCGAACCCTGCTCCTGTAAACCAACCGAGAATTGTGGAGAAGCAAATCGATGAAAGAGAAGAACCCGGAGCAACAAGCAGCCAGCGAAATAAAGAAAGGCCAGACCCGTGAGCAGCAAGATCGTTTAGCGAACACCAGCGCTACTGTGGAAGAACCCAGGGAAGATGTAGCTGCCCAGCCCGAGCCGCCCGGCCAAAAAGAGCGCCGCTTCCGCCAGACAGATCTGCCGGCGCACTTTATTGAGCGGCGCAAGCATCCGCGCATCAGCACGCAGCAGCCACCGCCGCCTGCGCCTCCGCGCCTGGATGACTATGCTTCCATCATCGGCCAGCCTGAGCTGGATGAGATCCGTTTTCTCGCCCGCCATCTACGCGGCAAGACCGTAAAAATGGTCAACTCCACCGCAATGGGCGGCGGCGTGGCGGAAATTCTCAATCGGCTTATCCCGCTCATGAATGAGCTGGAAATTCCCACTCGTTGGGAGGTCATTACCGGCGGCAATGATTTTTTTGAAGTGACCAAGGGCTTCCACAACGCGCTCCATGGCGGCGACTACAACCTGACCCAGCAGATCAAAGACATCTTTATGGCTTACGGTGAGCAAAATCGCCAGCGCATGGAATTTGCCGATGACCTGTTTGTGATTCACGATCCTCAGCCCGTCTGGCTGGTGCGCTCCAAATCGCAGACGCGTGGCCGCTGGATTTGGCGCTGCCACATCGATCTTTCTAACCCGCACCAGGGTGTGTGGGACTTTCTGAAGCCGATGGTGGAGCAGTATGACGCATCAATCTTTTCCTCTCCGGCCTTCACGCGTCAGCTCTCTATTCCGCAATATCTTTTTTATCCTTCCATTGATCCGCTTTCAGAGAAGAACAAAGAGCTGCCGGAAGAATACATTAACAAGGTGTGCGATGACTTTGGCATCGATCGCTCTCGCCCCGTCATTACCCAGATCTCGCGTTTTGACCGACTCAAAGATCCAGTGGGAGTGATTGAATCTTACAAGCTGGTCAAGAAATATGTTGACTGCCAGTTAGTGTTGGCCGGCGGCGGCGCCACAGACGATCCTGAAGGTGCAGTCGTTTTGCAGGAAGTTATGGACGCCGCAGGCGATGATCCTGACGTAATCATCCTCAATCTTCCGCCCTGGTCTGCCCTTGAGATTAATGCGCTCCAGCGCGCCTCTACCGTGATTGTGCAAAAGTCACTGAAAGAAGGCTTTGGCCTCACAGTGACAGAAGGTCTTTGGAAGCAAAAACCCGTGGTTGCCGGCGCGGTAGGTGGCATCCCAACCCAGATCATCCACAAACTGACCGGCGTGCTGGTCCACTCTGTTGAAGGCTGCGCTTACCAGATACGGTATTTGCTCACGCATCCAGAGTTCGCGGCAGAGATGGGTAAAAACGGGCGCGAGCACGCCAAAGAAAATTTTCTTATCACGGTGAACCTCAAGCGCTGGCTGCTGCTCTTCCAGATTCTGCTCGGCATGGCCAGGCCGAATGAGACGATCTGATTTTTTGACGTGACACTCGTCTAGCTACCCTGGCCCGGCAAACTAAAGGCCAGCTACTTGCCTTGTAGGTTACGGGAGCGAGTATTTCTTTCTTTTCCGTTGCTGGAGTAGCATATTAGGCAGGCAAATTCTCGCCATTGCGCTGCTTCTTTACCCTCACGTTCCCTATTGGAGGTGTCTAATGCGCAGATTATCCGCAGCTATCCTTACCCTGATCCTGTGTGCTGTGCTTCTGCCAACTGTTTCCTGTGGCGGAAACATGTCAATGATGGGCCGCCAATTACAAAGCATCACCGTGACGCCCGCCTCAGCCGATGCTAAAAACTTTCCTGCCGGCATGGTGCAGTTCACCGCGATGGGAAATCTCACCATGTCACCCATGTCGGCTGCTCCGGCGGTGATGTGGTCAATTGGGAATCCGTTTTCCTCTCAACCTGCTCCAGCGGGCGTAACCATCAGCGCAACCGGCCTGGTGCAATGCTCTGGTTTTACCGGGAGCACAATCGTCATGGCAACAGCGCCCATGGATCCTCTAATCCCACTGGCACAGATGAGTACGATGACAGCGAATGTGAGCGGCTCAGCGACGCTGATCTGCCCTTAAGGCCGCGTCACTAGCTTACGCAAGCAGCTTACCCAAGCAGCCTGTCCGGGGTAATTGGCAGTTCGCGTATTCGCTTGCCAGTTGCGTGGTAAATCGCGTTGGCAACTGCCGCAGCAACGCCAGTGATGGTGATCTCGCCAACGCCCCGCGCTCCTATATAAGGATCAATGTGCGGGTCGGGCTTATCAACAAAAAGCACATCAATAGAGTGGATGTCAGCGTGGACCGGCAGCGCATAATCCGCCAGATTGCTGGTGATGATTCCGCCGTCGCGATGGTCATAAACCGTGTGCTCCATCAACGCCATGCCAACGCCCATGGTAATGCCGCTGTAAGCCTGGCTCTGTGCGGTCTTGCGATTGATAACTTTGCCAATGTCAAAAGCGCTCACCACGCGTGAAACCGTAATCTTTGCGATCTCCGGGTCCACCTTTACTTCTACAAATTGCGCGCCCCATGATTGGAACGCGTATTTTTCTCGCTCCTCCCCCGGCGACATAAAGCTCTCACCTTCCGCAGCGGCTTGGTTATTTGCCAGCAACGCTTGTTCGTAAGAGATTCCAGATTCCGGCGCGGAGCCTTTCACAAACACTCTGCCGTTAGCTGCTGTGACCTCATCTTCCTTTTTCCCATGCAGCGGCGACTGCGAGTTAGCGATTGCCAATTGCACCAGCTTCTTCAGTGCCTCAGTCGCTGCCTGCTTTACCGCAGGCAAAACGCTGGCCGTGGTCATCGATCCACCGGAGACCGGGGCCGGTGGTAGATGGCTATCACCCAATGCAGGACGAATTTTGTCCACGGGAATGCCAATTACGTCCGATACAACCTGCGTCATGGTGGTGTAGGTTCCGCCGCCCATGTCCTGCGTGGCGCTGATCACCTGTGCTGTGCCATCCTGCAGGATGCGCACCTTGGCTGCGCCCGGACTGCGCATGCCCGGATACGTCGCCGTCGCCATGCCCCAACCTACCAGAAGTTTTCCATCGCGCATGGATCGCGGCTTGGGATCGCGCTTGGCCCAGCCAAATTTTTCACTGGCAATCTGGTAGCACTCTTTCAGATACTTGCTGGACCACGGCTGGTTCGTGTGCTCATTTTTATCTGCGTGATTGATGATGCGCAGTTGCACCGGATCAATATTCAGCTTGTACGCCAACTCATCCATCGCCGATTCCATAGCAAACAGCCCCGGATTTTCTCCGGGCGCGCGCATCGGTGTTGGCGTTGCAATGTTCACGCGCACAGCATGGTGAGTAATCCCCATGTTCGGGCAGCTATAAAGAAACCGCGAAGTGGTGCCGCATGCTTCCACAAACTCATCCACCGTGGAAGTCTGCACCATGGTTTCATGCTGCACGGATGTAAGCTTGCCGTCTTTTGTTGCGCCCAGCTTGATCTTCTGCTTAGTCTCAGAGCGATGTCCGCAGGCGCTGAACATCTGCTTGCGGGTAAGGTTGAGCTTCACCGGCCTGCCCGCCTTCTTCGCTGCAATCGCGCTCAGCACCGAATGCGGCCAGGTAAATCCTTTGCAGCCAAATCCGCCGCCGATAAATGGAGAGATGACGTGCACTTTTTCTTCCGGAATGCCCAGCGTTTCGGCCACGGTATTGCGCGCGCCCACCACCCACTGCGTGGTCTCAAACAGCGTAACTTCCTCGCCATCCCACACGGCCATGGAGGCTGAAGGTTCCATGGGGTTGTGGTGCTCGATAGGGGTAAAGTAGTCGGCTTCATGCTTCACCGCCGCGCTCGCAAACTGGCCTGCCGGATCGCCACGTTGCGCTTTTAATTTTTCGCCAAAAAATTCTGATGGATCATAGCGCGTGCTCATCGCCTGCTCAGTCTCAATGACCGGCGACAAGACTTCATAGCTGATCTTTACCAAACTCGCCGCATGTTGCGCTTGTTGCAACGTCTCAGCGACCACCACGGCAAGGTATTGCCCCACGTAATGCACCTTGTCATCCTCAAACACCACGCGGATTTCGCCTGGCTTTGAGGCTGTCATGAAATTGTTCACCGGCCTGAACAGCTTGGGCGCATTTCCGTGATGCAAAATCGCCAGAAAGCCCAGCGCTTTTTCTGCCGCAGAGCTGTCAATGCCCGTCACTCGCCCACTGGCCACCGTGCTGCAAATGGCCACAGCATGGGCCACATTCGTAATCGGATGGTCGGCCGCATAGCGCGCCATGCCGGTGACTTTCTGGTGCCCATCTTTTCTGCTGACGAAAGAACCTACAGATGTGCTCATCGCCTTTATCCCTCCGCCTTGATCTGCATGGCTGCAGAGAGCGCGCGCACAATGGCGCGCTTGGCCAGTTCGATCTTGAATCCGTTGTAGCGGAGCGGCTTGGCTTGCTTCATGGCTGCTTCCGCCGCTGCATGAAAAATTTCTTCGTCGGCGGTTGCGCCGGTAAGCACATGCTCCACCTCTGCCGATCGCCAGGGCTTGGTGGCCACTCCGCCCAGCGCTAGCCGCGCGGAACGGATCTTATTGCCTTCAAGTTCCAGCGCTGCCGCCGCTGAAGCCAGCGCAAACTCGTAGGAAGCGCGGTCACGCAGCTTCACGTATGCAGAACGCGCAGCGAACTTGCTGCTGGGAATCGTCACGTAGGTGATCAACTCTCCCGGCTGGACCACGGTTTCAAGATGCGGCGTATTCCCCGGTAGCAAGTGGAAATCGCCCGCAGCTACTTTGCGCTCACCGTTCGCACCCTTGATGTGCACCATGGCATCCAGCGCAACCAGGGCCACTGCCATGTCTGAAGGATGCGTGGCAATGCAGTGCTCGCTTCCACCCAGCACAGCGTGAATGCGATTGAACCCATCCATAGCCGCGCAGCCGGAGCCGGGTTGCCGCTTGTTGCAGGCATACGCGGTATCGCGGAAGTAGTAGCAGCGGGTGCGCTGCATCAGGTTGCCGCCTGTGGTGGCCATATTACGCAACTGCACGGAAGCACCGGCCAAAAGCGCCTGCGAAAGCACCGGAAAACGGCTAACCACGGTTTCATGATGCGCCATGTCGCTGTTGCGCACCATCGCGCCAACGCGCAATCCGCCATCAGGAAGCGCCTCAATCTTATCGAGCGGCAGGCTGTTGATGTCCACCAGAGTTGCTGGCAACATCACGTTAAGCTTCATCAGGTCAATGAGCGTGGTGCCGCCGGCCACAAAGACCGCCTTCGCCGCGCGACCGCGTTCCATCGCGTCATTTTCATTTCGTGCCTTGGCATAGTCGAAAGGCAACATGGTTTCTCCCTCGCTCAGCTTTTCCGCACTGACTTGATAGCGGCAAGAATGTTGGGGTAAGCGCCGCAGCGGCAGAGATTGCCGCTCATGCACTCGCGAATGTCGTCATCGCCGGGGCCGCATGGCTCTTGCAGCAACGCCGTAGCGGACATGATCTGCCCCGGCGTGCAATAGCCGCACTGAAAAGCGTCATGCTCCACAAAGGCCGCCTGCATGGGTGAAAGCTGCTCGCCCTGCGTCAGACCCTCAATCGTGGTGATCGTGTCGCCGTCATGCATTACCGCCAGCGTCAGGCATGAGTTCACGCGTCGCCCGTTTACGTGGACTGTACACGCACCGCACTGGCCGTGATCGCAGCCCTTTTTTGTGCCGAATAGCTGCAGTTGCTCGCGCAGAGTATCCAGCAAAGTGGCTCGTGTATCGATCTCAAGCTGGTGCGCCGTGCCATTCACGCGCAAGCTGATTGGCCTTGTGATTACGCCAGCAGCCTGTGGCTCTGTGGCAGCGTGACTGTACTCTACGTCGGGAAAAATAGTGACTGCCCCAGCGGCTGCCGCCATCTGCAGGAATTTACGGCGATCGAGTTCTGCCTGGGTCATTTGCGCTCCTCCAAGCTTGCTGAGATGCCCTGAATGCTCAAGCGGAGGCTCCATAAGCGGAGCTGCCGCCCACCACTCTCATTGTTAAAAAATACTCTGCTCACGGCGATTTCAGCAAGGCACGCAGAGATAAAAATGACGGCAGCCGCACTCAGCGGTGCGGCTGGATTCATGAAACAAAATAAAACAGGTTTCGACGAAAGCTGAATTTCAGGAGCTAACTTTTTCTGGCCACCACACTAGGACCTCAAGCTGCCGGGAAAAATGGAGCAAGGGCTTGCTCGCAGGCAATTCAATGCCTGAAACCTTGGCCATGGTGTTGATCTCAAACTCAGCTTCCGCATCCTGCAATTGCCAGGGCGTGTGATGGATGTAAGCGCGGAGCACGCTGCCCTGATAGACCGTATAAAGGCAGTAGCGCTCGGTGAGAAAGTTTTCGATGGAGCCTTTCTCTCTCACGCGTGGCGCAGAAACTGGCCGGTATCGCGTCTGGAAGTCTGCTGGCCGAGGCATCTGTAGGCGGCTGCAGCTGTACTCGAATTTGTCATCCGCCCCCCGGATCAGCATGGCGGCGTGAAAATAAGGCAGCTTATAAGTAGCGCGCGCGCCCAGCACCGCAGGCAGGCTTCCCGCATCAAGACTAAAGAAGTAAACCCCCGGTATGCCCTTGTAACGAACGTAGGTGCGCACGTTCAGTTCGCAGAACTTATAGAGAAACGGCAACGGCGGAGCAAAGCGCGCACGTACCCCGCTCATCCAGAATGGGGTCACAGCCACATAAGCGCTGCCCTCGTATAGGTCCAGTTCCAGTCCGCTCGGCACCAGATGCCTGAGCTTCTCTGGCGGCAACGGCCAGTGAGCAAAGAGCAGGTCATGCCACGTTTGTTTCATGATCCACTGCCCACTGGGCATGGGAATAGGACGGTGCACGGTTTCAAGCAGCAGAGGATGCATGTGCAGCCATTGTAAATAATTGCTCTCCGTCGGGAGCAAGTAGCGTGTGCCTGAAGTTGAAATAGAATCTTTCAGTGGCCACCATCTTCACCATCGGGCATTCCACGCGCGATCTCGCGGATTTCTCGCGGGTGCTGCAGGCGCACGATATTCGCCTGCTGGAAGACATACGCGCCTTTCCCATGTCGCGCCGCCATCCACATTTCAATCGCGACCACCTGGAGCTTTGGCTGCCTGAGATTGGCTGTGACTACGTCTGGGAAAAAGATTTGGGTGGCAGGCGTGGCAAGCAGATGCCGCCAGAGCAGTCGCCCAACATTGCTTTGCGCAATCCGTCTTTTCGCAATTACGCCGACTATATGCTTTCAGACAAATTCCGCCTGGCCATTGAGCGGCTGGTGGAGAGTGCCGAAAAATGCAACACGGCCATCATGTGCGCTGAGCAGCTCTATTTCCGCTGCCACCGTATGCTGGTCTCTGACTACCTGCTCAGCCATGGTCACACCGTTCTACACATCATGAATGAGAAGCCGCCAAAGCAGCACACGCTGACCAAAGAAGCTCGTGTAGTCGATGGCAAGCTGGTCTATCGCGGAGACTATCTGCTCTGACCCGAACAGCTATCCGCGAATACACGCGAATCGACGCGAATTAATCCAAAGAAGTTAAATCCAAAAAAGATAAATCCAAAGACAAGAAATGAAATTCGCGTTGTTCGCGTTCATTCGCGGCTCGATCTTTTCTTTGCGTCTCTGCGCCCTTTGCGGTAAAAAGGTTTGGCTCAATCTGAATGCCGAATAACAAAAACGCAGCCCGGTTGCTGGACCGCCTGGAACAGGCGCGCGCGCAAATAGGTTCAATCCGCGAGCAGGAATTTGTCCGTCTTTTAAGCGCGGGAGGCCGGATTTCCTTCGGTAAAGATACAAAGTCGCTCATTCGCTTCCATGATCTGTTGTTATTCCTGCGGGCCTTTGCGCCAGGATCGCGAGTCCTTAAGTTAGCCGATAAGCTACTCAGCGGAATGGAACCCAAAGTCAAAGCAGCTCTGGCCGCGGGCGCCGACCCAGATGATTTCGCGCCTGAAGAAGTGGCCGGCATTGCCGGGACCGTGGTTGAGGCCACCTTCAGCTATGCCATGGCGCGGTGGCTGGTGAAGCACCATCCTGAAGAAATTTCCATTCAGTGGGAAGACTATGAGCGAGACACGCAACGCGGCTTGATCTGGCCGCGATTTTTACCGCTACTGGAAGAAGATTCGCTGATTGAAGCTCACGTGCCCTTTCTGGATTGGTTGCAGGCCGCGCGAGGTCGCCAGAAAGAATTGCCATGGCTGGTCCAACAGTTTGAGCGTCTGCCTCTTAGCGAAAAAGAGAAAGCGGTGCTCTACGATCTGCAGGAAATCATGGTCCGCTGGTCGCTGAGCGGCTCCCAGGCTTCACGCACCCTGGCTCGCAAGCCGGTGAAGGAATTTTATTTTCATCGCGGGCCACTAATTCAGCGGCGGCAGGTTTCTTTTGCAGAAGAGCTGGCCAAGCCGCCTTTGCGGACCGCCGTTCTGCCACGACAAAAAGCAGAAAAGACGCTCGACATGCTGAAGGAGGCGCTCGGCGTCCGTTATCGCGAGCTTTATGGCACAAGCCTTGCCGAGCCGGTGTGGGTGGTGCAGGCGGATATCGGCCGCGGCGTCGAGCAGTACGTTTGTGGTCTGCCGCCGCAATATCGCCTGCCACTGCGGGCTTACCTTGCCGGTTTCACGATTAAGAACGGAGTACCCATCAATTACTTTGAGTGCAGCTCGCTCTTTGAGTGGACAGAGTTTGGCTTCAATACGTTCTTTGCTTATCGCGATGGCGAAACCGCCTGGATCTACGCACAAACGTTGCGCCTGCTGCGGCAGCTCCACGGAACAAAGGCGATTTCGGTTTATCCTTACCAGATCGGCGGTGACGACAATGAAGAAGCCATTGAATCCGGTGCATTCTGGTTTTATCGCAAGCTGGGCTTCCGCTCTATGGATCCTGAATTGGAGAAGCTGGCGCAGCGGGAAGAAGAGAAGGTCAAAGCGAATCCCAAATATAGAACTCCACCGCACACACTGCGCCGGTTGAGCAAAGCCAACGTGGTTTATGAAACGCCTGGAGCACAACGCGGCGCATGGGATCGTTTTGCCATGCGCAATATTGGCTATGCGCTGCAACGGCGAATGGCCCGCGATTTCGGTGGCGACGCAGAAGCCATGCGGCGCGCGAGCGTGGCGCGTCTGGCCCGTGAGCTAGGAATTAGGCACGAGCGCATAGCAGCAAAAGAGCAGACTGCATTCGCTGACTTTGCCATGGTGATGGGTCTTGTTCCAAACTTGGCTCGCTGGAGCGCCGACGAGAAGAGCGGGCTGCGCGCCATCATCGCCGCCAAATCAGCCCGCACCGAGTTGCGCTATCAGAAGCTGCTACTGGCGCACACGCGGTTGCGCGCAGCGATTTTGAATCTTGGTGCACCGCGATAGGGGATATTCCGCAGTGCGGTCTATACCCAAACTATGCTAGCTTGATAGTTCCCGGAGAACTTTAACTATGCGTCTTTTGCCATCCATTATCGTGGTTACGCTTGTTTCTACGCTCAGCCTTGCAAAGGACAGCAAGCCCAAAATTGTCGGCGAAGGCGTGCAGCAAGCAGCAAAGCATTCACAACTGACGCTGCCGGGAAGCCAGCCGTTTCATCTGAAGGCGACAATTGCTGAACTCGATAGCCCTGACTACAAGGCAGAAGTAGAGATGTATTGGCTTGCACCCAACCGCTGGCGGCGTATTCTCAAATCTCCAGACTTCTCTCAGACCATGGTGGTTGATGGTGGTAAAGTTGTTGAACAAAACCAGGGCGACTACTTTCCCTGGTGGCTGAATGATTTTGTAATTGCTATCTTCCAGTTGGCTCCTGAACCCATCAGACAACTAAAAACACCACTGCCTGACATGGAAGCCATGCAGAAGGAGTTTGCCAAAAAGTTGCCGCCGGGTCTCGCCGGGTTGCGCATGGACAGGGGAACGCAGTGCGTTCGCGGCCAGGAGGAAGCAGGGATTGCTCCAGTCCAAAACACCATCTTCACTAACATCTGTTTTCAAAACCCAGGCTCTCTGCAGTCGGCGGTCTCGCCCAGTTTTTTGGCAAATTTCAGTGATTTCAAGAACTTCGGCGGAAAGAGCATTGCGCGAAAAATTTCAATGGAGCCGGAACCAGGGACGAAGATCGAGGCGCGCGTAACCGAGTTGAGCGAGCTCAATCATCCCGATCCTGCTTTGTTCGCGGTCCAGACTGCCGAGGGACAGGAGCACATCGTCCGAGAGAGCATAAGCGAGAGTGCGGCCCGCGCTGCACTTCAATCGAATCCGCAGATCGAATGGCTTCCGGTGCCTGACGGGAAGACGAGCGGCGCGCTGAGCGTCTTTGTATCCATTGATCGCGAAGGCCACGTGCGCGAGACCCGGCCTCTGAACTCAGATAATCCTTTTCCGCAGGACCAGGCACGCAAGGTAGTTTCCCATGGATATTCAAACCATTCCTGGTGAATGGAACTCCGGCGCAGGTGGAAACTATCCTGACCTTTGCCTTCACTGCCAAAATTAGCGACCCGATCCCCGTACTTTCCGATGCTGAAGCACGTGCTCTGGCAATAGACACCGTGGAGCCGGAGTTTGTTTCTTCATCAAAACCATCCGCAGGTACTAGCTTCAAAGTTAGAGTTGCCGTAGATGAGGAGGGTCACGTCATGGGGCTGAAGAACATTGATAACCTCAACATGCAGTTGCTTGGAGCAGCCAATGTCGCCCTGCATAAATGGCGCTTCCGGCCTTATGTGCATCAAGGCAAACCTGATCGTTTTGACGCCGATATCGTGTTCAAAGTCCAGTAGAAACCACGCCTGTCTCGTAGCTGCAAAATAATCCCTGCAAGAACTCTGGATTGCTCCGTTCACTTGCCAGTAGCAGGAGAACTCGAGTTTATGAAAGCTCGTCTATCAGCGGCCGCGTTGGCGGCTATTAGCTTTATCTATTTTCTAATCGTTTTAAATCCTCAAACCGCCTCTGCCGGGGGGCCTTCCGGCACGAGCCAACTCCAGATCATGGGCAAAAACGGCAAGGTGACTGGCTTTGTCCCGCTCAAACACACCGGCATCAAGACCGAGATCAGCGGATTTGTCGCCAGGACTGAAGTTACGCAGGAATTTGAAAACATCTTGCCGAATGCAGTGGAAGCCATCTATGTGTTTCCGCTGCCGCATGACAGCGCCGTTGACGGCATGACCATGACCGTGGGCAACCGTGAGATTCGCGCAGTGATCAAGGAGCGCGAAGAGGCGCGCAAGATCTACGAAGCCGCCCGAGACTCCGGACACACCGCCGCACTGCTGGACCAGGAGCGTCCCAACATTTTTACGCAGTCAGTCACCAATATTCCTCCTGGCGGCACAGTGACCATAAAACTTTCGGTGATCGAGCTTCTCAAGTATGAAGCCGGTGTCTATCAGTTTGCCTTCCCACTCGTGGTAGGCCCGCGCTACATACCTGGAGCGGGAACGGTGCCGCCTAAACGCGGCACCATGCCCGATACTGACCAGGTGCCGGACGCTTCGCGCATCAGCCCGCCAGTTGCGGGAATACATACTGGCGATCTCCATGCCGGGCACGATGTTTCTGTGGAAGTGAATCTCGCCGCCGGCGTTCCCGTGGGTGACGTTGAATCACCTTCGCACAAAATCTTTGCTGACCGCACCGGCGCGGATTCCTACCATGTGAAGCTGGCGGATGACCTTGTGCTGCCGGACAAAGACTTCATTCTTAAATACAAGGTTGCTGGTGTCGGGATCAACGACGCTGTGCTGGCCCATGCGGACAAATCCGGCGGCTATTTCACGTTGATCCTGCAGCCGCCGGAGAGACCCGCAGAAGAATCGCTGGTGCCGCGCCAGCTTATCTTTGTGCTTGATACCTCCGGATCAATGGAGGGTTATCCCATTGAGATGGCGAAAAAAACCATCGCGCGGGCGCTTGATAACTTGCGCAAAGATGAGACCTTTAACCTGATTACCTTCTCCGGTGACACGCGCATTCTCTTTCCTGAGCCGGTTCCGGCGACAGCGGAAAACGTAGCCAAAGCCAAGCAGGTTCTTGCCGGAGCTTACGGCAGCGGCGGCACGGAGATGATGACGGCCATCCGTACCGCGCTGGGCGACGATGCCGGCGCAGGCAAGCCCATGGATGGCGATCCCGTCCGCGTGGTCTGCTTTATGACCGATGGCTATGTGGGCAACGATGCCGAGATCGTTGCTGAAGTCAAAAAGCATCCTGATGCGCGCGTCTTTTCGTTCGGCATCGGCACGGCAGTGAATCGTTTCCTCCTAACCAAGATGGCGGAAGAAGGTCACGGCGATGTGGAGTTCGTAACTGCGTCAGGCGAAACCCAGGCCGCAGCCGACCGCTTTTATGAGCGCGTGCATTCACCTGTGCTGACCAACATCTCCATTGATTGGAACGGGCTGCCTGTGAGCGAAGTTTATCCGCGCGAAGTGCGCGATCTTTTCTCCGCCAAGCCCATCATCATTACAGGGCGTTTTACCAGCAATCCATCCGGCAAAATCACCATTAAGGGCTATCAGGGTACAGGCGAATTCAGCCGCACTATTCCGGTTGATTTTTCTTCTGCTGGCCCGGCCAACGCCGCGCTGGAGAAAATCTGGGCGCGGCACAAAGTAGAAGACCTCATGTCGCAGGACTGGAGCGGCATACAGCAGGGCAACTCCTCGCACAAAGCAGAGATTATCCAGGTTGGTCTGGAGCACAGCCTTGCCACGCAGTACACGTCGTTCGTCGCGGTGGAAGAGCAAACTGTGGTGCAGGATGGTAAACCAGTGCGGATTGAAGTTCCCGTAGAGCTGCCGCAGGGGGTTTCACCACTGGCAGTGCCCGGCGATGTTGGCGGTATCTCCTCAAAAGATGCTCTCCTCCATGTGCCTCAGCCGGGATTGACAATGTATGAAGCGGCGCCTGTATCTTCAGCGCGTGCTGGCGGTTATGCCGCCAATGAGACGGTAGAAGTGATGGGCGGCCCGGTAACCGTACACAGGCCCGTTCCGAAGCGCGTAATAACCGAATCGAACGCCCAACTCAAGCAGGCGGAAGCAAAGCTCAGTCCTGAGCTTTTGGCAATCTATCGCTGCGCCGCTTCACGTGGAGTAAGTACGGCTGGTAACGCCTGCAAGCCGGCACCGGCCATGTTAAAGCTGCTTGTTGACCTCAGTGATAGCAGTCTCGCGATCGAACAAAAACTCATAAGCGCGGGCTTTAAGGTGACCAGCGGTTCAGGAACAAAGCAACTCACAGGAACCATTGCGCCTGCGCAGCTTGCAAAACTGGTACAGATTGCGGAGGTGAAATCAGTATCGCTGAGCAAATGAGATAACGAGCCAAAACAAAAAGGGGGATGCGGACGAGCATCCCCTTGGCTTTTGGAATTTCAGCTTGCAGCTTACTTCCAATATTGATCGCGCAGCTCAGTTTGCCGGCTGACCAGCGGAATCTCCTGGCCTTGAA
This sequence comes from Candidatus Angelobacter sp., assembly GCA_035710845.1. Classification (GTDB taxonomy): domain Bacteria; phylum Acidobacteriota; class Terriglobia; order Terriglobales; family Acidobacteriaceae; genus Angelobacter. The sequence continues at coordinate 47,864 of DASTCT010000193.1, forward strand.
TAAAGACGTGTTTCACGTCTGTCTTCACATCCAGAGGATCGCCGTTGGCCACCACCACGTTGCCCATCTTGCCCACATCGAGCGAACCCAACTCTTTATCCACGCCCCACATTTGCGCGGGATTAATGGTAAGAGCTTTGAGCGCTTCTTCCGGCGACAAGCCAAATGCCACTGCATAGCCGGCGGCATAAGGCAGGTTGCGGGAGTTGTGCGAGTCATAAGAGGCAAACGCGATCTTCACGCCGCGCTTGGTCAGTTCCGCCGGCATCTTAAAAACCGCATCATAGCGCTCATCCGCTTTTGGCTGATCATAGATAGGACCAACGATTACCGGCAAACCGGTGGACGCAATCTTATCCAGCAACGATGCCGAATGCGTAACGTGGTTGAGAATCACCTTGAGATGAAATTCATTGGCCAGGTCAAGAGCGGTTAGCAAGTCGTTAGGCTCTTCCACTGCCAGCACAACAGGCTTTTTGCCGTGCAGATAAGGCAGAAGCGCTTCAAGCTTCAGATCGCGCTTGGGTGGCGCTCCGGCTTTGTCTTTTTCTTTCTCGTCAGTGCTTGATTTCTTTTTCTCGTAAGCTGCAAGTTTCTGGTCGTAGTCCAGCGCGTCAATAAAAGTCTGGCGCAATTGAGCAGCCATACCCATGCGAGTAAAGGGATATTTGGCCGCCTCAAAGCTCTGGTTGCGGCGCTGCTTCCCTGTGAAGTTGAGCGGCATGGCGATGTCACGGACCATCAGCATCTCCGTGGCGGAAGCGCCGGCCAGTTGGATAAATGAATCCTGGCCAGGAAGCGTGTCGCCGCTGGCCGGAGCAACAATCGCGTTGGTAACGCCGTTGATGCGAGTCACGGGAATCAGCGCCGTCTCCGCATGAAAAGCGTCGTAAACGTGCATGTGCGGCATGATTTCATCGCTCATCTCTATCTGATCATTGGTCATGCGGTCAGCAGAGATCTCGGTCAGGCCCAACTGGGTTTCCGAATCAATGAGGCCCGGATAAACGGTCATACCGCTCACATCAATCACCTTGGCGCTTGAGGGAATTGCGGTTCCCGCGCCGCCGACAGCGGTGATTCGACCGTTTTGTATCACAACCACGCCGTTTTCAATCACGCCGTGAGTAATGGTCAGCAGCTTGCCGCCCTTGAGAGCAATGATTTCATTCGCTGCAGTTGCGGCAGGGCTGGAGTGTGCGGCTTGCGCAGATTTTGGTTTCTTGGCTTGAGCAACAACGGTCGCAGTCAGGACCAGAAGCAGAATAAGTTTTTTCAACATGGCTACTGGCCCTCCTTGTAATGGGTGAGGCCGAGCCCGGGAAGCGAGCGATCAAAATAAACATCGCCATCGATCAGCACTTTGTCTACCAACGCGAAAGAGGAGAGCGGATAGCTGTTCCAGATCGAAATATCCGCATCCTTGCCTACATCAATCGAGCCTACGCGGTCATCTACTCCGATGATCCACGCAGGGTTCAGCGTGATGGCTTTCAGCGCCTCTTCTTCCGTCAGACCGTAGTGAATGGCCTTGCCGGCCTCCTGGTTCAGGCGGCGGGTCACATCTTCTGAATCGCTCTTCAGCGCCACGCGCACGCCCTTATGCGCGGCGATGGCAGCGTTCCAGGGAATGCCGTCCCACGCCTCATATTTAAAGCCCCACCAATCGGGCCAGGTGGCAATGGCCACGCCGTTGGCGGCAATCTTGTCTGCAACTTTGTACGCTTCTAGCGCGTGATGGAACGCACGGATCTTGTAACCGAATTCCTTGGCCATGGCCATCTCCGTGAGGAATTCATCAGCGCGATAGCAGTGGATCTGCACCAGCAGCTTGCCGCGAAGGATATCTGCCAGAGCGTCCAGCTTCAGGTCCTTCTTGGGCGGCGTAGCGTCTTTATCGCCTTTTTTGACTTTGGCGTCGTAGTCGTCCCACTGTCGCATATATTCACGGGCTTCAATAAATGACTGGCGCATTACCTCAAAATTGCCCATGCGGGTGGAGGGCAACTGGTTGCGCGAGCCGTAAACGCGCTTGGGATTTTCACCACTGGCAAACTTAATGGACTGTGGCGCTCCGGGGAAGATCATTTCATCGCGGCCAAGGCCATACTTGTGCTTGATGACCACGGCCTGCCCGCCAATCATGTTGGCTGAGCCGTGCAGCAGCAATGACGTGGTAACGCCGCCGGCAAGTGCGCGATAGATCATCTTGTCGTTGTAATCGAAGGCATCTTTCATCATCATGTGCGGCGTAATGGGGCTGGTGGCTTCATTCACGTCGTCATCCAGCGCAATGTGCGAGTGCGAATCGATGATGCCGGGCATCACGAATTTTCCTGTAGCGTCAATCACTGTAGTGTTGGCGGGCGCTTGCACGCCCTGTCCCACAGCCGCGATTTTGCCATTGTGGATGTAAATGCTACCGTTTTCAATTTTGCCATGGGTCACCGTAAGGATGGTGCCGCCTTTAATCAGGACATCATTGTGGAAGATCGGGAGGGGCTGCTGCTCACTAGTTTGCTGCGCCAAAGCCAGAGCGCTCAGCAAACACAAGAATGACAGCAGCATCGCCCAGAAGAGAAGAGAGCGACGCGCCATAGAGAAAACTCCTGTGAGGGGAAGATGAAGAACTCGCGATTTTATGTGCCTCTTGAATTTCAGTCAATCAATCCTTATCAGCGCGACAACTGGCCCCACAACAGATTCAAACAATGCCTAGCGGTTTAGCACCTTGGAGTACCTCCTCCCGGAAGAAATAATCTAACGACAGAGACCGAATGTGACATCATGCAGCAATCCCAGCATGAAACGGTCGGCCACGCCAATTCTTGATCTCAAACGCCCTGTGCCTCTTCCGCAGGGCGGGATGACTCTTAGCGGACTCGTCAAGGCCGTGCCTGCTGCATTTGGGCTTATCGCACTCTTTGCTCTGGTGATGTTTTTGGTCTTTACACACCAGACTTACATACCATCCTGGCTGGCTACTCTAGGCGTATCTTTCGGCCGCACAATGGACACCATATTTTCCAACGGGGTACTCGTGGCCGTAGTGGTTTCTCTGGGCGTGCCATTTTTAGCCACGCTGATCCATGAAGCCGGACATGCCGCCGCTGCGATAACGCTACGATGGCCCGTCAAGGAATTTCGCGTCGCCCCTTTCTCGATAAAAAGGGAGAAAGACGGCTGGAAACTGAATGTCTCATGGAAGCTCCAGCCGCAAGCGATGGTGGCAGCTGAACCGCCTCAATTCGCGCGATACCACGTTAAGCAAGCAGTGTTCGCTGCCGGGGGACCTGCGGCGAACCTGCTAAGTTGCGCTTTGGCGGCGCTTCTTGATCCAGGACCGCATATGCCGCTTGGTCACGCAATCTGCTGCTTCTTTCTAGCATGGTCTGGTTTTCTGGGTATTTTCAACCTGCTACCCATCCATAAGGGAGGCCTTGAGGTGGATGGCTACTCCGTCTTTATGGTCGCGAGAAGCAGGCAAGCCCTGGCTGTTAGGATTGCATCCTTGCGGCTCCGCAAACACATTCTGACCGCCAAATCCTTGAGTTCTTTCAATCGTCGGTGGATGGCCCTGGCCGAATCTTCCAATAACGCTTCCCAATACAACATGGCTGGTCTCTGGCTCGCTTATGCCTATTGGTCTGACCAGAAACAGTTTGACCGCGCCGCAAGCCTGCTGGAGAAAATGCTGCGGGGCTGCAAAGCCAATGATGTGCTCTTCCGTGCGCTCCTCTTTGCGGAATGCGCTATCTTCTGGTCAGTGCGGGGAAACAGCGAGGCAGCACTTGCGTGGAATGCCCGCACGAAAGACCTTTTCATACCGGAACATCTTCGCCACAGGACAAATTCATACGTAGCATGGGTCCAGGGTGACAAAAACAGCGCGCTTAAGGAAGCGATTGCGGCCAGAGAAGCAGCCGGCAAGCTGGAAGCCCAAAAGCAAGATTCCTTTATCTCTGCATGGAACCAATGGATCGAAGCCCTTCAGGCAGACCTCTTGTCCCAACCTACGAGGACGAATGTGGCTGGAACAGACTGATACCGAAGTAAGACTTAGCAATCACATCCGATATGATCGATCCATGCGTGCCGTTGTCCAAAGAGTAAGCCGCTGCCGCGTGACCGTGGATGGTCGCACCACGGGCGAAATCGGCTGCGGTCTATTGGTGCTGTTGGGCGTCGCCAAGGCGGATACTGAAGAAGCGGCCGATTATTTAGTAGAGAAAGTCATCGGCCTGCGGATTTTTGAAGACGCGGAGGGGAAGATGAACCTCTCTGTGCAGGACGCAGGCGGTGCGGTGCTGGTGGTATCGCAGTTCACGCTCCATGGCGACGTTCGTCGCGGCAAGCGTCCTTCGTTCGATGCGGCAGCCAGACAGGAAGAGGCAAAGCGGCTCTACGAGTATTTTGTCGCCAAAGTCCGCGCCGCTGGGTTGCAATGTGAGACAGGCCAATTTCAGGCCATGATGGAAGTTGAGCTGGTGAACAGTGGCCCGGTAACGATCCTGCTGGATTCAGAGAAACTGTTTTGAGCAGTGAGTTTTTGCTTTTGGACACGAATGGCTGGACGTGGATTGCGATCATCGCTCTGCTTGTGATTGGCGGCTATTTCTTTCTCGACAAGCTAATGCGAAAAGGCATCTACGAAGAGGGCAGAATGAGCGGCGGAATGATGGGTAGAGCAGGCAGCGCTCTGTCAGAGCTGCAAACGTTAGTCGCTCCTGCGCAGCGAAATGTAATAGAGGAGCGCCAAGAGCGCAAACGCGCGGAGCATGATGATGCTGGAGACGATCCTGCCCCGACGAAATATTTATTCAAAGTTAAGCAGCATGTTCGCATTGCGATTCGCCTCCTGCCTGTGTACCATTCCTCCGCTATGAAAATCTGGTTTGCTCTTTTTCTGCTCTTGTCTTCCGTAAGCTTTGCTCAATCCCATTCATCCGCCGCTCAGAGCGATGAGACACAGCAACTGCTGCAATCGCTGGCCGATGCTCCCGGCCCTTCCGGCTTTGAGGAGCCGGTGCGCAAGATCATGGTGGAGCACATGAAGCCGCTGGCGGAAAAGCTCAGCTATGACGGCCTGGGATCAGTAATCGCCGTGCAGGGCTCAAGCGGGCCACGCATCATGGTCGATGCGCACATGGATGAGCTGGGCGGCGTGATTCGTCGCGTGACCAATGACGGATATCTCACCATGCAGATGCTGGGCGGCTGGCTGGATCAGGCCCTGGTGGACCAGCGCTGGACCATCATTGGCTCCAAAGGGCCGGTTCGGGCGATTACGGGCATTCGCGACGTTCACATTGTCCCGCAGGAAGAGCGTGGAAAAGTTTATCCGCGCGAGTGGATCTTTCTGGACGTAGGCGCAAAGAACGCGGCGGAGGTCGCGGCCATGGGGCTAGAGCCAGGCGATCCGGTAGCGCCGGATGCGCCTTTTGCCGTCATGAACGGTACGCAGAACTATCTGGGCAAAGGTTGGGATGATCGCGTAGGCTGCGCCGTGGTGATTGAAGCCATGAAGCGGCTGGCACACCTTCCGCATCCGAACCAGATTTTTTGGGTAGCCACAGTGCAGGAAGAACTTGGCGTGAGAGGCGCTCACACGTCAAGTGACATTGTTAAGCCGGAGATTGGCATTGCGATTGAAGGCGGGGTCACGCGCGACGCGCCGAGAGTTGGGCCAGAAGAAGCGCAAGAGGTCCTTGGCGGCGGGCCGGCAATCTTCTTATATGACTCCAGTGAACTGCCCAACCGGAAGCTTGTGTCATTGTTTAAGCAGACAGCAAAAGAGAAATCCATTCCGCTGCAGACCGACCTGATTCAGGGTTATGGCGACGATTCAGCGGAGATACAAAAAAGCAACGGCGGCGCCCCGACCGCGAACCTGGTGGTCCCGGTACGCTATACCCATTCACATAACGGCATTATGAATCGCGGCGACTTTGACAAGATGGTGGATTTGCTGGTGGCCGTGCTGCAGAAGCTGGATGCTAAAGCCGTGGCAAATTTGCGGGATTTTATTCCAGAGTAGATTTTTTCTGAAATCCCGAGCGTTAGCGAGGGAGCCCTATTGTTACGAAGATCTGCAGGTGACATATAAAAAAATTGCGCAGTTCTAATTAAAGACTGCGCCTGTAATGCCAAATCTACGTAACGACGTGGACCCCTCGCTGCGCTTCGGGGTTTCAGAAATGCTGTCCCCTCAAACACCAGCTCTCAAAACCTCATCCGCGATCTTCGCCGCCTCCACCGCCGGCTTCACATCATGCACGCGCACCATGTGCGCGCCATTGAGAATGGATACGGTCATTGCGGCAAGCGAACCATGCAAGCGCTGATCAGCGGGAGCATCCTGGCCATTGCGAGCTAGAGTGCGGCCGATGAACGATTTCCTTGATGTTCCTACAAGCAGCGGAAAGCCAAGCTCGTGCAATTGCTCCAGACCGGCCAGCAGCGGATAGTTTTGATTGAACTTTTTGCCAAAGCCGATACCCACATCAAGCACGATGTGCTCACGCCCAATGCCATGATTAAGCGCGGCCTTCGCATAATCGCGCAGGTCTTTTTTGACTTCAGCCAGAATATCGGCTGATGGTGGCAGGTCGCGCCACTCCTGCGGGCGTCCGCGAGTGTGCATGAGAATCACGCCGCAAGCCAGATCAACAACTGTTTTGGCCATCTGCTCATCCCAGCGCAGGGCGCTCACGTCATTCACTATCTTGCAACCGGCGTTCACGGCGGCGCGCGCCACTTCAGCTTTATAGGTATCCACGGAGAGCACGGCATCAGGGCGTTCGCGCAGCACGTCTTCAATCACCGGTATGATGCGGCGCAGCTCTTCTGCCGCGGAAATGCCGCTTTCCGCCACCGGCGCGCCGGGCCGGGTTGATTCTCCGCCAATGTCGATCACGTCCGCGCCCTCGTCCAGCATTTTGAGCGCGTGGGCCACGGCGCGGTCGCGAGAAAGAAACTTGCCGCCATCAGAAAATGAATCGGGCGTCACGTTGAGAATGCCCATTACCAATGTGCGCGGGCCAAGTTCAAGCTCGCGCCTGCGCAGACGCCATGTATAACGCGGTCTCTTCATGGCCGCGATTGTATAATTTCAGGTCAATCTCATGCTGCATCGTTCAGCAAAGGCAGTTTGGGCGCTCGCTCTTTTCCTGTCGCTCCAGGTTTCCGCACGCGAGGCTAAAAAGCCTGTCCCCAAAAGGAATTTACCTCAGGAAATCGCCGCCATTCTTGGGCCGTTTGACCAGGCGCACTGGGGTATTGAAGTGCGTGATCGGGACACCGGCGCGGAGCTATATTCGCAAAATCCTGACCAGCTTTTTCTACCGGCATCGAACGCCAAAATTTTTACCACAGCAGCGGCGCTGGCGATCGCAGGCCCGGACTACCACTTTCGCACCACCGTGGAAGCTGAAGGCAAAGTTGATAGCCACGGCCAGCTCAAGGGGAATCTGGTGATTGTGGGCCGCGGCGATCCAAATATCTCCGGGCGCACGCTGCCTTACGCCTTGAAGACCCAGCGCGTGCCGCCGGGCACGCAGATTCTGGAAGAGATGGCCGACCAGGTAGCGCACAGCGGGTTGAAAACCGTGGATGGCGACCTGATTGGCGACGATACCTTTTATTCTTCTGAACGCTATGCTGAAGGCTGGGCGCAGGATGACCTGCAATGGATTGACGGTGCGCCGGTTTCCGCGCTCACCTTTAATGACAACGTCGTTTTTGTGAATATCCAGCCGGGCACACAGGCCGGTGATAAAGCAATCGTCACTGTGGAGCCGGAGACAGACTATTACGAGATGGATAACCGAATTGTGACCTCAGCCGCGGGTGTGGTGAAAAAGATCGGTATCCACCGCGAGCCTGGAGCAAGGAAGATTGTGCTCTGGGGATCTTTGCCGCTGGGCGATGCGGGAATGAAAGAGCCGCTAGCAATAGAAGATCCGGCGGAATTTGTGGCGCATCTTTTTCGGACCATGCTGGAGCGGCGCGGCATTACGATCCACGGCAAAGCTTACGCGCGCCACGCCGATGAAGCGCAATTTTATGATAAGTTCCCGCCGCCGCTGATTCCGCAAACGCCAAGCATTGAAAATCCATCTGCGACCCAAACACCTGCGCAACGCGCGGCTGAAACGGAAACACCTTCCAACAACCAAGTGCTGGCGGAGCATTTTTCTACCGGGTTTCTGGATGACATCCGCGTCACCAACAAGACCAGCGAGAACCTTCATGCGGAGCTGGCATTGCGGCTGGTGGGCAAGCTGGCCGGGAGCGGCGGATCGTTTGAAGGCGGCGTAGCTGCGGTGAGGCAGTTTCTGGTCCAGGCCGGAGTCAATCCAGAGGAGTTTCTCTTCATGGATGGCTCAGGGCTTTCCCGCCGCGACCTGGTTTCACCGGCAGCAACGGTGCAATTGCTGCTGTATGCAACGCGCCAGCCGTGGGGAGTCGCATTTGAAGAATCGCTGCCCGTCAGCGGCGTGGATGGTTCTCTGGCTGACCGCTTCCTCAACACTCCGGCCGGCGGGCTGGTGCACGCCAAGACCGGTTCTCTCAGCCATGTGAACACTCTCTCCGGCTATGGTGAAACCAAGTCTGGCAAGCGCTTTGTGTTCTCAATTTTCTGCAATAACCATAACGTTCCGCCGGCAAAAGTGCTGAGAGCGATTGACGAGATTGTGGAGTTGCTGGTGGCTGAAAAATCTAAGTAACAAATGACTTCTCAATAATGCTTCAGAATGTCATCATTCCGTCTTAATTAATTCTTCTGCCTAAGCGAAACGCCAAAAATAGGGGTTTGCTCCAATTCCTATCGACCAGCGACAAGTACTATATTTTAGATACTTTACTTTCGGATAGGGCCAATGATTTGCAGTTATCTCTATCAGAAAGACACTGTCCTATAGAAAGACTATGAACACTGAGGAAGAACAAGGAATGCAACCTGCTCCATCGCTTCAAAACGCTAAAGACGGCAAAGAAATCACGTCACCTTTCAAAGAATGGGTTAAGGGACTGCTGGAACCATTCCTGGACATGCGCACTTTTTGGAGACAAAGGCGCTTGATATTGGCAAAACCAGAGTTGGTCGTAGCAAGCGATGGCCAGCTGAAATATACACCACTCAAGTTTGCTTTACACATGATAATCATCCCAGCGATTTTGATCGGAGGCATTGATTACGTATATGACCATTTCGCCAATATCCCCCCTCTCGCCATAGAGGTGCAACTATCTGCAATAGCAAAAGCTCAGGATCGGTTGCAGGTTGCGGCAGAGCAGAATGTTCAACTTAGGCTAGATGGTCTTGCATTGCCTTTTGATGTTTTGGACGCCGTGAACTCTCAGAATACACTTTCGGGTAAATTGGCTGTGCTAATCCACCGGAAGCAACTCCTGCAACGAATCCAAGAGTATCAAACAATTGTAGGAGCAGTCGGAAGACAAATTTTTCCAATAACCTTGCTCACTACTGTGTTTTTCTTTAGTCATTGGGTTAAAAAGTACAACAGTGAATACCCGCTCGCAGTCTATTCAGATCGGGTTTATTTATACTATGTTACTGCGCGCCTGTTTTTTCCGAACGTTATCGCTGTATTGGCAATTCATGCTCTAGGGCTATTAGCAAGGTATCTACAATGGGATGAAATGGCCCTTCCTATCGCTTCGGTGTGGCTTACATTTATTTGTGGAATCTGGGGGCTAATCTTGCTGAAACGGGCTGCCCCGGAAGTTCGACGTATTTTAGGATTTAATCGGGGAAGCCTGCAATTAAGAAAGAATTTTATTGAAAATCGCCTTGCCGGATCAGGTTTATTGACCAATTTCGTCATCATTATCTTATTTGCCCTTTTTGGATTTCTGGCTTTTAAGCTTGTTGTCCGAGTGCCAATTTAACAATAGCAATGAAGCTAGATTCTGAGCGACAGTACGATCCCACTCTCTTCGCCAGTACAGCCAGCTATTATTCGCTTTACCGATTTCCTTATCCGCAGCAGTTTTTTGATTACCTGATCCGGACATTTGGATTCGATGCAACGGGCACAGCGCTTGATCTGGGTTGCGGGCCAGGATTGCTCACCCTCCCTCTTGCTCCTGGCTTCAACAAAATGGTGGCTATGGATCCCGATGACGAGATGCTCCGGGAAGCACGACGAGCGGCAGAAGCGGAGAAGGTGAGCAACGTCGAATTTGCAAAAGGCTCTTCATGGGACCTATCGCCTGCGATAGGCACATTCCGCTTTGTCATCATGGGGCAGTCTTTTCATTGGATGGACCGCGATCAGGTGTTGAACGCACTATATGACCTGCTGGAGCCTAAGAGTGGCTTGGCTATTGTTTATCAGAAACGCCGTGCGCCGCTGGCCATAAAGGATACCGAAGATGAGGTAGTCAGGAAATTCCTGGGTGAGCGCCGCCGCGCCGGACACGGATACTATGAGCATCCGCCAGACAGCCATGAGGTGGTCTTTGCGCGTTCACGCTTCACCGCGCTTGCTCCCTGGCACTACAGCTATGAACGCCAGCAGACCATCGACGAAGCCGTGGGCTTTGTGTTCTCGACCTCGCGTGCGACCAGACAGCTTTTAGGAGATCGCGCTGCTGAGTTTGAAGCCGAATTGCGAAAACACTTTCTGATAGCTGCTCCCGCAGGGAAGTTCAGGCTAGGGGTAGACGTGACTGCTTTGTTGGGGACGAAATGACTATCCTCTGTACCTTTCTCATTCTGGTTTAGAATCTCGCGATGCAAAATTCCGGGCCATTGGCGGGCATTCGCGTGATTGATTTTGGTCGATTTATTGCCGGGCCGTACTGCGCTATGCTGCTGGCGGATTTTGGCGCGGACGTGATTCGTGTGGACCGCCGCCTGGGCAGCGAAGACCGCTTTATTGCCGCGATCACCGAAAACGGCGAAGGCGGCGGCTTTCTTTCGCTCAATCGCAACAAGCGCAACCTGACGCTCGATACCGCAAAGCCCGAGTCGGCGGAGATCATACGACGGCTGGTGAAGAGCGCTGATGTGGTGGTAGCAAACCTGCCTATGAATGTAATGAAGCACATGGGCGTGGACTACGACTCACTGCGCGCGATCAAGCCGGACATTATTCTTGCCCGCATTTCCACCTTCGGCCCGGATGGCCCATATGCCAATCGTGTGGGCTTTGATACGGTCGCGCAAGCCATGTCCGGCGCCATGAGCCTTACTGGCTTTCCCGGCGCGCCGGTGCGCGACATTGTTCCTTTTGAGGATTTTGGCACCGCGTTGCACACGGCGTTTGGTGTGATGGTGGCGCTCTATCATCGCAAACAGACTGGTGAGGGACAGATCGTAGATGGATCGCTGCTGGCCACGGGCATCACGTATGTGCAGGGGTTGCTTGCGGAGCGGCATGTTCTTGGCATTGAGCGCCGGCAGCAGGGCAATACAAGTTTTTACGCGGCACCATCTGATGCTTACCGTACAAAAGGTGGCTGGATTGTTGTTTCTGCCGTGGGGAACGATATGTTTGCTCGCTGGGCGCGGCTGGTGGGACATGCGGAGTTTATCGGCGATCCGCGATTTGCCGATGACCAGGGCCGCGCAGATAATCGCGAGCCAATCACACAGGCGATGAATGACTGGTTGGCAACGCGAACATCGGAGCAGGCAATCGCCGAGTTGGAGAAGGCGCGCGTTCCTGCTGGGCCAGTGCTGGAGATGGACCGCGTGCTGGAAGATCCGCAGGTGAAGGCGCGCGAGCTGCTGAAATACGTCGAGCATCCGGGCGCGGCCAAGCCGGTGCCGCTGGCTGACACTGCAGTGCGGTTGTCAGCTACGCCAGGTGAAATTCGTGAGCGTGCGGCAGCGTTGGGAGAGCACACGGATGAAATTCTCCGCGAGATCGGGTACGCCGATGCACAGATAGCAGAGTTGCGCCGGGCTGAGGTTGTTTAGGACAGAAATCAGATAAAGGGTTTAGCCGCAAGATTTGCATCGTCCAGAAGAGGACAATAATTAGTTCCGGTCAGGGAATACAGCTTCACAAACGCCAACTACCAATGCTGGAGCGGCCAACAGAGCCGGGGACACCAGCCATGACTACGCTGCCTTTTGTGGCCATTGTGGCGCCCCCAGGCAAGCCCGGAGATCCCGTAACCGTTGAGTACAGTGTGGAACCGCATTCCATTGCTTTTGAAGACCAGAAGAACGCGAAACTTGATTTTGTGATTCGCGCCTTTGATGCTCACGGCAAATCTGCCGGGAACCAATCACAAAGCTTTACCTTTGACCTGACGCCTGAAAAGCTGGAGTACGTCAAAACGCACGGACTCCGCATCAAGCAAACAATCACGCTGCCATCAGGAAGATTCCTGCTCAAGGTCGGCGTGCGCGATGTAAAGAGCAACGCGATTGGAACGCTTTCCGCAATCGTGCAGGTTCCCGTGGGCTAACTTGCTCACTCAGTGCGCAATGCCTGCATGGGTTCCGTGTTGGCTGCTCTGCGAGCCGGAATCACCGCGGCTATAAATGCTGCAGATGCAAGCACGCAGGCAGTGATCGAAAGAACGAGAGGATCATACGATTTCACACCGTATAGTTGGCTGGCCATAACGTGACCGCCAAAAATCGTGACTGGAATGCCAATGGCCAGACCAATGCCGACCTGGACAAAGGCGCTGCGCAAAACCATTCCCAGCATGTTCATACGATTGGCGCCCAGGGCCATGCGAATTCCGATCTCGCTGGTGCGCCGTTCCACGGAATATGACGTGACTCCGTAAAGGCCAATGGAAGCCAGAATCAAAGCCAGCAGGCCGAAGAATGAGGTCAGCTTTGCGATCATGGCCTGTTGCATGAAATTTCCTTTTACCTGCTCGGCAAAGCTTTGAAAATCGACGATTGCCAGGTCGGGATTGATTTGCGCCAGCGCGCGCCGCAGTTGTACCTCAAGGCCTGAGATTTCTCCATGCGTCAGTATTTCAATGGCGTTCAGGTATTTGGAGCGATCTTCAAATTGCTGGTAGCGCGGGTCAGGATTATGCGCGCTCTGTCCCTGGGCCAGAAAATACATGGGCCGCATCTTGCTCGCTGCATCCCAGTAATTCGTGTCTTCGGTTACGCCTACAATTTCAAACGCGCCCGGATGCTTCAGATCGTCACTGAAATGTTTTCCAACCGCGTGTCCATCTTTGAAATACTTCTGCTCGAAAAAGCGGTTTACCATGGCAACAGTGCGCGTTGACGGCGTGTCCTGTTCATTGATGGCACGGCCTTCCAGGACCTTGGTTCCAATCGCATCAAAATAGCCGGGGCTTGCTCGCAACCATGATGCGTTGTGATCGCGCGTTCCCGGCGCAGGCGGCGGTTCACCGTCAATATAGACCGACTCGCCCCAGTTATCGCCTTCCATGGGGCTGTAAAGAGAAAAACTGACCTGCTGAATGCCGGGAATCGCGCTCAAACTGTCATGCAGTTGCCGGTAGAGCGGCTCCAGCTTATTCGGTGAGTATCCTGCCATCTGCGGATCAATATGCAGGATGTACCGGTTGGCGGTCTCAAATCCGAAGTTCCGATGCTGCATGTTGTTCAAGCTGCGCGAGAGCAGTCCCGCCGCGCACAACAACACAAGCGACAGTGCCGCCTGCACCACTACCAGCGCTTTTTGGCCATAGCTGCCAGTGTTTCCTGCGGTGCGCCCGACCCCGCGTAATACTTCGGCGGGATTTGTGTTGGCAGTCATCCATGCGGGCGCCATGCCAAACAGGATGCCGGTGAGGAATGAGACTACAAAAGCAAAAGCCAGGACCGGCAGCGAAGGAGAAGCATGGATCGGTACATACTCATGTCCAAAGGCCAGACTCAAGATGAGGCGGGTGCCACCATAGGCGATTGCCACTCCCGCAATGCCGCCCATCATTGCCAGCACAACACTCTCCGTCAATGCTTGCTGCACCAGCGCAGGCCGCGGAGCGCCCAAAGCAGCACGGATAGAAATCTGCTGCTTGCGTGTGGTGGCCCGCACCAGCATCAGGTTCGCCAGATTGGCGCAGGCGATCAGCAGCACAAAAGCGGAAATCCACATCAGCAGGTGCAGCCCGTCCTGATACTCATCGCGCATCCTCTGCAGGCCGCCTCCTCCGGGCGAAAAGTGCAGCGTCTGTTTGGCAATCAGAGGATGATAGCGGTCTTCAACTTTGCTTTCCGGGCTTAGCAGGAATTGACGCAGTGTCACTTGCATCTTGGCTTCCATGCTTTTAGTGTCTGCTCCCGGCTTGATGCGCCCAATCAGGTCCAGCCAATCCAACGCAGGATCATTCAGCAGCGAGTTGACAGGTTCGATCACTGGCTCAGCGGCCAAAGGAATCCAAAATGAAGGCGGATTGCTTTGTACCCGGTCGCCAAAAAATCCAGGCGGCGCAATGCCTACCACTGTTACCGGCTGCGAATTCATAACAAATCCAGCGCCGATCACGGAGCGATCTCCACCAAACTTTTCCTGCCAGGTGCGGAAGCTCATCACCGCTACCGGCGCAGCGCCTTTGTTGTCATCCAGTGGGGACAGCATGCGGCCGGCGTAGGCGGGGATTCCAAAGGTAGAGAAGTAATTTCCAGAAACAAATTCGCTGCGAAATGATTCTGCTGGTTTATTGCTGCCCGACCCGCGTGCTCCCACTAGGCTGCCTCCAGCTTGGAACGCGGCCAGCTCCTCAAAGCCCGGAGTTTGTTCTTTGAATTGTTTGTACTGCTCAAAGGAGAAGAGGGACCAATTGTCCTGCAGGCCGCCGTTGACACAACAATTTTCCTCGTTGCCGATTCGTATTAGCTCTTCCGGTTTAGTGACCGGAAGCGACTTCAGCAACACTGCATGTACCAGCGTAAAGATAGCGGTAGTCGCGCCAATGCCGAGCGACAGCGTTAAAACAGCAGTTATCGTAAATCCGGGAGCTTTTCTAAACTGCCGTAACGCATAACGAATGTGTTCCAGAAACTGCATTCAATTCTCCATGAAAGGGCACTTGACCTGTGGGCCACATAGCCGTTTGAGAGATATATACTTGTTTCAGCGAAAAAGGTTCCTAAAATCCGGGAAGTTTCTGCAAATATTTTGGGCCTAAGGGCGGATTACTGTGAGATTCGGCACAGAAGAAGTAGCAGGTGCGTCTTATTGACGCATGAGGTCTGTGGAAAAAGAATTTTACTGGGTTGCTGAACACCTATTTGTCGATCGCCAATTTACTCGCTCATCACAGACTTTGAAAGGTGCCGGGGGCGGTCAACGTTGCGTCCGCAAAGAACTGCTATGTGATAGGCCAGAAACTGGAGCGGTATCACCTCAACCATCGGCTGCAGGAGTACCGGGGCTTCCGGCACGCGCAGGATAGATGGCGTAATTTTCTCCAGTTCGGTATCGTTCTGGCTCACGATCGCGAGCACAAGAATGCCGCGCTCAACAAATTCACGGATACTAGCCAGGGTCTTGCCATAGCGCATGACTGAGTCGGCATCATTGGGATCTCGCGCTGCCAGCACCACAATCGGCAGGTGTTCATTCACCAGGGCAGTCGGGCCGTGCTTCAGTTCGCCCGTCGGATATCCTTCCGCATGAATATAGGAGACCTCTTTCAGCTTGAGCGCACCTTCCAGGGCAATTGGATAATCAATGTCGCGCCCCATATAAATGAAGTCTTTGTAGTCATATAACCGTTGCGCGAACTCCTGGCAGCGTTTGTCGGTCTCCAGGGCTTTCTCAATGAGCGCCGGCAATTGAGGCAGCATTCGCAGGGCTGCATCGGTTGCTTCACTGACTGCTGAGCGCTCCCGAGCCAGATGCGCGGAGAAGAGAAACAACGCCGTGAGCTGCGTGGTGAAGCTCTTGGTGGCAGCGATGGCCACTTCTTCACCGGCGTGAGTCAGTAAGGTGGCGTCTGCGAGTTGTGTAAGCGGCGTCTCTGGCACGTTGCAAATCGCCAATGAGCACGCGCCTTTCTTGCGCGCCACCTGAAGCGCTGTAATAGTATCGATGGTCGTTCCGGATTGCGACGGGAAAATAGTCAGTTCATGAGGAGCGACAACGGGATCGCGATAACAATACTGGCTGGCGAAATCCACCTCAACATCCAGGCCAACCATTCGCTCCAGCATAAACTCGCCCACTATTCCCGCGTGCCTGCTGGAACCGCTGGCGGCGATGGTGATCTTGCTGATGTTGCGCAACAGTTCTGAAGAGAATCCCAGCTGCGGCAATGAAATGTTTCCATCGCCGCCAAGGTTGTCTTCAATCACAGTCCGCACAGCTTCAGGCTGATCGTAAATTTCCTTGATCATGTAATGCGCGAAGCCGTTTTTTCCGTTGCTCATAGTCATATTTCACGTTACCTGTTTCTGCTGGTAAAAATGTTTGCTTTACGTGAAATGAATCGAGTTTTTGGGCCAGTTTGTTCCAATAGCGCCGACATCTGTCTGAAGCCTGCTGCGAAAGCGTTTGTCATCTGTCTGTGAAAGAGATGTCCAGCGGAGTACAAAACGAAATCGAGTGCATACGGCATAATGCGGAGCTACTTACCCCGTGGTGTAATAGCTCCGCATCGCCGCTCTGACGAGTTTATGTCGCCAGAAACTGCACATCCTAATGCGGGGCCGTTTGCGGCTGCGGTCCGGGCAGAGCTCTCGCTTGAGAGCCTGCCGGAGTGAGAGTGCCGCAGCGTAAATCGTTATGTCAGACGAGTTGGGCAAGTGATCCCAGCGGGGCATCGCGCGTGCCTGGCCTCGCTGGGATCGGTTTAGATTGTTAAAACGCCAGCTTCAAGCCAAATTGCACTTGGCGGCCGGGGTTGGATGAGGTGATCAGACCAAACGTCGATCCCTGGCTTGTGTTGGGTGCGCCGAAAATGGGTGTGTTGGTCAGGTTGATGAATTGGGTCATGAACTGGAAGTTCGTTCTCTCGGAAATCTGGAACGTCTTCACAATGCTGAAGTCGGATGTGGCCAGCCCCGGTCCCCGGAACGAACCTGCTCCGCAAGTTCCGAAGTTTCCAGATGCAGCCGGCTTGACTGACAACGGGTTCAGTGACTGTATGCCGATGATTCCACCTGTGGTGTTGGGATCAGTAAGCGCGCCACTGCCTGATTGCGAAACGCCCGGTACGCAGTCAGGCCGTGGTGATGCGCTGCCTGTTCCGGAGTTGTCGGGTCCATGCGGATAAAGCGCGAACCCGCTATGCAGGGTGAAATTGGAAGCGATGCTCCAGCCGCCGATGATCGCGTTGGCAATGCCTTCCGCGCCACTACCGAACATACGGCCTTTGCCGAATGGCAGGTCATAAGTGAGATAACCGTTGAAAAGGCTCGCCACGTCAGAGATGCAGCGTCCGTAATCGCCCATGGGATCGTAGGCGTTCTGGAAGAAGAATCCGAAGCCTGTCTGGCTGACTGCCCCCGGAAGCTGCTCTTCATCGCCAAACGGTCCGAAGTAGCCCAAGCTGTTGGTCATGCACTTGGACCAGGTGTAGTTGGCCTGGAATTGCATTCCCTGCCATGCTTGCTGTGCAACGCTGACTTGCAACGCGTTGTAGCGCTGGATGCCGCTCGAGTCATTGAATCGGATCGTAGGCGAGTTGCCGGCGCCGCAGCAGTTGATCAGCGCCTGAGCAAATGGCCCGGGAGCCGTTACTCCGGGTGAGACAAGCTGGAGCTGATTGTAGATGAAGATGTCAGACATGTGATCAATCTTGTTGCCCACATAGCCAACAGAAAGAGAGGTCCGGGTGCCCAACTGCCGCTGGATGGTGAGGTTCCACTGCTGATCCATTGCCGGCCGCAGATCAGGATTGGTGAGGTGCAGCGTAGCGCCTTGCAGGCAGGCGGGTGAGAGTGATTGCAACGTAGCCACTGTGCAGGCTGATGCCGGGAATCCGGAGAACCCCTGGCTCAGTGTGCTGCTAGGCAGCGCCTGATTAGGCAGATTGATGACCTCATGCCCCTGTACGAATGGCGGGTTCTGGTAAGGCAGGTTGTTGACGCCGTTGGCTTCCATGAAGCCGGAGATTCCGTAAGCCGCACGGACCACCGTGTTCCTCAGCCAGATCGATTGCCAGTTCGGCTGCCATGCCAGACCGATGCGCGGCTGGAAGTTTCCAATTCCCTTGTATGTGTTGTATCCGAACCCGACCTTCGGTGCGCCGGTGATCAGGTCAAAGTTTACATCCTGGCCGTTTTCGGTCGTCCTTGCCGTGGTCAACTCATAGCGCAGCCCCAGGTTCAGAGTAAGATTGTTCCTGAGTCGCCAGTTGTCCTGGCCAAAAATGCTGAAGAGGCTGTTGCGGAGATATTTGTTTCCACCGCCGCCATTGCCCTGTTGCACATCTTGCGGCAGGCCCAGCATGAAGTCAGCCACAGAACTTCCGCTCGACACCCCGCCATTGCCGGTGAACTGGCCATTGAAGAGGAATTGTCCGGCCAAGCCGGCATTGCCGGGATAAAGATCATTCATGATGTAGTGGAACGCCTGGAATCCGCCGTGGAAAACGTGATTTCCATGGGTCCAGGTGGCTGTATCTTCAAACTGCCAGGTGGTGTCATGGAAGGATTGCACCAGGTCGGGGTTGCCAATAGCTCCCGGTTGCACTCCTGATCCGCTGAACACCATAGCGGGCAGAAAATCCGTGGTAACACCCGCAATGCCGAAGAGCGAAGAAAGGTTTTGTCCGGTGGGATTTGAGAAACCCTCGGTTACGGGGAAGTACTGAACACCGATGCGCGCATCGTTCAACAAGGTCGAGGAAAAAGTGTGGGTCTCATCTACAACTAGGTTCTTCAATGGGAAAGTCTTATCAGAGTTGCCCAGCAACTGCAGGCTATTGACAGTGGGCGCGGTGATGAACTGCTGTGACCATCGGCCCATCAAGTGGTCCTTGTCCGAGGGCACATAATCGATTTTCAGGTCGCCCTGGTAAGAATTTGTTCTGAATTGCTGGATGTTATTTGCAATCGAACCGCCTGGATAGAAGGGCGAGGTTACAATTGCACGCGCCGCACCGTTCAGACTTCCCAGAGGAATCTGGTTATTGGCAAAGGCAGTCCGGCTGCCAGGTGTGGCGCTTGAGGTAGGATTAAACAGCTGGTGGGCCGGATTATTGCAGATCCCTCCTGTGAAACCTTCAGGGCAGAGACCGGAAAAGTCTCCGACTCTCTCTGCATCGGGCACAAGGCTGACTTGGCGCACGGTGGCAGGCTGAGAGAAGAGTGACTCTGAGTAATCAGAGAAGAAGAACAGCTTGTTTTTGATGATCGGCCCGCCAAAAGTAAAGCCGAAATTGTCATAGTGCAGCGCTGGACGGGGAGCAATTTGATTGCCCGCCGCATCTTTGCCGCATATAAAGCCCGTTCCGTTCGGAAGACAGGCAGTGTTGTTCTGCCAGCTATTCGCGTTCAAGCCGCCACGCCGCAGATAATCGTAAAGTGAGCCGTGAAAATCGTTGGTACCCGATTTGATGCTTACGTTCACCACGCCGCCCAGGTAGTTGCCGAAATCGGCTGGAGCGCTGCCGGTGATGAGGTTGAACTCCTGCACGGCTTCGGGTGCGGGAACATATCCCACGTCATTGTTGTCCGGCTGGTTATTGTCCATTCCATCCAGAAGGAAATTATTTTCTTGCTCGCGTGCGCCGTTCACGTACGGCCGTCCGGTGCCGAAGCTGTTCTGCGCAGCCTGAAAACCGAACAGGTTTGGAGTGATGACTCCGGCGTTTGTCACCAGCGTCAATTGGTTCGTATTGTGCGTCGATAAAGGCAGCTGCGCAATGGTTCTGCCTTGTAATACGCTGCCGATGAGACTCGAATCGGTTTGAAGAATCGGCGTGCTCGCCGTGACTTCCACGGTCTGCGAAACCTCGCCCACCTTCATCTGAAAGCTGACGCGCACGGTTTGATTCAACGCAATCTCGAATGGAGGATTGGCCGCGGTCTGGAAGCCTTTGACCTCGGCTTTCACTTCATACCGGCCAGCCGGCACGCGAGGCAGATTGAAGGCGCCGGAGTCATTACTGGTGGTTATCAGGGTTGTGCCGCGGTCCAGATCGCGGGCCGTGACTTTCACGCCGCTCAGCGCAGCGCCGCTGGGATCAACCACCGTGCCCACAATCGCGCCTGTAACTTCCTGTGCATTGAGCTTGCCGGAAGACAAGAACAGGAGTGAAAGCAGGCAAAATAAAAAGGCACCCGTTACGAGTGCCCTGTGAATGTTTTTTCGCCCATCGTCTGCTGTTATGCGCCAGCAGGAGGAGTGGAGACTTCCTTCTAAAACTTGAGAACGCAGCATTCAACCTCCATGGGGTGCGGGCTGTACGGCCTGCACGTTCCAGGCACTCGCCTTTCCTGATCGAGTGCGGCTTTATTAAACAAGCCTAGTGTTTATTGAAACGTTTTCATAAACACCGGCGGGGATTCTCGCAGAGTCATTATGGATTGTCAAGATCATGTTAAAAAGAAATT
>DASTCT010000194.1:0-2064 GCA_035710845.1 Candidatus Angelobacter sp.
GCGAGGGGGAGCTAATCGGAAAAAGTAGGCCTCAGTTCGGATTGAAGTCTGCAACTCGACTTCATGAAGCTGGAATCGCTAGTAATCGCGGATCAGAACGCCGCGGTGAATACGTTCCCGGGCCTTGTACACACCGCCCGTCACATCACGAAAGTGGGCTGTACTAGAAGCCGGTGCGCTAACCGCAAGGGAGCAGCCGTCCAAGGTATAACTCATGATTGGGGTGAAGTCGTAACAAGGTAGCCGTAGGAGAACCTGCGGCTGGATCACCTCCTTTCTAAGAGAGAACGTCATGGCACTTGCATCCACGCCCTAACCGGCGGTCCCGTTCGCGGGATTCAATGCAGGACGTTGCCATGTACCCCTCAAATTCAGTTACCTGAACTGAAATTGAGGGAGCTTGCTCGGAATCTCTTTCCTTCGTTTTCAAAAACGATGGTCAGCACCGGCGTAGCTGGTGCGCACGTTCAGCCTTCCTCGAAAATATTGAGGTATAGCGGTTAGAAATGCCTGGTCACGGGCCCGGGTGAGCCAGCGGCAAGCGCTGTCGCGCGCGAGCCGTGGCGAGGGTGAAGCAGCGGAGCGTTGCGGAACCCTCTAATAAAAGGGCCTGTAGCTCAGTTGGCTAGAGCGCACCCCTGATAAGGGTGAGGTCGGTAGTTCAATTCTACCCAGGCCCACCACTTAACAGCAGTAGTTAGTATTTGGTATTTAGCTTTGTCTCGCGAGTTCTGCCGAACCGGCTCAAAGTCGGGAAAAAGCAGGAACGAGTTTAGCTAATTACTAACCACTAAATACTAATTACTGGTTCCACGGGGGCTGTAGCTCAGTTGGGAGAGCACCTGCTTTGCAAGCAGGGGGTCACCGGTTCGAGCCCGGTCAGCTCCACCAAAACACCAGCGGTTAGTAATTAGTATTTGGTAATTCGCTACCCAAAGCTCGAGCTTTTCGAGAGTTTCTTAGTCTTTAGCAGTCAGTATTTAGCGCGATAGCGAAGCTAAATACTAACTGCTAAGTACTAAATACTGTACTTACGCCGCCCAGGCGGCAGCAAGAAACGATATTTGACAACTGAATAGATTGTGTAACTACAAAGGCGAACTAAGAGTAAATCTTATGAGTACCTTAGAAAATCTGCTGGGATGACCCTCCGCTATGCAAGCGGAGATGCTGGTCGTGATGAGCAGACTGGATGAGGTCATAAAAGAAGCTCTTGGCAGTCAGCAATTGGCAATCAGCAACAGCAAAAGCTCACAAGGTTTTAGCTGAATGCTGAGCGCTGAAATCTGAGTGCTCCGAGTTAATTTTATGGTCAAGTTACTAAGGGCGCATGGTGGATGCCTTGGCAGAAGCAGGCGATGAAGGACGTGGCAAGCTGCGATAAGCCTCGGTGAGCCGCAAGTAGGCTTTGACCCGGGGATGTCCGAATGGGGAAACCCATCCTGGTAAAACCAGGATACAGTCTGATGAATTCATAGTCAGATATGAGCGAACTCAGGGAAGTGAACCATCTCAGTACCTGAAGGAAGAGAAAGAAACCTCGATTGCGAAAGTAGTGGCGAGCGAAATCGCAACAGCCCAAACCCAATGGATTTCGGTCCAGTGGGGGTTGTAGGGCCGGCAACAGTAGAGTTACCAATCCAGTCGTTAGTCGAAGCCCTCTGGGAAGAGGTCCCGTAGAGCGTGATAGGCGCGTAGACGAAAACGATCTGGACTCGAAGCCGGTACCTGAGTACCGCGGGGCACGTGGAACCCTGCGGGAATCTGCGGAGACCATTCCGTAAGGCTAAATACTAGCTTCTGACCGATAGTGAACCAGTACCGTGAGGGAAAGGTGAAAAGAACCCCGGCAAGGGGAGTGAAATAGTACCTGAAACCGTGTGCCTACAAGCAGTGGGAGGGCTATGTTCCGCGTAAGCGGAAAATGCCTGACCGCGTGCCTATTGCATAATGAGCCGGCTAGTTATTCTTGTCAGCAAGGTTAAGCGTAAGCGAGCCGCAGCGAAAGCGAGTCTTAATAGGGCGATAAGTTGGCAGGAATAGACGCGAAGCGGGATGATCTAC